>CAWHCF010000024.1:0-11003 GCA_963827655.1 uncultured Acidobacteriota bacterium
TCGGGCCATTACCATTGAAAGAGTTCTCGGCTATATTCGATACTTGCTACTGCAATGATGGAAATGCCTAGAAAGGATACGTGCCTGCTGCTCTGTGCCGCTGTCATGGTGTTGTCCCTTCAGGCTCAGGAACTGCCCAAAAAGGAACTTCCTCCTCCCGCCACCCAGCGAGTCGACTTCCACAGGGACATTGAGCCAATCCTGAAAAAGAGCTGCATTGCGTGCCACGGCTCGGTTGTGGCTGCCAGCGGTCTCCGTCTCGATAGCCGCCAATCAGCGCTGGCGGGCGGCTACTCCGGTGCCGTTATCAAACCGGGCCAGAGCGCCGTGAGCAGGTTGATCCACCTGGTTGCCGGCCTCGAGGAGGGGAAGGTCATGCCCTTGCAGGGAGACCGCCTTTCGATCGAGCAGGTCGGCCTGTTACGCGCCTGGATCGATCAGGGAGCCGAGTGGCCGGACGAGCTGACCTTGTCCTCGACCGACGGCGGCACGTCCAGGAAGCAGCACTGGGCGTTCATTCCGCCCGCGCAGCCGACCCCGCCGGAGACTCGCAACCAGGCCTGGATCCGCAATCCAATCGATTCGTTTGTGCTTGCCCGCCTGGAAGCGGAGAAAATTTCTCCCTCCGCTGAAGCCGATCGAGCGGCACTCATCCGGAGAGTCAGTCTCGATTTGATCGGTTTGCCCCCGACCCCAACGGAAGTCGCCGATTTCCTGGCCGACCAGCGTCCCGATGCCTACGAACGGCTGGTGGACCGCTTGCTCGATTCGCCCCATTATGGCGAGAAGTGGGCCCGGCAATGGCTCGACCTGGCTCGCTATGCCGACAGTGACGGCTATTACATCGATAAGGTGCGGCCTAACGCCTGGCGTTACCGTCACTGGGTCATCGATGCGCTCAACCGCAACCTGCCTTTCGACCGGTTCACCATAGAACAGATTGCCGGTGATCTCCTGCCGAATGCCACAGTCGAACAGAAAGTCGCAACCGGTTTTCAGCGCAATTCTCTGACCAACCGCGAAGGGGGTGTGGATCGGGAAGAGTTCCGCATGGAGGCGGTCGTAGATCGAACCAGCACAATAGGGACGGTCTGGCTGGGTCTCACGATCGGTTGCGCCCGATGCCACGACCACAAGTACGATCCGATCAGTCAGAAAGATTTTTACCAGCTATCGGCCTTTTTCAATACCGCGATGGACACTGAGATCGACGCGCCTCTGGCAGGAGAGCTCGGTCCTTTTTTGCGGGGGAAGCCAGAGTACGATCGGAAACGCAAGGCCCTCCTGGCCGAGTACAAGGTGCCGGAACTACAACCCGACTGGGAAGAAAAGATACGCCAGGCCGCCTCCCATCCGGGCATTGATGTTCCCTACGATGTGGCCTGGAATGCGTTCCAGAGGCTGGGCTACGGCGCGGAAGTGTTCGTGATGCTCGAGCCCCACCGGCGAACACAGAAGCAGCAGGATCTCATCACCGATCACTTTCTGGAGTGGTACCGTATAGTCGTACCGAAAGAGAGATACGACGAGTTGAAGTTCGTCGAGTTGCGCCAGAAGCTGAGCGATCTGGCCCAGGAGTATCCGGCGCTGACCGAAGCGCCGACGATCGCCGAGAATCCTGAGCCCCCCAGCACGCGCATTCTTATCCGGGGCGATTATCGACAGCCCGGCGTCGAGGTCCAGCCCAATACGCCTGCGATTCTTCCTCCGCTGCCGAAGAGCTCCGAGCCGCCCCGGCTCCGCCTGGCCCGTTGGCTCGTGTCGCGGGAGAACCCACTTACGGCGCGCGTGACCGTCAATCGCACGTGGCAGGAGCTGTTTGGCCGCGGGCTGGTTGAAAGCTCGCAGGACTTTGGCTCGCGGGGCGAGCGGGCGACGCATCCCCAACTGCTCGATTGGCTGGCTACGCAGTTCATCGAGACCGGCTGGAACCTCAAGAAGATGTGCCGGCTGATCGTGACCTCGGCCACCTACCGCCAGTCGTCTCAGGCGCGCAAGGATGTCGAAACCCGCGACCCTTACAACCGATTGCTGGCGCGGCAGTCGCGCCTGCGTCTCCCGGCTGAACTGATTCGCGACGCGGCGCTCTCGGTCAGCGACCTGCTGAACCCGGCCATCGGGGGGAAGAGTGTGCGGCCGCCGATGCCGGATGGCCTGGTGCAGCTCGCCATCACCTATAACTTCGGGACGCGCTGGAAAGAGAGTTCGGGAGCCGACCGCTACCGTCGCGGACTCTACATTCTCTTTCAGCGGACGATTCCCTATCCGCAGCTGATGACTTTCGACGCTCCCGATTCGCTGCTTGCCTTGCAGCCGGCGCGAGCGCTCCACCACGCCGTTGCAGGCATTGAATCTCCTGAATGATCCGGTCTTTTTCGAGGCAGCCCAGGGTCTGGCTGCCCGAGTGCTCCGAGAGGCGCCAGCAAACCTCAGCAGCCGCATCGACTACGCATTTCAGCTCTGTCTGGCACGCATTCCAACTCCGGACGAGAAAGAGCGACTCGAAAAGTATTACCGGCAGCAGAAAGAGATGCTGGATACAAACGCGAAAGAGGCCCTCTTCCCGGCCAGGAGCCTCGAGGGAATTGAAACCGAAGAGGCGGCGGTCTGGACACTCGTAGCCAGCGTATTGCTGAACCTGGACGACTTCATCACAAGAGGTTGATCGTGGACTTCCGGGATTTTGTTCGCATTCAGTCTCGCCGCAGCTTTTTCAGCGAATGCGCGGGCGGCGTGGGAGCCATCGCCCTCTGGAACCTGCTGGCGCGCGAAGGCCGAGCCGAGCAGAATCTCCCCGCAACCAATCCGCTCGCGCCCAGGGCCTCCCACTTCGCCCCGAAGGCCCGGAGTGTGATCTTCATGCTCATGTCCGGAGCGCCCAGCCACCTCGATCTGTTCGACCCCAAGCCGGAAATGAAAAAATGGGATGGCCAGCCGCTTCCCGCTTCATTGACCAAGAACCTGAAGCTGGCCTTCATAAAGCCTTCCGCCAAAGTCTGGGCCAGCCCGCGCATCTTTACACCCTCAGGGAAAAGCGGGATTGAGTTCTCGGATTGGATGCCCCACATCGCGACGTGCGCAGACGACATCTGCATGATCCGCTCGATGTATACCGATCAGTTCAATCATCACCCCGGCCAGCTGATGCTGAGTTGCGGAACTCCTCTTGTGGGCCGGCCCTCGATGGGCGCCTGGATCACGTATGGGCTGGGAAGCGAATCACAAAACCTGCCGGGCTTCGTGGTGCTCAGCTCCGGGGGAGGCGCCGACGCAGGGAGTGCAAACTGGTCGAGCGGGTTTCTTCCTTCCAGCTATCAGGGTGTGACTTTCCGGAGCGAGGGCGATCCGGTGTTGTACCTGTCCAATCCGCCCGGTGTCACGCGGGAAATCCAGCGAGCCAGGCTGGATGTCATCCGCGACCTGAACCAGGCGGCCTCCGCAAAGACAGGCGATATGGAGATCGCCTCGCGCATTGCCAGTTACGAGCTCGCCTTCCGCATGCAGGACTCGGCTCCGGAGTTGCTCGACTTCTCGAAAGAGAGCGAAACGACGCTCGAGATGTACGGAGTCAACGACAAGCTCAAGAAGCCGTTCGGAACCAACTGTCTGCTGGCACGAAGGATGGTCGAGCGCGGCGTAAGATTCGTCTTGCTGGTTCACGCAGGCTGGGACCAGCACTCGGATCTGATCAAGAACCTGAAGCGAAACTGTGACATCGTCGACCAGTCCACGGCCGCGCTTCTGAAAGACCTCAAGCAGCGCAGTCTGCTCGACTCAACATTAGTCGTCTGGGGAGGCGAGTTCGGGCGCACTCCGATGGTCGAGAGCCGCAGTCCGGTCAAAGACGCCGAGGGACGCGATCACCATCCCGATGCCTTCAGCCTCTGGATGGCCGGGGGAGGCATCAAAGGCGGTCAGGTGGTCGGCAAAACCGACGAGTTCGGGCTCAACATCCTGGAGGACAAGGTACACATCCACGACCTCCACGCGACGATTCTCCACTGCCTGGGCTTGAATCACGAAGCTCTGACTTTCCGCCACCAGGGCCGCGAATTCCGCCTCACCGATGTGGCCGGCACGGTAGTCACCAAGCTTCTGACCTGAATCAAAAAACCACCTTGAAGCCGAACTGAACTTCTCGACTGCGGGCCGCGCTCAGTACCTGCCCGTTTACAGGTGACGCCACGCTCGTCGTGGGAGCGCCAAACTGGGTGTGGTTGAACAGGTTGAAGAACTCCGCGCGGAACTGCAGGTTCAGGTTCTCCTTGATGTAGGTGTTTTTGAAGATCGAAAAGTCCCAGTTGTGGGTTCCGTCGGCCTCGATAACGCTGCGCCCGGCGTTGCCGTAGCGGGTGCCGACGCGTCCGTCCGGGCCGATCGGCTGAGAGAAGCAGCTCGTGTCAAACCAGCGCTGCGGCGTTCGCTCGCTGGAGGGAAGATTCCCATCGCAGGTCCGGTCTGCCCGGAACATGCTGAAGCCTCCGACGCCGTTAGATGGCAGTGACGTCATACGCCACCCCGCCGGAAAAGACCGAGATTCCGTTCATCTGCCAGCCCGTGAGCAGCTTATCCGCAAGTCCGGTCACTCCTGACAGGAATTTCCCGTGACGCCCCACCGGCAGATCGTAGTTGTAGGAAACCACGAGGCGATGCCGGACGTCGTAGGTGGAGCGGGCCCAGTCCGCCTGGCGGTTACTGGGGTTTTGATTGGTGGTGCCGAAGGAGCCCGAAGGATCATGGTCGAGTGATTTACCGAACGTGTACACGCCCAGAAAGCTCAGTCCTTGCGAAAAGCTCTTTTCCAGCCGTGCCTGCATCGCGTGATAGGAAGACGAGGCCGAGAGCGAGGTGGTCAGGATCTGTCCCCATCCGGGGAAGGGCCGGCGCTCCTGAAGCGTGCGCAGGTCGTTGGCGTCGCGGACCGGTTCGGGCGCGTTGATGTCGTAGCGCTGAGACTGCTTGCGCCCACCCGAGCCGAAGTATCCAACCTCGAACAGCAGGGTGGGGGACAGCTTTTGCTGGATGTTCAAGTTCCATTGCATGGCGTACGGCGTCCGGTCGACGAAGTCGGAATTGAAAAACGAGAAGGTCACGGGAATCGCGTTCGGGTCAAACGGCGGAAAGAGGTCATCCACAAACACCGCTGGGGCCAGATAAACGCGCGTGTCCAGGAAGTAGTGCGGCAGCGAGCTGGTGACGAACGAGAATTCATTTAGCGCGGTGAGGTCGTAGTAGACCCCAATCCCGCCGCGAATCACCGTCGTCTGCGAGCTCGTCGGCGAGTAGGCAAAGCCAAAGCGCGGCGCCCAGTTGTTGCGGTCCGGCTCGTAGATGCCGCGCGGGATTCCGCCGGTGACAAACCGCGGATCCGAAAACGGAAACTGGTTCACGGGCGTGCGCAGCACCGCTCCGGGGACCGTGTAGTCCAGGATGCCCAGCTTGTCGTTGATCTCGACGAAGGGCTGGCGATACTCATAGCGCAGCCCCAGATTCAAGGTGAACCGGGGCGTGACCTTGATGTTGTCCTGAAAGAAAAAACTCCAGTAGGTGCTGCGCATGTTTCCGTCGTTGGACCCGATCATCTGCGACGTCTGGCCAGGCGAGCCCAGCAGGAAGTCCGCAAAGTCATTGCCGCTGAAGGCCCGATTGAAAACCAGGCTGCTGCGCTCGCCGAACTGGTTGAAATGGTGGTAGTGCCAGCGCATGATATCTCCCCCCATGAACATCTGGTGACGGCCTCGATTCCAGTTCAAGGTGTCCTGCACCTGGAACTTGTGATTGGTCGTTCCGGAGCGGAGGAATGGTGGGCCCGATGGTGCTGAAGCCGCGGACCTGCAGCTGAGGGAATCCCAAAGCCGCCTGGGTCCGGAGGTGCGATATTCTTCAGGCCGACCTCGGCCCCGAGATCCTTCCCATCGGTGGGTTCCGGTATCGGATCGAACAGGAGCGAGTAGTTATAGCCGAGGCGCAACTCGTTCACTTTGTTGTTCGAGAAGACGTGGGTCTCCTGGATCGTCGCGCTCTTGCCATCCTTCGGGCTGATCCGGCTGGCCATGCCGATATTGGGCGAAATGGTGATCGAATCGTGCCCGGTATAGCGGCCGAAAAGCCGGTCGCGGTCGCTGAAGTGATGGTCGACGCGCTCGGTAATCTGATCGAAGTCGTCCGGGCGAGCCAGAGCCACATTCAGGTTGTTAAGCCGCCCGGGTAAATTCGGTGCCGGATAATAGGGGAGAAGATTGCGCGCAACCCGGCTCATGCGATTCTGCGGAATCAGGTTCCCCGGGAACGGAACGCCTGTGACGGGGTCCACGATCTGGGTGGCCGGCAGCAGATAGGAAAAATCGCCGTTCTTGATGTCGTCGGTCGGAATCGTGTGGATCTGGGAAATGCCGCGCCGCGAACGGAGTCCCTCGTAGTTGCTAAAGAACCAGGTCTTCTCCCGGATAATGGGCCCGCCCAGCGAGTAGCCAAACTGGTTAAGCTTGAACTCGGGCTTGCGCCGGTCGAAGAAGTTTCGCGCATCGAGGTTGTCGTTGCGCAGGAAATGGAAGGCAGTGCCGTGAAACTGCGTTGGTACCGCTCCGGCTGGCGATATTGACGTAAGCGGGTGTCCCGTACTCGGCCGAGAAGAAGTTCCGCTGGACGTTGAACTCCTGAATGGCATCGACCGAGACCTGAATCGAGACTTCACCGAACCAGCCTACGCCGTTGTGTACCCCGTCGAGCGCGAACGTATTCGACACCTCGCGCTGGCCGGAGATGTTGACCGACTGGTTCTCGCGCTGGCCGTTGAAAGAGGTGACGCCCGAGTTGCGCCCCAGAGGCGAAGCGCCTGCCGAAATAGCCGCCAGCTGGACGAAGTTTCGCCCGTTCAGCGGCAGATCGACGATCTTGCGCTGGTCTATGACCTGACCGACCGAGGCGCTCTCGCTCTGAACCCGCGCGGCGTCTTCCGTTACACTCACGGTCTCCGTGATCTCCCCGACCTCGAGAGCAACATCGACGCGCGCTTCGTCGGCTACCTGCAGGACGACGTTCTGCCGCAGCCCTTTCTTGAAGCCCGTAAGTTCCGCGGCCACGGTATAGGTTCCCGGAGGGAGCGATGGAACCGAGTAGCTCCCGGCTTCGTCGGTGGCAGTCTTGCGTTCTTCCTGCGTCAGCGTGTTGAGGACGGTGACAGTCGCCTGCGGCAGCACGGCGCCCGAATTGTCCGTCACTCTTCCGGAAATCGTGCCGGTCACGCGCTGGCTCCAGAGCGGCGTCTCCGCCGCGAGAAGGAAAAAGCCGGTCAGAAGGGTCCATCGAGACGTGTATCGCATAGGAGGCTCCTTTGCGTCTGTGGAAATTGAGCGTCATTCTAGTTTCGCTCCCGGCGATTGACAAGCAATTAAGTCAGACCGGCCAGTCCCAAGGTATTCGTATTTGCGCGGAACCGCGAAATTCGGGGCCAGGCTCCGAATGCGTGGCAAAACACTACTCATTGGTCTCCCTCAACCGCGCAATTCGGAGCCTGTTCCCGAATTTCGCGTGGATATTCGCGCGCGACGCGTTTAACCTGTTCGGCCATGGGCGGATGTCGAGACGGCTTCAGATGAATCGACGGCGTCTCTTGAAATCAGGCGCGGCCGCCGCGTTTAGTGCCGCGCTCGCGTGCGCCACCAGGAGCCCAGGCAGGATCAGCGTTTCTGGAGAACCAGCCGGCCGAAAGCTCGCGCGGGTCCAGGCTTCGTGGGACCGGATCATTCGCACCGTCGTCGGATTGCGCCCTTTCCGACCCTCCGGGTTTGTCGTAAGAAGCGAGAAGCTCGGCCCTAAAACGATCGTCCACAATTACGGCCACGGCGGAGCGGGGATCACTCTTTCCTGGGGAACATCACACCTGGCTGTCGAGGAAGCCCTGAAGACGGGAGAAAGCCGCTATGCCGTGATCGGCTGTGGAGCCGTCGGTCTGGCGTCGGCTCGATTGCTTCAGCGGCGTGGCTTCAATGTCACAATCTATGCCCGGGAGATTCCACCTGAAACCACGTCCAACATCGCCGGAGGCCAGTGGTCTCCATTCAGTGTCGCCGACCGCGGACCGGCGTACACCCGAGTTCGAAAGCCGCTTCCAGCGAGCGGCGCGACTCTCACATCGCTATTTCCAGGACATGGTGGGAGACTACTACGGGGTCCACTGGATCGAGAACTACGTGATCAGCGAGAACCCAAGGCCGGCGGCGCAGAGCGCCAATCCCCTGCAGGATCTCTTTCCGGCTTCCAGAGATCTGCGTCAGGAGGAGCATCCTTTCGCCGCGCCTTACGTGCAACGTTTCGTCACGATGCTGATCGAGCCTCCGATCTACTTGAACGCCGTCCAGCGCGATTTCCTGCTCTCGGGCGGGAAGCTGGTGGTGCGGGCATTCGACGATCAGCGTGAGCTTGCCGCCCTTGATGAGCGAGTCATAGTCAACTGCACCGGTTTGGGCGCCAGGGCGTTGTTTGGCGACGAAGAGCTCGTGCCGATCAAAGGGCAACTCTCGATCCTGTTGCCCCAACCCGAGATCGACTACATCACCCTGGGAAGCGACCTGTACATGTTTCCGCGCAAGGACGGAATTCTCCTGGGCGGGACCTTCGAACGCGGCGAATGGAGCCTGGATGTGAACGAACCCGAGCGGCGGAGAATTGTCGAAGGACACATCGCCTTCTTCAACAGCATGAAGTAAAGGCTTCAGGCTCACCCCTCGTGTTTTTTCGTGTCCTTTCGGCAAAGTTGCAAGACCGCTACGCTCACGGCATTTTGCACGCGCAATACCACGAAACATCTAATCTAACGGAAGCTCAGCCCGATCAATTCTGCCGGTTGCGATGCGCCGCCGACTGGTATCACGATGTACTGTTTGCCTCCGACCATGTATGTAAGCGGCGCCCCCGTCGCATTTGCGGCCAGCGGAATCTTTGCGATCAGGTGACCATCGCTTGGATCGAGTGCAAGTAGTGCCGGGTCCAAAATCTTCGTTTCCAGCTCGATGGCATTTCCTCTCGGAGAGATGCCACGCAAACCAGTCACGGGCCCTTCCTGAGCGACGAACAGTAATGATTTCGTTAATAGAACGAAGCTGCGGTAGGGCCAACCTAGTTGGGGAAGGTTGAGATGTTGCAAGGCCGTGTGTTTCGTCGGCCCATCCCCTATGGGGCGCATCCACAGATGCTCACCGGTGTTCAGATCGATCGCGGTGACTCTTCCATAAGGAGGCTTCACGAGAGGGAGGCCTTGCGGTCCATCAGGGCCGAATTGCAGAAGCCCCGTATAGCGGTAAGCAGGTTGGCTACCGTTCCCTTTGCGCACCTGGAGGATCACCGGACCGCTAATAGAGGGGACGTACAGCACCCCCCTCCCAGGATCCACTGCCGCTCCAGCCCAACTCGCGCCACCCAGCGCCCCAGGAAGCGCGATGGTGCCGTTCTCACTAGGTGGCGTGAACAATGGCCCGTAGGTGTAGTTCCTAACGATCTGGAGGGCTGCCTCCCGCAGCGCGGGTGTGAAATCAATCAAATCCTCTAGACTAAGACCCTGTCGGTCGAATGGGGCGGGTTTCTTAGGGTATGGTTGCGTGTGAGACGTCTTCTCTCCAGGCACTCTCGATTGGGGAACGGGACGTTCTTCTATTGGCCAAACCGGTTCACCCGTGACGCGGTCGAGGACATAGACGAAACCTTGCTTAGAAACCTGCGCAACCGCCCTGATGCGTCGGCCGTTGACCGTGATGTCCAACAGGTTCGGTGCAGCCGGAAGATCGTAGTCCCACAGCCCGTGATGCACTGCCTGAAAATGCCAAACGTGATTGCCGGTTCTGGCATCGATGGCGACCAGACTTTCGGCGAAGAGATTTGCGCCGGGGCGACGACCGCCATAATAATCGTTCGTCGCCGTACCGAAGGGTAGATAGACGTATCCGAGCTTCTCATCGCAGCTCATCAATGACCATACGTTCGCATCTCCGGTGTGCTTCCACGAGTCGTTCTCCCATGTTTCCACACCCGCGTTCTGCCCTTGCGGAATCGACTCGAAGCGCCATCGCAACCGGCCTGATCGTACGTCGAATCCCCGCACGTCACCTGGCGGCATCTCCGCCGGCAATGGAATGGTCAATGATGAGTCAATATCGAGAATCGACGCGCCAACCACCACCGTGTCGCGACAAACGATCGGGGGTGAAGTGACACCGTAGAACGTGTGATCGACGGGACGGCGGAGCCCTCGGGTGAGGTCAATTTGGCCCGCCTGACCGAAGCCTGGAATCGGCTTCCCTGTTCTTGCATTGATCGCAATCAGGCGGGCATCTCCAGTCCCGATCAACACCCGCTTATCGTCTCCTGTTTCCCAGTAGGCGACGCCCCGATGCACGAACCCGCCGCCCGGAGGTGTTCCCTGTTTGTAGCTTTCCGGGTCGTAGCTCCAGATAGTTTTTCCGGTCGCAGCGTCGATAGCCGCTACCTGGCTCATCGAGGTGCTTGTGTAAAGAATGCCGTCAGCCATCACAGGTGTGGCTTCATTTTTCCAGGTCCAGAGCTTCGAATTTGCACGTAGCAGATGCTGATCGATAGATGCCCATCGCCAAGCTATTTCAAGCCGTTCGACGTTGCTCTTATTGATCTGATCAAGGGCGGCATATTTGGTGCTGGCTGCGTCGGATCCATACGACCTCCACTCCCCAGTTTTCTCAGTTCTGGCGCAGAAGAACAGAATACTGGCGCAGACCATGGCGATGGCAGTACACAGGTAGCGCCGGTCGCGTTGCACCCGGCGGACGATCTTCCGGTGCTTGGGCGCATGGCCAATAATCCTATCGGATGTCGTCTTCACAGCGGGCCGCGTTTCTTGGCATTTCAGGATCGCTATCGGCCTAGCCAAGATAATCCTTTTCGGCCATGGACAGTACACGATATTACGCCGGTGAAGGCCTGGGCCAGTTGCTCGCGGTAGTTCTCGAAACCGACGAACCGTATCGAGTGCTTGG
>CAWHCF010000025.1:0-137188 GCA_963827655.1 uncultured Acidobacteriota bacterium
CTTGTGGACAGCATGGACACAGGGCTCATCCCGCGCCCTGGCAGGGCGCATCGACCACGCTCATCCCCTCCCGGTGATTTCATCACCGGCTAATGTCCTGTGTCCCTCCGGGACAAAGGACCTCGTCTGAGGCCGCGGTAATGGCATTTTTTATCGACCAATCCTACCGTGAGCCAGTTAAGGACTAGAAGAGGTCCAGGACCTCTTCTGAACAGCAGAGTCTGTCCCGGAGGGACAGCGGACATTAGCCTGTGAAAGATGCCGGCTCAGAATCACTAGAATTAAAACTCAAAACGCAGGCCGAGCATGACTTCGCGCGGCCCGGCAAAATCGGACGTCGTGTAGCTCGCGGTGATCTTGGCCACTGATCCTGGATCGGAAATGTTCAGGGCCGGCTGATCAAAAGCCGGATGGTTCAAGACGTTGGTGGCGCTGCCCTGTATCCTCAGCCAACTCCGCTCGGTAATCCGAAAACGTTTGTAAAGCCCGAGATCGAGCACCGCCCGTCCTGGGCCAACCAGGATACCGTTGCCCGAGGTGCCGAACCGTCCGGAATTCGCCGGCGGCCGGACGAAAGCCGAAGGGTCAAACCACGAGTCGATGGATCGCTGGCCACTGGAGAAATTCCCGTCGGCAATGCGGTCGGGCCGCGCCGCCCACCGTATTCGTGTTGGACGGGTCCAGACCCGTAAACATCGGCGTGAGGAACAACCCCGTCTGGGCAATCAAGGTCGTCGTTACCTCCCAGCCCCCCAGAACCTGGTTCAGCCAGCCTGATTGATTCAGGAAGCGCCGCCCGCTGCCGATCGGCAAGTCCCAAATCAGATTGGCGATCAGGCGGTGGCGCGGCGTCCACATGAAATTCCCTCGCTCACACGCGCGACAGTATGTATTTTGAATCAAGGGACCCCGCTCCACATTCCCGGCATCGTCTGTATCGCCCAGGTTCTTGGCCCAGGTCCAGTTGGTTTGAAAGTACAGACCCTTGCCGCCCCTGCGTTCGAAGTCGATGGAAAGAGCGTTGTAGCTGGAGTTCCCGCCGTTATCGGTGAACTGGAGAGCGCTGTACTGAGGGTAAGGGCGGCGGCTGTTGTTAAAAGGCGTCGTGCTGGGGACGGGTTGGTTGAGGTTCCGCATGTAGGTCAGTTGAGTGCCTTTCGTCCCCAGGTAAGAGATGCGCAGTGAGCTGTCGAATCCCATATCCCGCTCGAGCGTGAGATTCCACTGCTGAAGGTAGGGATTGACGATATCTTTCGAAGTCGCGTTTATGCTGACAGTCCCGAGCGGCGACAGTTCCAGGAATGGCCGCTGCAGCGTCTGAACCGGCTGCCCGTTGACGATTCGGTTCGTGAATTGTTCATTGACCTGAAAAGGCCCGCTGGTGATCTGCTGGGCTGTGATTCCGGACGAGAACGTGTCATAGAAGATACCGTAGCCCCCGCGGATTACGATGGAGTCGCCGGCGAAAGGCCGATAGGCAAATCCGAACCGGGGCGCAATGTTGTTGTGGTCACGTTCCAGAAAACTGCGCGCCGGAAAACCCGCCTGTTGGGCAGTAAGGATAGTAATCGCGCCGGGGAAGGCGGGGGACACTTTGGCACGGACCTCCTCGCTGGGGATCAGAACGCTGCCGGTAGCCGGATCGAAGCTCGCAAAGATGTCGTACTTGTCGACCTGAGGCTTGTACGTGTCGTAGCGGATGCCCAGGTTCAGCGTGAGGTTGGGCGTGAATTTGAAATCATCCTGCAAGTAGCCGTTGAGCGAGTGGTACCGGACGTAGACCGTGTCGCGCTCGGTGGCGCGGAAGGTCTGTTGGGGGATCCCGAGCAGAAAATCGGCGTAGGCGAAACCTGAAAAAGCGTTGGTGAAGTCGTAACGGCCGAAATTCGGAAGGCGCCAGCTCGTGTAGCGCTGGGGCAGAAATTCTGCGCCGGTCTTGAAGCGTGTGCCGGCCCTTGATCCAGGTCACGCTGTCGGCGACGTGAAAGGTTTCCTCCACATACTGGCTCATGGCTGGCGGTCGGCTGGGCAAAGCCCGTGATTCGAAGATCCGGTATGTTGGAATAGCCGGGCGTCCTGGGCAGTCCCTGAATGCCCAGCATATCGACTAACTCCTGGCCGTCCAGCAGCGTGTTGTAGCCGTCCGAACGCCGTCGCGCATAGCCCGCCTTGAATTCATTGATCAGCTTGGGAGAGATACTCCAGGTGTCGGAGAGAACAAAGTGTTTCCCGATGTTGTTTGGATATTGATAGCCGATGCGATCGGGCGGAAGCGCGCCCTGGATGACATTCCCGGGAGTGCTTTGAGCCATGAAGCGAAAGTACAAGCTGTTATTAGTGGTGACTTGATAGTCCAGCCGGGTCACCAGCTGGGGAACTTCACGAAATTGCGTAAAGCTGCCGCGAAAATTCCCGCTGGTGGAATTGACGGGACCATAATTCGGATCGGGATAGAACCGTTGCTGCCAGGCCAGCGATCCGGAGTTATGCAGGGCCGCCGGGATGATGTTGTCGTCAAAGTTCTGTCCCGTGTAGGGATCCCTGATTCGGATCGGGTTCTGGAGCGCCAGCAGGTCGGAGAAATCGCCCTGGCGCATCTTCAGAGTCGGCACGTTCGAGGTCAGCACCGCCGGCGACGTATCCCGGACATATTCGTACGAGACGAAGAAGAACGCCTTGTCGCGCAGGATCGGTCCGCCCAGGGACCCTCCGACCTGGTTGGACTGCGTAAACAGTTCCTCGTTGGTCTGCGGATCGAGAGGTCCCCGGGTCTCGGCAAAGAAGTCTCGAGCGGAGAGGGCGCTGTGGACGTTGTACCAGTAGAATGTCCCATTAAAATTGTTTCCGCCTGATTTGGTTACTGGCCGTCACGCTGCCGTTCTCCGCGAATTCCGCCTTGGCGTTGGCATACTGGAACCGAACCTCCTGAACCGCTTCCCTGGGCGGATTCAAGACGCCGGTCTGATTGGCGAAGGCGGGCGAGTTGGCGCTGATTCCATCCACATTGAAAGTAGTCGTGCTGGAGCGGCCTCCTCCAAAGGATCGGCGCGAGCCTTGACCCTGGGTCCCGGTCGGCGTCAGCCACGTCCAGGAATACAGCTGCGCTTGACCCCGAATCTGAGTCGGCAGGTCGCGCATCTGCGTCGAGGTCCTCGACTGGGCGATGATGGGAGTCTCCGGATCCACGACCGGCGCCCCGCTCTCGACCGTGACCTCGGTGGACAGTTCACCGATCTCGAGCCGGATGTCGATCCGTACCGTTTCAAGCGAACGCACATTAATTTCGTCGTGCACGAATTTCTTGAAACCGGACAGCTCGGCGCTGACCTGATAGATCCCCGGGTTCAGGTGAGTCACCTCGTAGTTGCCCCGGTCGTCCGACACGACCGTTCGTCGCACATTGGTCGCCTGATTGGTGACCGTGACCGAGACTCCAGGGACGAATCCTCCGGCGGCATCTCTCACCGCGCCCCTTATCGTTCCGAAAGTCGCTTGCGCCGCCGACCACGGGACGGCCACCACAGTCAGGACTATGAGGACGGCGATATGCATGAACACTGTATTGCGACTTCCGTTGTTCATCGGATTTCCCTCCCGTAGTCGGGCGTTTGGTTTGTGCGGCTTTGAGGCCTTTGCGGCATTCACCACCAAGCCTCGTAGCCGAAAAGATCGCAAAAAACTTTGCAGAGACTCGGTGCGTTTTTTTAGCATACCACTATGGAGATAGGGAGAAGAAAAACGCGAGAGTGCGGTAATCAACGCGAACCTCAGGGCGGCTGCGAGATCGGATGTTAGACGCGGCGCATTCTGTAGCATCCGACGATGTTCAGAACCGGGAGCGGTAGCGACCGGGGTAACGTCGGACTACCCCGCTCGTGGGCGCGGCATCCAGAGTTGATGAGGCAGGTGACGCAAGCGGCGTGAACGCGCGATCAGTAGCGAGCAACGCGAGCGAAGCTGGAGGTTCGACTTGTTTGCTCGCGTCTGCGTGATAACGGATGCCCGCCGAACAACCAACATGAATAGTTGGAAAGCTTCGGTTTCACTGGCGCAGTTGGAGGTCGGTTATAAGGACGACGTCACTGATTTCTGCGCCGCGCACCAGGGCCAAGTTCTTTTCCATCCGCTGACCAATCGAACGAGAAGATTCGATCCGATTTGAAATCGGTGATCTGTTTGCTTTTGCCGCCGTCAAGCGGCCGGCTCCAGATGTTAGAAACGCCGTCGCGGGTCCCGATGTAGAGCACCGCACGGCCGTCGCCACTCCAGCGGAGATAATTGGGCATAGGCTCCGGTGGCCGCGCGAATCGCTCCATTTCAAAGGCTTGGAGCGGGCGGTCGCCGCCTTCGGAACGAAAAATTCCGATCTTCATTCTTGATGCGGCGGCCCTCCTGGGTCCCGGTACCAACAGGCGATCAGCCCGTCACGGGAGATCGCCGCTCCCCTTGTCCGGGCGGTCAATTGCACCGGCTCGCCTCCATCGATCGGCACCTTCCACAGCTTGTTCGGTAGCCCAAGAAACGTGTAGACCACCCACTTACTGTCCGGCGAACAGTATGGCATCCCGTCGGCCTTTCCGCTTGTCAGTTGTCTCAGATTGCCGCCGGCGATAGGTGGTCGCCATATCCCCGGACGGCCAGCGCGTCGTGAGCGTCGGCGAGGACGGAGAAGCCGTCGTGTGGACGGCCGGCCGCAACGCGGTCGTCAGGCTCGACGGCAAGCTGCAGACATGGAGCCCGCCGTCTTCTCCGCCGATGGCACGCGCCTGCTCGCGGCCTGCGAAGGAAACGTCGCCCGCATGTGGAACGCCGACACGGGCGTGACGGTGACCGAGTATCGGGGCCATGAGGACACGGTCAGGTCCGCCGCCCTGTCTCCGGACGGCGCGCTGGTCGCCACGGGCGGCGAAGATCGGACCGTGCGGCTCTGGGACGCCGCGACCGGCGTGCTGCGACACCTGCTCCCCGGGCACACCGCGCGGATCGGGACGGTGCAGTTCTCGCCCGACGGCACGCGAATCGTCAGTTCGGGCGTCGGTGTTGACGACAAGGACGACAATCGGGCACTGATATGGTCGCCGGCCGGCGTCCTGTTGACGCCACTCGCGGGAACCGTGCAGGAGATCGAGCCGGGCGCGTTTTCTCCAGACGGCCGCATGATCGTGGGTGAAGGCGAGGGCGGCAAGGCGACGATTTGGGAAACGCGATCCGGCGCCGTCCAAAGCGAGTTCCCGGCGACGCGCTTCCTGGGTATCCACGCCACCTTCTCACCGGATGGCCGCCGAATCGTCACGACCGAGGATGACGGAGCGGTCCGGCTCTGGGATCCGCGAAAGGGTCGGAAGCTCGGACCAGCTGAAGACGTTCCGCGCCGACTCGGGCGAGGCCGAGGAGGCCCGATTCTCGCCCGATGGGATGCGTCTTATCTCCTATGGAGCGGCGCAGGATCTGCGGCTTTGGGATGTGACGTCCGGCAAACTGCTGGTCACCTTCGCCGGCCAGCGCAATGGCGAAGGCCAAGCGGCGTTCATGCCCGACGGCCTGCGCTTCGTCGCGGCGAGTGGCAGCCGCCTCAACGTCTATCCCGCCACCGTCGAGCAGTTCCTCGTTCGCGGTTGCAATATGCTGCGCCACCGAAGCGAATTCGAGCAGTTGCAGCGGTGTGTCCTGCGGCGACCGGCGGCAAGTAACTGGCCTCCTGCGGTGGGCCGTCACTCCTTGCGTTTGGTAATCCCAAACTCTCTACCGAAACAATCCCAGACACCATCGCGATAAAAACACTTATCTATCACCTATCTATCGATAAAAACACTCATCTATCGGCAGAAGGAGAGAACGTTGTCCTACATCGTTGGATACGGCTCGTTGATCGAACAGGGATCGCGCATGAGGACCACGCCGACGGCTTGTCTGTATTGCCGGCCTGGGTTCCCGGGTTTGCCCGCGGTTGGTGGGCTCGCACAGGCGCCATTGGTTTCACCGCCTCGTTTGTCGGAGCCATCGATGAGACGTCGAGTTTCGTGAACGGAGTCGTCTACGCGGTGAGCGACGAGGAGTTGGACGCCACCGACAAGCGCGAACAAGGTTATGAGAGGATGGACGTCACCAACGACATTAAGATCCTCGGCGGCTCCAAGCAGAACGGCAGAGTTTGGATCTACGTCAACGAAGGGACCATTCTTAGGCCCAGAATTGAATGCTCCATAGGTCAGGGTCAGTCAATTCGCTGTGGTGACGAGCGTAGATAGCGAAATCCAGACTGCGCATCTCCCAACGGTTTCCAGAACGTGCCGATCAACATCCTTGATGAGATAGCCCTTCAGGGGACTATCGGGCCCCTGGAAGTCGCTCCCGGAGCCCGTTGCAAAACTATTCGGAATTAGTAAGCTTAGTACATTCCGCCCATTCCGTCCCCGCCGCCGGGAGGCATCGCGGGCGTTTTCTTCTCTTCTTTCATCTCGCTTACCAGAACCTCGGTCGTGAGAAGGAGCGCGGCAACTGACGCGGCATTCTGAAGCGCCGTTCGGGTGACCTTAGTAGGATCAATTACACCGGCAGCCACGAGGTCTTCGTACTCCTCGGTCTCGGCGTTGAAGCCGTAATTGACCTCCTTGCTCGAGCGCACTTTCTCGACCACCACCGCGCCTTCATGTCCGGCGTTGTAAACGATCTGCCGCAGCGGCTCCTCGAGAGCGCGACGCACGATACTGACGCCGACCGCTTCATCCCCTTCGAGCTTCAGCTTGTCCAGCGCTGGGATGCAGCGTACCAACGCTACGCCGCCGCCGGGGATGATGCCCTCCTCAACCGCTGCGCGCGTCGCATGCATGGCGTCCTCGACCCGCGCCTTCTTTTCCTTCAGCTCAGTCTCGGTGGCTGCGCCGACCTTGATCACTGCGACCCCGCCGACTAGCTTTGCCAGCCGCTCCTGGAGCTTCTCGCGATCGTAGTCGGATGTGGTCTCCTCGACTTGCACGCGTAACTGCTTCACACGCCCCTCAATATCGCCCGACTTGCCTGCCCCTTCGATGATGGTCGTGTTGTCCTTGTCGATCGTGATTTTCTTAGCCTTGCCAAGGTCTTCGAGCCGAACATTCTCAAGTTTGATTCCGAGATCTTCGGAGATCACCTTGCCGCCGGTCAGGATAGCGATGTCCTCGAGCATCGCCTTGCGCCGGTCACCGAAGCCGGGGGCCTTCACCGCAGCGGCGGACAGAGTTCCGCGCAGCTTATTGACAACCAGCGTCGCCAACGCCTCGCCTTCGATATCCTCGGCAACGATCATGAGTGGCCGGCCGCTTTTAGCGATCTGCTCGAGCAACGGGATCAAGTCCTTCATCGAACTGATCTTCTTCTCATGCAACAAGATGAGGCAGTCATTCAGCTCGACCTCCATCCGCTCCGGATCGGTCACGAAATAGGGCGAGAGATAGCCGCGGTCGAACTGCATCCCCTCGACGACCTCGAGCGCCGTTTCGGTCGACTTGGCCTCCTCGACAGTGATGACGCCGTCTTTGCCGACTTTTTTCATCGCCTCGGCAATGATGTCGCCAATCGTCTTGTCGTTGTTGGCCGAGATCGATCCCACTTGAGAGATCATCTCCCCCTTGACCGGCTTCGAGAGCCGTTTCAGCTCCCCGACGGCGGCCTCAACCGCCTTCTCGATACCGCGCTTGAGCGCCATTGGATTCGCGCCAGCAGCCACATTCTTCACCCCCTCACGGAGGATGGCCTGGGCAAGGACGGTCGCTGTCGTCGTCCCATCACCCGCAACGTCGGATGTCTTGGACGCGACTTCGCGCACCATCTGAGCGCCCATGTTCTCGAGCCCCTCCGGAAGTTCGATCTCCTTGGCGACCGTCACCCCGTCTTTAGTGATGAGGGGTGAGCCGAACTTCTTGTCTAAGATCACATTCCGTCCTCTCGGGCCAAGCGTGATCTTTACAGTGTCAGTGAGCTGGTTCACGCCACTCAAAATTGCGCGCCGTGACTGCTCGCCATGAATGATATTCTTTGCCATCTGTCCTACTCCTTTTTTTCGGTTTTACAATAGCGGTGGTTGTCAGGATGCCATCTTGGATGCCGTCTCAAAAACAGCCAGAATCTCCTCTTCGCGCATGATCACGTAATCCTGTTCGTCAACTTTGATCTCCGTGCCGGCATATTTGCCGAAGAGGATCCGATCGCCCGCCTTGACATCCAGAGGGGCCCGCTTTCCATCGTCAGTCATCTTTCCCGGGCCGACCGCCACCACCTTGCCTTCCATCGGCTTCTCTCTTGCGGTATCCGGTATGATGATCCCACCCTTTGCAGCTTTCTCTTCCTCGAGCCGCTTGATGAGGACGCGGTCATGCAGAGGTCTCACTTTCATAGTCTTTACTCTCCTTTGAAAAAGTGTTTCTGGAAACGCGCAGCAAGTATTCCCAGCAAGTTGGTCAATGATTGAAACGAACATCTCGGGCGCCCGGGCTTAAGCCGAGGAACACGGGGTGCGGGTAGTCTGATGACTTAAGTAAGCTCTCAGCCGTGCGCGGCGGAAGAGAACGGTGACAGCTTCGTCCAGCAGTAGCCGCAGAGCGTAGCCGTAAGCATCCCGATGTGCTTGCAGACCGGGCATTCACGGACTTCGGGGGCTGGACCCAACGCCAGGAGCTTCACCAGTTCGGCCCAAGATACGATCAGGCCGTCTGTTGCCCCGGTGGTCGCCGACCCCGGAAGGCGCGACATCTCACGATCGATCGTTGCGACGATTGCACGGAGACGAGCGCGCTCGTCATCTGGAAGTTTAAATTGTTGACCGTTCATAGCAACCCTCCGTTCACAGAAGACGAAGGGTGACTCCGCCATCTGTCTTCACACAGTGACAAGTTTAGGCTCTCGTCTATCATTCGATAATCCAGGCCCCCCACCGCTATCAGCAGCCGCGGAATCATTCTGAAAAGGCTCCCTGTCGCGGAGCTCCTGCGTGTTAAGGGCGAAAGGTCGCTTTGTTCGCTAGCCTGGCCTTCTCTTGCGCGATGCGGTTCTCCTCATCTTGCTTCTTTTTACGTTCGAGTTCTCGTTCGGGAGCCTCTTGAATGTCCAGCCGGAGAGCTTCGACAACAGCGGCCCGAGCCAGGGCGTCCAGCCGTTTGGAAAAGACCAGGATTCCAAGAGTCTGGGAGTAGGAACGGAAGAGGTTGAACGAGTACTGCGCATCTTCCCAACAGGCTATGACATTTTCTGTGTTGTTGTAGACCACGGACGAAGAAAAAGAGATGGTTTTCGCAGTAGGCCTCGTTGCAGGTCCGTACTTTGCCGAAAGAGCCTCGATCATGTCCTCATCCGTCAGCCCCTCGGTCCTATAACGATCGTAAGTGACCACTATGCGAAAAAGCTCGTCGCTGTAAAAGCTGAGGAGGAGTTCTCTAACCGGGTCCGTTTTAAGCGAGGGATCGCCGAGGAAGTGTTGGGGCCTCCACTCGAGTTCTTGAATCAGAGCCGGACGCTGGTGGATCGTCCTCGCCTCAGACGCTTTTATGCCTGTCTGTTGCGCTGCCGAGAGCAGGTTCATTCCAAATTGAAGCTTCCGGTACTGGGATAAATCTTGCGCACAGATCAAAGGGGTCGAAAGCACGACCCAAGAAATTGCAATTGCAAGGCTGCGAGCGCTGATCATTGGGGTCCTCCTTAGGGGACTTCACTCATACTTTATGATTTACCTGGCGCGTTCAAGCCGATTGGGCCAGCCGTACTGATCCAGTCAGCCTCGACCGCGAACAATGCGATGGTGTTTCTCTTTACTTGGACGGGGCCCTTGCTTGAAGACCCGTCAGCAACGAGTTCGCTGATCTTGTATTTCACGTCGCGCGAAACCATCGTGTATTGGCCGAGTATCCGGACCTTGGCGGTGGATTCCGAAGCCGTCTGCAGCCACATTCCGCTGACATCGCCGTAGAGAAGCGCGATGCGCACGTCCCGCAGCCACCATGAGGTCCTCTTCGCAGGCTCGCCCTCGGTGCGGTGTGGCAGGTAGGTATTGGCATCGACCCAGATGTTCCCGCGGAGCAGATTCTTGTCTCTGCGCCTGGGAAGCAGCTCAAGCACGTAGCTGCGTTGGCCACTTACATCTTCCTCGCGGATGAAACGGAAATCATAATTGTCCGGCGAGATGTCGGTCGAGCTGTAATCTTTTGTAACTTCCACTTCGCTTTCCAGCATTCGGCGAACGATTTTTTCTCCCAGTCCAGCGCCGCTGGTCTGCTGGATGGCGTACTTTTTGAAGTCCGGGGGATCGAAGATGATATCGGCAGTCACCTGAGACTCGGTTTTCTGTCTTTCTTTGCCAAACAGCTTGTAGTCGCGCGTGACGACGTAAGAACGAAAGCGGGTCCGGTTGTCAGCCCGCGCCTGCGCCATGCGGGCAATGATGGTTTCCACGGTTGGGACTGTGCTCTCGGTCTGAGCCGATGCGCATCCCACCACGGCGACTAGAAAAAGCAAGCACAAGGTTTGTTGCCGCACAGTCACGTAGAAAAACCGCCATCCCGTTTCGAGGATTCCTGCGGTTAGAAAGCGAGCCCTATTCGAATGGCTCGCGATTAACCCAAAGTTTTGATGGTTGCGGAGGATTCTCATATGCGTTGGCAACCTCTTTTCTCTTTGGCGGACAAGAAAGAGGGCGGATTGACCGCCCCACCGAGCAAATACCAATGGCTTCAGGCTGCGCGTGCCGCGATCTTGTGGAAGGTCGAGTTGGAAACTTCATAGGTTTGAACCTGAGGAGTTCCCTCAACCACTTTCGCCAAGCCTCTCAGTACTTCTGGATAGGTTCCGCGGTTATAGGCTTCTGCGTCCTCTTTTTGATCCCACAAACTGATTGCCACCGCTTCTGTTCCGCCTGGTACGACGAAGGTGATTTCGTCCTGGAAGCCTTTCTGTTTTCGAAGCAAGGGAATGATTTCTTTCTCGATTGTCCGGGTAAACTCTGCAACGCTATTGGGCTTCAGATGCAAGTAAACACTTCGAGCAAACATAGGCAACCTCCCTGGTTGTCGTCTAAGAAGGTTTGATTTCAGATAACCCGACTTAGTTCAGGTGATCCGAAGAGTTCCTGGTTGAACTGATCTAGTTAATCAAAATAGGTTAATTAACTTTACTTGTCAAGTTAAATCTGGCAATATTCCAGAATTCAGGATGGGTTAATGAAAAGAAGTTAAGCGACGGAGGAGTCCAGTGGATGTTTCCTTAGTGATCAAGCACCGGCTGGAAGATTTGGGTTTCGAGCAGCGGGATCTGGCAAGGGCCGCCGAAGTTACGGAGTCCTATATTTCGCAGTTGTTGAGTCGAAAGAAAGCGCCCCCGGCGCCTAATCGAACCGATATTTATGACAGGATGGGAAGATTCTTGAAGCTTCCGAACGGTGAGCTGGCGAAGCTGGCTGACCTGCAGCGCCAGGAAGAATTAAAGAGAAAATTGGCAGATCCGCCCGCGCCGTTGTTTAGAGAAGTTCGAGAATTGGTTCTTCGCAAATGCAAACCGGACAAACAGAAACAAATACGGGCGATTTTTGAGAAGCAGCCCTTCGGCGAACTTGAACGCCTGGTCACCCAGAAGCTTTTAGACGTGGTCAAGCGACTGGCCAAAGAGGAATTGGAAAGTGAAAACTGGCTCCGATTGCTGGCCAGACTCAGCGACCGAAGCTACGAGCAGATGCGGGTCGCCATTCTCGAGTTCCTGGACACGGATGTCTTCGACGTGTCGCTTGAAAGCTGCGTGTCCTTTTTGGATCCGCTGATCGAATCCTGGGACATCGACCTTGCGACTTTCGGTGTGGAACTGGTCTTAAGCCGGAGAATGGCCCCAGGGCACCCTAAGAGATTTGAGTTTGTTGAAAAGGAACCCGAACCGGCTTTCGACCAAGAGCCGGGTCTCACAGAATTCCTTCAAGATGCTTCCCTCAGCGGCAATGCGACTGAGGAGGAAATCGAGTTCCTAAAAAAGCTAAGGTTCAAGAGAAAACGACCCACTCCACTCTACTATTACCGGGAGTTGCAAAACTTCAGAGACCCCCTCCATTTTCGCACCCCGTAGCCGAATAGGAGAGTGCGTCACTGGAATGAACCTGGCGCGGATGTGTATCGGGCTCGGTATGGAGAGGTCAGTTACCCAGAAAGCGACGCGAAGAGGTTCTTCTGCAACGGTTACTTGTGGAACACGCTGACAGGCCGTCAAGATCAAGACGCCCCAAAGCTGCGAAGGAGCTAGCATGAGCCAGACTGCCGCTCAGGAGATTCGACCCTGGGAACGGCCCTTTTGGAAACCTGCCCGAGGCCGCGCGGGGGTTTTTTCTTATCTTGTCTTGATACACGTACTGGCTGTCATCGGGCTGATTCTTTTCCCGCTCCCCAGCTTATCGATCCTGAGCTTGACCCTCGTTTTCACGGCTCTCGGTGGTTTCGGCACGACGGTCTGTTACCATCGGATGCTGGCGCACCGCACCCTCAAGCTGAACAAGATCATCGAACACTTGCTGGTTTTCTGGGCCATGTTCAACGGCTCAGGGGCTCCGGCAAGTTGGGTCGCCTACCACCGGCTCCATCATTCACGCACCGATACGCCCGAGGACGTTTCCAGCCCCAAGCAAGGGGGCTTCTGGTGGGCTCACCTGCGCTGGCTCTACCAGTCAGCTCCGGCAGATCCGCAGAGGTGGTGTCCGGAGCTGGATCACGGGGCGTACAAGGTTTGGACCCTTGCGCAAGCCCCGGTGATCTTGCTGTCTCTGTTCGGCGGCCTCGCGCTAGGCTGGCAGGGCTTCTTCTGGGTGGGCGCTATTCGTCTGGTCTATTCGCTGCACATGCAGTGTCTGGTGAACAGTCTCACGCACCTCGGTCACTGCGAGGAGGGAGACTCCAGCCAGAACGTCTGGTGGCTGGGACCATTACAATTGACGGCCTGGGGCGAAAACTGGCACAGGAATCACCACTCCAACGCAGGCTCGGCGCGCCTCGGGCTGCGCTGGTGGCAGACCGACATCGGCTGGTACTTCATCTGCGCCCTGGAGGCAGTGGGGTTAGCCAGCGGCGTCAAGCGCCCCAGAGTACGCTGAGCTGCCTTTCTTTCTTCTCATCCCACTCGTAACGTACGCCGCGCCCAGTGTTACACGTGTCTTCGCAGGACGCCAGGAGGTACCACGAAGGCGCCAAGACACCAGGAATCGCGTGGATTGCCGCGTCCTGGTTTTATGTTAGCCTGGCCTTCCGGCGCAAGGTAAAATCAGGATTTAAGAATCAGGATTCAGGATTCAATTTGGCCATCCTGAATTCGTGATCCGAACCAAACATCGCCGTCGCCCGTGGGAAGTGATCGTCGAACCAAATCCGTTAGAACGAAGGCTGATCGTCGTGACTGCCTATCCGGTATATGGAGACTGAATTGAAGGCTCGCTATTTGCAGGTCACCTTTCGCAGCGGCAAGCCAATGGCTGCTTATTTATATCTCCCTAGAGATCCCGGCGAGAGGAGTCGGAAGACGCAGAAGGCCGGAAAGGGAATCTTGATTGACTATGGAAGGGCTGGCCGGCCGATCGGTATTGAGATAACGGCTCCAGGTCACATTACCTTGAATGACCTCAATGAAGTGCTTGCCCGGTTAAACGTCCGGCCGGTCACTGCTAAGGAATTGTCTCCGCTGGTAGCTGCATGACACGGAGGTAAGCAGCGTGTCCGGAGCTTCGCTGGTACTCAAGGGAGGTGTGGTCATTGACGGCACGGGAAGCCCGCGCTTCCCCGCCGATGTGGCGGTCGACGGCAACCGGATCGCCGCAATCGGCAAGTCGTTGGACGGCCGGCAAGAGATCGACTGCGCGGGTTTGATTGTCGCCCCCGGGTTCATCGATACCCACAGCCATTCCGATCTTCGGGTGCTTGCGGAACCGCAACTTCCGATGAAAGTGAGGCAGGGAATCACCCTGGAAGTGTTCGGGCAGGATGGAATATCCGTGGCGCCGATCCGGGCGGCGGACCGTTCGCAGGTTGCCCGGCAGCTGGCAGGTCTTCTGGGCGATCTCGGGCGCGAATGGGACTGGGAATCGGTGGAAGAATACCTCGCCGCAGTCGAACGGGCTGGTCCGGCGCTCGACTGTGCTTACCTGGTTCCGCATGGAGCCGTGCGCTTGCAAGCTATGGGCATGGAGGACCGCCGGGCGAAACCCGCTGAAATTGCGAGTATGCAGGATTCGATCCGCCAGGCGCTGCGCCAGGGGGCGCTCGGCCTTTCCACCGGCCTGATCTATCCCCCCTGTTGTTATGCGGATACCGCTGAGCTTATCGATCTCTGCCGGGTAGTTGCGGATTTCGACCGGATCTTCGTCGCTCACGTGCGCAGCGAGAGCGACCACCTCGAGGAGGCCATTGCCGAAATGATCGAGATCGGCAGGCGCTCGGGGGCCCGGGTTCACATTTCGCACTTTAAAGCCTCGGGCCGCGGGAACTGGCCCAAAATCGACCGCGTGCTCGCTATGGTACGCGAGGCGCGCAACCAGGGGATGCGGCTTACTGCGGACCAGTATCCCTACGTGGCAGGCTCCACGGTGCTAGGGGCTGTTCTTCCTCCTTGGGCGCACGCGGGCGGAGTGGACGAAACCCTGGCGCGCCTGCGCAGCCCGGGCGAGCGAAGCCGCCTCCGGGCCGAGATCCTGGGCCAGAAGCCTTCAAATTGGGAAAACTTCTGGACCTGGTCTGGAGGGGAGGGCATCGTAATTTCCGATATTCCTTCCGGACGCCACCCGGAATACATTGGCAAGAACGTTGCGCAAGCCGCGAGCCTGCGCGCGGGAGCTACCGACGGTGTCAACCAGGAAACCGCAGTCGAGTTTGTACTGGACTTGCTGGCCGAGGAGCGCATGGGTGTCGGGATAATCTCGTTCAGCCAATCCGAAGATGTCGTGCAGAAAATCATGCGCGAGCCCTACGTCAACGTCTGCACCGACGGCCTGCTCGGCGGAAGACCGCACCCTCGCGCTTACGGCACCTACCCGCGCATTCTGGGCCGCTACGTCCGGGAGCGGGGGCTCCTCGCGCTGGAGGAGGCGGTTCATAAAATGACGGATCTTGCCGCCCAGGCATTCCAGCTCGAAGACTACGGCCGGATTGCGGTCGATGCCCGCGCCAACCTGGTTGTGTTTGACGAAGAGCTGGTTTCCGACCAGGCGACGTTCGACGATCCCAGGCAGTATCCGAAAGGCATCGAATACGTGATCGTCGAGGGAGTGGCCACGATCCAGAAAGATGTCCAGCGCGGGCACGGCAGCGGCATCGGGGTCAGATCTTGAGTATTTCATCCTGGCTTTGCAGTTTTTTGCTGTCTTTCTTGCTCGCGGCGCAGGATCGCTACGAGCCTATTCTGGCCCGGATCAGGGCGGGCGACGCGGCTTCGGCTGAAAACGAGCTCAAGAGCATCATCAATGGATCGCCAGGAGACGCATGGGCCCGTTTTTACCTCGGAACCCTTTACGCTACCCGGCACGATTACTTGCCCGCCATTACCGAGTACCGCGAAGCGGCGCGGCTTGAACCCGAAATCGCGCGCTTCCACCTCGCCCTGGGATACGCCTATCGGGACATCGCTCATTACGACCAGGCGATTCAAGCCTTGCGAACCGCCATTGTCCGGGAGCCTGGGAATGCGGAAGCCCGCTTTGTTCTCGGAGCTATTTATCGCCTCCAGGAGAAGGACGAAAGCGCAAGGAAGGAGATAGAAAGCGGGTTGCAAATCGAACCGCACAACGTCGCAGCCCGGCTGATGCTGGGCGACATCTACCTGACCTCAGGGAACGCAAAGGCAGGCGAGTTCTATGCCGAGGTCGCGCGGCGCGAGCCGAAGAATGCTCATGCCCACCTCGGGCTGGCGTCCACTTACGCCTTGAACCCCGATACGTACAACAAGGCCGTGGAACATCTGCTGCTCATCCTGACATTCGAGCCGAAGAATTTCGAAGCTCGATCCCGGCTCGGGCAACTCTACGGAAAGATGAATCGCAATCAGGAGGCGGTCGAGCAGCTGCGCGTGGCAATCGCCCTGAATCCCGAATCGGCGGCTACTCATCTCGCTCTGGGCAATCTGCTGCTGAAGACCGGAATGCGCGCGGAAGGAGAGCGGCTGCTGGCGCAGTTCAAGGATCTCACCGCTCGACAGCAGGCACAAAAGGGTGCCGCGCACCGAGCCGACGATCTCTTGCGTCAGGGGAAGGAACTGGCCTGGCAGAACAAACTGCGGGACGCGATCGCAACCTTCAATCAGGTGCTGGAAATCGATCCCGATTCGTCGGCCGCCCACTCCATGCTGGCCAAAGTCTACCTTTCGATGAGAGACGTGCCGCGCGCCCGGAAACACATCACGCGCGCGCTCGAACTGGAGCAATACAACGGCGAGTACCATTATCTTCTCGGCCTGGTGTTAAAGGAGGAAAAGCGCTATTCGGATGCGATACTTGAAATCCGCCAGGCACTGGCTTCCCGATCGGACTTTGCCGATGCGCACAACGTGCTGGGCAACATATATGTCGAACTTGGCCGTTACCCGGACGCGGTGAGTCATTATCAGAAGGCGATCGAGCTCGAGCCGGACGAGCCTGAGCCCCATCTGAACCTGGCCAGCGCGTACAAGCGGGTGGGCAGGATCGAGGAAAGCGAAAAGGAACTCGCGATTTTCCGTAAGCTTGCCGCGGGAAATAAATGAATCTCCGCGAGGACTCGAAGACGCGAAGAAACTCGAAGTCTGTCGGCGGCGGAATCCTCATGCTCTTCGCCGTGATGAGCGAAGCGCCCCCGCAATTTGTCGATGCAACCGCGGCCGCCGGAATCGACTTTGTGCACACAACCGGGGCGAGCGGGCAAAAGTATATGATCGAAACCATGGGCGCCGGCGCGGCATTCATCGATTACGATTCCGACGGCGATCTGGATATTTTCATTGTCGATTCGAATACTCTTCCCGGTTACAAGTCCGACAAAACACCCTCTCATAGGCTGTATCGAAACAACGGCGATGGCACCTTCAGCGACTCGACTCAGAAGGCAGGGGTGAGCGGTTCGGGTTATGGCATGGGAGTTGCCGTGGGCGACTATGACAACGACGGCTGGGACGACATCTACGTTACTAACTGGGGCCCCGGTATTCTCTACCGGAATAATGGGAACGGCACCTTCCGCGATGTGACCAAACCTTCGGGCGTCGGAGCCGGGGGCTGGGGGACCAGCTGCGCCTTTGCCGACTACGACGCCGACGGCGACCTGGACCTTTTCATCGGCAACTATGTCGATTTCAAGCTGGAACGGAACAAGAGGTGCGGCCGGGAGCGCCCAGGAGAGCGGGCATACTGCACGCCGGAAGTCTATGACGGCACCCCGAGCCTCCTCTACCGGAACAACGGAAATGGCACTTTCAGCGACGTGACCCGGCAGGCCGGTATCGACAACCCAAAAGGAAAAGCGCTCGGCGTGGTCTGGGGCGATTACAACAACGATGGCCGCATCGATCTGCTGGTCGCTAACGACACCGAGCCCAACTTTCTTTACCGGAATAACGGCGATGGCACCTTCACCGACGTGGCGCTTGTTGCCGGCGTCGCCTATGGCGAGAACGGAAAGGCGCTCTCCGGCATGGGAGTGGATTTCGGCGACTACGACCGTGATGGATTCCTGGACATCTTCGTTACCAACCTGGACTTTCAGTACAATTCCTTCTTTCGTAACAACGGCCGTCAGGCTGACGGCGAGTATTCCGGCACTTTCGACAGCGTGATCACCCAGACGCGAACCGGTCCGCCCAGCTGGCTCCAGAGCGGATTCGGCGCCGGCTTTTACGATTTCGATAACGACGGCTGGCTCGACATCTTTGTCGCCAACGGTCACGTGATCGACAACATTCACCTTTATCGCGAGGATGTCACCTACGCCGAACGCAAATTACTTTTCCTCAACCTGGGAGATGGTAGCTTCGTCGAGATGGCGGCGAAGTGCGGCAAGGCGCTTCTGGTGCCCGAGGTCAGCCGTGGCGCCGCTTTCGGCGACTACGATAACGACGGGGATATCGATGTCTTCGTTACCAACAACGGTTCGCGCGCAACCCTCTTGCGCAATGACGGTGGTAATCGCAACCATTGGATTACCATCAAAACGGTTGGAACAAAATCCAACCGCAATGGCATCGGAGCGAGGATCACGCTTTTCGCGGGCGGGGTGAAGCAGATGAAGGAAGTCAAGAACAGCGGCAGTTACTGCAGCGCCGGCGACCTGCGGGTGCATTTCGGTCTCGGCAAGACGGAGAAGGTGGACTCGCTGGAGATTCGCTGGCCGAGCGGAATCGTCCAGAAGCTGGCGAATGTCAAAGCCAATCAGTTCCTGACCGTCCGGGAAGGCGCTTAGTCAAACCACAAAGACGCAAAGTCACAAGGGAACGCGAAGACAACAGCATGCTCAAAACACACAACTGCGGTGAATTGCGGCTTTCCCACGCGGGCCAAAAGGTCGTCCTGGCCGGCTGGCTTCATAAGCGCCGGGATCACGGAGGATTGATCTTCCTGGATCTGCGTGACCGATCCGGCCTGGTGCAGGTGACGGTTGAACCGGCAACGGGTGACGCGCACGCTGTAGCCGAAAAAGCCCGCAGCGAATTCGTCCTTAAAATCGAAGGGAATATACGGCCGCGGCCTGAAGCGCTCATCAATCCCAACCTCGCGACCGGGGAGATCGAAGTTGTGGCGCAATCGATTGAAATCCTCAATCCGGCGAAGGCGCCCCCCATACCGATAGACGACGAAGGGTACAAGACCGAGGAGAGCCAGCGGCTGAAGTATCGTTACCTCGACCTGCGGCGTTCTCGCCTGCAAAACAATCTGATGCTGCGTCACAAAACGATCAAGTTCATCAGGGATTATCTCGACCAGCGCGGGTTCATCGAAATCGAGACTCCAATGATGATCAAGTCCACACCCGAGGGCGCGCGCGACTACGTCGTTCCCAGCCGGCTTCAGCAGGGCAAATTCTTTGCTCTCCCTCAGAGCCCTCAGCAGCTCAAGCAGCTCTTGATGGTGGCGGGCTATGAGCGATATTTTCAAATTGCCCGCTGCATGCGCGACGAAGACTTGCGTGGCGACCGTCAACCGGAATTCACGCAGCTCGACCTCGAAATGTCGTTCGTCGAAAGAGAAGACGTGCTGGCGCTGGTCGAAGGCCTGGTTACGGAGCTCATACCGGCAGTAACGCCGCACAAGCGCATCTTTACCCCTTTTCCCAAGCTCTCTTATTCCGAATCAATGGCGCGTTTTGGAACGGACAAGCCCGACCTGCGCTTCGGCATCGAGATCGTCGATGCGACGGATGCGCTTCGGGAATCGCAGCTCAAGGCGTTTTCCGACGCGCTCGCCCGCGGAGGGGTCGTCAAAGCCCTAGCGGCGCCCGGATGCGCCGGCTATTCGCGCAGGGAAATCGATATTCTCACGGAGGTGGTGAAGGCGGCGGGAGCGAGAGGCATGGCTACACTGGCCTGGGCCGCCGAGGGAGTGAAAGGGAGCGCGGCAAAATTCCTGAACGAAACCGAGATCAACGAGGTTCGCCGGCGGTTCGAAGCCAGGGAAGGTGACTTGATCTGCCTGGTCGCCGACAAAGATCCCGTTGCGCTCAAAGCCCTGGGAAACCTGCGGCTCTGGTTTCGCGATCGTCTTGCCCTCGCGCCGCCGGATCTTCTGGCTTTTGCATGGATCATCGACTTTCCCATGTTCGAGTGGGACGAGCAGGCGCAGCGCTGGAGCTTCGCCCACCACCCTTTTACCATGCCGAGAGAAGAACATCTCGACCGCCTCGAGACCGATCCTGGCTCCGTGTTGAGCAACGCTTATGACCTGGTGTGTAATGGCTATGAATTGTCGAGCGGAAGCATCCGAATTCACCGCCGTGACGTGCAGTCGATGATATTCAAGAGTCTGGGCTACAGCGAAGAAGATGCCTATCGCCGCTTCGGGCATATGCTGGATGCCTTTGAATTCGGGGCTCCGCCGCACGGCGGGATGGCTCCGGGGATCGATCGATTGGTCATGCTCCTCGCCGACGAGCCCAACATTCGCGAGGTGATTGCGTTCCCGAAGACGGCGAACGCCAGCGATCTCATGTTCGACGCGCCTTCGCCCCTGGATCCGGCTCACCTGCGCGAGCTGCACCTGAAAATCGTCGAATAAATCCCTCGCTCTGGCTTGGATGACAAATGACAAATGACCAATCGAGACAGGAATTCGAAAGAGACTGGAGCGCGAAGCGGTGGCCGGAGTTGCAAGCTGTCGTCGGGGATGATCTGGAGAGACCTTGAGCCGTGCACAAGCTCATCCTGGGTGGCTATCGCCGCTCGACGCTGACTGACGCGATCCGATTGCAGAGAGTCTCTCGACAAGAGCGGTTCGGCGTACCGAGGTTTACGTGGTTGAACGCGTCAAAGAATTCGAACGCAAGATTGTCCTTCTGATGAAACGAAGAAGTTGACCACACCACTCTTCAGTGTAAGGATACCGCGATGCGAATGGCATTCCTCCTGCTGATTGTGCAGTCGCTCTGGATGGTGGCGCCGGTGTGTGGAAGTGTTACCGACGTCGACGCCCGCGCCTGCTGCGAGCGCCACAGTCCGTGTGACGAAGCGGACGGGAACGATCCCCAGCCTGCTGATCCGTGGAAGTGCTGCGAGAAGGGGGATCATGCCTACCCGAGCACGCTCTTGCGATTTTTGACGGCTCCGGAGCTCGGGGTGGCATCGGCAGTCGTGCTTGAGGAGCCGGCGCAGCCCATCGCGCCCGCATCGTGCGTGCTCGACCCGGTTTTCCCTTTGAAGATGCCCATCATCCCACTTTATCTCCTCGACTCGAATTACCGGATCTGATCGCCGCGCTGTACCCGCCGTTCCTTTTCCCCTTTCGTCAACAGCGAAACCTGCGAGGTGATTTCATGCGCAGGAATGTTCTCCTTCTGCTCGCATCCTTCTGGCCGCTGACCCTGGCAGCCGTTGGCCACGCGCAGGGACCGAGCCCGGAAAATGGCGCGACACTCTTTCCCGGCGGCGCCCTCGTGTCGCACAGCTCGAACTTCACGATGGGAACCGCGATAGCGCCGCCCGGCGGGACCAGTCCACTCGAGGGCGCCCGGCCGACGTCTGCATACGAGGGGACGGCGACATTTGCCTGGGGCTTCCGGCGTGACTTTCAGCTGACCGCACTCGCGCCCTATGCTGTGCACCGCTTCGAGCTATCCCAGCCGACCAGCGCGCTCGAGGTTGGCGGCTCCGGCTGGGGGGATGCGCAGCTGCTTCTGAAATACCGTTTCCTGAGGCGCGATTCGCCGCGAGGGACGACACAGGCTTCGATCGAGGTCGGCCCCAAGCTCCCGACGGGCCGCACGGACCTTAGGGACTCCGCCGGTGCACTTCTCCCGGCCGGTTTGCAGCCGGGATCGGGATCAACCGATCTCGTCATAAACGGAAGCGGCACCTATACCGGTGTCTTCCATATCAAGCGCCTGGTTGCCGACGGAACCGTCAGCTGGCTGCGCCGCTCTGAAGGGACCCAGGGCACGCGCCTGGGAGACGCGTTTCTCGCGCGCTTCTGGCTGTCCTACCGTCCCTACCAGTCGAAGTCGGTCGGGAGGGAGTGGTTCATCGGCCCGTCGCTCGCGTGGCGCCGCCTGGGGCGCGACCGCCAGAACGACGCCTCGATCGAGCGCAGCGGCGGCGACCTGCTGCTCGCGGGCATTACCAGTTACGTGAGCCCACATGCCGGCATCGTGTTCTGGCTTGCCCTCGACTTCCCCGTCGGGGAGTGGACGCAGTCGGCCGTGAGCTTCGATCGCCGTGTCAATTTCGGGATAACCAAGCAGTTCTCACTGCACCACTGACTCAGGGAGGATTCACTATGAGACGCGGAGAATTTGCTTCTTTCGCTCGTCCTTGTCCTCACAACAGCCGCGCGCCTGGACGCTGGGATCGACCGCATCGATCTCCGGGTCGAGGGAATGACGTGAAACTTCTGAGCGTACGGGGTGCAACAGCACCTAACGCGCCAGGCTGGCGTCGCTAAAGTAGATGTGGAATTGATCGACGGCAAGGTAACCGTCTATCCCAAACCGGATGCCCGGCTCGATCCCGCGCGTCTCCTGAAGGAGACCTTCGACAGCGGCGTGTCGGTTGCCGAAATGACAATGACCGCCGGCGGCTGGGTCGACATGGGTCCCGGCGGCGGTCTGGTGTTCAAGATTTCCGGCGATCAGGTCTTCCCGGTAATCTCGAACGCTCTCGCGCTCGAGCTTCAATCGCTTGCTTCCGCGCCTGCGAAGGTTACGTTGCGCGGCGTTCTATACCGGAAGCCCGCGGGAAGAGCGAGAGCGAAGCCCAAGGAAGTTTCCCTGCAGCTTGAAGTGCTCGAGATTGTGAAGAAGGAATGATTCCGATGGACCCGCGACACGCCACTCTGATTTCGTTTGTCGCTTGCGCCCTCGGGCTTCTGCAATCATCCATGTCCGGGGCGGTTCCCATGCAGGCAGCTGAACTCGCGCGCATTCCTGATTTCGCTCTCCGGGACACGCGAGGACAGGTTGTCTCCAGGAAACAGTTTCGCGACAGGGTGCTGCTGATCAATTTCTGGGCTACCTGGTGCGGTCCTTGCCGCAAGGAGATGCCGGGTTATCAGACGCTTCAGAAGAAATACGGCAGCCGACGCTTTGCGGTGATCGGCATCGCGCTCGATTCGGATTCCAGGAACGTGGAGAAGTTTGCCAGAGAACTCGGCATAACCTACACGTTGCTCCTGGATCCTGCGCTCATGATGACAACTTCCGGTCAGAATGAGTGGGGATTGATGGGAATCCCGACCACGCTCCTCGTGGACAGGGATGGCACCATTCGAGAGAGAATCGTCGGCTTTGAGCGAACGGAGGTCGTCGAAAAGGCGCTCAAGCAACTGCTGGAGGCCCCGCGTGCTTCTCGAGACTTGCCGGATCAGAAAGAAATGGCGGTGTTGCATCGTCGGGGCAAGTTCGCGAAATTTTCGTGGCCGCTGCCGCGTACCCGTAATTGCGAACGCTTGTACTTCAGCGCGGCTGGTTCGTGGTAATATGGGCCCAAACGTCCAAGTTTTCAATTCGAGGTGTCAAATGTCTCGTTCATTCCGAATTTCACAGGGGATTTTGTGGATGAGTCTCGCAGGCACATGGCTGGGCGAAGCCCAGACCGAGAATGGAAGACAAACTATGCGGCCGGTGATTCGAGGGAAACAGTACGCGGCCACCTCGATGAGACCGGAGGCAACCCAGGCTGCCGAACGCATCCTGCGAGCCGGCGGCAATGCATTCGATGCCATAGTCGCGGGCCAGGCCGTTTTGTCACTAACCGATGCCGCCGGCAACGGGATCGGCTCGGACGCGGTGCTCCTGGTCTACGACTCCAAGTCGAAAAAGGTGTTTTCTGTCAATGCGGAAGGGACGGCTCCTCGGCTGGCCACCATTGACTGGTACAAGAAAAACATGGGAGGCAAGCTTCCGGTCAACGACGGGCTGCTTTCCGCGACGGTACCCGGAGTCGTCGATGCCTGGTACACGCTTCTCGATCGATGGGGAACGATGAGCTTCGCCGAGGTTCTGCAGCCGGCGATAGACATGGCGGAAAACGGTTTCCCGCTGGGTGATCGCCTGGCAGGGGGTATAGCGAGTTCGAAGAAGCTGCGGAAGTATCCCACGAGCCTGAAGCTCTATTTCCCGAACGGAAAAGCGCCGGAGCCGGGCGATATCTTCCGCAACGCGGATCTGGCGCGCATGCTCAAGAAGCTGGTCGAGGCGGAGAAGGAAAAGACCGCGGCTGGCCGCCGCGAGGCGCTGCGCGCCGCGCGCGATCGCTTTTACAAGGGAGACATCGCGCGCGAAATGGCGCGTTTCTCAGAGGAGAACGGCGGGCTTTTTCGCTATGAGGATTTCGCCCAGTACACGGCTCTGGTTGAGACGCCGGTTTACGTGGACTATCGCGGTTTCAAGGTCTACAAGAATCCATCTGCCTCCCAGGGACCCGCCGAGCTGCTGGTCCTGAACTTGCTGGAAGGTTATGACCTCAAAGCCCTGAAGCATAACAGCGCCGAGTACATTCACGCGGGCGTCGAGGCCGTCAAGCTGGCCTTTGCCGATCGCGACAAGTACATGGGCGACATGAATTTCATACAGATCCCGTACGAGGGGCTTCTGTCCAAGGAGTACGCTGCGCGAGCGCCGGAAACTGATCGATCCCGAAAAGGCTTCGCTCGAGTTCCGGCCTGGTTCAGCGGAAAAGTACATGAAGGGAGTGGAGCCGGTCGATCGTCCGCTCGATGTGCAGTTATCAGGGAAAGGGGACCACGAGGGGGATACCAGCTACATCGCGGTGGTCGATAAGGATCGCAATATGGTCACCTTTACCCCCAGCAACCATAGCGGCTTTGGTACGGGAGTCGTGATGGGGGATCTGGGATTCGTTCTGAACTGCCGCGGCGACTATTACTCCATGGTCCCGGGACATGCCAACGCGCTCGAGCCTGGGAAGCGTCCGCGCAGCACTCTTCAAGGCACGCTGGTTACAAAGGACGATCAGCCCCTCATGGTTCTCGGAAGTCCGGGGGGCGATGACCAATGCATGAGGACGATGCAGACCTTTCTCAACATGGTGGAGTTCGGCATGAATATCCAGCAGGCCATCGAAGCTCCCCGCTGGTCGACTCAAAGCTTTCCCTCCTCCCCGTTTCCTCACACGATGTATCCGGGCCGATGTCCGTGGAGCGGAGAATCTCGGAGGCCATCCAACAGCAACTGACGAAGAGGGGCCACAAGGTCAAGGTCGAAGGTTCCTGGTCCCTGGGAAGTAATGCCGGCATCGTGGTTGATTCGAAGAAAGGCGTGCTCGAAGCTGGAGCGGATCCCCGCGCCTCCGCCTATGCGCTGGCATGGTAGATGAGAAGATAGGATTTTTCGCGTCTTTGTGTCTTCGTGGTGGGCTTTTGTTTCAGCTCTGACTCAGGAGATCCATATGCGGACCATCCCCCTTTACGGCTCTCTGACCATCGTCTGTTTACTTTCGACTTCCCTGCTAGCCCAGGGGCAGCGCGGCTCCATCGGTGGAACGATCACCGATTCCACCGGTGGGATCCTGCCCGGCGTCGCCCTGATCATTACCAACGATGAGACGGGGTCGGTGTTCAAGACAACTTCGCTGGAAAACGGCACCTTTCTTGCTGCGCAGTTGTTGCCGGGCAAGTACAGCGTCGTGGCCGAGGTTCCAGGTTTCAAGCAACTCAAGGTCGAACACATTCAGGTAAACGTCGACCAGGCGGTAAGCCTCAATCTGCAACTCCAGGTGGGCGAGATTTCGGAAACCGTCAAGGTCGAAAGGGAGACCGCGCTGATCAATACCGAAACCAGCGCGGTCGGGCACGTGGTGCAGAACCGGCAGATCGTGGAACTCCCGCTCAATGGGCGGAACGTATTTGACCTGGTCAATCTGACTCCGGCGTCCTTCAGGTCTCAAGGCGGGCAGATCTCGATTGCCGGCGGCCGAACCCAGACCGCGTCCGCAATGCTCGATGGAGTCTTCAACAGCCGGGGCGGGATCGCCGCCGAAGGGATCGAGATGAACCCGCCCATCGATTCGATGCAGGAGTTCAAAGTTCAGGCCAACAACATGTCGGCCGAATTCGGCCGGGCGACGGGCGGGCTGGTCAATGCGACCACAAAGACCGGCACCAACGAATTTCACGGCGTGCTCTACGAATTCTTGCGCAATGACGTGCTCGATTCGAAAGGCTGGGATGTGGATGTAAAGGCTCCGCTGAAGCGGAACCAGTTCGGCGGGACCTTCGGCGGGCCCATCGTCAAGAACAAATCTTTCTTCTTCTACAACTATGATGGATTTCGCGAACGCCGCGGAGTGGTGAGGACACGCCGGGTGCCGACCGAGCGCGAGCGAGCCGGCGACTTCTCGCAGACGACGTTTGAGTCGAGTGCCGGAGTTTCCGGCGGTATTCTCCCGATCCACGATCCGCAGACCGGGCTGCAGTTCCCTGGTAACGTGATACCGTCGTCGCGCCAGGATTCCGTCTCACTCAAAGTACTGGACTATGTTCCGCTTCCGAACCGGGCTCCCACCAACCCGATCACCGGCGCGGGCAACTGGCAGCAAAACAGCGTCAACCCGACCGACCGTGATTTTCACATTATCCGGCTGGACCATGACTTTACGGCCAACACCAAGATTTTCGGCCGCTACATTCTCACGGAACCCGACGACAGCCCGGACGGCGCGACCCCCGGATTCGGTCTGGCTGATCCCGACGCGATCAACATCTTCAACCGCCGCCAGAACCTGTCGATCAATTTCCAGCAGATCATCACGCCGAGAATGGTAAGCACCTTCACCTTCGGAGGGGGCCGCGTGACCATATTTCGGCGGAGCCTCGGCTTTGGAGAGGAAATTCCGGATCGACTGGGTCTGAACGGCGTCGAGCAGGACGCATTTCCGCGCTTCAATTTCGGCGCCGGGCGCGTGCCCTATGACCAACATCGGCACCGTCGGCAACCAGAACCGCGCCGCCTCCATTACCAACTCGCAGTTTACCGAGACCCTGACGTGGCTTACGGGAAAGCACAGCCTGAAATTCGGCGGGGAATACTGGGGATTCAACGCCAACGAGGTCAACCGCAACCAGGCTTCCGGCCAGTTCACCTTCGCCGCGACTCCCACGCAGGGGCGCAACGCTCAGGGACAGCTGATAGCAAACTCAGGGCTCCCGCTGGCAACGTTCTTACTTGGGATGATTGACTCGGTGAATGTGCGGGTCGATCGCGGCATCGGCAAGAGGAGTCACTATACGGCCGCTTTCATTCACGATGACTGGAAGATTCACCCCCGGCTGACTCTCAATTTCGGCCTGCGCTATGAACTGGAATCGCCGGCCTCGGAAGTAGCCGACCGGCAGAACAACTTTGATCCCCATACGCCCCACCCGCTGGCCGGCATGACGGTGGATGGCCAGGCGATCCCGGCAGGGACTCGAGGGGTGGTGACCTTTCCGGGTCGAAACGGCTACGGAAAGTACCTCGTGAACTGGGACCGGAATAACGTTGCGCCGCGCTTTGGTTTCGCGTGGCGTCCCTTTGGCCACAATGAATCCGTGGTGCGGGCGGGCTACGGCATCTACTTCGGTAGTCCTTACAATCGAGAGATCATTCAGCAGCTGCGTCTGGGCTTCGGCGGCGTCGCAACGGTCCGGACGCCAGTTCCCTTTCCCTTGCAGCAAGGTCTCCCTGCCGGAGCTCTCGAATTTCCTGCCGAAGCCGATCTGGTGCCCGAATTTGGCGCGATTGGAACTCGTTGGCCGCAGCAACAGGTCCAATTCCTGGATCCGAACCGTCGAACCAACTACACGCAGAATTTCAATCTTACGATTGCGCACCAGCTCAAGGATTTCGCGCTGGAGCTCGGCTATCTGGGAAACCTCGCGCGCAAGGTTCCTTTTCCCAACATCAACCTCAACCATATCCCGCCGGAGCTTTTGCCCCAGACCAGTATTCCTGCGCGGTTGCGGCGGCCTTATCCTCAGTTCCCGGGCGACACGGCACAGATTCAGATCCTGTCGCCCAACTGGGGAGTTTCGAACTACCACGCTTTTACCTTCAAATCCGAGCGGCGCTTCTCGCAGGGGATCGGATGGATCTTCACCTATACCCTGTCGAAGTGGATTGACAACGTCGTGGCGAGCGGAGGGGATGACGCTACCTTCGGCGACGACGACCAGATCCAGAACATTTACAATATCAGCTCGGAGCGCTCCCTCTCAACCAACGACGTCCGCCATCGGGTGGTGATGAGCCCGATTATCGACTTGCCGTTTGGCCGCGGGAGACGCTGGGTGCAAAACGGGATCGCGAATCAGGTGCTCGGAGGATGGTCGCTCAGCTCGATCGTTACTCTGCAGAGCGGTTCTCCCTTTGGGGTGCTGGTCAACAATGGCCCGCGCGACGTTCTCGGTGATCAGGCGGACGGCAAGAACTTGCGCCCGGACCTGATCGGCAATCCCGACCTGCCCGACTCGCTGAAGGGGAAACCGGCTACGGGAGGCGTACGGGGCATTCAGTGGTTTGATCCGGAAGCGTTCGTGTCGCCGGCTCGCTTCACCCACGGAAACGCGTCGCGCACGGTCATGACGGGCCCAGGCTACGTGAATTTCGACATCGCGGTGCTGAAGAATTTCTCCCTCACGGAGAGGCATCGGCTGCAGTTTCGCTGGGAGATGTTCAACGCCTTTAACACGCCCCATTTCGAGGCTCCGGCCAGCATCCTGGGCGCCGGTGGGTTCGGAATCTCCGGCGCGGGCGCCTCGGACCGCGAGATGCAGTTTGCGTTGAAGTATATGTTCTGATTTACCGCAAAGACGCCAAGACACCAAGAAATCAAAACGGATAATTTCTTGGTGTCCTGGCGGTAAGTGGCTGGTTCTTCCCTACATCAAGTGTAATCCGCACTCCTGTCCCTGGTGCGAGGTTCCGGCAAAACGGCCCGCGCGCTCGAACTGCCCCTGGCGCCCTCCGCCCGCCCTTACCCTTCCCTGCGTCGTGCAGGGTTTGCACCCGAGCGAGGGAAAACCCGCGTTGTAAAGCGGATGATTGCTCAGGCTATTCTGTTCGATGTATTCCCAGACGTCTGCGTTGGTCCAGAATGCAATCGGATTCACCTTCGCGATCCGGCCCGGCTCGAGTAAACGGGTGTTTTTGCGATGTTCGGTTTCATCCCTGCGCAAGCCCGTGATCCAGGCATCGTAGTTAACCACCACGCTCTCGATCGCCGGGATTTTCATCTCGCAGCACTTGTACTGATCATTCTTGATGAAAGAATCGCCATATTCGGCATCGATCTTCCTGCGGGCATCTTCCGAGGGTCGAAGCCAGCGAAATCTCATGCCGGTTTCCCGGACGAGCTCCTCGGCGAAATTCAGTGTTTCAGGGAACTCGAAGCCGGTGTCGATTCCATAAGAATTCCATGTCCGGTTTTACCTGCAGCGCCAAGTCGACGACGACTCTCGAGTCCTTGCCAAAAGAGCAGGCAACAAAGATCCGGGGATATTTTTCAGCCGCATGCTGGATGATGAGACGTGAGATTTCAACTTTATCGTCAAGATTCATAGAGTGATTGTCTCCTGGGACAATGTTTGTTCAAAAATTGTTAGACTGCGAGAATTAAGGACGGAGTAGTGCTAGCTGATACAACAACAGCGTGAAGCGGTGTGGACTGAAGGATTCACTTCGAAGACACGGGAACGTAAGGACATTCCTGTGTTTTCTGCTGACGCGATAATTATCATGCTCGTTTACCTCCAGCTGCGGCGGCGAGGGGAGCCTCTCGCTCGCCGGAGAAACTTGCGCAGTAACCGAGAAACGTTCGGGCGAGATCCAGTATCTCTCTGGCGCCCGCTTCATCGGCTTCTCTTCGCTTCAAAGTGTCAAATTGAGACCACAGACTATTCCAGGCGCCGTCCGTCTCCCCCGATAACACGAAGATGTTTTCAAACTCCCAGAAGGCCTGTTCCGACGTAAAAGGATCCACCAGCCGGTTGTAGAGCGGGACTCTGGCTGCCTGGGCTGCCGCTTCGTACGCGGCAATCGACGCGTGTTCGTATTCATGGTGGTAGAAGTAGGCTTCACCTTGCGCCAGCCACTCCCAGGCGGCGTCCATAGCCGGGATCTTTTCCGCAACCGTGGATCCCGCGCATTCCCCTTTGATCCCCTGGCGCACGGCGAACCGTTCGTTTTCGTGTCCCCAGTCCTGATAGAAAGAAGGATCTTCTTCGAACGTGGCGACTCTCTTCAGCGGTTCCAAAAGCTCCTTCAGACGCTCGTCCCCTATCCGTGCCATGCAGGCGCCGAAATCCTCTTCGTCCTGCCGTTCTTTCTGGAACAAGTCCAGGAGAGCCTCGATCACGGCGACACCATTCTTGGCCGGAAACCTTCCAAGGATTCGGCCAATCTCTGCATCGTCGAGGTTCACCTTTCCGCCCAGAAACAAAAGATAAGCGGGAACCGTTCGCCCATCCTGCGAAAGCGCCGCAGCGTGAAACCCGATGTCGGCGACGGAGTGCTGGGCACAGCCATTGGGGCAGCCGGAGATCTTGATCTTCAGCGAGCGGGCGAGCTCGCGATATGGCGCCAGATTGCCCTCCAAAGCTTCTGAGATCGTGCTTCCCAGACCTTTGGCCGAGGCGATCCCGAGGCGGCAAGTATCGGATCCGGGGCAGGTCGTGACGTCGGTTATGGTTTCAGCCCCACTTTCCGCCAGGCCCAAATCGGCGAGCGCGGAGTGAAGATCAGGAAGGTCCTGTTCTCTCACCCAGGGAAGATAGAGGTTCTGACCGATTGAAATCCGCAACTGGCCGGCGGAGAACCGGCGTACCACCTGGGCCAGACTTCTGGCCTGCTCTGCCGGCAGATCTCCCAGCTTCATCCGCACGTGCACGCCGCGCAACCGCGGGTTCTTGTGCGGGATGACCGAATCGCGAACCCACTGCTGAAAGCCGGCCGCCTCGGCCCGCGGATTCAGAATGTTCAGCTCGGTGGAGGGCGATTCTATTTCGGGCTCCGGGGCGCGCGATTCGTCCAGGTATTCGTCGAGTGAGTCGATGGGGCCTACCAGGCGCCGTTCTTCATCGAGCGCCTGGCGAAACGGATCCCATCCCATGGTCTGAATCAAGAACTTCATCCGGGCTTTCATGCGGGCTTTCCGCTCGCCATATCGATCGAAGAGCCGCAGGACCGAAACCGCGAGATTGAACAGCTGTTCTTCAGGAAGGAACTCCGTGTACAGGTGGCCCAGATGTGGAGCGCCGCCGAGCCCTCCCCCAAGGTACACTCGGAACCCGCGCCGGTCCTTTGCCTTGCCGTTTCGGATCCGCGCCAGGAAACCTATATCGTGAATTCTCAGGCCCGAATGATCTTCCGCGCACCCCTCGAAGGTAATCTTGAATTTTCGCCCCAGGTTCTGGTTGTACTTGTTCCGGACCAGGTAGCGGAAAAGCGCTTCCGCGTAGGGTGAGACGTCGAAGGCTTCCGTGCTCGAGGTTCCCGCCCGATAGCAGGCCGTGATGTTTCGTACGGTATTGCCGCAGGCTTCGCGCGTCGTGATCCCGGCGTCGGCCAGAAAACGAAGCAGATCCGGAGCCTCTTCAAGCTTCAAGTAGTACAGCTGAACGTCTTCCCGCGTGGTGAAGTGCACAAATCCGCTGCCGTAACGGTCGGCAGCATCCGCCAGACGCACTAACTGGTCCGCATTCAGAACGCCGCCCGGAATCTTGATTCGCTGCATCTGGACGCCCTCCTGACGCTGGGCGTACGTGCCATAATGCAGGCGCAGCTTCTGCATCTTGACTTCACCGAGTTCTCCAGCCCGGTACTTCTTGATCTGGTCCTCGTAATGATCCAGTTCTTCGAGGATATAGTCAGGAACCATGTCGATTTACGATTGACGATTTACGATTGACGATTGTCTGACGATTGACGATTGACACAACTAGCGCATGGATTGCCGTCAGGCCCCATTCGTTAACCGTCAATCTTAAATCGTCAATCAACATGAAATCCTTATCACCAATAAAAAAAGCCCCGATTCCGTTTCGGAACCGGGGCTTTTTCCCCACCTGTTGGTCGTGAGTCTCTGTGCCTCACGGACCGTCAGACCGGTTCCGTTGGATAAAGGCCGTACAGATGCACCGACACGCTGCCTGGGTTTTGAGGTCAACGATTGGGTTCTTACCTGTCACTGCCAGCTCCATGTCACCGATCTGTCTAATCTAAACTCGCCGGAACCGTATCAAATACCCGGAGAGCTTGTCAAGAAAGATCTTACTGTCTTGATCTGCCCGCTGCCTTGGAGGCGGAAGCTTGCTTCGCCTTGTGCGACCACGATTGCACAGCCGAAAAGCAGCCGGGCAATACGTTACCTCGTATAAGATGCCCTATCGAAGTCGCCCAAGTCCCCACGGTCTCGGCAAAGTCACTGATTCCAAGAATGACAAATGATCAATGACCAATGATAGATGACCAATTCCGGATCGAGTGACTCCTCGCTCGATCCGGAATTTGTCATTTATCATTATTTATCATTGGTCATTGGTCATTTGTCATTTGATCATTTCGAAGGCGGGATCTTGCTCCCATCCCGGAGGTAGATCGAAAAATTGGAACAGCCGGCAAGACGGAACGTTAGACCCATTAGACGCTCCCATGCAACTCGTATCACGGAGGCAAGTATGAAAATCTCTTTGTGGAAGGGCAAAGCCAAATGGATAACGCTGGCTGCCCTCCTGGTTATGGTGGTCGTCGTCGCAGTCACCGTCGCTCAGACCGAAAGGCCCCGAGGAGCCACCCGGATCTATCTGAATGAGCCCGCTCCATATTTGGGGGTCGAGATCGAAGACGTGACGGCGGAAAACATGTCCTCGTATAAACTGCCCTCGGAGCGCGGAGTGATTGTGCGTTCCGTCGAGAAGGAGAGCCCGGCAGGGTATGCGGACTTGAAGAACAACGACGTCATCGTGGAGTATGCAGGCACCCCGGTCTTCTCTGCCGCCCAACTGACCCGCCTGGTATCCGAGACCCCTCCAGGCCGCAAGGTGGATCTGGTCATCTCCCGCGACGGGGCCAAGATGACTGTTACGGCAAAGATTGCGGAAGGAGACAGACACGGGATTTTTGGGGATAGAGGTCAGGTCAAGATCGCGCCTCGCAGCGGCTCTTTTGCCGTTCCCGGCGGGCAAATGTTTCGATATTCCTTCCCGGAAGGCAAATTTGATCGGTTTGTCTATCAGGCGGAAAGAGAACGCACCCGGCTGGGACTCACTCTGGAAGATTTGACCGATCAAATGGGTGAGTTCTTGGCGGTTCCGGGCAAGAAAGGCGCGCTGGTGACGTCCGTTTCCGCAGGGTCGCCCGCGTCTGCCGCAAACCTCAGAGCCGGGGATGTCATCGTGCGCGCCGACGAGGAGATTGTGGCCGATCCTCGAGATCTGATCCGCGCGGTCGAGCGCAGGGGTTCGGGCTCAAGAATAGACTTGAAGGTAATTCGAGATAAGAAGGAGATCACGGTCCCGGTCGATCTCCCCGGCGCCGAGAGGAAGACCCGCGGCTACAACCTTTAAGAGTCACTGATTCTTGATCGAATAGATCAGTCCCTGGACCCGGTCGTTCTCCAGTCGCTCGCGCTCCCGCGCGCGCAATTCTTCGTAGCGCTTGAGGGCCGCCGCCGCGCCGGCCGTATCGCCGCTCTGCCGGCAGAGGCGAACCTGCAGGAAATACCCTTCCGACATCTCGGGATCGAGCTCGAGCGCCCGCCTAAGGCGCTCCCCGGCGCCGGCAAAATCATTCGCGTCAGCCGCCAGTTTTGCGCGCTGGTAATGTCCCGCCGCCAGCTTGGGATTGAGTTCGAGGGCTTTGTCCAGGAAGCCGGCAACCCGCGGGTCATCCGTGCGACCGGCCTTCATCAAAGACACCGCCGATTGATAATAAAGCAGGCTATCCCCCGGGCTGAGGGCGATCCCCCGGGAAAAGGCATTGACGGCGTCGTCGAACCGCCCGGCTTCGAAATAGGAGTTTCCCAGGTAATGGTAGATCACCGCGTCATTCGGATACCGGACCAGCAGTTCACCAAGGGTTTGCTGGGCCTTCTCCATCTGGCCCCGCAGCTGAAATGTCGTACCAAGGGCCAGGCCCAGATTCCGGTTCTGCGGAAAGGCCTTGACACCCGACACGAAGACTATCTCGGCCAGGTCATAAGTACGGCGCCGGAGCGCCATCAATCCTAAATCGAGGACGTACGATGGGTTCGATGGATCCTGCCGGATGGCTTTTTGATACGCCTCGAAGGCCTCCTTCGGACGATCGAGCCGGTCATAGCCCTGGCCCAGAAGGTTATCGATTTCCGCGCTCGAGCTGCGCTCGTCTGCCGCCATTTTCTCGAGCACCGCGATTCCTTCCCGCCACCTCTCTGCCTTGTAGAGCGCAAGGGCGAGGTTGTAATGGGCCGCGTTCCGGTCGCGATAGGTGCGGGTGGCAATTTCAAGATGCCGGATGGCTTCTTTGAGTTGACCTGATTCGGCAGCCAGGGTTCCGAGATAGAAGTTCGCGGTTCCCTCGTTCGGGTCGGCGGCCACGGCATCGCGGAAAGACTTGAGCGCGGCGCTGCGTTCTCCCATTTTGAGCGCCGCCAGACCCCGTAAGCTGACCAGCGCAGGAGGCAGAGAGTTCTTGCGCGCGTAGGCGTCGAGCGTTGCCGAGACCCTGGAGTAATCTCCCTGAAGGAAGTAGGCCGACGCCAGATCGGCAAGCAGGACTGGATGGGGATTGATGGCGCGAACTTTTTCCAGATGGCGAACCGCGAGGTCTGTGCTTCCTCGCCTGACGCACACCGCGCCGGCCGCCCGGTGGATTTCCAGCGGAACGTCGGGAAGCTCAACCAGCTTTTGAAGCCACTTCACGGCCTCCGGCTTGCGCCGTAATTGCAGGCAGGCGTCTACCAGCTCAGGTACGATCGCGGGATCGCGGCGATTGAGATCGAAGGCGAGCTCCAGGTGCCGGACCCCTTCCTCCAGCTGGGCCGAGCGGCACAGGGCTGTTCCCAGCAGCGCCTGTAATCTTCCGGAATCCTTGTGGGACTCCAACCATGGCTTGAGAGAACTGGCAGCAGCGGAGAATTGCCCTTTTTCTATGAGGGCCGCCGCGGAGTTGAGAGCGGCTTCGAACCGGCCGGAGGGCGACTGAACCGCGGCAAGAGTGCTAAGAATGAGTAAAACAAATTGACGATTGACGATTGACGATTGACGATTGAACTGCATCGTCCCCGGTTACCAGCCGACTTGCGTTCGTTGATCATCATTCTCGAGAGATAATCTTGCCACAACTACAATCGTCAATCGTCGTCAATAAGTCGTCGGCGGGCGTAGACTTCGAGGGCCTCTTCCACCCATCGGGCGCATGAGGGCGCGCTGAATTCTATCCGGAGCCGGCTTGCCATCGCCTCCAGTTCGGCTGCTGTCGAACGGTAGGGGCGCAAGGCGTTGTAGATGTCGAGAATGACCGCATCCGGAACATGGACGAGTTCGGCCGCCCGGCGGAGATTCTCGGCCAGCTGGCGCCGTCCGGCGGCATCCGCGATTCCGGCCTGGTGGCGCAGGGTTTCCGGGGCGATGGAGAAATCGGCCATGTCGCCCCACCCGGAGACGACCCGGTCGAGTCGAAGCTCCTCCAGAGAAACTCCCGTCTTACTCTTCACTTTCTAACTCAGCACTTTTAACTTTCTACTGTTAATCAGCACTTTGACTTTCTACTGTTAGTAACGCAATCGGTCTCGTGCCGGTGCAGGATTGTGGTCTTCAGGATGTATTTCAGCCGGGCCATGTTGTCTACCGGGACCAGCAAAGGTTCGACCGGGCGTCCCAGAGCATATCCGGCCGCGTTGGCCCCGATGCGCCGGTAGTGTTCCAGGCTCAGCTGGGAAGCCTGCGAAAACAGTTCCAGGTTGTTCAACGGCAGCAGCCCGCGGCGGTGGATTACAGTCGTGCCCTTTGACTGGATTCCGATCGCAATGCCGGAGCCGCTTAGCCGCGACCCCTCGAAGGCGATCTGGCCGAGATCGGACGTGTGGTAGACCTTAACCACCCTCCACGGCATCGCCAGCTGCGCCAGGCCGTCCAGTAATTCCCGCAATACCTCGCTCAGCGGCAGGTCGTTGACCGTGTAGTGAAGCCTGGTTCCGAACGCCGGCCCGACGGCCACGACAACCTCCGGGCCCGTGCCGGGAATGGCATCGCTGCATTCCTTCCACGGAAACGGGGGCGCGCGCCGGTCATCTAACGGCTGGCGCGGGTCATAGGCTTGAGGAAGATTCGCGATCTCGGCCCAGCGCTCGGCGCTCACCCGATATCCGGTACCGGGCCCGCGGTAGTCGTTGGCGTCATTTACCGCGCTGAGGATTCCGAAGTCAGGGGTCAGAATCGCGGCGGGTTGCAGGTAGTCGCCGGTCACGCGCTGGCGTTCGATTTGCAGGATATTTCGGGCGACGTCTTCGAAACCCGCAGCGGCCAGGGCGCGAACGGCGTCCAGGGCGTTCGCTCGGCTGCCGAGGAATTGTTCGGCGGCCGCCAGGTCGGAGGCCATGTCTCGATCGGGCATATCGGGACTCGCATACTCCACTACGGCAGCCTCGATCTCGGCCGGCGTTATCGGCGGAAATCCAAAACCCTCGAACACCACTCGCAATGCTTCGGCCGCGCGGCGCCGGACCGCGAGAACCTCCTCCTCGCTGACCGGACGCAAGCCCGCGTCAACCCTCATGTCGCGCTGCAGGACCAGGTAGTCGTCCAGGTCGTCCGAGTCGAAGTTGCCGCCGCCGAACATGTTGTCCTGTTTCGGAACCGCGCTGTAGCCGGAGTGAATGAAGTCCGTTCCCGGCAAGAACTGCAGCATGAGCTTGGCGGTTTTCCGAATCGTGGAGTGCGAGGCCATCGCGTCATTGCCGGTGGCGACTTCGAGATCCATCAGGGCGGCGAGCAGGTTTTCGGCGGCGACGCCAAGGACGCCCCCCGGCAGGGCTTCAGGCAGCGCGATGCAGCTTATGGACCCGTTTTGCACCCCCTGGCTTCCAGCGCCCTTGGTCACGAGAAGACAGCGAGCTTCGAGGTAGAGCATGGAATGCCCGTACGCGTGCGCCATGAGAGCCTCGGAGCCCGTGCCGCTGGTGAACCGGATCTTGACGCCCCGAGACGCATAAGCCGCCGCCAGAAACCCTTTGGACCACGGCGTGTCGTCGCCGTCCACGAATGCCGGATCCGTTCCATAGACCGAGAGCGTTTCGGCATAGGTCGTGAGACCTTTTATGGCCAGCGAGAGGCTCATCGCTTCCTCCACGGCGCACTGGGTGAGGACGCCGCCCCGCCCGGTCTGGGATCCGATCAGGACCGCCAGCGCGTTCCAGGGCGCGTAGCGGGCGACGCCGACCGTGGTTTCGATTTCGGCAAAGCCGCGCAAGGCCGCTTCGGCAGCGTCGGCCGCCAGAAGCGCAGGGGAGTCTTTGCGGTTGGTCACATGGGCCTGATTCGCGGGCGTCCGGCGGACGCGCATCTTCGACAGCGCCATCATGATCTCGACCGCGTTGAGATGGCCCACAACTTCCACCAGCTTGGCCGCCGTCAGACCGCCCATGAGGCGCGCGAGCTTTTCCCGCGGCACGTTGATGTCGACCAGCATTCGCGCCAGCTCGAGCGATGAGGTGGCCATCGCCTGCTCCGCGACCTCCAGATTGATCGCATGCCGGGCAATGAACGCGTCGATCATGTCGAACGCTTCCCTGCCCCGGCCGTCCATTTCGACGATTTCCCCCCGCTCGATCCGCAGGCTTGGCTTCGGATCGGCGGGAGACCCCATCAGAATCAGTCCCGCCTCAGGCCACTCGTGGGCAAAGCTGTCCAGGTTGATTTCGCGTTTCGCCCGTTTGGCAAACCGACGCGACTGGGTCATCTAACCACCAAGACACGAAGACGCGAAGGAAACACAAAGACAACTTCCTCGCGTGAGGTTCATGGCGTAGCGGAAGAACGAGACAGTTGTTCGAGGGTCTTTTTTACTTGGGTGGCCTGAGGGGCCTCGGGGTTTTCCTGCAGAAACGCGGTCAACTGCGCTGCCGCATTGGGCATCTCGCCGCGTTTGAGATAGAGGTTGGCCAGCTCCAGCCGGATCGGATGCGTGTGATCGAAATCGAGCTCGAGCGCCTTCTTGAGATAACTCTCGGCCACTTGAAGCGAATTGAGCTGATAGTAGGCGACGCCGAGCTGAAAGAATCCGAGGGCGGATTTGAAATCACACGCAAGGCCCGCCCTGAGGAACTCGATCGCGCCCAGGTGATCGCCCGATTCATTGAGCAGCTTGCCGAGATTGAAAAAAGCATGAGAATAGCAGGTGTCCAGCTGAGTGGCTTTCAAGAAAGCCTGGGCGGCTTCCTGCCGCCGGCCCAGAAGGTAGAGATTGATGCCGAGCTGGTTGTGGGCCGGGCTGAAATTCGGCTCCTGCTCCAGGACTGTCCGGAGACTTCGCACGCTCTTCTCGTATTGGCCTTCGTTGCTGCTTCGCAGCGCGCGCTCGAACTCCTGCTGGGCCTTGCGGGGCAAGCGAAGATAAGCCAGGTCCACGGTGGAACCTGTCGCCGCATTCGTGGTTTTGGGGTCACGCTCGCTTCGTATGAAAAGACTTACATGATAGACCTGGTTTTGCGTGTTCATGGCCACGAGTTCGCGGATGGGAGGATGGCGCTCCAGATTCGCGACCACTTCGTAGCGCCCCTTGGTCAGCCCTCGAAACCGGAACTTTCCGGTATCGTCGGTTCGAGTCTGTCCCACGGATGAGCCGTCCTTATACAGCGACACTGTGACGGCATTGACGGAGACTCCCGCCGCCTCGCTGATCAGGTTACCCTGGATAACGAAGTTCCCGACTCCCAGCGAATCCTGGTACGCAGTCCAGCCGAGAATCAAGGCAAGGGCAAGTGCAGTGGTCATTGCGGGTCAGGCGTCTCCGCGCCCTGGCGGCAAATTAGCCGCCAGGGCGCGACGAACGCCGCCACGAGCTGCTAGAACTGATACCGCAGCGCGAACTGGATCTGGCGGCCACGGTTTCGCGTGTCCGTGATCAGTCCGAAGTTCGCCGTCCCCCATGCAGTGTTGGGGTTCTGAAATGACGGTGTGTTGGTGAAGTTGAAGAACTCCGCGCGGAACTGGATCCGCTGACTCTCGGTGATCTCGAAGTTCTTCAAGATGGACAGGTCGAGCTGAGTCCAGCCCGGACCGTGCAGGTACGACTGACCGATTGTCCCGAAGGTGCCGTCGGCCGGAGCCTTGAACGCGGCTGTGTCCAGATACAGCTCCTTGCGGTTGCTGTCCTCGATGATCGGATCGACTCCATCAATCGGATCGGGCCGGACCGTCGCGCCGCAGCCGCAGTTGCGGACCGCCGACGTGATCGAGAACGGGTACCCGCTCTGGATGAAGAAGTTCCCGATGGTCTGCCAGCCACCGAAGAGGGCTTTCGACGCCCCGGTCAGATTGTTTCCTGGAAGCTCCCAGATCCAGGTCGTGACCAAACGATGCGGGATGTCAAACTCCGCCAGACCACGTTCGAGCGCGCGGTTGTTGATGTCGCGGATGCCCTGCCCCGAGCCGCCCAGCGTGTGGCCGTAGTCGTTCAGCCCCTTGCTGAAGGTGTACGCGGTCATGAACTGAAACCCTTTCGAGAAGCGCCGCTCGACCTTGACCGACGCTCCGTGGTAAATGCTGTTCCCCATCCCGGAGGCCGAGATCAGACCGGTGTTGAGAAACGGGAACATCCGCCGCGCGGCGACGGGCGCTGCCGGATCGGGGCTGTGGGCCGGGGTGTTGCGGTCCCAGAGCACGATCAGCTTCGACCCCTTCGAGCCGATGTAAGCGAGCTCGACCGTGGTGTCGAAACCGATCTCGCGCTGAAACGCCATGTTCCACTGCTGCACGTAGCTGATCCGCGTATCAGGATCCGCTTCCCGCAACTGCGGCGCTGACGGACGCGAAAGCATGTCGAGCGGGAAACCCTGGCTGAGGTGCGGCATTTGCGGAATGGGGGTGAAGGCATTCGGCTTGTTCAGGAACGCCACCACCGAGAACGGCAGATTGTAGCCCCGGTTCGGGTTTCCACCCTGCGGCTCCTCGCCGCCGAAGAATACACCATAGGCGGACCGCAGCACGCTTTTGTCGCTGAATGCGTAAGCAAAGCCGACCCTGGGAGCGACATTGTTTTTGTCCCAGGGAATCAGCCACTTCGACGCCGTGCGGTTGACCGCGATCTGGCTGGGAAACACGTCCGGCAAAGGATCATTGCGCCCCTCGGGGATGTCGAGCGTCACGGTCGACATGTTGAAATTCGACTGCGCGCCGTACTTCTCCCCGATCGGCGAGACCAGCTCGTAGCGGACCCCGAGGTTCAAGGTCAACTTCGAAGTCGCCTTCCAGTCATCCTGGAAATAGCTGTTGTACGACCTCCGCTGGCTGCCGATGTACTTCACGTTCGACATGCGCGCGGTCCCAACGAACCCGAGGAGCATGTCAGCGACGCCGAATCCGCCTTGCCCGGTTTCTGTGTTCCTCGAGAAGTCGCGGTTGATGTTGTCCAGGCTGCCCCTGGGATACGGCGGCTGCAGGAACGGGAACTCGATGTGCCGGTACTCGAATCCCATCTTCAATGTGTGCCGGCCGCGGACGAGGCTCAGGTTGTCCATCATGGTCCAGACGTTCGAGAACTCATCGGACGGCAGCCACTCGGGCGCGCCGATCGCGCTGATGTCCGTGATATTGATGAACGGCAACCCGCCGAGGCCCGGCTCGAAGTTGACGCCGGGAAACCCGACCTCCTGAGCCACGTTGATGTCTTGGTCCTTCGAGAAGCGCCCCGTATTCAGCCGCGTGAATCCGATGCGCACCTCGTTGATGGTCCGGGGAGTGAAGATGTGGTTCCAGTTGATTACCGCGCTCTTGCCGTTATTGAACTGCGTCCCCGAGAAGAATCCGCCGCCGTCGGCGTAGCCGGGAAACAATGGCGGAAGCAAAATGTCCTGGTTCGATTCGCTGTAGCGCCCGAAGATCGTGTCGTTCGAACCGATCCTCTGGTCAATGCGGACATCCCACTGATTCACGTCATCCTCGTGGTTGTTCACCGACCGGTAGTTGTTGGCCCGGTAAACATCACCCCCCTCGTTGGGCGCGGGAATCAGGTCCAGTATCTTCTTCCCGAGTGGGTCGAAGCGATTGGCCGGGATGACGTTCCCAGCGAACGCCGGGCGATTGGCCTGGATCTCGCCGTTTGCACCCGGATCGTAGATGATGTTGGAGATCTCGCTGAAGTTCCCGTTTTTCATTCGCGTGGACGGCACGGTCCCGAAGCGGGTACGAAGTTCCCGGCTGCGGAAGCCCTGGTAGTCGAAGAAGAAGAAAGTCCGGTCCTTCACGATCGGGCCGCCGATTGTGCCGCCGAACTGGTTCATCTTGAATGGGTTCTTGCCCGCGTCGAAGAAATTGCGCGCGTCGAGCGACGAGTTGCGCAGATACTCGAACAGGGTGCCGTGAAAGGCGTTCGTACCACCCTCGGATAGTGGCGTTGACGACGCCACCGGCGCCTCGTCCGAACTCGGCTGAAAACGCGTTGGTCTGGATCTTGAATTCCTCGATCGCGTCGACCGAGGGGCCGACGACGAACGCCGAGCCGTTCAGGAAGTCGATCACGTTGACGTTGTTGTCGATGCCGTCGAGCAGGTAGTTGTTCTGCCCGCTCGAGCGGACGCCGTTGGCCGAGAAGTTGCCGCCGACGACCAGGCTGAGGCTGCCCGCCGTTCCGGTGCGGTCGTCACCGCCCGCAGGGATCACGCCCGGCACGATCGCGGCAAGCCGCGCGAAGTTGCGCGCCGTTAAGAGGAAGCTCGGTGATCGTCTTGCTGTCGACCACGTGGCCGAGTGAAGAGGTCTCCGACTGCGTCTTGATCGCCTCGCCGGTGACCTCGACCGTTTCCGATACGTTGCCGACTTCAAGCGTGAAATCGACCTTGATCCGGTCTTGTACGTTGAGCCTGATCGCGGTCCTTGTCTGTTTCTTGAACCCCGTAAGCTCTGCCGCGACCTCGTAGGTCCCGGTCCTGAGAAGCGGGGCGGCATAGTTTCCGGTCGCATCGGTCACGGTGGAGAACGGTTGGTTCGTCTCCACGTTGCGCATCGTGATCGACACTCCTGGAATGACGCCTCCGCTGCTATCGGTCACGGTCCCGACGATCGTGCCCGTGTCGCGCTGCGCGAACAGTAATGACGCAGGCAACACGAAAAGTGTAAGGATGGTTAACATCCCGAGTTTCTTCATTTAATCTCCTCCAGTGAGATCTTGAGCACTCGCGGTTTCCCTTCCCGAATGCATGAGGGCAAAAAGCCAAAGACGCCAGGATTTACTTTCTTATGAGCTTGCATTTAAAGCCTGATGAAGGACCCGTCCGCCGAATCCTTCGGATGAAACTCCGACGAGCCGCGCCAGTGTAGCAACCAGATCCTGCGAAGTCACGGACTCCCGGATGGTATGATCTTTTCGAATCGCCGGCCCCAACAGGAGCCCGGCTCTCGATCCTTCGAGATAAATCAGAAAATAAGTCGAATCTCTGTATCTTGGATTCTTGCGTGTCTCGAGCCAGACATAGTAGGTCAGGACGTCGGCGTCCTGCAGCGACTCGCCGGCATCCTCGGGCTCGAGCCCTTGCGACCCGGGCCCGAAAGGATCGAGCTGGCGCAGAGGAACGAAACGCCGGCGCGCGCCGAAGCGAACCACCAGCAGATCGGGTTCTACGCGGCGCAAGGCCTGGAGCGCGGTCCACTCCGCGAACGAATTATTGATGACCAGCGCGCCGCTGCCGCTGACGATTACCTGCTCGATGAATTTCCGGATCCTCAGGTCGTCGTAATCCGGCAGTCCAAGTTCGTCCATCTTGAAGTCGGTCATCTTCGCGTAAAGGGCCTCGGGGCCGGTCACTCCGGCGAGCATTTCGTCGGCCATCTTGCGCGTCACGCGCTCCATCACAGGCTTGAGGTGCTCGAAGCTGAACCAGGTCGGAGCGTGATCGGCGTTGCCGGGTTTCAGCTCGGTTCCCGTTTCGATAGCCCAGGTCCTGATTTGAGGCATTCCCAGATGCTTGCGGAAGAGCGTGAAAAGCGGCGCACACGCGAACCGATCGCCGGGTTCTCCATCGATCCTGGCGAAGAGCGTCCCGAGCGGCTGCAAATGATTCCAAAAGTAACTGAGGTAGCGCTGGTCGGAATCTTCGACCGTCTGGGCCCGCCCGGTTCCTTCACCGAGAATCGCCATAACCAGTTTGGGCCTGGACGAGCGCTGGCTTTCGAAACCTGCGGTCAGGATCTGGAAAACGTCGTCCACCGCGAGCCGCCAGGTCTGGTAGGTTCCATTTTTCTTGAAGTGACGCAGGCACCGCTCCAGCAGTTTTTCTTCATCGAAAAGAAGGTCCAGGTCGCCGAGCTCCGGCAATTGAATCGCCTCGATGTTCTTGAAGAGGCCCTGGCGCTGTTCGGCTGTCTGCCGCGCCAACGCGCTTATCATCCAGGTGAGGGATTCACGTTCGGGCGGGAAAAGGCCCTCCCATGAACGCAACTGGCGGATCAGAAGCGGCCGGAATGCCGATGGGCTTTCGACGAGAAGCTGGCGATGATTCTCGATCAGAAGTCGAGCTTCTCGAGCGAATGACTGAAGTTTATCGGTGAACATCGCCTCAACCAACTATTTCGCGCAGAAGATTCCCTTCGGCGTGATCTGCCCGGAATCCCAGCCAGGATGCCACAGTAGGCGCGACATCCAGATGGGTAACGCGGCGCTCGACGGTCTGTCCCTTCGGAATTCCCGGGCCGACGGCCAGGAGACCGACGCGCCGTCAGCCGTCGTCCCCGCCGCGATGATGCTGAAATCCGTTCATTCCCAGCCCGTCCAGATTGCGGCCGTGATCGGGCACGATCACCAGTACGGTTTTTTCCCTGTAGGCCGGGAGCTCTTGAATGTGCCGCCACAGGGCGGACACCTGTTTGTCGGCATTCCGGATTGCTTTGAGATAAAGCGAGAAAGAACCCTGGTGGGCAACATCGATCTCGCCGAAATTCACCACCAGAAGCGAGGGAGCAAACCTGGTCATGATCTCCCGGGCCACAAAGCAATTCAGGGCATCGCCGCTGCGTGGATTGTCCGACTCGGCCAGGAAACGAGCCACGGCCTCCGCCAGAAACCTCTCAGTCTCGGCGACGAATCGGCGCTGAACCGGAGCAGGAGCAGGCAACTCGGACGGACGCGGAGCCGCATTCCCGGACGGATCGGCCGCCGGAACTTCGGGGAGCCGCTCGAAGCCGGTATCGGCGGCTTCGGATCCGCCATAAGTGGCGCGCAGACTGCGCTCCAGCTCCCGAATCAGTTTCTTGCGATCACGGAAAACCGTTTCCTCGTCCTCCCGCAGCAGCTGGCGGAAAGTGCCGATCAGCATCTGGCGGGGCGCCAGGACGTGGCCGCCGTAAGCCGGGCCATAATTCCGTTCCATGCTATGACCGGCAGTCAGGAAACCTTTTCCCTGAGCGACCAGCCAGGCGTCCTCGGCAGCCGGCCGAGCTGTTTGCGGAAGTACTCGAAAATCGTGGGATGCGTGGGACGCTCGCCGCCATACTGGGCGATGTTTTGCCAGCGTCCGGTCAGAACCGCAGCGGTGCTGGGGTAGTGCGTCGTCTCTGCGTCATTGTAGACGCGCGAGTAGAAGGTCCCGAGAGGAAAGAGTTCATTGCGCAGAAGCGGAATGTTGGCCTGCCCTTGAGGGCCGAAGCTCTCGGCGTAACGGGTTCCGCCGCCGAAGCCGACGAGGACGACTTTGCGTGAAGGTTGTTCTTTGTTGCCTGGAGTCGGAATGGCGCCTGCGGCAGCGCCGGCAAACTGCACTCCCGCAAGATAGAGAAACTTACGGCGTTGCATGGGCCCTCGCTTAGGGGATGATGAAACCTCACGCATAGCGCTGGCCAGTTCGGCGCCGACCCGACGATACGTCGCACTTAGGCAAGATGTCAACCGCTTTTTCCGCGCGAAACTCGGTGGCTGCAGCCCAGATTGTGGCAACACACTTTGTCTTTTCGTTCACCTAAACGTGTATTTGGAGCCTGTCGCCGATTTTCGACCACGTGCACGTGCACGTCAACGTCCACGAAGACGTCCAGGACTTGCGTGACGCATTAGAATTTCATCATTTTGGTCAGCATCGACACACAATGAGTTCGATGAGCTGACTGCCTTGTTCCAAGATGACGGAAGCTAAGTGCTGCATTGATTTTACGAGGACGGCCACGTGCACGTGCACGTCAACGTCCACGAATACGTCCAGGACTTGCGTGACGCATTAGAATTCATCATTTTGGTCAGCATCGACACACGATGAGTTCGACGAGCTGACTCCCTTCTTCCAAGGTGACGGGAACCTAAGTGCTATTGATTTTACAAGGACGACTACGTGCACGTGCACGTCAACGTCCACGAATACGTCCAGGCTAGCGACGTGCGCTCAGAATTTGATCATTCTCGTCAGCATCGACACGATGCGTTCAAGGAGTTGACTCCCTTCTTCCAGAGTGGTCGGATCACCCAACCTCAGCACGTTGCAGGCATCAAGGACTGCTCCACACTCCATGGCTGAGCCTCTGGCAATGCCGAAATATCGCGATCTGTCGGCCTCTTTGGGTTTTCCGACTCCTTCAGCGATATTTTGAGGTATCGACACGGCTGCGCGTTTTAGTTCATCAGCCAGGAACGAGTATCCGCGAGGTATTTTTTGAACGATCCTGGCTACGAGGGCGAGAAACTGAATGGCACACTGATATACGTCTAGTTTCTTATAGCTGAGCATTCTTTCGCCTCCTGATGTACCTAACTGGCCGGAAGCGATTTTTGCGAACTATTCTATGACTGAACGTGGACCTGGGCGTGGTCGTTGACGTGCACGTGCGCGTGGTCGTGATCGGTTTTTTTCTTTGCCCGGTCGACTGTCACCGAATCCTCCCACTGCCGCACCGTCGCTGCTAGCAAAGTCGTGCTCGATATGACGTAACGTGGCGTGGTGTGATCGGCTGTTTCTTCACCGGTGGCTGTCCCGAACTCGTCTGCTAGCCAGTCATGCTCGATATATCAGATCGGTCATTTCACCCCTCCCACGTCTTCGGGGTTTTGAAAGGAAGGTCCTGATGCTCGTCGTGCTTCTGGTTCTGGCTTCCCTGGCTATCACCCTCCTGAACCAGGCTCCGGTCCAGCCGGCTCGGACGCCCGCCCCCGTTGAGGATGGCACCGTCACCCTGCGAATTATCTTCGGGCAACAGCAGATTGCCGAGCGCAACTATGACGGGAGTCTCGCGGTCTCCCAGGGTTCTGTGGTGCGCCTGACGCCGTTCCGCTTCTTTCGCGACGATGCCCTGGCCGGGTCTGACTCCTGGCGCCTGACCCTCAAGCGAGTTCCATTCGAAAGTCGAAGTGGCCGACCTAACAGCCTCGCCAGCGGCGGCCCCGCGCAGAACATCGTTCCCGCCGGAATTACGGCGACCCTGGCCTCAACCGCCGACACAACGCGCGTCACGGTTCGCACGACCCAGGGAAACTTCGAATTCAGCCTTCGAGACCTCGGCGCGCGCGCGCTTGATTTCCTTGATGGAGATGTCTCGGTTGAACGGGTTCCCAGCGTCATCAAAATGAACGATCCGGGGACTGAAGAGCAAAACGACTATCCATCATTCCTGGAATCACGGCGAGGCGAGAAATGGTTCGCCTGGCAAGCCTACAAGGATCGAGGCGACCACATCTACGTGCGCCGCGCCTCCAAGGCCGGCTGGTCTCCCGTGGAACGCCTTACCGACGAGAAAGGAGATCTGCTGCGAACCGCGCTGGCAGAGGATACCGCGGGAGCGATCCATCTGGTGTGGAGCGAGCGTCGAGGCGAAGACTGGAACCTCGTGGAACGCCGCTTCGATGGAAAAACCTGGTCGGCGAAATCTGGGGTCACGTCCGGCGCCGGCACTAATATCCACCATCGCCTCGCTTCGGACGCGCAGGGCAATCTCCATCTGGTGTGGGTCGGGCACAAGGGTGGAAAATCGTTCGTCGCGCATGCCAGATTCAGTTCGTCCGGGTGGTCGCAGCCTCAGGATGTGAGTGGACCTGGCGCCTGGTCGCCGGATCTGGGTGTCGACCGCTCAGGGAATGTTTACGTCGCGTGGGACAGTTATCGCTCCGGCAATTATGACATCTATCTTCGCCGGATCGCTGCGGGCGGTGAGTTGGGCCCGATCGAGCAGGTGACAAAGTCTCCGCGATTTCAGGCGCACCCGAGCGTCGCTCTCGATAACCTCGATCGGCCATGGCTCGCCTGGGACGAGACCGGCACAAATTGGGGCAAGGACTGGACTCATGAAAACCAGAATCGAAGCACGGTTCTCTACACCGACCGTAAAGTGGTTCTGGCGGTTCAGGACGGAGGAGAATGGAAACAGCCGAGGGCCGATCCGAATGCATCGGTTCCAGCCTACTTGCGCCGTTATGTCCACCTGCCGCGCATTCGATTTGATGCAGGAGGGCGTCTCTGGCTCATGGTTCAAAGCCGGACCTTCGTCGGAAACAATCGGGAGGATTACTGGGCTGCGAATGCCCGGTGGGACGCATTCGTCACCTCACTCAGCGGAGACAGCTGGCGCCCTGCCATCATGCTTCCTGAGAGCACCTGCCGGCTGGAGGGTCCCTTCGATCTCGTTCCCGCGGCGAGCGGAGGCATGAATCTCTTCTGGGCCACCGACAATCGTCCTTTCACGGGAACCGGCGGATTCGCCGCAGCCACAGCCGGACAGTACGAAGTCTACTCCAGTCACTCCCGCGAGGACACTGTGCCCAGGGAGCCCCTTTTCGACAAGTTCAGCGAGGCGCTCGCCGTCCCGGTCCTCGCCCATCCAGACGAGAACGGCGCCGTCGGGCGCGTGCGCAACTACCGCGTGCGCGCTGAAGGGAGGGAGCTGCGCATCCTTCGAGGCGATTTTCACAGGCACACCGATATCTCCAACGACGGAGCAGGCGACGGCTCGGTGGAAGATTATTTCCGCTACATGATTGACGCGGCCCAGATGGACACCGGCATTATCGGAGACCACAACATGGGGGGCGACATCGAGTACAACTGGTGGCGCACCGAGAAGGCTTGCGATACCTACCATATTCGCGAAGGTTACGTCCCGCTCTTCGGGTACGAGCGCAGCGTGGCTTATCCGAACGGGCACCGCAACATTGTCTTTGATCATCGAGGCGTTCGTACGCTCCCCGTATCGCCCGAGGAGAATCAGGGCAAGATCAACACCGGTCCGGTGCTTTATCCTTATTTAAGACAGAACCGAGGGATCTGCATGGAGCACTCGCTCGCTACCGGCCAGGGGACCGACTGGCGCGACAATGATCCCGAGCTGGAGCCGCTGGTCGAGCTCTACCAGGGGTACCACGCCAATTACGAATACGAGGGCGCTCCTTTGGCCGAAACCCCAAATTACCTGGTGAGCATTCACGGCGCCTACAGGCCCGCCGGGTTCTTCTGGAACGCCCTGGCCAAGGGACTGAAGCTGGGCGTTCAGGCCAGCTCGGATCACATCTCCACCCACACCTCCTACGCGATGATTCTCACTCCTTCGAGCCGGCGGGCCGATATTGTGCAGTCGATGAGGGAGCGGCATGCCTATGCGGCTACCGACAATATCATCCTCGATTTCCAGGCGCTCGACGGTGACCGGACCCACATCATGGGAGATATTTTCGAGACTCGCACCAGGAAGGTGCAGTTCAAGATCCGCATCGTGGGGACCGACACCATCACCCGGATGGACATCATCAAGAACAATACGATTGCATTTACCAGGCAGGGCGACGGCAGTGAGATGACGGTGGATTATGCGGATACTTCCCCGCGCCCGGGCGAGAACTATTACTACGTCCGGGTCCAGCAGATCGATCGCAATCTGGCGTGGTCCAGCCCGATCTGGGTCAAGTATTGACCTTTGGAGTGCTTCGAAATGATCAATGACCAGATGACAAATGATCAATGAATCGGACTGCTCGCTCGCCCGGAATTTGTCATCTCTCATCGATCATTGGTCATATATTCATTTGTCATTCTTGGAATTAGTGACCTTGCCGAGACTTTCGTCGACTTCTTTTGAAGTCCGGGTATTCTCGGGGAGCCATAAGGGCAAGCTTGCTCTGAACCTGAAACGAATTTTGCATTGGTCCAGAATCGAAAAGGTTACACCAGGTCGCGCCTTGTAAAGGGTGAAAAAGAACTAGCCCACAACCGAAGAATCGCCAGAGGTGAGAGCGGTGCAGATAATATTGCAGCACACTTTTAAGGGATTCCAAGCCATAACGCACGCTGCGTCGGAAATTGATGCTGGAGGCTTCACTGAAGTATCGCGCCGGGGCCGGAATGTCGCCGAACCGGAATCCAAAGGCGGCGGCTTGGACGAGAAATTGGCAGTCAAAAACGAAATCTTCCGAATTGCGTTGCCAAGGAATTTTCTCTAGGACTTCGCGCGTGTAAGCGCGTAATCCACTATGCCATTCCCCCAGGTTCTGTCCCATGGAAATATTTTCCACGGCCGTTAAAAAGCGATTGAACAAATACTTATAAGCCGGCATGCCACCATCCAGCGCTTCACGACGGGTACGAATTCGATTGCCCAAAACGACATCACAGATATCATCCTTCAGCAACCCGGTCATGTAGGGTACAAGCCGAGCATCGTATTGGTAGTCCGGATGGAGCATCACCACGATATCGGCTCCCGCATCGAGCGCCGCCTGATAGCATGTTTTTTGATTTCCGCCGTATCCACGATTTTTGTCATGTCGAATGACTTTTAGACCTAAACGTTTTGCAACTTCAACGGTTTCGTCCCTGGAATAGTCATCGACCAAAATAATTTCATCCACAGAGCCGTGCGGAATATCCGCGACAGTTCTTTCGACTGTTTTCGCCGCGTTGTACGCCGGCATCACGGCGATGACCTTGGGAGTTACTTTAACTGCTGCCATTCTAATCCGTTTTACTTGATTTCCAACATTACTATAACGGTCATCGAACGCATTCCGGGCTGGACGGACGCACGCCGGAACCGAGCCTTGACGCAGGTCGCTCACCTGCAAGTTTCAGGTCATATCGATGGCAGCAGCATTGTCGCGGACTCAATCAAACGCCAATAGCGGCATGAAGCTCCGCATTGGTGAGCGTTAGGCAAGCGAATAAGACTGAGCAATGGCTCAGCGCGTCAGACGAAAGTTAGCCTTTGAATAGCCCGGTTTGAATTTGGTTGCCGCGCTTGAAGATCAGAAAATTGAAGGATTGCGACAATTCGTCCTGGACGCGTGGATGATGACCGCAAATTCGGAATTCGCCAGGAACAGGCTCGGCACTGACACAAGGCGCTTGCCGTCCGGGCTGTAGGCGACGTACGGACCTCGCTTCCATGTCGCAGTGGTTCGCCCATAGCCTTACCATTCTCGACATCCCAGAGCTGCACGGTCTGCTGTATCCTCGCAAACATCTCCACGGTATTGGCTTCACTGCATGCCACTCACTTCCACACTCTTCCGGATCATCGTCCACTTCCTGGTCAGCCTCGTCTGGTTCGATGGCGTGGCAGCAGGAAAAGGATCCAGCCCCACCGAAGGCAAACCCGCCAAACCCTGGCATCGTGGCGGCCAGTTCTTCAAACGAATGATCAAGAACCCACTCCAACCACCATCTTCGGCCTGGTCGTGCTGCTGGTCGTATTACGTCTTCTAATCGGTCTGTTACCGCTGCTCCTGTTCCTGCTGGCAACCTTGATATTCCGATAGCATTATCATGGTATTCGCTTCTCTAGATCAAACACCCGCACACCTTCAATGTTAATAGGCACTTCCCGATACTGCTGCATGAGCTGTTGCAATTCAGGTTGTGCTTTCCATTCGTCCATTAAGGTGACAATGAAGTAACGTACCTTGACCTTAGATAACATCTGCTCCAATCGCTCCGCTGCACCAAACACCCGTCCCCCTGGCAATCCCTCGTACCACAAATCCAGTTGCTTCGGCCACCACTGGGCATGCAGCCCGCTGAAGTAGCGCAGCGGCATCGCATAGTCGTTGGTAAGGGCGATGACGTGCGTGCCGATGCCCAGTTGCTGACCAAGAGATCGACACAGTTGTTCTTGCGGACGATAAGGGGAGGCTGACAAATAGGGCGAGTAATCATTGCCTGCACGGTGCCAGACGAAACCAAGGTTGGCGAGTAGAAAAGTGGCAAGAGCTGACGTTACGAGTGCAGCAGACCGGGTACGTTGCATTGAAAAGCGTCTCCATTCCCTGTTCATTTCCTTGTAATTCGATGCATCCTTGTGTGGATACTTCACTCTCAGAATGGTGTTGTAACACTTCGAAAGCCTACCCCACGCCAGTGCTGTTAAGGGAAAGAACACCAGCAAGTAGTAGTCATGGGTCATGCAGGCATAGTTGAATACTGCGAGATAACAAAGACAACCCATAAGAAGAATGATCTCACGAGAATTGCCTCGCCAGGCTTCCCGAAGCGTTACAAAGAGAAGCAACAAGACAGGCAGCCAGCCTATTACCGACATCAGTTGCAAGCAGGTATCCCGATACCAAGCACTACTGAACAGCAGAAACCATTTCCACTGGTGCGTTTCATTAGTTGTCATGATGAACTTCATCCAGAGCACACTGGGTATCAGAGTCAGGAAAGGCACAAGGTAAACCCAGGGTGAGTGCAACGTCTTTCGCCAACCGTGTCGATACACTGATTCGGCAAGCAACACAAAACACCATGGTATCCAGGCCACGCCTGGCTTGAAGAGCAGGGCAGCGCCACAGAAGGCGCCAACAAATAGACTTTGCTTGAAGCCAGCAACCACATCCCATCTGCCGATGCACCACCATGCCAGGATGAACCCAAGCAATACAACTGTTTCATGCTGATAGCTTCGATTGAGAACTAAGGTAAATGTGTGCAAAAGAAGAAAGCACGTTGCTGCAAATGCACCAGCAATCGAATGCAGATGCCGACGTGCCAGATCATAGAAAAAGCCAGTAGCGGTCATCCAGATCAGGCTCGTGAATAGCCCTGATACCCAGGGCATTTCACGATCAGTCAGCCTGTAGACCGATGCTGTCAAACACTCAACAACCGGTAGGCCTTTCCATCGCCCTTGATATCCGGACAGCCACGCTCTCTCTTCTGGTGTTGCACTGTTACCTTTGAACTTGAACCAGAGCGCTTGAGTATTCAGCGCATTCTCATACTGCAACATCGGATGATACGGCATCGGCCACTGCGTCACGCCCTGCATCCGCCAGGCGAACGCAGCGGCAAAAAGTAGAAGCAGCGAGACGTAGGGCACCCTGTGCGTGCCTCTCCACATCTTGTGCCCAGCTTGATCAGCCATGTTGATGATCCTGCAATACCATACCATGATGGTTATCATTCATTGCTTCCATCACTAATAGCGTCCATGCCCGATACCACCCGCCACATCACGCCAGACGAAGCAGGCCAAACCCTCGCCGCGCTCCTTCGCCGCTGGTCTCCTGAACTCACCTGGAACGAGGCTCGGGGCACTGTCGAACGCCGACGAGTCTCCGTGAACGGCAACCTCTGCCTCGATCCCGCCCGGCGGGTCAAAGAGAACGAAGTCGTCAAGATCACCGCCCATGCCCAAAAAAAGCCGCCCGACCAGGAACAGGTCATCATCCGCCATGTGTCGATCCGTACATTGTCGTGGTTGAGAAGCCTGCCGGCGTCACCAGCGTTCGCCATCCCGAGAAGACGACTGGCAAGAACGCCGCAAGCAGATTCAGCCGACACTCGATGAGCTGATTCCCAAGGCCATCGCCCGCACTGAGCATTTCATCCAGCATGGGCCCCGGCGTGGCCATCGTGGCAGCCTGCCCCCGGTGCGTGCCGTGCATCGCCTCGATCGCGATTGTTCCTACCAACAATTCCGTCCAGGCTGAAAATATTGCACTTACGGATTTGGGCTGTTAGCCTCCCCATCTATGTGCCGCGTACTTGTCCCTGCCAAATAGTTCATCCCTCCCTCCTGTGGGGCGGCTTCGCCCAATTAGCGGGCGGAGGGGAAGGTGTGGAATCCGCAAAATTTGGGCCATCGGAGAGGGCATTGACTTGAAAGCGACATGCTCTTCCCGTGTCAGTTGAAACATGAGGTCGGCAGGAAACTTCGATAGGGCAGCTTAATACACGGTAACGTATTCCCGGTCGCTTTTGGGGTGTGCAATCGTGGTCGCACAAGGCGAAGCAAGCTACCGCGCTTCAAGAGGTCCTTCGACGATCCGCGCATCCGATCCTTGGCGGAGTAAACCCCATTTACAATCAACCCCCCAGGATCTACCATAGGGAACGTCCAGAGGGAGGGAGAGATCAGCAATGAATGAAATAGACCGCAGGAAATTCATCGTAAATGGCGCAGGCGCGGCGCTGGGATTGTCGGTGCTTGGAAAACGGGGATTCAGCGCCAGTCCCAACGGCACCATCCGTGTAGCCGTCGTCGGCGTGAACGGCCGAGGCACGGACCACCTGTCCGGCTTTACTCCTTTGAAGGGAGTCGAAGTAGCGGGCATCTGCGATATCGACGAGAACGTCTTGAACAAGCGGCTGGGCGAGTACGAAACTAAGAACGGCAAGCGCCCCAAAGGCTATAACGACATGCGCCGCGTCTTCGATGACAAAGAGATCGATGTGGTGAGCTTCGCGACGCCTAACCACTGGCACTCGCTCGGAACCATCTGGGCCTGCCAGGCAGGAAAGGACGTCTACGTAGAAAAACCACTCTCGCATAATATCTGGGAAGGACGGAAACTGGTGGAGGCCTCCCAGAAGTACAAACGCATCGTTCAGCACGGCACTCAGTGCCGCAGCAGCCAGGCTCTAATCGAAGCGGTGCAAAAGCTGAACCAGGGCGTCATCGGAAAAGTCTACATGGCGAAAGGCCTTTGCTATAAATGGCGCGACACCATAGGACGCAAGCCTGAGGCTTCTGTTCCCGCCGGCGTAAACTACGACCAGTGGCTCGGACCCGCGCCGGCCCGCCCGTTTTCACCCAATCGGTTTCACTACAACTGGCACTGGCATTGGGATACCGGAAATGGCGATATCGGGAACCAGGGCGTGCACCAGATGGACATCGCGCGCTGGGGACTGGGAGTCGGTCTTCCGCGGCGAGCGCAAGCCATGGGCGATCATTTCATGTTTGATGACGATCAGGAGACGCCGAATACCCAGATCGCCGCCTTTCATTATCCCGAGCAAAAGAAGATGCTGGTCTTCGAGGTCCGTCACTGGATCAGCAATCCCGAGGACATCGGTGGAGAAGACGGCAGCAATGCCATTGGGGTTATCTTCTATGGCTCCGAAGGGATCATGATCATTCCCAGCTACACGTCGTATAAGACCTTCCTTGGACGCAAACGGGAACCCGGACCTGCCGCCAAGGCGGGGGGAGATCACTACGGAAACTTCATCGACGCCGTTCGCAGCCGCAAGACCGAAGATCTGAACGCCAACGCCCTCGAGGGGCACCTGTCTTCGGCCCTGTGCCACATTGCCAACATTGCTTATCGCACGAAGAAGACGCTCGAATTTGATCCCAAGACGGAGAAGTTCCTTAGCGATTCAGAGGCGAACACGCTTGCCACGCGAAACTATCGCAAGCCGTTCGTCGTGCCAGACAAAGTCTGACGATTGACGATTGCACGATTGCGGATTTAAAAAATCTGGTGGCTGTCGATTTGGCGTGACGATTAGTACTCATGAGTCTTCGAAAAACACACCAATCCGCAATCCGAAATCTGCAATCCGCAATTGAAATCAGTGGCATAGCGTGGCGAATTCGTAGCCGCGCGCGCGGAGCGTGTCGATAATCTTCCCGGTCGCGTCGATTGCGTAGCGGCGGTCCGCCCGCGGATTCTTGTGATGTCCGTCGTGAATCACGACGATCTTCCCTGGACCGATATGTGAGACTACCTGAGCCGCCACGCGATCGGCCGTACGCTTTCGAAACCAGTACCAGTCCCAGGTCATCCAGCTCCATCCGATCAAGCGGTACTTCAGGCGCCCGACTCCACGTAGCATAGAAATGCTCCGCCACCCGGCGTGCGGCCGAAAGATCGGGCATGGCCGGCTCCCGGCGAGAGATTCGACGCGAGCAGCGGCAGCCCTGAGCTTTTCTCCAAGTTTGCCGGAAGAATTCAGCATCAGCCAGCGATCGTCCGAATGCTGGCCCACCGCATGGCCTTCTTCGAACATGCGACGAACTATGGGCGCAGTCTCCTGGTTGACGTATCTGTCGATCAGAAAGAAGGTGGCGTGAACCTTCTTCTCTTTGAGCAGATCCAGAAGTCCCGGCGTTGCGGTTGGATTCGGACCGTCGTCGAAGGTCAAGAACACAATCTTGCGATTGGCCGATTCCGGCATGCGCCAGACGGAGATCTCGCTTTTTGCATAGTCAAAGAGGAATGGAAATGGAGCCGTGTGGGCGAGTACCGCGATCCCCGATAAGACCAGAATAACAATCAGGACCATATTCTTATGTAGAGCCTGGCGTGATCTTCCCCTATAATCGTGCAAAACTTTAACACAGCCGGACCAGGAGCATCGCCATGACCATCATGAAAACAAGAAATGGGAATCAAAGGTGGGTTCTGCATTCTATCCTCGTGCTTCTAATCTTTGCTCTCTACCCCCTCGCGGACCAGGGAGCCGCTTTGCAGCGGTATCAAAGCGCCGCAGTCATGCGGGCGGGCGCCGTCAATTTTCTTGCGGCCCTTAACGCCGCGCAGTCGGGCAAGGCAAAGTTCGATTTTGCTTCCGAGGAGCGGATGAACTGGCATTTCATTCCTCGTGAGCGCAAGGGCCTGTCGTTCAAGGAGATGGATCCCGCGCAGCAGCGCCTGGCGCACGCGTTTCTCAGCGCCGGCTTGAGCCAGCGGGGCTATATGAAGGCGGCCACCGTCATGAGCCTGGAGGCGGTTCTCAGAGAACTGGAACAGGGGAAGGGCACGAACAACCGCGACACCGAGCTTTATTTTTTCAGTGTCTTCGGCGAACCCTCGGACAGTAAGACGTGGGGCTGGCGCGTCGAGGGTCACCACCTTTCACTGAACTTCACTCTGGCTGAGGGGCAGCTGGTGGCAAGTACGCCCGCATTCTACGGCTCCAATCCTGCCGAGGTGCGCGAAGGACCTCGCAAAGGCCTGCGAACATTGGCCGGCGAGGAGGATCGCGCCCGCGACCTGCTTCAAGCCTTGGATGAAAAGCAGCGGACTGTAGCCATTTTTGAGAAGCAAGCTCCGAAAGACATCCTCAGCACGAATTCGCGCCGCGCGGACGTAGGCCCGCCGGTCGGGTTGCCTGCAGCCAAGATGAACAAGAAACAATCGGAGCTCCTGGTTGCGCTCATCGAGGAGTACACCGGAAACATGCCCGCCGACGTGGCGTCTGCGCGCCTCGAACAGATTCGTCGCGCTGGCCTCGACAAGGTGCATTTCGCCTGGGCTGGCGTTCTCGAGCGGGGACAACCCCATTACTATCGCGTGCAGGGTCCGACATTCCTGATCGAGTATGACAACACCCAGAACAACGCCAATCACATCCACGCGGTCTGGCGCAACTACGATGGCGATTTCGGTCTTGACCTGCTTGGGATGCATCTGAAGGCATCGCACGGCAAGGGAGGTTCACATGACTAGATCCGGGCTTCGCGTTTCTTAGCGTCATCGCGTCTTCGTGGTCGGTGCTTGGCGCCAAAGCCAACCACGAAGACGCGGAAGAAACGCTGAGAAGCAGCCCGGCTGCTACTGAGACGTCTGTCGGAATCTGCGCTGAAACTCGAAGGGCTAACACACGAAATTGGGTTGCCGATAACACATCCTGGTCTGATCATCTCCGGTAGCTAACTACACCCATACCATCATTGACGATAAAGTACGAAGGGCCTTTTTACGAGAGTCCTCTCGAGAGGGTTATCTATGCGAGGCGTGCCTGTCGGAGAATGACTCATGATTGACCTGGAATTGCATCGGACGTCTGTGGCGGTTTGCCGGTTCGTCTTGCTGATGATCGGGTTCGCCGTGTCATCCTACGGCGCGGTTAGATTCGATGTCGTCGGAGCGCCCACCGAAGTCATCAATACGGGACGCTCGGAGGTGACCGGATCCGTCAACCTGGTTGCTCGCGGCACCGGTAACCTCACCGGAACGTCAACCGGTGGGGCGTCGCAGATTGCGATGATCTACACCAATCCGGCGCTCCAGATTGACAACACCACCACTTCCGGGATTCAACTCTTCTTCAGCAGCGGCTTTGCCGCCGCCAGCCCCTCGATCGTGACCGTGGAAAACCGCGACGTCAACGGGCAGTGTTCGGGGTTCCTGGCGATTAACCTGCTTCCCGGTGCGGCGCCGGTTGAGGGCGACTTTATCCGCATCGAGGGTATTCGCGGCCGGATTGACGCGAGCGCCGCAATCACGCCCGGAACCGATTTATTTGTAGATCTTCAGTCGATCAACGATCCCGCGGCGGCCAGCTTCACTCCCGATCGTGTCCGGGTCGCGAAATCGCTGGATGGCATGGATGCCACTGCTGTCTCGGACGCCCTGGCCTGCATTATTCGAATCACCGAAGGATTCTCGCGGGCATTCGTGGACAGCGATTCGAACAATGACGGCGTAAATGTAAACGATCGCACGAGCACCAGTGGAGCTGCCCTGGGTTTTCCGACCAATTCGACCCAGTTTGTGGTTCGACTGGATGGCATTCCTGACAGTGTATCGGGGATTCTCTGGGCGCCCTTTTCGTCGGCGTCGAGTGCCGGGGCGATGTTACGCCTGCTCAGCAGCAGCTTCTCAGGGTCGAGCGCGACCGCGATCTACAGCTATGAATCGATCAACCAGGCGGGCGGCAGCGATCTGGCCGTCGAATCGTTTGACCTTGTGGCGCAGATCGTGATCAACCCCGGTGGGACCTCGACCGGGACCATTACCGCGTCGGTTACGCTCGGGCCCGCTGTCTCTGGATCCACAGGATGCGCGGCTCCTTCGGCTCAGGCTCGCCCCCGATTCCTGGAAGCCTTCGAACTCTCCATCACCGCCCTGGAACCTTCTTCCGCGGTAGCCGGCGGGTCGGGCTTCACCCTTACGGTCAAAGGCGCAGGATTCCTCCCGACCTCGATTGTGCGCTGGAACGGCGGCAGCCGACCAACGACGTTCGTCAATAGCACCACGCTTACCGCTCAGATTTCTGCACAAGATATCGCCCAGGCGGGAAGCGCCAGTGTAACTGTAATCAATCCGGCGCTGGGCGGAGCCGTATCGAACCCCTTGTCCTTTACGATCAGGAATCCCGCCCTCACACTCTACTACCCGCGACTGACCGGAGCCGGGGATGGCGAAGTCACCGGTATTGCTCTCGCGAACCTGAGCGGGAGGACTGCCGAGCTGAAACTGACCGGATTTGGACCGTCGGGAAGCATGATATCCGGGCCAAACATCACCAATCCAGCCTCCTTGAGCCTGAATGCCGGCCGGCAGGTCGCGATGATCGACAGCCAGATCCTGGGCCCGGGATTGCCGGATATCAGCCAGACGGGATGGCTGAAAGTAGAGGGGAACGTCTCGGAGGTGGTGGGATTCTTCCTGGCTTTTAACGCCGGACTTTCGGTTCTCGACGGAGCCAGTGTGTCGGCAAACACGGCAACGTCGTTCGTGTTCCCTGAGATCGAAGATCTGGGTTTCACCCGAATTCACGTAGTGAATCCTAATCCGGATGCTGCCTCTGTGACACTCGAGCTGCTCCGATCCGACGGCACACCGCGCGTTGCCGCCGTGACGCGCAACATTAATGCGAACGGCGTCGTTGCGGAGTCCTTCACTGCGCTTTTCCCAGGTGTCTCGCCGGACGCCTCCGACTACATTCGGGCGTCGTCTAACCAGGGCGTTGTGCCCTTCGAATACCTGGGCCGCGAGATGAGGTACGTGGAGGGACTCAATGGCCAGAATGCGGCTGCAGGGGCCACGACGGTCTATTCCGTTCAGTACGTAGTCGGCGGACCGGACTGGCAGTCGATGCTCTCCGTTATCAATCTCGACTCGACTCCAGGCAGCGTGAGCCTCAGGTTCATTTCAAATGAGGGAACCCAGATCGGCAACATGCGCGTTCTGCCAATTGCGGCCCGGGGGAAGATCCGCATCACGGATCAGAGGTTTTTCATCGACCCTGGCGATACTCTAAGGCAAGGTTACGTGGAAATCACCAGCAGCGGCGTCAGACTTGCCGGAAGCGTGGTTTTCGGCGACCCGGGACGAAACAACTTTTCTTCGGCGCTGCCGCTGGCTTCGAGTTTCCAGAGCAGGATGGCGCTGGGACAAATCGCTTCCAACAATATCTATTTCACAGGGATTTCCATCCTTAATCCGAACGATGCGGCCGCGCGCGCCGTGATCGAGGTTTACGACAGTGACGGCAATCCGGTGATCGCCAAGATCGAGGATATTCCCGCAAGGGGCCGCCGCTCGCAGCTTCTGACCGAGTATTTCCCCAGTCTCGTGGGGGTGAACCTCGGCTCGGGTTACATCAAGATCACTGTGAACAGGAACGCAGCCGGCTTCGCGCTCTTCGGAACCAACGACCTCTCGGTACTCTCGGCGGTAGAACCTCAGCCCGTGCCTTAGGGCTCGTGGTTAACTTGCGCTCGCGACAACAATATACCACTGAGGACACGAAGACACGAAGAAACACCAAAGCGTTGGGCCTACTCGTCCCGAAGCGCTACCATCGGCTCCACCGCCGCCGCGCGGCGGGCCGGCAGGTAACTTGAAGCCAGAGCTACAGCCGCCAGCAGCGCCATCGCCGCTATCATGGTGGCGGGGTCATGCGGCTGAAGCCCGAACAAGAGTGTGGCCGCTGCGCGTCCCGCCCAGAAAGCGATCATTGCGCCAATCCCGAGTCCCACTGCCAGCAGTAGCCCCGCTTCGCCGAGTACCAATCGGATCACGCGACTGCGGTCTGCGCCCAGAGCTATCCGGACGCCGATCTCTTTCCGCCGCCGCGCGACCATATACGAGATGACGCCGTAGAGGCCGAGGGTGGCGAGCAGCCCTGCCAGAAGCCCGAAGGCTCCGGACAACGTAGCCATCAGCCGCTCGCGCTGCAGCGAGTCCTCGAGCTGCTTCGATAGCAATCGGAACTCAATCCCGATGGCGGGGCTGACCTCGGCTACGGCAGTCTTTACGTGACGCATCACGTCACCGACGGAACCCGTGATGCGGAGCACGAATGTGGCGCCGGCTCCAGGATCTTCGTTTTGTGCGATGGGGAAGTACCCGATCGGCCGGAAATCTTCCCGGATTTGATTGTACTTGGTGTTCTTCACCAGGCCGACAATCTGGAACAACGGTTCCGGCTTGCCGGCCTCGGTTTCGCGATGGAATGTGTGGCCCACGGGGTTGGCGCCGCCGAAGAACCTGCTGGCGAACTGTTCGTTGACGATGGCCACCTGGGGAGAAAGGAGCGTATCGCCATCGTTGAAATCACGGCCGGCGATCAAAGTAGTGCTCATGGTACGGAAGTAGCCCGGGCCGACGCGGTTGAACCAGGACTCCTTGCCACTTCCCGCCGCAATCGCACCGTCCACACCAATGTTGTTGTTCCAGCCGCTGCCGCTGATCGGCGTAAAATTGACTTGCGCGGCCGACAGAACGCCGGGCCGGGTCGACATTCGCTCGAACAGGTCACGATACACCACCGGGAGACGTTCTTTCGTGTACTGCGGCCGGCGCAGATCAAGACTGACGGAAATCACCCCCTCGACGTTGAAACCCGCATCGACGGCCAGCAGGTTGCGGAGGCTGCGAACGAACAGCAAGGCGCCGACCAACAATACGAGTGACAGCGCGACTTGCGTAGCCACCAGCGCCCGGCGCAAGCTGAACCGCTCGCGGCCGGCCGTCATCCCCCGGCTTCCCCCACGAACGGCCGCCGCAGGCGCGAGGTGTGTCGCTTTAAGCGCCGGCAGAAGGCCGAAGAGCAAGCAGGTGGACACAGCCAGGGCCGCCGTGAAACCTAGCACTCTGCCGTCCAGGCCGATACCGACCAGGATTGGATTATTGGCCGTGGTGAGAAACGCAACGAGCCCGCGGTTGAGCAACTGCGCCAGAACAGCGCCCAGCGTGGCGCCGAGAAGGGCCAGCAGCAAGCTTTCCGCCAGAAGCTGGCGAACCAATCGCCCCCGCGAAGCACCGACAGCCAGCCGCACAGCAATCTCCCGCTCGCGCACGCTGGCGCGGGCCAGCAGCAGATTAGCCAGGTTTGCGCACGCAATCAGGAGTACCAACCCGGTGGTTACCATCAGCAGCCAAAGCGGCCTTTCGTACTGGCGGCGCAAGCCCGAGATGCCGGTACCCGCTGCCGAAGCGACGAGCTTGTTCGCCAGGTAGCGCTTGGCGGTCTCGGGCAGATAGGTGGGCGGCAGGGTGGCCTGCATGATGGCCGGGGAAAGGGCCTGCAGATGGGCGGTGGCCTGCTCGGCTGTCCAGCCCGGCCTGAGACGCCCTATGATCGCCAGCCACCAGGCGGCGGGCAGCGGCATCCGGCCCTTCTTGTCTGCGGCCAGCAGCCGGTCGACGCAAAGCGGAATCGCCACGTCGAAGCCTCTTCCGACTTCCACGCCGAAAAACGATGGAGGCGTGACGCCAATCACCGGAAATGCGTGACCATCGAGACTCACCGTCCGGCCAATCACTCCGGCATCCGCTCCATACTCTCGTTGCCAGAACGCATGGCTGATCACGGCCGCCGGGTCGCCACACGTCTTGCTGTCATCCTGCGCGGTGAAGGCGCGACCGAGTAGAGGACTGACGCCGAGGTGTTTGAAAAACTCTCCGCTGACATAAAGACCCTCGGCGTAGCGCGCTTCTCCTCCCGCGGTCAGATTGAACCGCGTTGCGCTCCAGGCCAGCACACCCGTAAACGCCTGCTGTTGCGCTCGAACCTGTTCCCACTGGCCATAGGTAAACCGGGAATTGCGCGTGGAGAACCAGCCGGAGCGCTGCGATCCTTCGGCGAAATCGATCGCTACCAGCTCCTGTGGTTTCTGGACCGGCAATGTCCGCAGGCGCACGACATCAATCAGCTGGAAGATCGCGGAGTTGGCCCCGATGCCCAGCGCCAGCGACATCACGGCAACCAATGCAAAGCCGGGACTCTGCCACAGCTGCCGTGCGCCGTAGCGTAAATCCTGCATAAAGGTTTCGAGCCAGTTCACTTGTGTTTACCTCGGCTTTCCTGGCGTCAGAATGCGACGCTACGTCAGGGTGTTTGATTGCTGAATTCAAATATCAAGGACCTTTTCGTTAGACGTGGCACCAGAGCGAATGGTTGGCGGCCCGCCTATGTATAGGACTGGGGATTCGATCTTTGGTTACAGTCACGTGGACTGATTTTCGAGTGTATTAACCGACTCTTAACCTTACGCGCAAGTCGGCGCCGACCTGATTTTTTTAATGTGCCGCGCCTTCGGCGCTCACTCATACACTGGTTGTTCTCCCGGCCTTACGACAGGGCCTACGCACTGCCGGCCCTTCGGGCCTCATTCAGCGGTTCTCAAGGTCAGCCGTGGCCTATGAGTAACTTTCTGAGGCCCGCAAGGGCCGACAGAACATAGGCCCTGACCGTAAGGCCGGGATTAAATTACCAGTTATGTGTGAGCGCCGAAGGTGCGAGCACTTGCAGTGTAAGGTTCGAGAGCTTGCTGCTGCGCCTGCGAAATGGCCAAACTTCAGAGGTTGACCAGGTCCGATTCTGCTCAGGATCTTCTCGATTCGGGAGCCTTTGTGGCTATAATAGCGGCATGTTTCGCGCTGTTCTTATCGCACTTCTCTCCATCGCAATCGCGGGGCCGCTCGCACCGGTCCAGATCCCGAAGACCTGGGACGCCGCCGCCGTGGCCGCCTTCGAAATTCCGCTCGCTGATCCGGCTGCCTCGCCCGAACACGTCACGGCCGAGTACTACTATGCCATTCCGGCGCGCCCTATCTACCGGAGCTACCCCGTCTATCATCCCGACCGGGAGCCCCCGGGGTATCTTGATCAGATAAAGCAACACGAGCCGGAGATCGCTTTCGAACCTTCCCAGCTCCGGACCGAAGATGACTGGATCCAGGCCGGCAAACTCGTCTTCGAAGCCCCGAACGGTTTCGAGCCGGTGACCGAGGGCTCCGCCGTCCGCGACCGCGCCTGGTACGATAAGGCCGGCATCCCGGTTGCCGCGGATGGCACCGTGCCCTTCTTCCGTTACGTGATCCGCAAGAAGGGTGTCGTCGAGCGCAGCTCGAGCTCTTGCGCCGAATGTCACACCCGAGTCATGCCTGACGGGACGGTGCTCGCAGGGGCGCAGGGAAACTTTCCGTTTGAACGCGCGGGAAGTCTCACGTTCCGCGGTCGCGGGACGGCTGCGCAGATCCGGCGTATCTTGCGGGGCCTCTACGACGCGCCCTGGGTGAAACCCGATCCGCTCGCGCCGATCGAGCAGATGTCGCTCGACGACCTGGCCGCGCTCGGTATGGCTATCCCGCCTGGCGTGATGGCACGCCAGGGGGCCAGTCCCTTCTTTCCGGCCCAGGTTCCGGACCTGATCGGCGTCAGAGAACGGCGCTACCTGGACCATACCGGGCATGTGCGCCAGTTCGGCATCGCCGATCTCATGCGCTATTCGGCTGCGAACCAGGGGCTTTCCTCGCTTGCGCGCTACGGCCACTTTCGCCCGATCGACCTCGAGACCGGCAAGCTGCCCGAGGCCTCCACTCGCTCGCGCTACAGCGACGAGCAGCTCTACGCTCTGGCGCTCTACCTTTACTCGCTCCAGCCGCCGCGGAATCCCAATCGCTTCGACGCTGTGGCGGAGCAAGGACAGAAGATCTTCACGCGCGACGGGTGCGCGACCTGCCATACGCCGCCGCTCTATACCAACAACATGCTCACGCCGGTGGAGGGATTCACGCCGCCACCCGAGCACTCCAGGCGCCTGGATGTGCTTGCGGTATCGGTTGGGACGGATCCGGGCCTGGCGCTACGGACCCGGCGAGGGACGGGCTACTACAAGGTCCCGTCGCTGAAAGGCCTCTGGTACCGGGGACCTTTGGAACACAGCGGCTCGGTCGCAACGCTCGAAGACTGGTTCGATCCACGGCGCCTGCTCCCCGACTATGTCCCGACCGGCTTCCGCGGCTACGGCGTGAAGACCCGCGCTGTCCCGGGACACCGCTTCGGTCTCGGGCTTTCAGACGAGGAGCGCAAGGCTCTGATCGCCTTCCTCAAGACGCTTTGAAGGGGATCGGCAGGTCCCCAGACCACGAAGACACGAAGACGCGAAGGAACACCAAGAACCTCGACCGGCAACGAGCATAACTCCATGAAGAAACAGAACTGGTTACTGACGGCGGCGCTCCTGACGAGTCTAGCTCTTGCGGACGCGCAGGGGGCGCAGAAGGCGAAAAATATCATCCTGTTCCTGGCTGACGCAGGAGGCATACCCACGGTCAACGCGGCGAGTATTCTCGGTTATGGCGAGCCGCAGAAACTGTTTGTGCAGAGCTGGAAGCACATAGGGCTCTCGGATACATCGACAGCGTCGCAGTGGGTCACAGACTCCGCGGCAGGGATGACGGCGATCGTAGCCGGCCAGAAGACACATAACGGTGTCATCAGCCAGGGCCCGGACACTGTGCGCGGCGAAAAGGACGGCACGCCGGTGAAGACCATTCTCGAGTTCGCCGAAGAGCGAGGTTTGTCGACCGGTGTGATCTCGAATGTCAACATCGCGGACGCGACGCCCGCCGCGTGCTACGCGCACGCAAACGACCGCCGAAAGTTCGGCGAGATCTTCCTGCAAGTATTCGAACCGAAGTTCGGCGACGGCGTCGATGTCGTGCTCGGCATTGGCCGGAAGCCGATCTACGAAGGCGTTCAGAAGCTCGGCCGGGATCTCGACGAGGTCGCGCGTTCGAAGAAGCGGGCGATTTACGACTCGCTCGCCGCGGTGCCGGCCGGCGAGGCCCGCCCGATCGCGGTGCTCGATCGCGGTCTCGATGTGCCGGCCGCGGCTAAGATGGCGCTGGCCACGCTGTCGAAAAACCGAAAGGGATTCTTTCTGATGATCGAGTGGGACACCCACACGGACAATCCGGAACGGGGCCTTTCGAACATGGTGGGTCTCGATAAACTGATCCGCGAGATCGCGGGCATGGTGAATCCGAAGGAAACGCTGCTGCTGTTTACGGCCGACCACTCCTTTGAGCTGCGCACCAAAGGCGGGCGTCGCGGCGAGCCGATTCTCAAGGGTTTCGACGAATGGCAAAAGAGTCACAAGGCGAGCGAGACGATCGATATCCCGGCCTTACGGGTTGGGCACAGCCATACGGGCGAGGAAGTCCTGATAGCTGGGAGTGGTCCCGGAGCGGAGCGCATCCAGGGATTCCTGCCGAACACGCAGATTTTTCACATCATGATGGCGGCGTACGGCTGGAAGGAGCGCTGAATCATGATGGCAAGCATATCTTTGCGCACCGTTACTTCAGGATCAGGTCCGAGGGTTTGACCCCTTTTCTCAAGCCTTTGCCGCCTGCCGGGCCCGGGTCGTAGGGACCTAAGAGTTCTACATTACTCTTCACGTCGATCCGGCCTTCCATCCCCAGAGCCCAATAGCAGGCGTTCACGATCATGCGTCTGAACGCCTCGACCTTGAAAACGTCGCCGTGTCCCATCGTTGTCGTGAACACCCGTGCCGCTTTTCCCGCGGTCCCGGTATGGCTCTTGGTCCAGGCGATCGGAATGGGCTTCTTGTCGGGATGGGGCGGGTCCTCGGTTTTCCAGCCGACAAGGGGCTGGCCCAGCAGGATCGGCTTGCAGTCGCCCTGAAGCGTGTTGATGCCGTAGACGTCGTCAGGGATCCAGAAGCTCGTCGGGACTCCCTTCAGGATGGGATGGCCGGCCGCATTCTCCGCAGTCGTGCAACGGGTGCTCTCGACGAGGTTCTTGCCGTAGTGAGAAACCCAGGTCTCGCCCAGGACCGCGCGGCCCCATCCTCCCTCGGGGTCCTTGCTCGCGGAGTCATACCTTGCGTACGGGCTGTCGGGCCGCTTGGTGTATCGAAAGGGATGCGTGGCGTTTCGGATCCCGATGATGGGCTTGCCGGACTCCGTGTAGTCGATCAGGCGCTTCATCTGGTCGTCTGGGAGTTCTCTCCAGCGCACGAAGGCGACCATGAGGTCCGCGGACTCCAGCGCCTCGAGTCCCGGAATGTTGTCCTTGACCATGGGGTTGATTGTGCCGTCTTTGGGATCGATGGCGAACAGCACGGTGCACTTGAATCCGTGATAGCGCGACAGGATACGCGCCATCAGGGGCATCGATTCTTCCGACCGGTACGATTCCTCGCCCGTGACGAAGACTATGTGCTTCCCCTTGCCAGGCCCTTCGCCACCCGGGTAGACGACCCACTGATCCTCGGCGGCCCCGGCCCCCGGACTTGCCAGCAGCAGAAGGCCCAGAGCGAGCCCGATGGTCTTGTGTCTTTTCATTCTTGACTGCCTTCCTGTTCTCAACGGATATCGTGAATAGCGCAGCACAGATTCAAAAGTGCGGGATGACCAGCTTTCACTTCGGCTCGTCCCCGATCCGTACCTTGAGGTGTCCGACCGCCCTTATGCCCTCTTTGTTCGATCGCTCCACGCGCACGACGTAGAGTCCCGGTTTCTCGAAGCGGTGTACGGTCTCGGCGTATCCATCCGGCGCGAGCGGCTTCACGTTCCCGTCTGACTTCACCTTGACCATGGGGGTGCCGTCGCCGAAGTCCCACTGCTCTTCGCCGTCCTGGGTGCGGAAGGTTCGGACCTTGAAGGTGACCGGGTCCCCCGGCTTGATGCCGAACGTGGGGGCATAATTCGGATGGATCGTAGGAGGAAGCGGCTTCGGATTGGCCTTGTCGATGACCTGCACGATCGCGAAGTCATAGTCCACGCGTCCGTCGGCGTCCGTGACCTTCAGGATCTCGCTATAGGAGCCGGGTTTCTCGTATTTCCGCTCGACCTGCGCTCCGGTGGCACGGGAGCCGTCCGTGAAGGTCCACTCGTAGCGCGGCCCCTTTGCCCAGGAGCGAGTGGCGTCCAGCGTCACCTTCTGAGTCGCCCAGATCACGTGATGCGGGCGCGCCACGGCCAGGAGCCTCGGTTGATACTCGCGCAGGTACGCTTCCCAGAGGAATGCATAGCCTTCCTGGATCCCCCACTTGCCCGAAGGCTGCCGGCTGTGGATGTCGAAGTGAAGATGCGACCAGCCGCCGCTCCCCCCCTCCTTCCCCAGGAGGCCGATCTTGCGGCCGATCTTGATTTGCTCGCCCAGCTTGACCTCGATCGTCTTCAGGTGGCTGTAGCGATAGTACCAGCCGCGCGAGTCGAGCACGTAGACGACGTCGTAGCGGGGATCGACCGGCGTCCCTTTGTGCTCCGGCAGCATCTCCTTGCCGGCGCAGACTACCAGGCCGTCCGTGGCCGCGATGACTTCGACCAGCCCCTCGCTTCCGCCGATGTCGAGACCGTAGTGATAGTAAATCTTCCGCGGTCCCGGCGCGTCGCCCCCATCGACGTAGACCGGCTCGTTCGCCATCTGGGTCATCGTGGCGAACCACCGCTGTCTGGCAGGATAGCGGAAACTCCCTGTCGGCATCCAGGACGCCCCGGCGGGCCAGAGGCGGAGCCGCGCGTCTTTCACCAATCCCCACGCGTCCGTCTGGCTGTCCTGGTTGTAGCCCTTTGTGATAGGACAATCTATCTGCACTCCCGCAACCGTGACCGGCAGGTGATACGTCGCGGAGACGAGCGTAATCGTCTGCCCGTTTACCTCGGCCTTCACCTGCGCGCGGCGCACGGCAGAGCAAACCTCGTCTCGTGTCTCCTCGAGCTCGAGCAGCTTGATCCTCGCCTTGTTGCCATTCGACAGCTCAACCTCGGCCGATTCGCCCAGCGCAAGATCGACGACTCGAAAAGGAGGATCCCCAACGTTGGTGGACTTACTCGAGATGGGGAGGAGCAGGAGAAAAGCGACCGCAATACCCCGAGATGAAATCAAGGTAACGACCTCCTCGATCCGATGACACCGCGTGCGCCCATTCTACATGCGCTTCTCGAGAAAGCCAGTTCAAATGTAATTCGGTGTGGCAATCGGGTCCTGCAACTCCGGGCAGGCTTCGCAGTGCTGCGAAACACTCTTGTTCCTTCGCCATTGACCGTGTGTCCACATGTAGCTACAATGTGCCTGATGCCCAAGCCGAGAAACACGCGCAATCCTCATTTCCCTCTTCGAGAAGCCAAGAACCGCCTTTCCGAACTGGTGAGGCGGGCGGCACAAGGAGAGCAAATCATTATCACGCTGCACGGCGAACCGCGCGTCCAGCTCAGTCGAGTGTTGGAAAAATCGCGGCCCTTCAAAGTAGACTGGAAATGGCTCAGAGAGATGAAAGTCGCCGCCTCCCAGACTCCAGCCGAAGCCTTGATCCGGGCTGACCGTGACGGGCGGGATTGATTCAATGTATCTGGATAGTGCGATTCTCGTAAAGCTGGTTGTCCGCGAGCCTGACAGCTTTTTCTATGCCGAACAAACCATCGGGCAGACAGATGTTTGGATCTCTCAGCTGGCTCTCACAGAGTCGTGGTCGGCCCTTATAAGGAAACAACGGGAAGGAGCGATTCACGTAGAGTGCGTCGCGCCGCCTGGCAAAAACTGGAGCGTTATTTCACACACGGTATGCTCGGGATGGTGCCCGTAGACGAATCCATCCTGAAGCGGGCCAACCGGATCATCTTGCGTTGCCATCCCAAGGTTGCACTTCGTTCCATGGACGCGATCCATCTGGCCTCCTGTGAGGCTGCCGATGCTTATCCCCTGTTGACGAATGATCGACAAATGAGAGCCGCCGCAGATCATCTTCGCTTTCCCCTCGGGCCATTGCCATAATCTCATCCATCTTTCCAAAATCACTTCGACTATTTGGTGTCCTGGCGAGTCCAAATAGATTCTTGGTGTTTCTTCGTGTCTTTGAGTCTTGGTGGTATTCGTTAGACAGATCTAACCACGAAGATACAAAGACACGAAGAAACACCAAGAGCACCTCGGCCTGAAAGGTCAACAGAGAGGAGACGACGATGCAGGATCTTCGCTATGCTCTTCGCATTTTGCGCGCGAGCCCCGGTTTCACTGCGACAGTAGTGCTTTCGCTCGCCCTGGGTATCGGAGCCAACACGGCGATCTTTACTTTGACCGACGCCATCATGTGGCGGATGCTGCCCGTGCGTAATCCGGAGGACCTCCTGCGTCCTCGCCCGGACTCAAGGCGGGGCTACCGGCCATGGTTTTACATATAGCGAGTTCCAGCTCTTCCACGATCGCAATCAGACGTTTTCGGATCTCGCCTCATATTCGCGAGTGCGTCTCAACGTCAGCGTGGCCGGCAGCATGGAGCCCACCGTGGAGGGCCAGCTCGTCTCCGGCAGATACTTCTCGACTTTAGGCGTCCATGCAGTCGCGGGCAGGACCATCGGCGTCGAGGATGACCGCATTCCCAATGCTCATCCGGTGGCGATGCTCAGTTACGGCTACTGGAAGCGCCGGTTTTCGCTTGATCCTTCCATTCTGGACAAGACCATTTCGCTGTGTGGAACGCCGTTCACCGTCATCGGCATCACGCCGCCGGAATTTTTCGGCGTTGAAGTAGGCGTCGCGCCCGACATCTTCGTTCCGGTAATGATGCAACCCGCGGTCATGCCGGCCTCCGAGAACTTGCTGGAGCGCCCCATCATTTACGCAGCCTGGCTCCGCGTCCTCGGCCGTCTGAGGCCAGGTGTGCCGGTGCAGCAGGCCGCCGCAGAAATGGCGGTCCTGTTCGATCAGATCGAGTGGCCGCGGGACAAGTCCGGATTCCGGATCGACAAGTTCGGAAACAGGATCGACGAGAAACTGGTCGTTGACCCCGGCCTCCAGGGGGCTGACCGACTTGCGCCGCCAGTTCTCCCAGCCTCTGTTCATCCTGATGGCGGTCGTCGGCGTCGTGATCCTGATTGCGTGCGCGAACACAGCAAACCTCTTGATGGCGCGGGCCGCGGCGCGCCGGCCCGAGTTCGCGCTGCGGGTCGCACTCGGAGCCAGTCGCTGGCGTTTGATGCGGCAACTGCTCGTGGAAAGCGTCCTGCTGGCAATCCTGGGAGGCGTCTGCGGTCTTCTGCTTGCGAATTGGGGCACTCAACTTCTGGTGGCATTCATTTCGTCCGGCCAAACCCCGGTTACGCTGGTCCTCGAGCCCGACCTTCGAGTCCTGGGATTCACGGCGGCAGTCTCCTTATTGACCGGCATTCTCTTCGGACTGGCCCCTGCGATTCGTGCCACCCGGATCGACCCTGCGCCCGCCTTGAAGAGTCAAGCCAGCCGCCTGACGGGCCGCGGCAGCTTGAGGCCCGGCAGGATTCTCGCGGTATTCCAGGTGGCGCTGTCGTTGTTGTTGTTGATCGGCGCGGGTCTGTTCGTGCGCAGTCTCCAGAAGCTGAACAGCCAGGATGCAGGATTCCCGCGTGAGAGCGTGCTGGTGGTACGGGTGGAGCCGAAAGGAAGTGATCAGCGAAACATACCAGGCACGTCCGACGCGCCTCGACCGCATTTACAAGGAGTTGATCCAGCGAGTCGAATCCGTTCCAGGCGTCCGTTCCGCGACCATGGCACACTTCACCCCCACCAGCCGAATAGGCTTCTTCTCGCCTTTCAAACTCCCTACAGGCGAAGAGATCAGAGTGCCCAGTCTCATGGTGTATCCGAACTATTTTGCGACACTGGGGATACCGATTGTAGCCGGCCGTGATTTCGCCGCCGCGGATCTCGACGAGAATTCGCCGCTGGTTGCGGTCGTGAACGAAACGTTCGCGCGGCGGGTCTTTCCAGGCGAAAATGTCGTCGGCAAGCAATACGTCACCAGAGCGCGCAGGGGAGATTCTCGAACCTGCGAGATCATCGGCGTGGTGAAAGACTCGAGGTATGCGAACCTGAGAGGAGAGACGCCGCCCGTGATTTACCAGCCTTTCCTTCAGACCAGCACCGGACGCGGCCAGATGGTGCTGCACGCGCGAGTTTCCGGGAACCCGGGCGCGCTCTTGCCCCGGATTCGGGAAGAGGTCCAGAAGAGTCGATAAAGATCTCCCCATGTTTGAGGTGAACACCTTGGCGGCAGAGATGGACGCCGCGCTGGTCCGCGAGCGTCTGATCGCCACGCTGTCGAGTTTTTTTGGCGTCCTGGCCCTGCTACTCGCCGGCGTCGGTCTCTATGGCCTGCTCGCTTTTGGCGTAGTCCAGAGAACCGGCGAAATGGGCGTTCGCATGGCTCTCGGCGCGCAGCGATGGGACGTGCTGTGGATGGTTCTGCGCGAAGCGCTCTCTCTGGTCTTGATTGGTGTCGGGCTCGGCTTGCCGGCCGCCCTTGCGGCCGCGCGTCTGGCTGAGAACCAGATTTCGGGTCTGCTCTTCGGATTGACCACCGGCGACCCTGTCACCATTGCGGCAGCAACGGGGTTGCTGGCGGCTGTGGCCGGCGTCGCGGCGTATCTCCCGGCAAGGCGAGCCTCGCGGGTAGATCCGATGGTGGCTCTTCGGAACGAATAGACGGCGGGCTCTTCTCTTCGCTTCGCTGGTGATTTCCTCGGTCTGTGTGGTGCGAGTCACGCGAGGATGCCGCGCGGGACGAATTATCCAGGTCATTGGGCGCGCAAGACCACGGCGCAATCTTTCCGGAATTCCGGAAGTTGCAGATGGGTCTCTTCCCGATTGGCGCTCACTCGAGTTGGCTGAGTCCATTCCGTGGCGCCCGAGGGGAGCATCGTGGCTTCGTATTGCCCGGCCGGTAGCCGCAGCGTCATACTCCCGAGAACGGAGTTCCCGAAGCCTCCATCGTTGAGGCGGGCGTCGCCTGCATAAATGACATGGATGCGCGCGTCCTCCCGGCTGGAGGCCACGGCCAGAGTTTGATTGGGAACTGAAGCGACCAGCTTCGAGTTCGGCCTCATACGGTCGGGCCCACATTCTCTCCACAGGCGCGCGAGCACGCCGAGTTGCTGCCTGAACTTGCGCGCGTCTAACCGGCGGCCGTCGGGAATCGGAACTTTACCGGAACCGGTCGGATCGTCCGGGGTGAAAGACCAATCGAGGTGGTCGAATCCAGCCCCTCCACTCAGGATTGTCTCCCACGCCTCCATCCGGTTCCGATCCCACTCGTCGGGGGCGCCGCGAATAATCCCCGAGTAGTTCTCGTCAAACACACTGGGCTTCTTGACACCACGCCGCGCTTCCATGAACGCCAGGATGTTCCCGAAACGCGTGCCGGCGGTCTCGAGTACGGCAGTGCCTTTCCCCGGCGTCTTTCGACTGATGTAGTGGTAGTTAATAATGTCGACGAGCGAGTCCTGGAAATAAGGAGCGTCGCCCATCTCGGTATAGCGCAGACCTCGACTCTCAGAGGAGGAAAGCCTCTGATGGGCGTTGATCGCGATCAAGTGTTTGTTGGGCAGCTTCCGCTCAGTGTCTCTGATTACCTGGCACAGCGCGAAATGCCAGGCGTCCTGGCGGGTAGCCGCATCCCGGTTGTTATCGCGAGCAGATGTCTCGTTGCATATCTCAAAGTAGAGATTATCGAATGGATTTACCTCCTCGACCATTTTTTGCACGAAGGCTCTTTGCCTTTCGGCGATCGTGGAATCGTGCAGTTCCATGAACTGGCCGACTTCTGAAATACGACTGCCGACACTGTTGGTGTTGTTGTCAGGGTGCAAGGGAAACCACGACCAGATGCTATCCCGGTATGGATTACAGAAGAGCACGATTTCAACAATGATGTCGCGGTCGTGCGCGGCCCTGAGGAAGTCCTTGAACCGGGCGAAGTAAGCCGGGTTCCATTGATCCAGGTCAAACTTCAGCCCGCCGTCCCTGGCTTTTCCTGGTCCTGTGCGCTTCCAGGGCATGACTTCGTGGCCCGGCCGCGGCGCCAGGGTGTTGGCAAAGCCCAACGGTGGAATCGAGTCTTCGAGTTCACGATAAAAGGTAAACGCGCGCGAGAGGTTCAGGTGATTCCGGGCCAATTCGTCCAGGTATGGAATATAGTCGAACTGGCCGTTCAATACCGCGCCGTAATGCTCGGTTGCGGTCACCAGCACAACCGGCTTGCCTTTGTAGAGAAAGAACGCGGTGTTATCCGGGCTCCGCCGGAAGGTCGCGCCTGAGTCTTGCGAGGCTGTGACGCGTGGGTCAATCACGAGCGACAGGCAACAGATCAGAATTGTTCTCCACATGCTGGATTCATCCTTTACCGGCTGTGAGAAGGTGTGAATGTCGCAAAAATTCAGCGAACGCCCTCGAGTTGACCTGAGCTCGTTTGGCTTGTCTGGCGCGGGTCTGATCACGACCTCAACCTTAAGAAGTTCATTTTAGTGCCGCTGGGAAGGCCGGACGGGCTTGATAGCCAGTCCGCACATGAACCGGGCGAGTTTTGCGACCGCCTCAACAGACCCGCGTCACAGACCAAATTATTTCACAGCTTCTCAGGGCAAGGTGCGCTTCAAAAATAAAAGTGCAGCGCGAGCTGCATGATGCGCGAGAGACGCGTCGAGGTCACCTGACCGAACAACGGATTCACCTGGTTGCCTGCCGTATCAAACCTGGCCGTGGTGTCCAATCCGAAATACTGGGTGTGATTGAACGCATTGTACATCTCGCAGCGGAACTGCAAGGATTGGTGCTCGCTTCGCCCGAGCGGGATTCTCTTCAAAAAGATCAGATCCCAGTTGTGGATTCCCGGCCGGCGAAACACATCCTTGGGAGCGTTGCCGAACGTTCCGGTAGCCGGTCTGCCAAAGGCATTGGTGTTGAACCAGCGGTCGAAGCTCGCGCTCGTCCCGCCCGAGAATCGGATTCTGCAGCATCACCACACGGGCGCCATCGCCGCCGCCCGTGATGTCCGCATTGTCCGTGGTGGTGAAGCCGATGCCCGAAGGGGTGCCGCTTGAAAACGTCGCGATGCCATTGAATTGCCAGTTGTCGAACACCGCGCGCACGAACGCATTCGGGACCACTGTGCTCAGCTTCGGCAGATCCCACAGGTAGTTGCCCACCAGCTTGTGGGTCTGGTCAAACGAGAGCTTCCCGTAGTTCCAGATTCGGTAGTCTTGATACGTGGGAAGCGTCTGCTGGTCCGAATCGGTCAGTCCCATCGACTTCGCCCAGGTGTAGGCCAAGCCGAACTGGAGGCCGCGCGAGAACTGTCGGTTCACGTATACGTGCAGCCCGTTGTAATTGGAGGTGCCGGAGTATTCCTGGTAAGTAAGGTTGGTGTACCCGGGAAAGGGCCGGAAGAAATTGTCCGGCAGCGCGATGCTCGGATTCGTAGGATCGGCATTACTTGACTGGAATCGGGCGCCGTAGGGAACGACGTTGAGATTCCGTCTTTGAACCAGGTGGCGGCCCACGTTTCCAACGTAGGAAACATCCAGCACCGTGTTGAAGCCGAGCTCCTGCTGAATGCCGAAGCTGTAGTTATACACGCCCGGAGTGACTGGGTTCACTTCGTTCGCAAACACCGAGCTCGGGAACAGAACCCCCTGGGCGCTCAGGAACGTCTCCATGTTGTTGTAGAAAATGTTCGGGCTGAACGAGCGAGGAGGCTGCTGGGTCACCTGATTCATGATTTCATCGGACAGCATGGCCTGTTTGGTGATGCCGAAGCCCGCGCGAACCGCGGTCTTGCCGTTGCCGAACAGGTCCAGGGCGAAGCCGATTCGGGGCGCAATCTGGATTGCTTCCTGTTCGACGAAGCCGTCGGGAACCGACGGATCGTTCGCCAGCACCATGCCGTTAGACGGGTCGCCGGTTCCGGGTACAAAAGCGCCGATAAACACGGCTGGAGCGAACTCACCTGTGGCCGGATTCTGGGCCACGCGGACCCCACTGCCATCTCTCGCAGGCCGATAGAAAAGAGGGGCGCGCGCCGGATCGTAGCGGTCGAGAAGCAGGATAGAGCCTTCCCGCTCCGGCTCGCGCAGCAGCCACGGGCTGTAGCGCGAGAAGCGGAGTCCCGCGTTTATCGTCAACCTGCGAGTGGCCTTCCACGTGTCCTGGGCGAACCACTCCAGGAGGTCGCCGACGCCCCATCCGCGGACTCTCAGGGTCGGCTCGACATACGATCGGAAGTTGCCGGTCAGCGCATTGGAGAAGGCCCAGTTGGTATCGAGCGGGTTGTTGGGATCGCGGGCAAAGTCGAAGTTGCCGGAGAGATTGTTGGCGCGCGGGCCCTCGCTGACCCAGTTCCGCTCATAGTACACACCGAACTTGAGGGAGTGACTCCCGCGGATCCAACTGAAGTTGTTTACGATATCCAGTCTTTGATCGCCGGCGTCGATGGGAATGCGGGCGTCGAACGCAATGTTCACCGGGTTGGGGACTCCGCCGAAGGAAGCCGCGGGAATGAAGTTCGACGGATTCACTTCCGGGTTGAACTGGCCGAGCGTCATGCCGTTGGCGGACCGGATCAGCGGCTCGAAGCCAGCCGGGCTCTGATATCCACCATGGCCGCGCTCACCCAGGTCCCGGAACCCGATGCTGAATTCGTTTACCGTGCTCGGGCCGATCACGCGGGTCCAGCCCACCTTGACGCTGTCTTCCGTGAACAGGTAATGGTGCCGGAACTGCGGCCAGTTGGAGTTCACCGCCGCCATGCCGGCCGAGGAGCGACCATCCGACCAGTAGTTCCTGCCGCGAATCGTGATGGTGTCTTTCGGCGCGGGCATGAAATCCAATTTGAGCAGGTTGGTATTCTTGGGTTTGTCGCGGATCTCCTGAAACTGGTAATTGTAAGCCCCACCGGTAACACTCCGATCCGTGACGTTGGGCATCGGGAAAACATTCAGCAGCGCCTGACCGTTCCGGCTGATACGGCTCTGGGGAATCACATTGCCGGGGAAGGCCGATCCTGTCACCGGATCCCTGATGATGATCAGCCTGTTGTTCTGGTCGAGGGTCTGGGAGAAGTCCCCCTGGCGCTCCAGAGCCGTCGGCGTCGTTAACCGGCCAATGTTCAGAGGCTCTTTGACACGCCAGTCTTCCCGGGAATAGAAGAAGAACGCCTTCGACTTGCTGACGTTCCATTTGCCCGGGATGTAGATGGGACCCCCAATGGTTCCGCCCAGGGTGTCGTAACGGAAAGGGGGCTTGGGCAGACCATCTCTGTTGTTAAAAAAACCGTTCGCGTTGAATTGCTCGTGGCGCTTGTACCAGTACAGGCTGCCGTGAAACTCGCTCGATCCCGATTTCGAAACCATGTTGATCTGCGGCCCGGAGTTGCGGCCGTATTCGGCGTTGTAATTGGTGAGCACCACGTTGACCTCGCCGATTGCGTCCACGCTCGTGACCTCGTTGAAGAGCGAGACCAGGTGGGCGTCGCTTCCCATCTGCCCGTCGAGCGTCACCGTGTTCCAATAGGAACGAGTACCGGAAATGTTAGGCGTAAAGGTTCCATAGAGGCCGCCGAGGTCATTACCCAGCCCGGTGTCGGTTTCACCGGCCGGCGCGCCGTCGCGGATTGCGCCTTGCGAGACGCCGGGCAGCAGTTTGACCATGTTCATTACGTCGCGGCCCCTGACAACCGTACGGTCGAGTTGCAGAGGAGTCAGCCGGGCGCTTGTCTGGACGCTCTCGGTAGAGATCTGTGAAGTGTCCGCTGATACGGTCACGATCTCGGCCGCAGCTCCCACCGAGAGCTGAATCTGCCCGACCGAAACCCGCTCATTGGCGGTGAGAACGATCCCGCTCTGCTCGAAGTTGCGGAAGCCGGCGCTGTTCACCTTGAGGGTGTACGTACCCGGCGGGAGCATCGCAAATACAAAGGTTCCCGACTGGTTTGTCACGCCGGAGCGCGCCGCGCCGATGCCTTCGCGAATAAGCTCCAAAGCAGCCCCGGCAACCATGGCGCCCGACTGGTCGGTAACCGTCCCGGTGATCTCGCCCGTTATGGTTTGCGCAGGCCCGAGGCCCGGAAAGCACACAGCCCAGAACGCTGCCAGAACGAGCACACCCCTCGCATCTCGAAGTGTCCGCATAGGATTCCTCCTGGTCGGAATTACATCGGAGTTTCCATTGGGGGACTTGTGATTGCCGACCAGTATACACCCGATTAAACCGCCAAGACTCAAAGTTCTTCGACTTCGCCAGCAACGCCCCCGTACAACACGTCGATTCGAACGTCCACAAGTGCAAAGACAGGCTGCATCTTCGCGGTTCGCTGCGGACGAGGTCTATCCCGTCGGGCGAGGCGTGGTATCCAACAGTGCGCCGAGCCAGGGCTGTTCGTAGACCTGGCGCACCCGGCGACCGAAGGCATTGCTCTGCGGCGCGCCGTGCGGCTTCGACCGCGCGAAGCCGATCTGATAGAGCGTGGCCAGAATGTCGGGGCGTCCTCGAAGGCCCCAGTCGGGGTTTGTTGCCTCCCACTGGTTCTGATAGAGGGCGAGGATCAGGGCGCACATGGCAAGGTTCGACTGGGCGTCCAGGAGCGCGTTGGCGACGATATGCCTCTCCGCGGGGACGGGAATCGGAGAGATCACAGAGGTCTGCACCGCGGCTGGCAGGGTCCACTCGTCAGGGACGGGCTCAACGTCTCGATACGAGTAGAACGCCGGCCTGGGGAGGTCGTCCGGCTTGTGCCCCGTTGCCAGCACGCTGGCTGTCTGCGCCGTGCGCGGCTTGATCTGTGCCAGGCCGACCGAGATATCAAGCGAGCGATTGAGCAAAGGATTTTCGTCCGTTCCGAGCTCGTCCATTCGATCGGGCGGTCCGAGCCCGAGATCCCCGCGCATATTCTTGCCCCATGCGCTGATGACGAGGCGCTCAAGCGCGCCCCGGAAGGGCGAAAGCTGGTCGCGATGGGTGACGTAGACGATTGAGGCGATCAACCGCGGGTCGACATCGTAGCGCGCTGCGGCCGCGCGGATGGAATCGCGATGGTCGCTCACCAGCCTCCGCACGGCCGCGTCCGACCGGCGGTGTGCGGCGAAGGCGAACGTGACGAGCGCCACACCCACCACGCCCGCTACGGCGACGCGCGCCGCGCGGTCCGGCAGGAGGAACAGGCCATGCCGTCCGGACGCCTGTCCCGAAGGAGTGGATGTCGAAAGAAGGTAGTCCCACAACAGGACAGCAGGAATGAGGTAGAGGGGGCAGAGTCTCAGGACGTTGAGCGCGAACGGAACGGCGAAGTCTTGTTCCATTCCGTCACGATAAGCAACCAGGCGTCCTTGATGGTATAGATCAGCAGGCACGCGAGCCCGGCCACAAGCAGCGCGCGCACGCCGGCACGCAAGGCGCGCGAGCGAGGATCGAGCGCGGCACCGAATACCCTCACGGTCCAGAACAGCGTCAGCAGGATCCACGCGATGGTCGTCAGAGGCGCGAGCCACCAGTCGGCGCCGGATCGCAGCGTCGAAAGCGCAGGCTTGAAGATCGCAAGGTAAAGCACGGGGTTGATCAAGCCGAACCCGATCTCCAGCGCAAGCCGCACCCACCGGCGCATGAATGCCGGCACGGAGGGCCAGGGCTGCCGTCCGCGTGAGTGTGACGCTGCCGTCCAGATCACCGCCGCGAGCAACGCGAGGTTGACGAAAAAGACCGACGGAATAAGAAGGAAGGCCATACCGTAGAGGACATATGCCCTGGCGAGCCAGATGCCGGCGAGTTCGATCAGTCCGTCCATGCGCGTTCTCCCGTCGCGTTTCTTGGCGTCTTCGTGGCTTCGTGGTCAGCGCTGCCGAACAGAATACCACCAAGACTTAAAGACGCGAAGAAACACCAGGACATTCCAAAACGATGTTGCGGGATATTGAGAAATAGCCTGGGGGTGCGGTAGCCTAATCGCCTGTGGAGATCGAACAATGAAAGCCGAAACTAAGACTGAAACCAACGTCAAGCAAGCCGTGCCGTTTTTCGGAGTGACCAACATCGAAGAGTCCGTCCGCTATTACGTCGACGGCCTCGGCTTCGAGATGACCCATAAATGGATAGACGAGGGAAAGCTCCGCTGGTGCTGGCTTCAACACGGGGGCGCGGCCCTGATGCTCCAGGAGATCGCGAAGGAAGGGCCCCATTCCCAAGTGCCGGAAGGGAAATTGGGCCAGGGCGTATCGATCTGCTTCATCTGCGAGGATGCCCTGGCTATCTACCGCGAGGTGACCTCGCGCGGGATTCAAGCCTCGAGACCCTTCGTAGGGAACGGGATGTGGGTCACTTCGCTGTCGGATCCCGACGGCTACATCATTGAGTTCGAGAGCTACACGGACGTACCCGAGGACACGGAGTTCTCGGAGGACAAGGATGCTGAACCGTCAGGGAGACCAGAATGAAAGCCGTATTCAAGACCGCCGTGCCTTACCAGGCAGACGAAATGAACCTGCCAGTGGAGAATCTGGATGCCGCCATTCCTTTTTACGAAAGGATAATGGGGTTCCAGGTTGTATCACGGAAAGATTCCCCCTGTCAGTCCGCTGTTCTCGGTAGAGATGGCATTCAGATAGGTCTGGCCGAAAATGGGGGCGACCCATCCCAGGATGGATGCTTCTTCGAAGTTGATAATGCCGAAGCGGCCTTCGCGGAATTGAAGTCGAATGGCTTGGAAAAAGGGGAGGCCGGCTTCCGAATTGACCGTCACGGAGATACTTCTTACAAAGTTTTCTTTGTCATAGCACCGGACGGGCTTTGTTACTGTCTGGGTGAACGGCAGAGTTGAGAGTCGCTTCGTATGATTCTTATGTTTCTTCGTGTCTTTGAGTCTTAGTGGTATTTGTTAAACAGCTCTGTCATTTCTTCACTCCAGGTCTTGCGCCCTGCTCTACCAGAAACTTCACGACGGTCTCGTACTTCAAGGCCTGGGCAGCGTCGAGTGCCGTGCGGCCGTCGGTGTTGGCAGCATTGACATCGACGCCAAGTTCCTGCGCCAGTTTCACGGCCTCGAGGGTCAGCGCTTCGCGTTCGCCGGGGGCCGGCTGAACCCATGGCGTTCCGCCGCCCATTCCGGTCGCAGCCATCAGGGCCGTCGTCACGTCCTTCCGCCGCCCACCACCCTCGCCCGCAGCGTACTCGGCGCGGTGTACGAACAGCGGATCGGCGCCATGCTTCACCAGGAGGCGCATAACGCCCGGTTGGGTGAAACGCGCGGCCAGCCAGAACGGCGTCGCTCCTACCAGTGCGGGCGGGAAATTGAAGTCTTTCGAAGAGCGGCGAGTGGGAGTCCAGGTCCGAAGTGGAGCGCTCGGATCCGCGCCGCGCGCGAGAAGAGCGGTTACGGTCTTTTCGTCCCGGCGCATGATCGCCTCATGGAGCGCAGTAAAGCCGGCCGCAGCCGCGTTCGGGTCGGCGCCTTTCTCGAGCAGAAACTCGACCAGCTCTCCATAACCGGAGTGAGCGGCGAGAACCGTGGCGCTGACTCCCCAGGCATCCGCGTCGTTGACGTTGGCGCCGGCAGCCACGAGGAGCCTGGCCGAGGCCAGGTCGCCCACTCGCGCGGCAAACATCAACGCGGTGTCGCCCCCATGCGGGATCGCGCGGTTGTATTCCGGAAGACCATGGGGAGGTACCGCCATCACCTGGCTCCAGACCTCCGAGCGGGCATGGATGTCCGCGCCGTGCGCGAGCAGCACCTCTACGACGTCGGGGTGTTTCTGCGCCACCGCCCACATGAGCGCGGTCTGACCGCGCGCGGCGCGCGCGTTCGCGTTGGCGCCCCTGACAAGCAGCTGTTTGACAACGTCCGGATTGCCCGAGCGACACGCGACCATCAGGGGGGTCTCGCCCAGCAGAAGCGCCGCATTCGGGTTCGCCCCAGCCTCCAGCAACCTCCGGACCATGGCCGCGCTGCCGTTCAGGCTGGCCGTCCAGAGCGGCGTGGCGCCAAGATCATTGGCCGCGTTCACCTTGGCGCCGGCGCGAATAAGCAGGTCGGCGCTTTCAACATCATCCCGGTAGCTCGCCCAATGAAGGGCGGTCGCGCCATCCACATCGGCTGCGTCGACGCCCGCTCCCTGCTTGAGCAGAGCTCGCAAGGCATCGCGGTCGGCGTTCTTGGCCGCCCGAATCAGCGGTGGCAATTCGCGGCCGGCGGCGCCGATGAGGAAGACGGCCAGCAGTGGGATCAGGCCGGATGCCCTGCGCATCGTCCCTCCTTAGGGCTCGCGCAGAAATAACTTCACATTCTGGCGCGAGAGTCGGTGGTCAATCATGAACCGGTTTCTGTTCGCTAAGCACGCTGAGGATCGCGCCCCTTCGGGCTGCGGTCCCAGGCCCGCAGCAGAATGCGAACTTATTTCTGCGCGAACCCTTACACCCCGGAAAGCGTATCGATCGAGAGCCTGCCGGTGCTGCCGCCGTGCCGTTCGACCGGCACGGCGAGCTTGTCCATCAACGTCACCAGCAAATTGGCCATCGAGGGCTTGTCGGAATAGTTCAGATGCCGGCCGCCCTTGAGCCGTCCCGCCCCGCCCCCGATCACCAGCAGCGGCAGGTTGTCGCCCGAGTGCTTCGTGCTGTTGGAAATGCCCGAGCCGTACAGGATGGTCATGTGATCCAGCAGCGAGCCGTCGCCGTCGTTCGTCGCGCGAAGCTTGGCCAGGTACTGCGAGAACAACCGGGTGTGATAACAGTTGATCTTCGACATGCGCTCGATCAACTCGGGAATATCGTTGTGATGAGACAGCGGATGGTGCGCCTCCGGCACGCCGATTTGCGGGTATGGGCGGGCGCTCTGTTCCTTGCCGATCATGAACGAGATGACGCGGGTCAGGTCAGATTGAAGCGCCAGAAGCTGCAAGTCCAGCATCAGGGCCAGATGGTCTTCGAAAACCGCCGGTACGCCCTGAGGCTGCTCAATCGCCGGCAGCTCGACGTCGCGCTGTTCGTCCGCTTTCTGAATGCGCCGTTCGACGTCACGAATCGACTCCGTGTATTCATCGACCTTAACCCGGTCTTGCGGGCCCAGCTCCCTCTTGAGGTTCGCCAACTTTTCCGTCACCGAGTCCAGAATGCTTTTCTGCTGCCGTAACCTCTCTTCCCGCGCCGCCCGCTCCGTGCTGCCGCTGTCGCCGAACAGCCTCTCGAATACAGCCCGCGGGTTGTACTCCATGGGCAACGGCTGGGTCGGGCTGCGCCACGAGATCGTGTGGGTGTAGGCGCAACTCAGGTTGCCCGTGCATGCGCCGGCATTGGCGGGGGGATCCATAGCCAGCTCGAGCGATGCCACCTGCGTCTCGCTCGCGAATCGCCTCGCGAGCAGCTGGTCGATCGACACGTCCGCGATGATCTCCACTTCGTTTCGTCCGCCGCGCGTCGTGCCCGTCAGAAATGACCCCGAGGCGCCCGCGTGAATGTAGTTCCAGCTCGCGCGGATGCCCGACAGCACCAGCATCTGGTTCCGGAACGGCGCCAATGGCTCCAGAATGGGTGAGAGTTGGAAGTCGCTCCCCTCACCCTTGGGCGACCAATACTCCATGGCCATTCCGTTCGGCACATAGAACGTCTGGAACCGGTGCGCCGGCTTCGCGGCGGCCTGCCCCTTGCGCGAGATCGCGGGAAGCATCGCCTCCAGCAATGGCAGCGCCATGGTTGCGCCCAGTCCCCGCAGGACGGTCCGCCGCGGCAGCGATTTTGCGGTCAGGAAATTCATGTCGGTCTCCAAGGCTCGCGCAGAAATAACTTCAGATTCAGGCGCGAGAGCCGGTGATCAATTGTTGACCGTGTTCACTGTTACCTCCGCAGCCTGGCAACCTCAGTATCGCGAATGCGAACCTATTTCTGGGCGATCCCTTGGATCGCCGCGCGTGAGGTCCGCATCAGAAACGTGGGGCTTTTCACAATTCCCACGATGAGCGACGACCATCGGTAGTCACTGGCTGCTGCGTCGCGGACGATCTTGCGCACTGCCGGCCGATCGTAATAGTCGAGCCGGCGGCCGAGAGCGTACGCCAAAAGCTTTTCGGTGACGGTGCGGGGAAACTGATCGGGCTGCTCGAGCAACAGCGCACGCAAGCCCGAAAGGCCATCGACCCTGGCGCCGCTCACCGTGGTCCCGGTCGCGTCGACGGGCTTGCCCACTTCGTCAACGGTTCTCCACGCGCCAATCGCGTCAAAGTTTTCCAGCGCAAACCCCAGGGAATCAATGACTGAATGACAACTGGCGCAGGCGGGATTCTGCCGATGCTGCGTCAGCCGCTCGCGTATCGACATCGGCATCGCGCCCGGCTTGTTCTCCGCCAGATTGGTGTCCACGCCTGGAGGAGGGGGCGGTACAGGCAAGCCGAAGACATTGTTCAGCAGCCACTTGCCACGTAAGACCGGCGATGTTCGGTCGGGATAGGAGGTTGTCGTCAGCAGCGCTCCCTCCGCCAGCAACCCGCCCCGCTGATCGGGGTTCGGGAGAGTGACTCGCCGGAAGCGGCTGCCGTAAATCCCTGGAATTCCGTAGTGCCGCGCCAGCCGTTCGTTCACAAAAGTATAGTTGGCGCGCAAAAGATCGAGGACGCTGCGATCCTCCCGCAGCGTGCTGGCGACAAACAGCTCCGTTTCCCGTTTGAATGCCTCCAGCAGACTGGCGTCAAAACTCGGATAATGATCCGGATGGACCACCACTTCGCCGACGCGGCGCAGATTCAACCACTGCGCGGCGAAACCGTCCACCAGCGCACCCGTGGCGCGGGGATCGTCCAACATGCGCCGCACTTGCTGTTCCAGGATCAGCGGTTTGCTGAGCTGTCCGCGCACCGCCAAGTCGATCAGGGTGTCATCGGGAATGCTGCTCCACAAGAAAAACGACAAGCGCGAGGCGAGCTCCATGTCGCTCAGGCGATAGGTGGCTTGACCAGGCGCGGCGGGATCCCGATGGACGCGCAGCAGAAAGTCGGGGTCGACGAGAACTCGCTCGAGCGCGATCTGGATCCCGTTGTCAAAGCTTCCACCGTCCTGCCGGCCCCTGGAGAAGAATTCGAGCAGCGTCTGCACGTCGGCCTTGGTCACGGGCCGCCGATAAGCAAGCCGGGCGATCCTCGAAAGGATCTTTTGCGCGCACGCCTTTTCTTCCGCAGCAGTCCGGGGTTGACAGACGAAAATTGCGCGACGGCTGGGCGTGTCCTTTGCCGGTCCGGTGATTTGGAACGGGCCTCCGATCTGGACCGAGCCCACGCTTGCGTAATCCATGTATAGCTGGTCGTTTGTCAGCACCCTGCCTCGTTGCCGTGGCTGAGGGAGACCTTCCGGCTCCCACAGCTCTCTCACGAACGACACGCCGACGACGCGCCGTCCCGCCTCGACCGGCACGCGGATCTCCAGCCCGGCGTCGCCGGTGACCTGCATGTACTTCTCCCATTCGGGATCGCCGGCAAAGCCCGGTTCACCGTCGCCGGCGTAACTGGCCGCGGCAGGCCTGCCCTGGGCTCCCCCTCCGACGGTGAATCGTTTCAGCAGCTTGCCATCAAGCCGGATGTCGAGCTGCTGCGGCCAGCCCATGCCCATGATGTAGTCCTGATACTGTCTTCGGAGACGAACTTTGATGAGATATTGGGCGTCGACTGGAAAGTCAAAGGGAATCGCGATGCCTCCACGGGATCCGAACGGCAGGTCTTCGCTCTGCCGGTCATCTTGAACCACGTGCAAGGGAATCGCGAAGGTCTCGATCCCGGGACTCGCGGGAGGCAGACCTATCGCGAGCCGCGTGACCTGACGGGCCACTGACAGATATCGCTCAAGGTGGGCCGTCGAAATCGTGAGCACATCCGCGAAATTGTCGAAACTGCCGTCCGCGGTCTCATCCCCCGGCAGCAGCGGCCTCACATCGACCTCGAGCGCGAACAGGTCGCGAATCGCGTTGTTGTATTCCGTGCGATTGAGGCGGTGGATGGCGCTGATCCTGCCCGGATTGGGATTGGCCCCCCACGCCCGGTCGATTTCGGTCTCCAGCCAGCCGGCCGTCGCGTGATAGGTGGCCGCATCGGGCCGGGGCGTCCCGGGCGGCGGCATCGAGCCGGCGCGAAGCTTCGCTATGACTTTTTCCCACACCTCCGCATTGGAACCCGGGTTCTTGAGGTCCAGACGGTCGAGCTCGAGTCCAGCGGTCCGGAGCGTCTGGTTATGGCACGCGATGCAGTATTTCTCGAAGACCATCTGCGGGGCAGGAAACGTCGAGGAAGCGGGTTGCCTCTGCCAGGCCGAAGTCTGAACGCTGGATAAAATGACGACGATGCAGCCGCTGATCAAGAAGGCAGTGATTGATGGGCGCACCACAGCCGAGAGCCGCCTGAATCCATGCCGCATATCGTGCCCCAAAAACTGCATTGCCTCCTCCCAGCAAGAGCTCCTGCGGCCCTGTTCCTTGGGTTGTCCAGCGGAGCGTCGATGCCGATGGGCAGCGTTTGGGTATCGGTAGCCCGAACCCTGAGGGTATTTTGCCTCAGAAGTCGAGCACAAGTAAAGACACAGCAAACGGTGTTGGGCGAGAATCTGGATACCGACGGGTTTCTCCCAGATTTTCCTTCAATCGCTGGTTGCGGCGACTGTACAATGTACATCCATGAAATGCTATACCATGGCACAGCTTCGCGAGCGTCTCGCGGATGTGCTGAACGAAGCGGAGCGGGGCGTCCCCGTGGTGATCGAGCGGCGGGGAGTCCGTTATGTGCTTAGAGCGGAACCCGCGCCGGCACGCCGGCACACTCGGCCCTCGGTCATCGAAATACTCGATCCTGCCGTAGCAGAAGGCCAGTGGCAATGGACCTGGGGCCGTGAAGGTCTGAGGTTCCGCTCAGGCCGCCGACACCGATGATCCTCCTCGACACCAATGCGCTCATCTGGCTCGAAGGAGGCCATGCGCGAATTCGGCGGCTTGCCCGCAGAGTCAGGCGGCTGTACATTTCTCCCGCTAATCTGCTGGAGATCCAACTCTTACTCGAAGCGGGCCGGATCCGTCTGCGACCGGGCGGTAGCATCGTCCGAATCGCACAAGACGAGCGCTGGGTCCTGGACGATCCGCCGGCTGCGGAGTGGTTCACAAAGGCGCTCGAGCTGGGGTGGACGCGTGACCCTTTCGACCGGCTACTCGTGGCGCACGCGCGATTGCGGGGCTGGCGGCTGGCTACCGGGGACGCAAATCTACTCAAGCAACTCGAAAGCACCGAGGCGCTCGAAATCTAAAGCTCCGTATCTTGGCGTCTTAGTGGTATTAGTGTCGCGCCGCAAATACCACGAAGACGCGAAGACACGAAGAAACACCAAGAATCTTGCGAGGGATAATTGCTGCTTCGGGCGGCAAGAACGTCTATACTATTTGAATTCGCCGGAGGACCCTCCTGATGCGTCGATGCGCTTTTCGGATACCACGCTGGATTCCAGTCTTATTCCTGACCGGCGGCTTCCTCGGCGTGCGTGGCCTCCAGCCTCAATCGAGGGATGGATCCGTCTCTCCGGAACGCGCCGTGGTCAATCGGTATTGCGTCAGCTGCCACAACAGCGCATTGAAAGCGGGAGAGCTTGCGCTCGACACGATCAGCGCGCAGGACGTCGGCCAGCACCCTGAAGCGTGGGAGAAGGTCGTCCGCAAGCTTCGCGCCCGTCATATGCCGCCGGCCGGAATGCCGCGGCCGGACGAGCGCACTTACGCGGCAGCAGTATCTTCGCTGGAGACCTCGCTGGACCGCGCGGCTGCGGCCAAGCCCAATCCCGGCCGAACCGATACGTTCCGGCGGCTCAATCGAACCGAATACCAGAACGCGATCCGCGACCTTCTTGGGCTGGACGTCGATGTTGCCTCGCTGCTGCCGATCGACGAGTCCAGTTATGGCTTTGACAATGTCACGGTCGGAGATCTCTCGCCGACGTTATTGGACCGCTATATATCGGCGGCGGAGAAGATCAGCCGGCTGGCGGTGGGGCGGCCCAGCCGTTCTCCGGGCGGCGATACTATCAAAATACCGCCGGACCTCACCCAGGAGGAGCACGTAGACGGGCTTCCGGTCGGCACCCGCGGCGGAGCGCTGATCCGTTATACCTTCCCGCTTGACGCCGAGTACGAGATCCAGATTCGACTGGCGCGTGACCGCAACGAGCACGTTGAGGGTTTGAACGAGACCCACGAAGTGGAGCTGCTTTTGGACAGGGAGCGGGTGCAGTTGTTCACGGTAAAGCCGCCCGCGCGAGACGGAATAAACTCTGAAGAGTATCAACCAGCCCACGACAACCTGGATCAGCACCTCAAGATCCGCGTTCCCGTGAAGGCCGGTCCGCACGCCATCGGGGTGACATTCCCGAAGAAGCCTTCGGCGCTCCTCGAAACTGCGCGCCAGCCCTACCAGGCACACTTCAATATCTACCGGCATCCTCGACTCCAGCCGGCAGTCTACTCGATCTCGATCATCGGTCCTTATGAAGCGAAGGGCCCCGGTGAGACGCCCAGCCGCCAGCGGATTTTTGTGTGCCGGCCGGCGCGCCCGGGCGAGGAAGAAGGCTGCGCCAAGACCATCCTTGCCACCCTGATGCGACGGGCCTATCGGCGGCCGGTTATCGATGCGGACCTTCAAGGGCCGCTCGAGCTCTACCGCGAAGCGCGGGCAGATGGAGACTTTGACGCGGGCATCGAAATGGCTTTATCCGCGGTTCTGGTGAGCCCCCGGTTTCTGTTTCGTGTCGAGCAAGATCCTGCCGGCGTCGCGCCGAACGCCGCCTATCGCATCAGCGATCTGGAGCTGGCTTCCCGCCTGTCCTTCTTTCTGTGGAGCAGTATTCCGGACGATGAGCTGCTGAACGTAGCGATTGCCGGTAAACTCAAAGAGCCCATCGTGCTCGAACAACAGACGCGTCGAATGCTCGCGGACTCCCGGGCGCAGGCTCTGGTGACGAACTTCGCCGGGCAGTGGTTGCACTTGCGCAATCTGGCATCGATCACACCGGACATGCGTTTGTTTCCCGACTTCGACGACAATCTCCGGCAAGCGTTTCGCCAGGAAACGGAGCTCTTTTTTGAAAGCATCCTGCGCGAGGATCGGAGCGTGCTCGACCTGTTGAGCGCCAATTACACCTTCGTCAACGAACGGCTGGCCAAGCATTACGGCATCCCGCATGTGTACGGCAGCCGGTTCCGGCGCATCACATTGGACGAAGACAGCACGCGAGGCGGGCTGCTGCGCCACGGAAGCATTCTCACGGTGACTTCGTACCCCACCCGAACCTCGCCGGTAATACGGGGCAAGTGGATCCTGGACAATCTTCTCGGTGTCCCGCCGCCGCCGCCGCCGGAGGTGGTGCCGGCCTCTGAAGGAAAATACCAGCATAGGCAAGGGTCTTCCGGTCCGCGAACGGCTGGCCGAGCACCGCTCCAACCCCGCCTGTTCCGGCTGCCATAAGCTGATGGATCCTGTGGGCTTTTCGATGGAGAATTATGACGCCGTGGGCCGCTGGCGAACGCTCGAAGAAAGCAAGCGGATCGACGCCGGCGGCGGGCTTCCCGACGGCAGCCAGTTCTCGGGTGTGTCCGGACTCGAGCAGGCTTTGCTGAGCCGCCCGGAGGTTTTTCTCGGCACCTTTACCGAGAAACTTCTCACCTACGCTTTAGGCCGTGGAGTCGAGTACTACGACGCGCCGGCGGTCCGCAAGGTCGTGCGGGAGGCCCGGACCCAGGATTTCCGCTTCTCGTCATTCATCATGGGAATGGTAAAAAGCGCACCGTTTCAGATGAGGAGATCACAATGATCATCACCAAGAAGGCTCTGCCACGGCGAACGTTCCTGCGAGGCATCGGCGCCAGCCTGGCGCTCCCTGTGCTCGATGCGATGGTCCCCTCGATGACCGCCCTGGCCAAGACGCCTGCCAATCCGCCGCGGCGCCTGGGTTTTGTCTACATGCCGATGGGATGCGATATCTCCCGCTGGACTCCTCCAGGTGAGGGGAGACTGGCCGAGCTTTCGCCGGCCCTCCAGTCGCTGGCCCCGGTTGTGGATCACGTCACGGTTATCACAAACCTCGAGCTGAAGAACGCCTATCCCGGCACTCATGCGACCTCCAATGCCGCCTTCCTGAGCGCGGCCAAGGCGAAGTGGACCGAAAGCACGGACTACTACCTGGGGACGACGGTCGATCAGATCGCTGCGAGGCACATGGGCCAGGAAACGCAACTGCCGTCGCTGGAGCTGGCGATGGATTTGCTCCAGACCGTCGGCCAGTGCGATAACGGCTATGCCTGCGTTTACCAGAACAATCTTTCGTGGTCCTCGCCCACAACGCCTCTTCCGGCTGAGGCTCATCCGCGCATCGTTTTTGAGCGCCTGTTCGGCGAGGGGGGAAGCGCGGCGGACCGGCGCGCCGCATTGCGGAGAAGGGCCAGCCTCCTCGATTGGGTTCGTGAAGATATCGCTCGACTTCAGAGCAACCTCGGCCCGGCCGACCGCGCCAGGGTCAGCCAATATCTTGATACCGTCCGCGAGGTGGAGCGCCGCATTCAGAAGGCGGAGACCGACACGGCGGACAACCGGCTGCCCGATCTGGATCGCCCCCTGGGCGCACCGGCCGCTTATGCCGACCACGCGCGATTGATGTTCGACTTGCAGGTATTGGCTCTTCAGGGGGATGTCACCCGGGTGATCACCTTCCAGCTCGCTCGTGAAACAAGCACGAGAACTTACAACGAGATCGGCGTCTCCGATCCGCATCACCCCCTCACGCATCACGGAAACGATCCGGAAAAGATCGCGAAGGTTGCCAAGATCAATGCCTTTCACGTCTCGCTGTTCGCCTACTTCCTGGAGAAGCTGAAGTCCACGCCCGAGGGCGAGGGCTCTCTGCTGGAGCATTCCTTCTACCTGTATGGCAGCGGGATGGGCAATCCTAACGTGCACGACCACCTGAACCTGCCGATTCTTGTCGCGGGCGGCGGAGCGCGCAAGGGAGGGCGTCACATCAAGTATGCGGAACCGACGCCGCTGGCCAACCTTCACCTGACACTGCTCGAAAAAGCGGGGGTTCGTCTTGAGGCCTTCGCCGACAGCAAAGGCAAGGTCGAGGAATTGCTCTCGGTGTGATTTACCCGGACGAAACGTCGCGCATGCGTATGAAACCGCTCGTTGTATGGGGTCTGGCTTTGCTGTTTCCGCTCCGCCTGAGCGCGGCCGATTCCAATGCGCCGCTGGCAGACGCAGCGGAGAAGATGGATCGCTCGAGCATTCGCATCCTGCTGGAACAGCGCGCGGATGTAAACGCGCCGCAGACCGATGGGATGACGGCGCTGCACTGGGCGGCATACCAGGACGATCTGGAAACGGTGGAACTGCTGGTGCGCTCACGCGCCAACGTGAAAGCTGCGAACCGCTATGGCGTGACGCCGCTTTCTCTGGCCTGCACCAATGGAAATGCCGCGATGGTCGAGCTGCTCTTGAAGGCCGGGGCCGATCCGAACACCGCCCTCCCGGGAGGGGAAACCGCGCTGATGACGGCAGCGCGCACCGGGAAGGTCGAAGCCGTGAAGACTCTGCTATCCCAGGGCGCCGACGTTAACGCAAAAGAAGGGCGGCAGGGACAGACGGCACTGATGTGGGCGGCGGCCGAAGGTCAGGTAGAGGTTGTGAAGGAGCTCATCAAGAGCGGCGCAGATTTCCGTACCCGTTTGGACTCGGGGTTTACCCCTCTGATGTTTGCCGTGAGGGAGGGCCGGATCCCGGTTGTAAAGGTTCTGCTCGAGGCAGGAGTGGATGTGAACGAGACCGTGCCGGCCGAGGCCGCGCGCAGGCGCGGCTACGGCGGGCGGCGGCCCCCGGCCGGCGCCGGCGCGCTGCTCCTGGCGATCACCAACGCTCATTTCGAACTGGCGGCAGCTCTGCTGGATGCCGGCGCAGATCCGAATGCCGCCCTGCCGGGTTACACGCCCTTGCATGCGATTGTGCCGGTCCGCAAGCCGGGCGTCGGCGACAACGATCCGGCTCCCGAAGGATCCGGAAACATGACCAGCATGGAGCTGGTCAAGAAGCTTGCGGCGCGTGGAGCCAACTTGAATGCCAGGATGACCAGGCGCGTGAATTTGACCAATACACGCCTGAACGAGATCGGGGCGACACCTTTCCTGCTGGCCGCCCAGACGTCGGACGCCGAGTTGATGAGGACGCTGGCCGCGCTGGGCGCCGACCCGCTGCTGCCGAATGCCGACAACACCACGCCTCTGATAGTAGCGTCCGGACTGGCAACGCGATCCCCCGGCGAGGACGCCGGCACCGAGAGCGAAGTGTTGGAGGCGGTGCAACTGGCATTGGAGCTAGGCAACGACATCAATGCGGTCGACAACAACGGTGAAACCGCCGTGCATGGCGCGGCCTACAAGAACCTCCCCAAGGTCGTGCAGTTCCTCGCCGGCAAGGGGGCCAAGATCGAAATCTGGAATCGGAGCAACAAGTTCGGATGGACGCCCTTAGCGATCGCCGTGGGTTATAGATTCGGGAATTTCAAGCCTTCGCCCGACACGGAGGCCGCGCTTCGTGAAGTGATGATCGCCGCAGGAGTAACTCCGCCGAAAACCGTCACTGCCAAGACCCAGCAGATTTACTAGGCCTCTTGTTTTAATTGCGCGACCCTGTACGGCCATCATGGTGGCTCGCTCTCTGGAGAACTTCGTTGCAACGATTGGAAGTCGGACTAACGAAGCGCAAACGGCGCCGTAGGCGAGCACCATTGGCAATGATAGATGAGACAATGAATGAGAAGATGACATGCACGATTAGTCACTTTGTCGCATTTCCCGAGGTTATGGTACGCCGTCTCCTTCGCTGCATGCCACGGGATCCGGTCCAAGTCTCTTCTCGGCTCATCCTCGAAATCGGACGACTTTCATCCGGCAGGAGCCCGACCTAGCGATCGTCGCCGGTTTCGCCGTGCGGTGCGGGATCTGCAAGCACGATCGCTTCTGGCACCGCTGCGCCCGGCCGCACAGCGCCGTGGCGTCGGTCTTCGATTCACCCGTATGAGCCCGCGCCCCCGCTCGCTCACGATCATCGGCTGGCTGTTCGTCGCCGTGGGCGCCACCGGACTCGTGTACGGGTTGCTGGACCTCGACAACGCGACCGCCTCGCGCCGGGAGCTGCTCGACCTGGGCTACGCCACGGTGTCGCGCCTGGTCGCGATTCTCGGCGGGGCGTTCCTGCTCCGCGGCGCCCCCTGGGCGCGCTGGATCCTCGTCGCGTGGCTCGCCTTTCACGTCGTGCTCGGCGCGTTCCATTCCCTCATCCAATTCGCCGTGCACGCCGTGTTGATGGCGATCGTGTGCTTCTTCCTGTTCCGCGCCGGGAGCGGGCGTTGACCTGGCGACCCGCGAAACGCAGCGGGAAGTGGCTCGTCATCTCGCGGACCACGATCCAAGCGTGACCGGACCGTGTGCGAGAAACTGCCACTGCTTGTCGGCATCGATCGAGTTAGAGATCACGCGCGCCGCAGGCTCGGCATCGGGCGATGGTCGTTCACCGAGCTCGACCGGAAGTTGAAGCCCGTTCAGGGAGGCCGCAGCCGAAGAGGTGCTTGTTCCGTGACTTCCTTGCATTTTGCGAAGAGGTTTTCGCTGACTGCTGAAGGCTGAATGCTGATAGCGCGCGGCGTCGACTGATCTCAAATACTTGATTTGCGGCCTCAGCCGCGCTATCCGCTTACTCGTTGGTAGGAGATCCGCGAGCCCATGAGCCAATATGTAGCCCTCCTGCGCGGGATCAACGTCGGCGGGAAGAATCTGATCAAGATGACCGAGCTCAAGATCTGCTTCGAGCAGCAAGGCTTCCGGGACGTGACCACCTACATCCAGAGCGGCAACGTACTCTTCAAGTCGGGCGAGTCGGCACCCGCCAAGCTGACCCGTCGGATCGAATCTGTGGTCGCTGAGACGTTCAACTGCCGAGCGAGCGTGGTGCTGCGCTCCCAGAAGCAGATGCGGGACATCGTCGAGCGAGCTCCACAAGGCTTCGGCGCGCATCCGGCGAAGTACCGCTACGACGTCATCTTCTTGAAAGAGCCGCTCACGGCCTCGACCGCAATGAAGAGCGTGCTTACCAGGCAAGGAGTGGACCAGGCGCACGCGGGAATCGGCGTCCTATACTTCTCGAGACTCATCAGCAAAGCATCCCAGAGCCAGCTCAGCAGGCTCGTCTCCCTGCCGATCTACAAGAGCATGACAATCCGCAACTGGAACACGACGACGAAGCTCGCGCAGATGATGGACGGCCCGCAGAAGTGATTGGGCAACGATGCCCTCTTCAGGCCCTTCGCGACCGGGCGGCGCAGCCGTGATTCAAATAGAGGGTGCTCAACGCAAAGATCAGCACGTGTGGACCGATGAAGATCCAAGGTAAAGATGGAGCTTTCGGGTCCAGGAGTAAGAACTGCGCTTCTTATTCATGTCAGGGTTCCCCGGGACGGGGTCGAAGGGCTAGTTTGCGGACGGACCAAACAGAAGCTCGAGTCACCGGATCTCATCTGCGTGGAAAGGCCAACGCCAAAGCGCTCGACTCGCCCACCCCGGGCGGATCTGTAGATCATTTACAGCAGTTTTGGAACTGATGTCAATCCGTCCACTCTCTTCACCGCTTGCGCGTGATCCAGATCGGGCTGCCCCAGGCGATCTGGTGGTCGTCTTGAACAACCCGGACATAATAGTAGCTTGTCCCTTCGTTCACGTTTTGATCCCGATACACGACTTTCACATCCTTTTGATTTGGGTTGGTGGAATAAATCACCTTCGCGTCCTTGACAATCTCGACCAGCGCCACCCCGCTGGTTCCGATTACCCGGATCTCCAGAGGCGGCACGCTTGAATCGGTGAACTCTTCCCCCATGAAATGATCACCCATCCGATAGTCCAGGATGATGTTGTCGGTTGCCCCGTAAGTATGGCGCTTCTTGATGGCATCAAGGATCGCCTTGCGGGTCGGCTGCTCGGTATAGACCATGGCGTAGGAGATGTGGGTCGACCAGTGGTCGGAACTCGCGATGCTGCCGATTCGGATTCCCTTGCGGTAAGCATTCCAGAGAAAGCCCTCTTCCCTGAAACCCCCGATCGTCTTGTCCTCGGCGCGGCGAGCCGCGCGGGGAGCGCCTGCATGTTCCGAAGAGTTTCGGTCTCCCTGGAATATCTCGACCACCGGTTCGACTTCCGGATCGTTATCGCGCCAGTCGGTGCCCATATTGGTGGCTGATGTGTGAGGGATGGAGATTCCTTTGGTCCGGCGAAGAGACTCGTACAGGAGCTTCGTGTCGTTTTCGAGTACCTCTCCGGTCTGCGCGGCTATTCCTGGGCGGGGACGACTCAGGCCAGACTTGGTGAAGAATGAGACAATGGGATGCCCGCGATTGGCGTGGAAAATGTTGCGGTGACCGTTCGGGTACGCAACGCTGCGCTCGTACGCGTAAAGAGTCGCGAAGGCCCCAGGAACGTTATACATATCGCAGCTTTTCTCGATCAGCCACCAGAAGTATTCATAATCGCCGCCGGAATTGTGATCCGTCAGCCCGCCAAAATCCATGGCGGCTCCGTCGAGCATGTAGCGGTAATAATCGAAAAGTGAGCCGTCGGTTAGACCCCCGCCGCTGTCCCAGGAAAACTCCGCATGCCGGTGCAGGTCTCCCCGTACAATCCGGTTTTCGACCCCATGAACGGACGTCCGATAGCCGCGGGCCGCGGCCACATCTTCGGCCTCCCTGGGATGAACCGTTGGTTTTTGCTCCGATGGGGCTTCCTTCCAGTCGGTCAACTGTGCCGCGCTGGTTCCTTTTTCAAGTGGAATGCGTGCGGCGAAGACACTCGCCACCGGCGCGAGAAATGATCTCTTGTAGAGGCGGGCATCCATTGGCCAGGCGACCCAAAGGCTGCCAGCGGGCCCGAAAGCGGCTTGCGCGCGCATGGAAATCCGCCCCCAGCTTTCTGGTAAAACGGCTGGGGAGGTCCAGCGATCACCCTCGTAGAACATCAGCGCCTGTTCCCAGTAGGCGGCCCTTGGGTAGAGGTGTTTGACCGGTGGACCCATCTGACCCCAGCGATGGAACAATAGGGCCATACGTCCGGAGCTCGGATCGGCGAACAGTTGCGGATAATCGTGATCGGTTTCCCCGTGTTCTGCCAGAGCTGTTTGCAGATCCTGGGCGAGCGACTTGCGTTGGTTTCCCTCGAACACCGCCAAGTTCAGTTTGCGGGATTCGTAAAGACGGGCTCCCGGAGTCGAAGGTTGCCTGATCCAGGTATCCCAGGTCGCCTGCCCTTTCTCCAGCCATTTCGGATCGGTTGTCGGGCCGCTGTCTTTGCCCCAGTTTGCGGCGCCCTCATCCCAGGCGACCCAGACCCGATCCTGATTATCTACGGCTACGGAGGCATGCGCCTCGAACCGGCTCGTGTGGGCCACTGGAACTTCCGGCCCCGGACGACCACCCTCCAGAATCCGCATGTAGACGTCATAGTTTCCGTTGCGATATGTGTCCCAGACAATGTGCGCCCGGCCTCGGCTGTCGAGCGCAATCCGAGGCTCCCAATCGTTGGCGGCGTTGTCGGTTATTCTTGTCTCTTCCGACCATCCCGATCCGTTGTGATGCCTTAGAAAGACATCCGAGTTCTGTCCGTGAAAGCCCTGCCACACGACCCAAAGACCTCCTTTGCGGTCCGCGACAAAGTGGTGGTCAATGTCCGGACCTGGATCGGAGCTCAGACGAACAGTCTCGAGCCAGGTGTCCTGCTTGTCATCCAGCGCGCGCGCGTAAATATCGAAATTGCCATCGACCTGCTGGGACCAAGCCACCCAGACGAGTCCTTGTCCATCGATCGCAATCTGGGGACGCCACAAGTCACCCGTGGCCCCCGGAACCCGCGTAAAAGTGTGCCACCCTTTGTTGTCGTGCTTCGAGAGTCGGATTTCATCCATCTGCCCGCTGTATGATTGCCAGACCGCCCACGCCGTGGTGTCATTCATCGTCGCGATGGAGGGGTAGTCGTCGTTTCGAGAGTCGTCGGTCAGCTTCCAGACTTCCGTCAGCCCGGTCACGCGAGTTTTGGAATCCAGAAACTCCAGGGTCACACCCGCTTTGATCTCGGAGATTCGAAAAGAAAACTGGCCGTGATTGGTGGTAACCGCAAATCGGCCGGACGGTGGACCGGTGCCTCTTAGTATGATTCCCTTAAAAACCGCTGCTTTCGTATTAGGATTCAGGGTCTGGATGTCAAAGGCATTCAACGAGACCCGATCCTCGTTTTGAATAAGCCAGCCGCTAGCTTCCGATACCTGAAGGTTCTCGAAGCTGATCGAACCCGTCCATCGTTCCTGGGGTTCTTTTCCATACCCGAAGGCCAGGCGAATCGAAAAAGGCAAGGTATCCGGGATCGCAGAAGAAACTTGGGGCTCAGGGTTGCGCGGTACGCGTGCGAGCGCCGCAACTCCCAGCAGAAGAAGAGCACATGCCACAGCGACCTTTGCGTATTTCATCATCCCCTCAAAGACAAAAAGCCCGGTGTCGACGCTGCTCGCCAAAGTGACACGGCAATCAAATACCTACGAACCACAAAACGGCCATCGCAGCTCCGGGCCCCGTAATGCTCCATTGGAAGGCTGCCGGAGCAGCCCTGGACTTTGGACATTTCGAAGGTCCGGAAAAACTCAGATTCCCCTGGTAGTGTGGCTCAGACATTCTATTAGAGCACCCTGTGGCGACGGGCTCATCTGAGCCCGTCGCAAGTATACGTGAATCCGCTATGCGCTTGAGTACTTGAAGCTTCAAGCGAGACGCTCCAAACTCGTCCGAATGCCGGACGGGCTCATCTAGCCCGTCGCACAGTACGTAATCGGTAGGCTTTAGCCTAGACAAGTTCAGTTGTGTCCCCTCGGAAGCCGGACGGGCCTACTCTCTTTCGGCTCTTCAGGCCTCAACGCTCCACAATACGTTACGGTAATTGCGAACAGGCAAGGCTGGCTTGGGCGTTGAGATACCTCATTCGAGGACCACGGTTCAGAACTGATACTTCAGAGCAAACTGTATCAGCCGGGGATCCGACACGCTGCTGATAATCCCGGCTCCGGCGGCGCTGAGATTCAGACCGGGGCTGCCAAAGTGGGGCGTGTTGGTGAAATTGAAGGCCTCGAAGCGAAACTGCAGATAACGCCCTTCCGCGCCCATGGGGAAGTCCTTCGAGGCAAGAAAATCCAGGTTCTTCCAGCCGGGACCGTCGATCAGGTTGCGCCCTGAATTGCCGTACTCTCCGCGAGCGATCTGGTCGGCGGTAACCGGCACGACGAAACCGGTGTTGAACCAGCGGTCGATCGTACGCTCGGATTCAGGCAGATTGGGATCCCCCACGACGGAGCCGCGCGCCTTGCACACACAGTTCAGGTTGTTGAGAAGCGCCTGGTCTAAAGGCGGCCCCGAGATCATCGAAAGGATGCCGCCCAGCTGCCATCCCCCGAGAAACCAGCTCGCGGTTCCGGACTGCAGCCAGCGCCTGCCGCGCCCCCAGGGTAGTTCGTAAAGGAAGCTGAGGTTGTACGCCAGGGTCCGGTCCAGACTGCCGCGGGCGCGATCCCGGTAGAGGTCCTTTACGTACTGCGTCACCCTCCCTCCCTCACCCTGATTGAGGATCTCGCTGCCATAGTCGATCGCATGCTGCCAGGTAAAGGAGTTGAGGAAGGTGAGTCCGTCGCTGAAGCGCTTTTCCGCCTTGAGACTCAACGCGTGATAATTGGCGTTCAGAATGTTGTCGTACTTCGTGATCGTCTGAATGAGCGGATAACGAAGGCGAGCCGGCCAGTTGATGGTCGGGTGCGGCCCCGGGTCGGTTGTGTTCCGTCCGAGCGAAAGGTGAGAGCTCTTGCTTCCGTTATAGCCGACTGTCACAACGGTGCTCCAGGGCAGCATGTGCTGCACATCCAGGAACCACTGGCCGGTATACGAAGTGGGGAGAAACTCGGGGACCACAACCGGACGGGGCGTTCCGGGGGGATCGTTTTCAGATCGAAGACGGGCGACAGGTTGGGTAATCCTTCGCTGATCCGGTATACAGCATTGACGAAATCGGGTGTCGACACGTTGCCGCGCACGCGGGGTGGATTGTTGCCGTAAAACCGGCCGTTCTCGATCCCGAGATAGTCAACGTCACCGAAGTAGATTCCACCTCCGGCACGAATCACCGAGTTCCTGGCCAGTTGATAGGCGATCCCGAGCCGGGGAGCGAAGTTGTTCTTGTCAGTCTTGCAGGCGCAGTCGCTGTCATCTTTGGGAAAGGCCCATTCCTGGAACTGGATGTTGAGCAGGGCCGAGGTCTCATCATCGAGCCCCAGATAGTTGGGGTCGTCTCTCAGGACGAAGCGGCTGCCGAGTGTGTCGGGACCGTCCGGATGGAACGGGCCTCGAAAGAGCTCATAACGCAGCCCCATGTTCAATGTGAGCCTGGGTGTGATCTTCCAGTCGTCCTGGACGTAAAAGCCCCAGTATGGGTGGTTCGTGTCTTCCCCGGCCGGGCTGAGGCTGGCACCCGAGCTGGCCCACCCCAGCAGGAAGTCCGCGAAACTGTGGCCCGTCTGGGTGCGGCTTGGACCGGAATTGGGCAGCTCCGCCGTGTACTGGCCTGTGAAGCCGAAGCTGCCGCGGCTGTCGCGAGCCGAGAGTGAGTATTTGTTCAAGAACTTGTACTCTACTCCGAACTTCACGTTGTGCTTTCCGGACTGCCAGAGAACGTTGTCACTGAATTGATGGGTGATAAGGTCGTCGTCGTTGGGCCAGCAGCAGCGCGAACCGATGGCGGAGAAGGCGCCCGGTGAGAACGTGGCGAGTCCATTGTCGTGCTGGCCGAACGCGGTTCCCACGGCGTTCTTGACCCCGAACTGAGCGTTGAGATTCTCGGTGGCGGGGATGTCGAACGCAGTGATAAACCGCGTCCAGCCGTAGCGGAATTCGTTGTGCAATCTCGGCCCCAGGATAGTGCTGTAGTTGACCGAGAGGTTATGGCCCAGCATGTCGGTTAGGTCACCCATGTTCTCATTCGCGGGCAGACTGAACGGACCTGGTTGCGAGCGCAGTTCATCTCTGAGCGAATAACGGACAAAGAATCGGTTGGATTGGTTCAGGTTGTGGTCCACGCGGAAGTCGTACTGATCGAAGTCGCTCGCCAGCCCCGGGGAAGAGAAGTAGTTGTTGGGCAGGTTCTCCCGGCCCGCGATGTTCGGCAGGGGATAAAGATCGATGATCCGCCGGGCGAGCGGATCGATCCGGTTGGCCGGGATCCGGTTGCCCGGGAAAGGCTGCCGGACCGCGGCGGCGCCACTCCCGGAGATCGTGAGGGGATCGTAAATGGTCACGTTTCTCCCGGCGCCTCCGGGCTCCTGCGAGAAGTCCCCCTGGCGCACGGCCGCGCTTGGAACGGTCGTGGTATTGGAAAACCCCTCGCGAATGCGCGTGCCTTGAAAGCTCGCAAAGAAGAAGGTCCTGTCGCGCGCAATCGGGCCGCCCACCGTGGCGCCGTACTGGTTTCGGATGTAGTTCGGCGACTTGGTGCCGGTCTCTCCGGGCCGGGCATTACGGTTGAAAAAGAAGTCGTTCGCCGAACAGGCGCTGTTGCGGTGGAACGCGAAGATCGAGCCGTGGAAGCCGTTGGTGCCCGACTTGGTCGAGACAACGACGCTGGCGCCCTGACGGAATCCAAACTCGGCCGACGTGTTGTTGGTGAGCACCTTGAATTCCGAGAGAGCCTCGACGTTAGGCACTACCGCCTGAGCCTGGAAGCCGAGTGGGCCGCGGCTGGTCTTGGAGGTGATGTCGGAACCGTCGAGCAGCAGATTGTTCTGCGCGACGTGCTGGCCGGCGCTGCGAAACCCGCCTTCCTCCGCCGTCCGATGGCCGCGCCCGGCCTGGCTGGAAGGTACTACACCGGCGCTGAGCTGGGCCAGCTCAAGGTAGTTGCGGCCGTTCAGGGGAAGCTCTCGAATGCGTTTTTCGTCGATAACCTGTCCCACGTCCTGAGCCTTCGACTGTACCAGCTCGGCCTCGGCCGATACTTGAACCACGTCCGACATCTCGCCCAGCTGGAGTTGAAAGTTGACCCGGGCCACCTGCGCGACCTGCACACGGATCTCGGCCTGTTGCGAGGAGAACCCGCTCCCACGGCACGTGACCCTGTAGCGGCCCTCCTTCAGCAACGGCACCGTGTAGAGTCCCGCATCGTTGGAGATCACGGTCCTCACCACGCCGGTGTCCAGGTTCGTGACGCTGACTTCGGCACTTGGAACTACCGCTCCCGACTGGTCCTTGACCACGCCTTCGATCGAGGCTTCCTGCCCCCATACTATTCCCGGTCCGAACAGGCAGCCGAGCATGAAGGAAACCCTGACAATCCATTGCAGCGCATGGGCTCCCGGCCACTGCCTCCCCGGGATCCGAACTTGCTCAAAAATGTTCATTGTGTCCTCCTCGTTGTGGGAAGGCTGGTCGGGCTTACGCCTAAGCACCGGCGTGCCGGCGAATCCTCAGGTTGCCCGAACCGTCCAACGGTGCTGCTGGGGCAATTACCTGAGTCGAGTCCAGACATACAGTAATTAGTTTATTGAAAGAACTAACCTGACCGTACCAAAAGGTACTCGCGGTTGTCAAGTTTCTCACCAAGCCCGATGGGGCGCGACTTTACATCGACGGATGACTGCGAAGCAAGCGTTGCGGCGCCGACGCGTCTGTGGCAAGAGACCTGGCCGGCAGAATCGTCGGCCCCTACCCCAGAATTCGCTTGACCCTCTGACGGCTTCGCACTAAAAACACGGCATAAGCTTCGTAAGGACGCGTTCGTCTCCCCTGGTCCTGCAGTGGATTAGCAGGAAAATACGCCGACGCGCGCCTCTTCGTGGCGCCGTACCAGGAGAACACCGTGATGCCTTCCGGCGACGTCAGCCATCCTGCCGATCTTGATCTCCTCCCGGGCGAGCCGGCATTGGCGAAGGGGGAGGGGGAACCGCCCTCGGCTCAAGCGCCGTCTGACGAGTACCAGATAGCGAGGGGCGGCCTCTTTTCGCGCGCAGTGAACAAGCTGTAGTTCTCACCCGGCGAGTGCGGCACGACTTCTCCGAGAGCAGGACACGCTGGCCCGTTTCTCCGCGGATCCTTTACGCCTGGGCCTCCCCGTCGGGCATGGAAGTGCCATTCCAGGAGCACGAGCGTGCCTTGCTCGCCGCCCTGGAGCCCTGGATTCCGGCACAGAAAGGGAGCGGGAGCGTGCCCGACCCGGGCGGCGTGATGACGACGCTGCCCGAGGTAAGCCTTCCCGCGCTCGCGAGGGCGTGCCAGGCTGCGGTCGACGAGGGGAAGCCGTACACCCATGTGCATGTGCTGGCGCACGGTTATCCGATTGGACGTGCACATAAAGCGCGATTCGGCATGGCGCTGCACGCGGAGAATGAGGACCTGCAGGCAGTGACACCAGAGGAACTCGAGAAAGCCCTCGCTCCCCTTGTTGGTCACGCGGTCGTGGTGACGCTGGCGACCTGCGACGCGGCCAGCTCGACCAATACCGCAACGTCGAAGCGCAGCATTGCCCACAACCTCCATATACTGGGATTCCCGATTGTGGTGGCCTCGCAGCTTCCCTTCACAAAGCCAGGGTCCACCCTGACGATCGAGACCTTCTACAAGGCACAGCTGGCAGGCGAGGACGTGAGGCTGGCGTTGCATCAGGCGCGTGTCGCCTTGTACCAGAGCCAGTCGAAGACCGGTCATGACTGGGCCAGCCTTGTCGGATACGTGCAGTTGCCCGAAGGCTATGCCGACCACCTGCGAGACGTCAGGCTCCAATCCGTACTGGCCTCGCTGAAGACGATGCAGGGGTGGTCTGACAAGCTCGTGGAGGAAGGCAACAAGGATTCAGCACTCTTCGATCGTGTGGCGCAGCAGTTGCAAGAACGCATTGTGGCGCTCGACCGCTTCCGGAAAGACGCTGAGAACATCGGCCGGCCCGGCGTACTCGGAGAGAATTTGGGCCTCCTGGGAAGCGCCGAAAAGCGCCTGGCCGAGCTTTGCTTCGTACGCAGCAAGCTGGGCGAAGCCGCTCGCTGGCAACAGTCCATGAGGGAGGCTCTGCAACGCTCGCGCGACTGGTACCGGAAATGCGCCCTAAAAAACCTCTCGCACCACTGGACCGGGGTCCAGTATCTGTCGCTCGAGGCCATACTCGACGGCAGGATAGCGAATCCGGGCCGGTGGTACGCCGGCGTTGAAGCCGCAAACCTGGACAGGGAAAACGGGACGCCGATCGATGGCATCTGGGCACTTGGGTCGCTGGCCGAGCTCTACCTGCTCGCGCCCCTGGCCGGTCAGACTTTACCTGCCGGCTCGGCAAAGAAGGCCCTGGTGGAGATGAAGGCGCGAGTAGTGGCGGAAGCCGGCGGCGACACGTTTCCCCTCGAGTCGACCGAACGCCAACTCCGCCGCTACGTCGACTGGTGGACCACAGCGAATGGCTTCTTTCCCGGCACGTCGGATCTCGCTGCCGAGGCGGGGAACCTGTTGCAGGAGCTCCGGCGGTAGATTAGATTCTTTGTCCGTGACCCCTTTGCATTTTGCGAAGAAATTTTGGCTGACTGCTGAAAGCTGAAGGCTGAAAGCGCGCGGCGTCCATCTCATTGCGGCCTCAGCCGCGCCAGGAGTAACGAGAACATGCCCGTCGTGACCTGTTGAACAGGCGGTCGACGGACGTGGAACAGGGCTCCACGCTGCTCTCCGCGTGGCCGGTCCTAAATTGCCGGAGACACAGATGGCCGACTCCCGCGTTTACAAATTCGGTGACTCGCAGCTCACGCTGGCTTTCGGCGATATCACGACGTCGGAGGCTCAGGTTCTCGTCAGCTCCGACGATTCCTACCTGACCATGAGCGGCGGCGTCTCGGCCGCCATTCGACGCGCGGGCGGAAACGCTATTGCCCTGGATGCGGCCAAGAAAGTGCCGGTCCCTCTCGGCAATGTGGCGGTGACGACTGCCGGCACCTTGCCGGCCCACCACATTTTTCACGCAGCCACGATCGGCCCCTCACCCACCCCGATGCCCCCAACCGAGATTCTGGGGAATGCGACGCGGCGGTCCATGGAGTTGCTCGACGCGTTGCAGCTGAGCTCGATTGCGTTTCCTGCGCTCGGTGCCGGAACCGCGAAGTTCAGCTACGAAGAAGTCGCCGCGCGGATGGCCGACGTCATCGCCGACGCCCTGCTCAACCGGAAGCGGCCCGTCGACGTCACCATATATCTGTTTGATGACTCGGGTCGCAAGCAGCCCTTTGACTACATCCGGTTCTTCGAAGAGTTCGCCGCGCGCGTCCCGCGAATCGCGGCCCATGAAGCTCCCGTCCAGCCCTCAACAATCGCGGCCGACGCGGCTGGCGAGCATGTGTTCATCAGTTACAGCCACCAGGACAAAGCCTGGTTGAAGCGGCTGCAGGACATGCTGCAACCGCTGCTGCGCAAGAACAGCATCGCTCTCTGGAGCGACACCGGGATCAAGCCTGGGTCGCAGTGGAAAGATGAAATCGAACGCGCGCTGGCAACAGCAAAGGTGGCCGTACTCCTCGTGAGCCCCGGGTTTCTGGCGTCGGACTTCATCGCGCAGCACGAGCTTCCGCCGCTCCTCGACAAAGCAAAACAGCTGGGCGTCCGCATCCTCTGGGTCTACGTGAGCGCCTGCTTGTACAAGGAAACGGAAATCGCAGCCTACCAGGCGGCGCACGATATCGCACACCCGCTGGATAAACTGCGGACGGCCAAACGCAACGAGGTGCTGGTACAGGTCTGCCAGCAGATCAAGGCCGCGGTGAATCCGCAGGAGCCGTAGTGCAGTCTTTGCCGGGCATCCAACCTGATCAGCGGCAGAATAGCAGGATGTTCGAATGTGAACCTGTTTCTGCGCGAACTCTCAGCGTATGGCGACCGGCGCCACCGTGGAACCCGTACCCCCTCTGATTTTCAGGGGCTGAACCACAAATGCGAACTCGTAGATGCGCCTGGCCGCAAGATCGTCGAGTTTGAGATTCTCGAGCAGAAAGATTCCGTTCACGACCAATGCGATCTGGTGGACCGGGAGGTTCAGGTTCTTGTCGGGGTTGGGTGAGATCTCCACGGGAGAAGTGTCGGCCCCGATCAGCATCACGTCCTGCCTGGCCAGCCACTCGGCCGCGGCTACGCCGATGCCCGGCGAGCTGGCGGCATATTTCGCGTTGTCGGCACCCCAAAGCTTTCCCCAACCGGAGTGCAGCAGCAAGGCATCACCGGCTTGAATCTTGACGCCCTGCCGCGCCAGGGCCGCCTGGATCTCCTCGACGCCGATCTCGTGGTCGGCGGGCAGCATCTCGACGCCCTTCAGGCCCGCGACGTCCACAAGCACGCCGCGCGTGAACAGCATGCCGATCTTCTCGACGCCGAGTTTGCTGAAGCCGTTCCGCGTGCCCACGTCGTCGATCCTCACGCAGTTGTAGAGCAGGCCGTCGATGCCTTGATGGGAGAACATGTCGAATTGAGTACCCACCTGGCCCAGCTCTGTGACCATCAGTTCTTCGTTGCTATAGCGCTTGTTCGCGCCCAATGGCCCGTTCGTTCGCTTGGTATGGAGATCGAAGCGCCGCCCGACGCCGAGCGGCATGTCGGACGAAAGCACGCGGCCCAGCTCGATCACTTCACCGGTCCGGATGAGTCGTGACGCGCGCAGCACTGTCTCCGGCTTCATATGATTAGCTGCCCCGCGCTCGTCGCCGGCGCCCCATTTGGTCGGACACCGCTGCTGCGAAGCAGGTGGTTGCCAGGATTGGGCAAGCGCGCCTGCGGAGCAGGCGAGCAATAAGACATTGAATACTGATGTCACGGTTCGCATAGTCTCCTCCCTCTGAGCGTGAGATGGTATGCCGGGCGGGCCAGCGACTTCAATAATCGAGGGGAAAATGGGGACGTCCCCATTTTCGAAAGAGTTGAGCGCGGCGCGATCCGGCATTAAAGTGGGGTGTCGACATGCCATGCGAAACTTCTCGGAGGTTCCCGTGAAAAAGGTAATAGCGATATTCGTTTTGACGACGGGTTTGCTATCAGCGCAGACCCCTCAAGGCTGGGTGAAGGGGAAGGGCTGGGGCTGGACATGGGGTAAGGAAGACGAAGTAGGAGCGCTTAATGCGGTCAAGAGTCCCGCCGCGGTGCTGCGCGCCCTGCGCCAGGTGAAAACCGGCAAGGTTTATGATCTTGGGGTCCGTGTCGATCAGACCTCTTACAAGTGGCCGGGCCATTCGCCCACCCAGATAATGTCCTATCGCAGCCCGGAGGGTGTGAAACGGGGGAAGGATATTGAGTCTTTTGCCCAAAGCAAGAAGCAAATTGCCTTTCATAGCTGCGCCCTGTTCATCTCCGACAATGTTGGAACCCAGATTGACGGGCTTGGACACATCACCACCGGGGCCGACAATCACTGGTACAACGGCTTTCGGGAGCAGGATTACGGCGGCGACTTCGGCATCGGCAAGGCCGACGCCGACACGATACCGCCGGTGATTGCCCGCGGCGTAATGATTGACGTGAGTGCCTGGAAGGGAGTCGAGGCTCTCCCCTCCAACTTCGCCATCGGACCGAAGGAACTCCAGGGAGCGCTTGCCGCGCAGAAAGTTGACGTCGAGCCCGGCGACGTCGTCCTGATTCGCACCGGCACGCTGCGCTACTGGGGCAATACCGGGGCCGATCATGCGAAAATTGCGCAGCACGACTCAGCCGGCATCACGCTGGAGGGCGCAAAGTGGCTGGTGCAAGAAAAGGGAGCCGTCCTGATCGGGGCCGACACCAGCGGGCTCGAGGTCGGCCAGGACCCCGCGCTGCCCGGCGCAGCGATTCCGGTGCACGAGTACCTCCTGATCGAACAGGGCGTCCACGTCGGCGAGTTTCATTATCTCGAGGATCTGTCGCGAGACAAGGTTTACCGCTTCACCTACGTTGTTGCGACCAACCGGCTGAAGGGAGCGGTCGCGGGAACGGCCTTGCGCCCGCTCGCGATCGAGTGAAGCTGGATCGATCGTCTCTGACGCGCGCCTTCTGACTTCAATCGGGGACGGTTCTCACCCAGAAAGCTGTTTCCCCCGGCAAATCGCCCCGCGGCAGACGACTCGCTGGCGCGCAGTCACTTTGTTTCGCTGCGAGTCGACGAGCGGAAACTCCCCTTCTTCGATGGCAAGCAGCGCGATATCGGCGGGCGCGCCAATCTGCAGCGTACCCAGCATCGGCACGCGATTGACAACCTTGGCCGGAGCCGCCGTCACCCGCAGCAGGACATCGTCGAAGCTCATCCCCAGATACATCAACTTCGACATGGTGGTGGGCATGTCGAAGACCGGTCCGTTGATATTCAGGTTATAGATATCGGTTGAGATGGTATCCGCGACAAACCCGGCGGCCAGGGCCTTGCGGGCCGCTTCGAAATTGAAGCTGCCCAGTCCGTGCCCGATATCGAACAGGATGCCGCGAGTCCGCGCCTCCAACACGCTCGCCTTGATCTTCCCATTGGCATCAACGATGCCCAACGTGTGCCCGTTGTAGGAGTGCGTCACGACGTCGCCTGGGCGCATCAATGCCATCACTTCGTCTGTCTCGGGTGGCGCGAAGCTGATATGAGCCATCAGCGGCAGCTTGTAGTCGTCGCACAGCTGGCGGGCGATCTTCAGGAATTCCAGGCTGTATTTTCCATTCATGTTGGAGCCAACCTGGAATTTCACTCCCAGGATGATGTCGCGGTTTTTCACCGCCGCTTCGCCCGTGGCACGCATCATCCGGCGCGCGTACTGTACCGGGTCGATGTCAGGATTCCGGCTGCTGGGATAGAGATAGACATATCCGAAAATCCGCGACCTGGATGGCGTGACGACGAATCGGCGGAAGCCCTCGACCTGATCATGGCCGAAACTTCCCGCATCAACCCACGTGGTCACGCCCGAGCGCGCGGCAATCGGGTCGGGCTCCACGCCAAGCCCGGTTGCGCCGAAGTAGCAGTGGGTGTGCAGGTCGACCAGGCCGGGCGCAACATACATGCCCTTTGCCTCGACTACCTGGAGGCCCTTGGAGGCCGGGATCTGCGCCTCTATGGCGGCGATCTTGCCGTCCGAAATGCCCACATCGGCGCGGCGGCTCAGCCGCTGGCTCGGATCGCGCACTTCCCCGCCGCGGATCAGAATCTCATAACGGTCTTGCTGCAGCAGCGCCGCGCTTCCCGCAAGCGCGCCCAGAAACGTCCTGCGGCTCATCTCTTCAGGCATTGTTCCATCCTTTCGCCAAAAAAAGCCTGGATCGGGGGCCAGCCGCCTTGGGCTGTCCAGCTTGCTTACACAAGCCGCCGCACCCTGAATATGTCACCGTAAATGCGAAATACACTACTAAGATCTCAGCCGAAAAGACGTGCCGTCCGCCGACGCTCGACGAGCTCAACCTCCTGTGCAGGAATCAGGATCGATACAGTCAATTCCAAGTCGTTCAGGTTATTTGACTGCTCCAGTCACTAACTACACGTCAGAGACGCTCGGTGACCAGAACCCGACCCTTGGCACCGACGGCGGTCTGACCGTCCTGGCCTTTGATACGCCCTCCCAATTCAACGATGTCTCCACCGAGACGCGCATTCGCTGTGACCTTGATCACCAGCCTCTCGGGCGAGCCCGTGGACTTGACAGAGTATACGAATACTTGCATATTGTCGCATGTCCGGCAAGCCTCTCCACTGGCTCGGCTCTTCGAGGACTGACATCCGTGCCTTCCCGCGGGATGCCCGGCGCATCGCGGGCGTGGAACTGAGGCGTGTTCAGCAAGGGCTGGATCCACTGGACTGGAAACCCATGACCAGCGTTGGGCCGGGCGTCCGAGAGATTCGGGTTCATACGGGATTGGAACATCGGGTTGTGTATGTCGCCAAGTTCGCCGAGGCCATCTACGTGCTGCACGCGTTCGAGAAACGCGCGAGGAAGACGCCCGCGCGGGATGTGGACCTCGCGCGGCAACGATTCCGGGCTTTCTTGCGGCAGCGGCGTCTCGGCGATCCCTCGGGAGGATTGGGTTGACGATGAAACTCAAGGTAACACCATCGAGCTGGTAACGTGTTCCGTGACTTGGGATTTCGTCGCGAGGAAGCCGAGCATCTTCTGGTACGCGCGGATCTGATGATCCAGGTCCAGAGGCTGATCGCGTCTCGCCGACTGAAACAGAGAGAGGCCGCTGAGATCCTGCGCGTGTCCCAGCCACGCGTGAGCGATCTTCTCCGCGGGCGGATTGATCTCTTCAGTACCGACGCACTCATTGACATGCTGGCGCGCCTGGGAGCCCGCGTTCGCTTGACCGTCAAGGCCGGTCGTCGCAGCCTCAAGGTCGCATAACCGACCGCGCTTGCGGCAGCCGTGCAGAGCCGGTTGACGCGAATGAGCCATCGGCCAGCTCTCACACCTCTCTCGACGCCGGGCTAACCGACCGGAATGAGCATCGGCCGTCAACTCCCGAAGAGTCGCTATCAGCCTGGAGCCCGGCCACGGAAGCGCCCGGCCGGCGGTTCCAGCGACCTTTGAGACCGCCATTACTTTTTATCCCCGGAGTCTTCCAGGATCTTGCCGTCTGGCGCCACCGTGACTTCGACTTCCTTTTTGCCGGCGGTTTCAAGAACGATTTCGTATCCTTCCAGTTCTTCCTTCCCGTTCTTCACAGCGGTGATCTGCATGATCTCCTTGGGATTGGACCTGGCGTACTTCTTTTCCACGGCCTTCTTGACGGCATCGGGCATGTCCTTGAGCGCAACCTCTTTCTCCCAGTTATGGATCGTGCCGTCCTCCTTTATGTCCGCCTCGAACTTCCGCCCCTCCTGCTTGAACTCGAGGTCGTAGACAACCACGTCGCCTTCTTTCTCCTTGGTCCACTTGTGGATCTCAGCCTTGGGGAACTTGGCCATCAGGGTGTCCATCACCTTCTTGGGAATCTTGTCTTTCTCCTGGCCGGAGGGGGCCGGCTGCGCCAGAAGTAACCCGGCAAAGACAGCCATGAACAACCCTCCGACCGAACACTTGAAACGATACATGCTCATAGACCCTCCTTTGGCCGCGCGTTCGTTATGACCGCGACGACCGAAGTCGGAATCGCTCCAACGTTCACGCTGGTGCCAGCGGGTAGTTCGACCCCCACGAGACGGTTGCGCGGCTCACCCCAGCTAGCCGTCCGCTCTGGCGCTGCCGGGCGGCCTCGATCAGCCCTCGGCCAAGTATCACACCTCTTCAAGCGTGAGTGGACGAGGCTGCTTTCCATCAATGTCCGCGAACCCGTACTCTTGAGCTATGGCTGCCGCCACGAGCACCTGCCCCGATTTCTGCATGACGTTCGGGTCAGCGGCCAATGCCGCGACCGCGCGACCGATGAACTGAGGCGACTCGGAATTGCTCAGGTCAAGGAAGGCGGCGGCCTCCATTACGCTCTCCGTTCTCACAAGGCCCGGATACATCGAGACAACGGCTACGTTGTGGCGACGAAGTTCGTGCGCCATGTCGAAGGTTAACTTATCGGTGGCGGCCTTCGATACTCCATAAGCGACATTGCCGATGTGCTTCTGCGCGGCCCAGAATGAAATGTTGACGATCAAGCCGCTGCCCTGCTTGACCATTGTGCGGGCGGCGTGGATGCCGGCGACGTAGTGCGCGCGGACGCCGGCCTGGAACATCGCGTCCCAGCGCCAGAGCGGTTGCTCCCAAAAGGGACGCGGCCAGGTAAACTCGCCGCTTTCGACCATGCCCGCATAGCCGCCCCACACATTGTTCACCAGAATATCCAGACGCTCGTGTTCGTCAAGGATGCGCTGAAATGCTGCTTCAACCTCACGGTCGTTGGTGTGGTCGCAACGGACCGCGACGATCTTATCCGTTGCAAAAGCTTCTTTCGAGACGCTGCGGCCGGTCGCGTATACGATAGCGCCGGCCTCGGCAAGCTCGAGTGCTACGCCCCTGCCTACCCCTCGACTGGCGCCGGTCACAACAGCAACTTTTCCGTTTAGATCGGGCATAAGTGGCACGAGGTTTGACCCCAAGGGGCTTCTTGGTGTTTTATTCGTGTCGTCGAGTCTTCATGGTACTTGATTAGACAGTTCTAACCGCAAAGGCACGAAGACGCCAAGATGCCGCTTGCCAAATTAGAACGATTGTACCACGGCCTATTCTTGCCGCCTGGTTTGACGTTCAAAATGTCGGAATGGTAGATTGCGATTCCCTCTCAGTTTGTGGCAGAACTGAGAACGCATTCATAGGTCGCTAATTCCCGCGTTAGCCCGAGGTGAGAGATGGCCACACTGCATCCACGCGTTCAAGCCACCCACGAACATGAAGCACAGGCGAACGTTCAAAGACGACAGAAGTCTGAAGACCCCAATACATGGACACACGAGTCCCAGCCACTGGACGAGTTCACCGGTCCATTCGAAGGCACCGTAAAACAGGCCACCGTCACAGAGCGCACCGGGCTATTCCACCGGATGAACGAACGCCACAAAATCCGATCGCTGCGTAAACTCCAGCGGCATTACGGGAACAGGTTTGTTCAGCGGCTCATCGCGCAACATACCGTCCAAACCAGGCTGACGGTGGGACACTCGGGGGACGTCTATGAGCAAGAGGCAGACCGGGTCGCGGATGCCGTTATGCAGATGTCACAACCTCGATCTGCAGCGCAAGCGATTGTTTCCAGGCCGGCTGCAGGCGCTTCGTATCCAGCGGATATGCGGCGGTTGTGAGAAAGAGCTACGCCAACAGCCGATAACGGAAGAGAAGGAGGAAGAACTTCACAGGCAGCCTCTAGAAGAGGAGGTGGAAGAAGAACCCATACAAGCTAAGGCCATCTCGAACAGGATGGATATGGCCCTTCAAAGACAGATCAGCAATGAAGATGAACGCGAGAGGCAGGGCCAACCTGGGGCAATGCGCAATCACCTGGCGTGTTCAAAGGCAGGCAGATGACGAGAATGAGGAGAGCGAATCTGTCCAGGCGCAATCTATCGCACCAGCCGAGGAACGACACCAGGTTGGCGTGGATGTTGAAACCCACGTTTCCCATTCTAAAGGTGGAGGGCACCCCCTGCCGCGCGAAGTGAGGGCTTTTATGGAGCCCAGGTTTGGGCTTAGTTTTGATGGGGTTCGCATTCACAATGACACGGCGGCGGCTGAGTCTGCTAAACACATCGGGGCTGCCGCTTATACCTCGGAGAATGATATCTATTTCGGCTCCGGACAGTATCAGCCGCACACGCCGCAAGGAAAAGAACTCATCGCTCATGAACTGGTTCATGTTGTCCAGCAAGATAAAGGTGGGATGAAAAGGTCTCTCGACCCGGGTAAGTCCGATGGGCAAACGGTCGCCGACGGTGTAAATCGTAATACCGACGATGATCGCCACCGGGGGATGTCTTCTTCAATTCGCCCTTATTCTCGCTCGCCGGTTCAGTTAGTTCCCAATGTAACGGCTGTTGCGGCCCCGGCGGAACTGGCTGCTGGACGTGGGCGTACCGCCCGCGCCCGGGCAACGGCAGGTGGCGGCATCACCGTCGCCTGGAGTATTGAGGGAAATGCCCGTGGAGCGACCATCGTAGGCAGCGGGCGCAGCGCCACTATCACAGCGCCGGCCGGCAGCACCGGTGGTCCGATTACAGTTCGCGCTGCCGATGCGGCCAATCCTTTAGTAGATTTTGCAGATGCCAATATCGTGCTGGTCGAGATACAACAGCCCATTTTTGCTTTCGCGCCACCGATGCCTGGGGGTGCCCCTGCGAATACGATGGACTCATCGGTTTGCAATAACACGGCGACGGCGAACGCGGTGACCGTTCCCGCAGGACGGGCGGTTCGGTGGAGCCTTCGTGGCAACGCGCGCGGAGCAACCATCGACGCGGCGACCGGTGTGGTTAACCCCTCAGCGACGCAGACTGGCGCTGTTACGGTGCGTGCTACGGACAATACATTGCGCGATGCCCTGGCCGAACAGGCGTTAACAATTCGCGCGCATCCAACCAGGATCATACGCACGTTCAATACGGGCGCTATTCCCCTTGCTGCCGGAGGTCCTTATGGCGCTGTTTATGATCACCTGCTTCGCGAGTTCCGGGGGTTCTCTTCTCAACGTTGATGTTAGCGAAACAGGTATTCAATGAGCAGCGATCCATTTAATTTCTGCCCAGGAGTTGCTGCCGGTTGCTTCCCGGCCCTCCTAATATATGGCCATTGAATGCGGCTGGAAGGATGATTGGAGATTTCATGTTCAGCTCGGGCCGGCAATCCGGGAATCGATGTCAATCGTTTTCTGCCTAGCCCGCCTAATCCTGGACTACCACAGATCCTGGCATACGCCGCAGATTCTTTACTGGCAGCAGCATACAGTGTGGTGGCCAGTGGGTGCCATTTGCTAATATTCCCATCACAGCTACCTTGCTTCAGCGGGGAGCAAACTTCCGCTTTGTCACAATCAACAATGGTATACGCCATGATGAGGCCTTACATCGGGCCCAGCTTTAGCCGCTGCTCCAGTAGTTGCCTCGGTATGTCCTCGCGGGAATTCGTGTCTCCAAAGTTCGTCTCGTCCCCTCGGTCCTGGCAGCCGATGGTAATGCCGCCACGACCGCTGCTGCGACGGCGCAGGTTAGACCTGCAGCCACCGCGTTGCAATGGTCATTCACAGGGATTGAATTTTGGGGCTGTTGTTGTCACTCCGACTCCCGGCGCAGGGAATCCAGGCCAAATTCAGACCGGAAATGTTGCGGGTAAAATCACAGTGAGAGCCGCCGTTGTGGGGACGCCAGGCTGTTTTGCCGAAGGCCGGTTAACGTTACAGCGAAGTTCATATCGGTCCCATCTCGTTGAAGCCCCGCTATCATACCTGCCGGTGCTCGGGAATAGCGTCTCGAGCGACAGTAGGGACCCAACCGGGTCGAAGGGAAGTCGATTGGACCATTCAGGGACCGGCTCTTGGTTGTGTAATCACCCGGAATCCTGATAATTCGGCGAACATTGTGCGTGGAGCGCAGCGAGGCCGGGTTACAGTCAGGGCCACGGATCACCGGGATATTACCCGAGTTCAGTGAAGCCTCCCTGGTATTGAGTTAGGGTTCTGCATCGCGCGGTACGTATGACGGTCGGACTCAGCATTAAGTCAAAGAAGAAACGGTATGCGATTGGCGAACCGATTCTTCTCGACGTCACGATCAAGAATCTGAGTTCCAAGGAAATATTGCTAAGAAAATTTCTTCTGCTACCCGCGGATGATGCAAGAAATACCATCAGGTTTGATGTAACTGATGATAAAGGACGATACCTATAAGAAGAATAAGCCATACCATGACAGGACGCGCAGCTTGGCCAGCCCTGGTGGATGATCCATAAGCTTGGAGGAAAGCAGACCTATAATCAGACATTTCAACTCGCAGGAATGTATAAGAGACAATCAAATCGAAAGACTGCTATTGAACCACTGTGGTCACTGGGAGAGGATCCGGAAGTTATCCGGGCCAATGAATATACTGTTCAACAGCCGGGAAAATACCGGATCGTCGCTATCTATCAGAATCGGGAGGATGGCAGCAGCTGGCCCGAGCAATTCTGGGATCGAAAACAAGCTGTATGGACAGGAGAGGTTATTTCTAACCCGATTGACATCGAAGTATCTCAACGAGTCGCGAAGCGCTGATCACTCGCCTTGCGTCCTTGTCAGCATCAAGAACCTTCTTGCTTTCCTCAGCCATTCTGCACAAGGGACGAGACCGTCGATTCCCTCCCTGTTGACAGCCGGTGGTGGTCGTGGCGGTTCCTGTGATATCCATAAGGGGCTGCACACTTCAAGGAGCAACCCAATGAAAAGTCTGCTAACGATACTGATTCTTGCTGCAATGACCGGAACGCTGCCGGCTCAAAGAAGTCGAGTCGAAGTGACCAAGCCCACAACCCCGGAGGATGATTCCAAGGGGAATAGCGCCGAAGTTCCCGACGCCTATGCGATGTCGGGCCAGTTCGAACGCGTCGTCGTTCTCCGGTTCAAGTACCAGGCCGACTTGCTGGCGGGCATCGAGAATATGGTCAAAGAGCAAAAGATACGCAATGCCGTATTCCTTTCCGGCATCGGATCGGTACGGAATTACCACATCCACACGGTCAGCAATCGGACCTTCCCATCCAAGAACGTCTTCGTGAAGGACCCCACAGCGCCTGCAGATATCGTGAGTGTCAACGGATATGTAATCGACGGACGCGTGCACGCACACATGACCTTGACGGACGAGAACAAGGCCTTCGGCGGGCATATCGAGCCCGGCAATAATGTCTTCACCTTCGCGATCATCACGCTCGGGGTTTTTGGCGACGCGGTGAGTCTGAGCCGCGTGGATGACAAAACCCATCGCTGATCTACGGCACTAACCACGAAGACTCGAAGACACAAGGAAACGCGAAGCATTAACGGGAACTCGTTAATCGTTGCCAGGGTTCCGCGGCTTCCATATAATGCTGTCGATCCCTCGCCTGACGATAACCCGCCTGGTCTCCCCGGAGGTCTCTATGCGTCGAGCTTTCTCCCTGCTGTTGTTGGGCTCTATTGTCGCTGTGGCGGTACCCGCCTCGGCCCAGGATGTACGTGCCTCGATCTCCGGCATCGTGACCGACCAGTCTGGCTCGGTTGTGCCAGGGGCTACGGTCACGGCGACCAGCGTCGAACGCAACACGCCGAGCTCGACGGTCACATCCGAAACCGGCAACTACCTCGTTCAATTTCTGCTGCCGGGAATGTACCGCATCTCGGCCGAGCTTCCGGGGTTCAAGAGATTCGTGCGGGAGAACATCCTGCTTCAGATCGGAGACAGAGCGCGCATCGACATCGCGCTCGAAGTGGGAGGGAGCTCGGAATCCGTCGTCGTCAGCGAGGCGTCGGCCTTGCTCGAGACTGAGACCGGAACTCTCGGCCAGGTCATCACGAGCCAGCAGATCGTCGACCTTCCGAACAACGGGCGCAACGTCTTCCAGCTTGTGTGGGCCGTGCCGGGAGTGATCAAGACCAGCACCTACTGGGGCTCGATGGAAAACTACGCAGTCGGCAATGCTTCCGGCGCCTCTATCAACGGCGGCAAGCAGAAGGAAAACGAAACCCTGCTCGACGGTACCACCGACACGGTTGCAAATCGCGACGTGAACTTTCAGCCGCCGCTCGAGTCGGTCAAGGAATTCAAGGTCAACACGGGCTTGTATGACGCCCAGCACGGCCGGACCGGCGGCGGTGTCACGACCATCATCACCAAGTCGGGCACCAACGCCTTTCACGGTTCGCTGTACGAGTTCAACAAGAACGATGCCCTGGGCGCCAATCCGTGGGTCTTGAACTACCTGGGCGAGCCGAAGCCGCACTTCATCAACAATACCTTCGGTTTCGAGGTCGACGGCCCTCTCTATATTCCGAAGCTGTTTGACGGGCGCAACCGCGTCTTTTTCATGGTGGCGTACGAGGGGTTGCAGGAGCGTTCGGCCGGCGGCGACTCGACCGTGGTTCCGACCGACGCGCTGCGCGAGGGAGACTTCTCCGCGCTCGGGCGAGCAGTTTATGACCCCCTAACCACTCAGACCGTGGGCGGGCAGATCGTGCGCGACCCGTTCCCCGGCAACCGGATTTCCTCGAGCCGCATCAGCCCGGTTGCCCGGAACGTGCTGGGGTATATCCCCAAGCCCAATCGTGTAACCGCAAATCCGGCCGAAGATAATTACGCCGTCTCGCTCGGCGCCAAGAACTATTACAACCAGATTCTGACCAGGGTCGACTGGGCGCTCAACTCGAAGAACACAGTTTACGTCCGCTACGGCCGGCTCCCCTTCACCGAGTTTGACGACATTCTCTTCGGCGGCGACAGCCCCGCCGAACCGAGTACCGAGAACCCGCTCCACCGTAACTTCTACAATTGGAACGCCGACTGGACTTCGGTCCTGAGTCCGTCGACGGTCTTCAACCTGCGTGCAGGGCTGGCCCGCTACGTTAACACCGGCGGCAGCCCGCCGGCCGTCGGCTTTGACCCGCGCCAGCTCGGGTTCGCCGACAGTCTGGTCGCCCAGTTCACGTCGCGCAACTTCCCGCGCTTCGATATCGGCGGCGTCTACACGCCGGTCGGAAGCACCACGATCATCAACAAGAGCGTCAATGACGCGTACAGCTACCAGGCGAATCTGAACCGGGTGCAGGGAAATCATCAGTGGAAGTCTGGCGCCGAGTTCCGAATCTACAACCAGAACGTGATCAGCCCCGGCCTCGCAAGCGGCCAGTACGGGTTCTCGAGAGTTTTCACGCAGCGTGATCCCAACCGCGCCGACGCCACTTCGGGGGATGAGTTCGCCGCATTTCTGCTAGGCTATCCGTCGAGCGGGCGCGTCGACGTCAATATCGACCCCGCCTACCAGAACCACTACTACGCGCTCTATTTTCAGGACGACTGGAAGCTGACGCGCCGCCTCACGGTCAATCTCGGACTGCGCTGGGACTACGAGCAGCCGCCGGCCGAGCGCTTCGATCGGATGACCCGCGGGTTCGCGTTCAACGAGGCACACCCGCTCGCCAGCCAGGTACCTTCTCTCAACCTCAAGGGGGGCATCCTCTATGTCGACCCCGACGAGCGCCTCGCCTTCGACACAGACAAGAACAACTTCCAGCCGCGGGCCGGCTTAGCCTACCGTCTGGGCGAGAACTGGGTATTGCGCGGCGGTTACGGCCTCTTCTACCTGGGTGCGGCGGAGAGGGGAGGATCCGACGGCTTCAGCCGCCCAACCCCGTTGATCGCGAGCTCCGACAGCAACCAGACTCCGCGCGTCAATCTCACGAATTCCTTCCCGGAGGGTCTGTTGAGCCCCGTCGGCAACAGCCTGGGACGCAACACCAACACCGGTCTCGGGATCGGCACCAACTTTCTGGACCGGCCGCTCCCCTACTCACACCAGTACTCGTTCGGCGTCCAGCGCGAGTTTCCGGGCCAGTGGCTGGTCGAGGTAGCCTACGCGGCCAATTTCACGCGCCGCTTGCCGGTGGCGGCCAACATCAACGTCCTGCCGGTCAGCGAGCTCGGGCGCGAAATCACCTACTACACGACGCGCGTTCAGAACCCGATGGCGGGCTTGATCCCGAACAACGCCGCGCTCAACGGCGACACGATCCCGCGCGAGCAACTCCTGCTCCCCTTCCCTCACTACGGCGCCATCACGGTCAACAACAACCCGATCGGGCGGCAGGACTACCATTCCATGCAGAGCCGGCTGACGAAGCGTTTCAGTTATGGGATGTCGCTGCTTGTGGCCTACACGATCTCCAAGAACCTGGAGCAGGTGAGCTTCCTCAACAATCAGGACTTCAACCTGCAGGACCCCGACGCGTCGAAGCTCGAGAAGCGCCTCACCCAGTTCGACGCGCCGCAGAAGTTCGTGGCGCTGCTGACAGCCGAGCTCCCGTTCGGCCATAACCGGCGCTTCGGCGCGAACGCGGCCCCGGTACTCGACAAACTGATCGGCGGCTGGCAGATCAACCTTGACGCGACGCTGCAGCGCGGTTTCCCGGCGAACTATCCGAATGCCGCCCAGATCGACGCGCGCAGTGCAAAGCTGCCCAGCGACCGGATCGACCTGGAGCACGCGTTCGACACCTCGCTCTTCCCGAGCACAGTGCCCGACCTGGCGCATAATCTGCGCACGTTCCCGACCCGCTTTCCCGACGTGCGGCTGCAGCCGCTGCAGAACATTGACTTCTCGGCCTACAAGAACACGCGGTTGACCGAGGCGCTGACCTTCCAGTTCCGGGTCGAGTTCCTGAACGGGTTCAACCATCCCTGGTTCGCCGCCCTTGACGCCAACGGCCTGAACGTCACCAACTCGCGCTTCGGCTGGTATCGGCACGAAGAGACGAACCAGAACCGGCTGATTGCGCTGGTCGCGAAGATTTTCTGGTGATTGACCTCCCGAGTGAGTCCACCGCTCCGATCCTGGGCGGAGGCGCTACTTCGAGTTTGGGCTTGAGAGCGAGGCTTGCCGGAAGCTATATTCTTGGTTATGACGACCAGGGTTTTGATGGGTGTAGATGAATACCTGCGCACCAGTTTCGAGGGAGCCGACTGCGAGTTTCTGGACGGCGAGGTGGTGGAGCGCAACCTGGGCGAGTTGCCACACAGCACGGCACAGGCCAGGCTGATCTACCTGCTTATGCTGATCGCGGAAAAAACGGGCATCCGTGTACAGTCAGAGATTCGAATTCAGATAAATCCACGCCGCTTTCGCGTGGCGGACATTGCTGTATGGCGCGCCGGCAACATCGGAACTCGTGTTCCTTCAGTGCCTCCTTTCCTGGTAATCGAAATCCTCTCCGCCGAAGACCGGATGGTGCGGATGCAACCGAAAATTCAGGAATACCTATCGATTGGAGTGGAGTATGTCTGGCTGGTTGACCCGCAAGAAGGCCAGGCATTGCTATACTCGCAGCAGGCTCCGGCGGGACGTCTGGATGACATACTGAGGACGGAAAACCCTAGCCTCGAGATCCCCCTGGAATCGGTGCTCTCCGCATAGCCTTCAAGTCAGACCCGGTCAAGAATCCCTTTGCCTGTCCAGCCCCAATAGCAACCTCACGCAGCGCCGAAAGTGTGCTCGAGTCGGCGCCTCCGATGCATGAGCGATCGCCCGCATTCATGCTCAGAAAACAATTTTCGCCCCGAACTGGAACTGCCGCTGGTCCTGAATCGCCGTCGTGACCTCGCCGAAGCCCGCGCCGCCGAAAGTCGAGCCCGGATTGTTGAAGTGCGGAGTGTTGGTGACGTTGAACGACTCGACGCGCAGCTCGAAGGCGAACTGTTCGCCGATCTGGAACTTACGAAACACCGAGAGGTCCAGATTGACGAATCCCGGCCCGGTGAGGATGTTTCGTCCGACGTTGCCGAATGTGCTCGGGGCGGGCGCCGAGAATTTCGATGTGTCGAACCAGAGACTGCCGCGCCCGACGCCGCCGAGGATCTCGGGACTGCCGGCGACGTTGGGGCGGTTTCCGTTGCCCGGGGCGTTCAGCGTCGTAGCGCTGAACGTGATGTTCAGGGGCAGGCCCGTCTGGCCACGGAAGATTCCATTGATCTGCCATCCGCCCAGCAGCCAGCTGGCTGGCCCGCTCTTGAGCCAAGCGCTTGGTCGGCCCGAACGGAAGGTCGTAGATGTAGCTCTGGACAAAGACGTGAGTCCGGTCGAAATTGGAGCGCGCCCGGTTCTCCCGAACGCGAATGTGGTCGAACAGGCCGCCGTTGTCGGCCGAGTAATCAATCGCCTTGCCGTAGGTGTAGGCGGTCGTCAAGAGGAAATCGGCCGAAAGGCGGCGGTCCAGCTTGACCTGGAGCGACTGGTAGTTGGTATCCGTCCGGACCCAGGTCCGGGTTTCGGCGCGCCGGCCGAACAGGAGGTTGAGCGGCTGGCCGGCGGCGCCGGCGCCCGGAATGAAGCCGGCGTTGACGTTCCGGCGGGCCAGGATGCCGACTCCGTGATTGCCGACGTATGCCAGCTCGAGAGTGAACTGCCAGGGGAGAGCCCGCTGAAGCGCCACGTTCCACGACTGAAGATAAGCCTCCCTGAGGTTGAGCGGAACGATGTCATAGGTAAAATCCGGCGCGCTGGTAATGATGCCGTCGGGCGGAATCACGGCCGTCCTCGGCGGAGGGAAGCCGGACGCGAGCGAACCGGCAGCCGAGTATGAGTTCAACGGGTTAAAGGCGTTGTTCTGAAGCACCGGGTAGTTAAAAGCGTAGCTGTTGTCGGGAAACGGAACGGTGCTGATGCCATAGCCGCCCCGGAGCACGGTCCGATCGTTCCAGCGGTACGCCACGCCGAACCGCGGACCGAAGTTAGTCCACGGGGTCTTGCGCCCCAGGTTCATGGGGTTGTCGCCGATGCCGGCCAGGATCAGCGCATTCGTTTGCGGGTCGTAGTTCGAAAAGCCGCCGGGAAACTGCGGATCGGGTGGAGGCCACAACTCATGCCGCAGACCGAGGTCGAGGGTCAGCGTGGGTGAGACCTGCCACTTGTCCTGGACGTAGGTGAAGACCGGCATCTGGCGGATCGACGAAAAAAGACTGGGCAGATCGCGGATGAGAGCCGTCGGCTGGTCGAGGAGGAACGAGGCGAATGAGTTCGCGAAGCTCGTCTGCGGATCTCCGTTGCGAGCCGTCGGACCGGCGCCGAAGGTCCACTGGCCGCGCGGATTGAAGATGCCCGCCTGCAGGTCGTCGCGCAGCCGGCGTATGTCGACGCCCCACTTGAGCGTGTGGTTGCCCAGGACCCGGGTCCAGTTATTCACCAGGTTGAAGTTAGTCTCCGCGCGCTTCCAGGGCTGGTTGGTGGCGAACCCGACCGTCGGGTTCGAGAAACCGTCGATGCTGATGGAGGTCAGGCCGCTGGTCGAAAGGTCGAGGTTGATGCCCGGGATGCCGATGTCCTTCGATGTCGTCGAGCCGTAGTCTTCCTGCTGCGTGACATTCAGATAGCGCGAGAAGCCGAGCCGGATCTCCGTGATCAGCCTGGGACTGAAGATGCGGGTGTAGCTGATGGCGCCGCTCTGGGTTTTGTTCGTCCCGTCTCCCGCAAATCCGCTGTTCTTCGGGCCGCCGTAGGGCGGATAGAGACTGGGATCGAACACGCGAGGTTCCTGGAAACTGTAGCGCGCTGAGGCGTTGTCCTTCGGGGTGAACTGGTGGTCCACCTTGACGTCGAATGAGTCGGTATTCTTCACACGGGTGGTCGCCTTTTCCAGGTTCGTGCTCAGGCCGGGAAAGGTGGGGGGCGGAATGAACGCCAGCAGCCGCTGGGCGATCGGGCTGATCCGGTTCGATGGAATGATCTTGTCTGCGAACGCTTGCCGTCCGGTCCCGTCGGGGTTGCCGGTCGCCGGATCGTATATCGTCGTGGTGGACGCGCTGAGGTCGCCCGAGCGGAAGGCCATCGTCGGGATGGTGACCCGGGTCACATCGCCCCGATGGTCTCGCGTCCCCTGGTAGTCGCCGAAGAAGAACGTCCGGTTCCGCCGGATCGGGCCGCCCAGCGTGAAGCCGAACTGGTTGTAGACCGTGGGCGCCTTGGTTAATGCAAACACATTGCGCGCCGAAGTGGCGCTCGTGCGGTTGAACTCGAAGACGCTTCCGTGAATCTCGTTGGTGCCGGATCGCAGCACGACATTGAGAACAGCCCCGCCCGCGCGCCCCAGCTCGGCCTCGTAGTTCGAGGTCGTGATATCGACAGTCTGGATGGCCTCGATCGGCGGGATCAGGACCTGCAGCAGGCCGCTGCGGTGGTTGTCGTCGATTCCCTCGAGCTGAACGTTGTTGGCCATGCGCGACTGGCCGTTGACGTTCGTGGCCAGGCTGTCCTGCGAGTTGAAAAACTCCGAGTGCTCGCGCGTCAATCGCGTCGCGCCTGGCACCAGGATGACCAGGCTCTGGAAGTTGCGGTTGTAAAGCAGCGGCATGTCCTGGAGCTGGCGGGTCTCGATCTTGATTCCGGTGTCGGCGCGGTCGGTCTGCAGTGTCAGCGGCGCCGCCGTCACCTCGATGGTCTCACTCGCGGCGCCCGGCTCGAGCACCGCATCCGCCCGGATCGTGCTATTGACCTGAACTTCGACGCCGTCACGCACCGCCTTGCGAAACCCCGGCAGCTCGACCGCGACACGGTATGTCCCGGTCTCCAGGTTCGCAAAGACGTAATAGCCGCTCGCGTTCGTCTCGGTCGAGCGGCTGATGCCGGTGTTCACCTCGGTGATCGTTATCCCTGCCCCGGGAACGACGGCGCCCGACCCGTCGGTCACGGTTCCGAGCAGCGTTCCCTTCACCGCCTGCCCGTATGCCATCGGGCACACGAGCGCCACGACAATCAGCAGAATCTTGGGTCTCATAGCAATCCTCCCTGACAGGCGACCAGAATGGGGCCAACATAACACACCCATGAATTCGCCGTCGTCAGAATTCAGGCAAGACTGAAAAAATGCTCGGACAAGCTTCCAGCTTCATGTGGCGACGGGTCATTGACCCGTCGCAAGTAACGTGATCGGGAGGATTAGCCTAAAAAGTTCCTTTGTGCCATGTGGGCCGGACGGGCTTGATAGCCCGTCCGCACAGGTATCGGGAGGTTTTGCTTTGCGCCTTGAGTTGTGGAAGCTTGCGGCCGGTGCGCGGGTCAGGGCGACTCCCGCTCGGCTCCGCGGCTGAGCCGCTCGAGCCGCTGGAGCAGGCGCCGCGCGGGTTTCCCGTCGATCCGGGGCTTCGATGCATAGCGCCGCAGGATCTTTAGCTCGTCCTTCGGGCGGCGCCGGCGGTGGTAAAGGTTGGCGAGTTGCTCGTAGTACCAGTGAGGGACTGGCCGGGCCTGGGCGCGCGCCTTCTCCTCTACGGTGTCGACGAGCACGAGAAGCATCTCAATAGCCTCGTCGATCCGCCCCTGACGTCGCAGCTCCGCTAGCTCACGGCCGAAGGCCGGCCGGGCCAGCGGGTCGAGCGGCCGGGTGGAGAGCGGGGGAGAGGCGGCCGGCGCGCGGGCGAAGAGCGATACGCGCGGGCCGCGCCCATGCAGGAAGAGGCTCGTCACCAGGGCGAGTGGACCGAACGCCACACTCAGCGCCAGCCATTGCCAAGTGTGCAGACCGCGCAGGAATCCATTCACGAACGACAGCAGCGCGCAGCAGACCCACACCAGTGCCCCGAGTACGGCGAGCTCCCTTCCACCCAGGGAGTCGATCATGATCGATGCTGAATTCTAGCACGCACCCCTCTCGCTCTAACCCCGAAGACACAAAGACCCGAAGAAACGCGAAAGCATCTCTTCGAGTCTTTGAGTCTTGGTGGTTTGGTCTTTGTTTCGGGTCAGAGGGCGAGGCACTGCGAGGCGCCCTGATCAGGCGTCCTTAGTGCGTCGCCCTCTGTGCCCGTCGTACCCGCGAGGATTAGGTTTCCTCGAGCGCGGACTTGGGAATCATCAAACCGTCGGGTGCCGGGGTCTTCGCCAGCTGCGGAGCCTCACTACGTCCCGTCACGCCGAAAGCATAGGCATTTTCAGTGTGCTGGCTGAGGTCCAGCCCGAGCCGCTCTTCATTCTCCGTGACGCGCAGCCCCATAACCGCCTTCACCACTACAAGAATCACAAGGGTTCCCAGCGATGCAAATGCAATGGTAGCGATCACGGCTATGAACTGCACCCGGAGGAGGTCCCAGTTTCCATAGAGCAGTCCGTCGGCGCCGGCCGGGTTAATGAGCTTCGACGCGAATATTCCGGTTGCCAGCGCGCCCCAGGTACCACCAACTCCGTGGACCCCCACAACATCCAGAGAGTCATCGTATCCGAACTTCGATTTGAGCATGCAAGCCGAATAGCAGAAGACTCCTGCGCAGCCCCCGATCACGATGGCTGCAAGCGGTCCCACGAAGCCGGAGGCCGGAGTAATGGCCACCAGACCGGCAACGGCGCCGCTGGCCGCTCCAAGAACGGTAGGCTTTCCTTTCAAGATCCACTCACTGAACATCCACGACAGTGTCGCCGCGGCGGCAGCGGTATGCGTGACCACGAAGGCGCTGGTTGCCAGGCCGGAGCCTGACAAGGCGGATCCGGCGTTGAAGCCGAACCAGCCGACCCAAAGCAACGAGGCTCCCAGTACCGTGAACGGAAGATTATGAGGAGGCGCCGGTTCGACTCCGTATCCGACGCGCTTGCCGATGAACATCGCGCAGACCAACGCCGAGAAGCCCGAGCTGATGTGAACGACCGTCCCTCCGGCAAAGTCCAGAGCGCCCAGGTTGCGCAGCCAGCCTCCCACTCCCCAAACCCAGTGCGCGAGCGGATCATAGATGAAGGTTGCCCACAACAGCGTCAACACCAGGAAGCTGCTGAATTTCATCCTTTCGGCGAAAGCGCCTGTCATCAACGCCGGCGTGATCACGGCAAACATCAGCTGAAAGATCATGAAGGCCTGATGGGGAATCGTCGCCGCATAGTCTGCATTTGGAGCGGCTCCCACACCGCTCAATCCCAGCCACTGCAGGCCTCCGATTATGCTCGTTCCAGGGGCGAACGAAAGACTGTATCCGATCAGGACCCACTGGATGCTGATCAGAGCGGAAATGATGAAGCTCTGCATGATCGTCCCCAGCACGTTCTTGGTCCTCACCATTCCGCCGTAGAAGAGGGCCAGCCCCGGGATTGTCATGAGCAGAACCAGGGCCGAAGAGAGCAATACCCAAGCGGTATCTCCCGTATCCACAGCCGGCGCTTGTCCCGCGTCTTGGGCGAAAACCGAGCTTCCCATGCCCACGAGCGCGAGCATGAGAAGACTGAATGCGAAACTCCTCTTTGTCATCGTTCCAGGCCTCCTTACAGGCGCAAAAAAAAAGTCCAGTGGCATAGAAAGGCAACTGCGCCACTGGACTCCGTTGTCTGAGTAAACTTCGGGCCTAAAAACAAAAAAGTCTTCAGACTCCAAGAGCCCGAAGACTTCGTCGTCACACAAATTCGGCACGCCTTTGTGCCGATTGCGGAACTTTTAAGGCAGCCGGAAGGAATAGTCAAGAATTATTTCGGGATTCATAGAAAAGCAGTAGGCAGTAAGTCAGGCCGGGGAATCTTGCTACTCCTGGTGCAGCGCCGTGAGCGGGTCGAGTCTCGCAGCGCGGCGAGCCGGCACGTAGCACGCCAGAAGCGCCACAGCCGTCAAGACCAGAGAGACAACCACAAAGGTCCATGGATCGGTTGGCTCAACCCCGAACAGCAGACGCTCGAGGAATCTTGTCAATGCAAGCGAGACCGCCAGTCCGATTGCAACTCCGATAAGGACCAGGCCCATTCCCCGGGTGAGCACGAGCGACAGCACATCGCTTCCGCGAGCGCCCAATGCCATTCGGATGCCGATCTCGTGCGTGCGCTGGGCCGCCGTGTGCGAGACCACGCCATAGATCCCGATCGACGCCAGAACCAGGGCCAAAGCAGCGAAGAGCGTGATCAGCAACGCGTTGAATCGTTGTCCCGATGTGGACTCGCCGACGCGCTCCTCCATGGTCCTGACGTGGGTCACCGGCAGGGTCTTGTCCATCGTCATGACCTCGCGCCGCACGTCGCGGATGAGGCTTTCCGGATTGGCCTGGGTGCGCACGACCAGAGTAAGCGATCTCCGGAGAGCGCTCAGGGTCGGGCTGCGCGCGATCCAGTTCTGGGAATACACCCAGTACATCTCCGGCTCCGGCTCTGTTCCCATCGACCATTGCCGCACATCGCCCGCCACTCCGACGATTTCCCCCCACGCATCGTCATATCCACCGATGGTAATCCGCTTGCCTACCGGATCTTCGCCAGGAAAATACTTGTTCGCCAGGCTGTCGTTGATGATGATCGTGCCGGGAGCCCCGCCACTGTCCTGTTGAGTGAACTCCCGCCCCTTCAGAACCGGGATTCTCATGGTCCGGAAATAGCCCGGGCTAACAATGCGATATTGCACGACCGGGCCCTTCCCGGGCTCGGGACGGGGATGCCCTTCAATCATAAACGGACGATTGCCGCCGAACCCGCCCAGAGGAATCGCATGGGTGGCGCCGACTGCCTCCACCCTCGGCAAATCGGCCAGCCGCTGAATGATCTGATCGTAGAACCCCGAGACCTGGTGTCCCTGACTGTAGCCGGCTTCCGGCAACCGGACCCGGAACGTAAGCAGGTTACCCGGATCGAAGCCCGTGTTCTGCGCCGTCAGATTCAGAAAGCTGCGTATCATGAGTCCTGCTCCGATCAACAACACGAGAGACAGCGCAACCTCGGCCACGACCAGCGCACCCCGAACGCGCACTCGCGCCGTCCCGCTGGAGCCGCGGCTACCCTCCTTGAGCGCCTGGTTCAAATCAGGTCCGGAGCCTTGCCAGGCCGGCATCAGCCCGAACAGCAGACTGGTCGCGAGCGCCAGCGCGATCGTGAAGCCCACCACGGTCGCATCAATCTTGATTCTCCAGTTGCCCAGCACCCCTGAGGACTGAGAGCCACCAGACCGTCTACACTCCAGACGGCAAGCAGGAGCCCCAGACTGCCTCCGAACAGTGCCAGCAGCAGACTTTCCACCAGAAGCAACCGTATAATCCGTGATCGGCGCGCCCCAAGCGCGGCCCGGATCGCCAGTCGCGGGCGCGCCCAGAGGCCCGCGCCAGCAGAAGATTAGCGACGTTCGCGCACCCTATGAACAGGACAAAGCCGACTGCGCCCAGCAGCGCCAGAAGAATCGGGACGCAGCCCTCTTACCATGATCTCGCGGACCGGGACGATGTTCACGCTGATATTGGCGTTGAAGGCCGGATTGGCCTGCGCCAGTTGTTTCGCGATCACGTCCATCTCGGCGCGGGCCTGGTCAAGCGTGATCCCCGGCTTGAGCCGTGCGATGGTTTGAAGGATGCGACCGCTCATTCCGTCCATTCCGCGTTCGGGATCCAGGGCGGCGGGCATCCATAGCTCCGTGGTTCGCTTCGGAAAGTGAAACTCCTCGGGCATCACCCCGACAATCGTATATGGACGGTTGTCAAGGACGAGAGTCTGGCCGAGGACATCGGCCCTGGCATTGAAGCGGCGCCGCCACAGGGCATGGCTCAAAATGGCAACTTGCTCGCTCCCGGGCCTGTCCTCCTCGACCGAGGAACGTCCGGCCCAGGACCGGTGTTGCGCGCAGGATCTGGAAGACATTAGCCGATACCCGGGCCCCCTCGAGCAGTTCGGGGGTTTCAAAGCCCGTCAGCGTGACGTTACGCTCTGCCGTAGGCCGCGATATCTTCGAAAACCTTCTGACGAGCCTTCCACGCGAGATAGTTGCCCGGCGCGACAGTGCTCTGGGTGAATCCTCGCACCAGATTGGCTTCGTAAAGCACGACGTACCGGTTCGCCTCGGGCATCGGCAACGAGCGCAGCAGCACGGCATGAACCACGCTGAAGAGGGCGGAATTGGCCCCGATTCCCAACGCGAGGGTCAGGACCGAGATGAGCGTAAAGCCGGGACTCCGGACCAGCATCCGGAAACCAAAGCGCAGATCCTGAAGCAAGCCATTCATCAGAACCTCCCGCGGAATCGTTTACCAGAGCCTGGGCTAAGACAAGAAACGTGCCACAAATCGAGCGGACGCTAATTTATTGAAAAGCCTGAAAATTGAAGAGTCCTGCCGCGGGAAGCCGGAATCGGAAGCGTCCGTTTTTGGGAATTTCATTTCCAGAATAGGGACGTTTCTTCGTGTCTTCGTGGTTGGAGCTACAAATACCACGAAGACTCAGAAGAAACACAAGAAGCGGAGGGCGGAGTTGATGCCCGCCTCCGTGCCGACGCTCTCTGATCAGAAACTGAATCGAGCGCCCAACTGCATCTGCCGCTCGCGCACAAGATTGGTTCCGGTCGCGCTCGCCGTCCCGAATTCCGCGCGGGGGAATAGAGTGGTGCCGACCACGTTGTATTGCAGAGTATTGAGCCCGGTGACATTCGTGCGGTTGAGGAGATTGAAAGCCTCCCAGATCAGCTCGAGCTTCATCCGTTCCGACAGCCGAAACGCGCGGGCGAGACGAACGTCCACCGAAGCAAACCCTGGCGACGTGAATGTGTTCCGGCCGACAAACGGAACTCGGTTGCTTCCACCGACTCCGAGGATTCCGCCGGATTGGACGAAGCTGGGTCCGGGATTTCCATTGATCCCACCCGAGTACGGTCGGCCATCCGCCAGGTTCAGAATTCCCGAGAGCTGGAAGCCGTTGAGAATCGCGCGGACAGGGCGCGATTCGATTCCGCCGAACGGCAGGATCCAGTATCCCGACATTGAGAACCGCTTCCTCTGATCGAAGTCCGAGAGCGAACGATCGCCGCGGACGTCAAAGGGATTCAACGGCTGATTGAACGTCGAAAAAGTAATGGAGCTCTGGTCATCGTCAATGGCCTTGGATATCGTCAGCGACGCCTGCATCTGGAATCCCTTCGAGAAGCGTTGCTTGGCCTGGAAAACGAAGCCGTGATACCAGGTGTTGACCACGCTGTCGACCACCGTGATGCGCCCGTAGGCCGCATTGGGCCGGTTCGTGCTGGGACCCGGGAAGAAGGGGACCGACGCCGTCTGCTGGATCTGAGAACAGGTTGTGCTTCCGGTAACCTGAGGAGCCCCGCACACAGCGTAAACCACCTCCTGGGTTGACGGGAAAAGATTGGTGTCGCGGAAGAGCGGCATTCGCTGGCCACGCGTCGCCAGGTAAATCCCGGTTACAGTGAAATTCTGGAACAGTTCCTGCTCGATGGAGAACTGGCCCTGGTAAATGAGAGGGTTACTGAAATCGGATGATGCGACGACAACATCCGGGCGCGCGGAAGTTCCCTGAGGGATGGCTGCGAACACCTGCGGGAACAAGGGGGAACCGGCCGTCGCGGGCTGGAAGGAGAAGCTCTGGAAGCGCACGCCGTCCACCGTCAGCAGGTTGAACAGCGTCGAGTTCTGGGTGCGCCCGTTGTACAGGCCGAAGCCGCCGCGGATTGCGAACTTGCGGTTGCTGAAAGGATCCCAGGCAAACCCGAAGCGGGGACCGAGGTTATTCTTGTCGGTATTGATCCGCTGCGTTGCCGGAACTGCGGGATTCCCGATTGGCGTGGGCATCGTCTGGAGTTCGTAGCGAAGCCCAAAATTGAACGTCAGGTTGTTGCGGGCTTTCCACGAATCCTCAACGAAGAGGGCAAAGTCCTCGTTCGTCAACTCCGTCGCACCCGCCAGGCCCAGCGAATCAAACTGCTGCGCGAAGCTGGTGTAGTTCCTTCCCGGGTTGGTTCCCGGAGTCGCCGCGCAGGCGCCCAGCGGCAGGGTGATGTTCGGGCAATCCAGTGCCAGATTGTTCGCGCTGGGGTAACTGTAGACGCCTCCTCCCGAAAAGAGGTTGATGACCTCGTCACGAAGCCAGTTCATGTCGTATCCGAAGCTCACGGAGTGACGGCCGCGCAGCCACGAAAGGTTTTGCGAGACCTGCCAGCGGCGCTCGTTCGGGTAGGCTGCGCGCGGCAGGAAATTCGGCATGCCGAAGTTGATGCCATTGGTAACCGAAACCGAAGGTCCCGGCGCGTTCGGTTCCTGCGCCTCGAAATCGCGCCCCCACTGGAAGCGCAGCTCGCTCACGAAATTCCGGCTGACGGTGGAATTCCACCGCGCGATTACGGTCTCGTTCTCGACGATATCGCTTCCGTTCGCCGTGGCATGGTTCGCGTGCGTCGGCGCCGTCTGAATTCCATTGGGCGAATCCCAGCGCAGAATGTTGATCGTGGTGGAAAACTGATTCCTCTGATTGATGTTCCAATCGGCGCGACCCAGATAAAGGGATTGATCACCCTCACGGTCTTGAGGCCCTTGCAGGCCACGATAGAAGTTGAGCACGTTGCTCAATCCGGGCGCTGTTCCCGTCGAATCAAAGAACGTCGGCGACCCCGGAACGATAATGGCCGGGAAGGTGCGCAGCTGCTGGTCATAGCTGAGGAAGTAGAAGATCTTGTCTTTCTTGAGCGCGCCCCCTACGGACGGCCCGAACTGCTGGCGCGTATCCTTGGGCTTGGCAATTCCGGCAGCTTTTGCGGTCGGATTCTCCGCATTCAGTCCGTCGTCGCGGATCAGATAGAAGAACGTCCCATGGACGTCGTTGGTCCCGGATTTCGTGACCGCATTAACGACGCCTCCCGCCGCGCGCCCGTACTGGGCCGAGAAATTGCTCGTGCCAACCTGGAATTCCTGAATGGCCTCGGAGCTGACGCCATAGGCCAGGCGTGTCCTCCCCTTGGCTTCGGAGAAAAACGCCTGGTTGTTGTCCATGCCGTCGATCATGTTGTTGTTGTAAAGCCCGGACAACCCGCGGAATGTCACCAACCCGAATCCGCCGTCGTTGGAGGCGCCCGGCGTCGTCATGACGAAGTTGTCCCAGCGCCTCCCGTTGAGCGGGAGGTTCCGCATGTCGTTCAGGTTGATAACAGTGCTGACTTCGCTCTTGTCGGTTTCGACGGCAGGGGAATCGGACGTCACCGTGATGACCTCCTGTCCGGCCGAAACGGTCAGCGCGAGATCGACAACAGCCCTTTGGCCCACCGAAACCGTGATCCCCTTGCGCAGGAGGGTAGAAAACCCCGCGAGCGTCGCGGAGACCTCGTATTCGCCGGGCCACAGTGCGACAACATCGTACCGACCCACCTCATTTGTGATTACTGTGCGCGACACGTTCGTCGCCGCACTCCGCACAGTCACTTCGACACCGGGAAGCACGCCACCGGTGGCGTCCGTCACGGCTCCGGTAATGGCTCCCGTCCCGGCCGACACCTGTGCGAACAGTAAAGAAGGGCCGATCAGGAACGCCGCTAAGATGACAAGACCTGACTTTCGGCCGAACACTCTGGTAATCATTGAAACTCCCTTTCCGGCATTGGCTTCGAGCTTACCCACTAACAACGAAAAGCGAATGCTCCTTCTCCACATGCCTGCATTGTGCCTGCCAAAACTCGCGTAACAGCCAGGTTTTCTCGACTTTCGCAGGCGCGATCAATCAAATCCCTTCATGCGGCTAAACGGAATCCCATACCTCCACCCCGAATTGCACATCTGCCCTGGAGGGCTGCACTCCACATGAGCCGGTGTCCAAATAATAGCGCATCTGGTTCGAAAAGGATGTTAACTTCGTGTGAATCGTACTTCGGGCTCGCGCTCGGGATCGGCAAAGACTCCTGGCGTTTCTTCGTGTCTTCGTGTCCTGGTGGTATATTTGTTTGGTAAACTTCCAGCCGGAACCAGATGGCGCAGCTGCCGATAGCCAAGGGCTGAACTAATGGCGTATTCGAAAGACGAGATCAAGCGGATCACCGACAAAGTACTCAACATGTGCAAGGCCGACGCCGTGGAGGTGCGGTTCTCCGGCGGAGAGCGGTCGGCGACGCGGTATGCGAACTCGAGCATCACCGCGAATCTGATCGAGCACGATCAAGAAGCGCAAATCACGGTTCGGTTTGGGCAAAAGTCGGCGACCGCGACGACACATCAGTTTGACGATGACACGTTGAAGCGAACCATCGAACATGTGCAGATGTTGGCCAGGCGGAAGCCCGACAATCCGGAGTTGATGCCACTGGTGAAACCGCCGCAGAGCTATGTCGAGATCGACGCGGCGTTGCCTTCAGCGGTGAACTTCGGGCCGGCCGAGCGAGCGAAGATGGTGAAGATCAGTACTGACATCTGCGAGAAGCGTGGTGTGCTCGGTGCCGGGTTCATTCCGAAGTTCGATTGGGTCGATGCCAGCGCCAACTCCGAAGGTCTCTTCACGTATTTCCACTACGCCGATGCCAGCTTCATCCTCACGTGCCGCACGCCCGATCAAACCGGATCGGGATGGGCCGGGACGACCGGCGTCAAGGACATGAAGAATATCGACGCCGAGGCGTTGACCAACGTGGCCGCCGACAAGGCGCTGAGGTCACGCAAGCCGCGGCCCCTCGAGCCCGGCAACTACACGGTCATCCTGGAGCCGCGCCCGGCGGCCCGCTACCTCTCGTTGATGCTGGGCTCGCTCAACGCCCGCAACGCCGAAGAGGGCCGCAGTTTCATGAGCGGCAAAAATCGCGGCGACTCGAAGCTTGGTGAGAAGGTGTTCGGCGACAACTTCACACTGCGCAGCGAGATCGGCAATCCGGTGCTGCGTCAATCGCCGATCGGTCAGGATGGTCTGCCCGCCAGGAGCATCACCTGGGTGGAAAAGGGCGTGGTCAAGAATCTGTTCTACGACCGGTTCTGGGCGCAGCGGCAAAAGAAAGAACCGACTGGGACCACGCCCGGCATGAGCCTGGTCATGGAAGGCGGCACCGCGACGGTCGATGAGATGATCAAGGCGACCAAACGGGGCCTGCTCGTCTCGTTCTTCTGGTATATCCGCCCGGTTGACAACATGACGCTGCTCAATACGGGAATGACACGTGACGGGCTGTTCCTGATCGAGAACGGAAAGATCGTCGGACCGGTGCAGAACTTCCGCTGGAACGAGTCGCCGGCCGTGAGCTTCAACAACATCACCATGCTCGGCAAACCGGTGCCGATGCACACCGGCGAGGCCTACGACAACCCCGGCACGGCGCTCGTGCCGCCGATGATGCTCGAAGACTTCACCATGACATCCATTTCACCCGCAGTGTAGCGTGCGCCAACCGGTTGGAGACCGACGATGAAACGACGTGAGTTCGTGAAGACTCTCAGCGCGACAGGCGTTGCGCTCTATGCCAGCGATCTGGTCGGCGATCTGATCGCACAATCGCCAAAGGCGCGCGTGATGGAGTCGCGCTTCAAGGGTCTGTCTGACGTCGCGCTGACAGAAGCGAAGCGCCTGGGCTGCACATACGCCGATATCCGCTTCACGCGCAACATCAACGACAGCGTCGCCGTTCGCGATCGCATCGTCACCGACTCGTTCGGCTTTGGCGCCGGTGGCCACGAAGAGAGCGCCGGCTTCGGCGTTCGTGTCATTCACAGCGGCGTGTGGGGATTTGCCAGCAGTCCGTTCGTGACCGAGGCGGAGATCAAACGAATCACCGCGCAAGCCACCGAGGTCGCCAAGGCGAGCGCCGTGAGCAAGCGATTCGAGGTGAAGCTCGCGCCGGTCGAGGCCTATCAGGACTACTGGGCCGTCGCCGTGAAGATCAAGCCGGAGGATGTGCCGCTCGACGACAAGATCAACTTCCTTATGACGATCAATGAAGCCGCTCTGAAGGCGCCAGGCATCATCCGGGTACAGTCGAACATGGCATTCGACTTCGAGTGGAAGTATCTGGCGACCTCGGAAGGTTCCTACATCGAGCAGGAGATTTGGCGCTCGCTTTCGGGGTTTACCGTCACCGCATTCAAGGATGGCAAGGCCAAGCAGCGAACTTTCTCAGTGGCGCCGAAGACGGCCGGCTACGAGGTGATTCTCGACGCGAAGATGCACGAAAACGTCGAGCGAATCTGTGCCGAGGCGGTGGAGCATTGCGCGGCGCCGCCGGTTGGCGTCGGGCTCAAGGATCTCGTGATGACGCCGGCACATGCCATGCTCACGATTCACGAGATTGTCGCGCACCCGACGGAGCTCGATCGCGTGGTCGGCTATGAGGCTAACTATGCCGGCACCAGTTTCGTGAAGCTCGGCGACATCGGCAAGCTCACGATGGGCTCGAAGCTCTTCAACGTGACCTGCGATCGCACGCATGTGGGGGGCATGTGCACCGTGGGCTACGACGATGACGGGGTGAAATCGCAGTCGTGGCCGATCGTCCGCGAAGGCAAGCTCGTAGACCTGCAGACGAATCGGGAGACCGCGCACTACATCGGCAAGAACTTCTCGCGCGGTTGCACGTTCGCGACGTCGTGGAGGAACTATCCGTTCCTGCGCATGCCAAACGTGCACCTCGAGCCAGGGCCCCCAGGATCGCCGACGCCGGAAGAGATCATCGCCGACACCAAGGATGGCGTGCTGATCGATGGCCGAGGTAGCTATTCGATCGATCAACAGCGCATCAACGGCCAGTTCGGCGGCGACGCGTTCTGGGAAATCAAGAACGGCAAGAAGACGCGGATGCTGAGCAACGTGACCTACAACGCTATCACGACGGACTTCTGGCAGAACCTCGACGCGACGTCAGGCAAAGAGTCGTGGGAAATGTTCGGGACCACCGGTGATGCCAAGGGCCAGCCGACGCAAATCAATCACCCGTCACACGGATCGCCCTGGGTCCGGATCCGGCGTATCATGGTCGCTGCAGCTTATTCGTAAGGCCTTCGGCAGGCCGGCGGTCGTCGATTTTCAGACCGCCGGTAGGCTTTCAGTACGCGGTCGGGCCGTGCGAGTCATTGTATGGGCCGACCGTTGGTTGAGCACTCGAACGGGACGGAGCGGTGACCCCTCAAGCCCCAAGCTCGCTCTTTCACTCTCGTCCCGCTCCAATCGCCCTCCCAAACAGGCCCTCTCACCCAGACCGTCGAGATATTTCGGCCGACCATCCAGCCCGACTTATGCTATTCTTCCACCTTCACCGAAAAGCAATTTCCTATTCCCTTCCTTCAGGGCGGGCCGGGAGAATGCCCTGAGCGAGCGCACGTTTGCGCGCGAGTCGAAGGACAACTGACGATCGCTCAAGCAAATCGGCGTGAGGTGACGTCGCGATTCACCGATTGCCGCTTGGTATTATCCAGTGCCTCAACGATGACCGAACAAGTGCTCACCCCAGGAACACGCCTGGGCCCGTACGAGATCAAGGCCCTCATTGGACAGGGCGGCATGGGCGAGGTGTATCGCGCCCGTGATACGAAACTCGATCGGGACGTCGCCATCAAGATTTTGCCGGCAGGGTTTGCGACCGACCCCGATCGGCTCGCGCGTTTCGAACGCGAAGCCAAGACTCTCGCATCCCTGAATCATCCTAACATCGCTCACATTCACGGCGCCGAGGACGCGGGATCGACGCGCGCCCTCGTGATGGAGCTTGTCGAAGGCGAAGACCTGTCGCAGCGCATCGCACGCGGCCCGATGGCGCTCGCCGAAGCCCTGGCGATCGCGCGCCAGATTGCCGAGGCGATGCAGACCGCGCACGACCACGGCATCATCCATCGTGATCTAAAGCCTGCCAACGTCAAGGTAAAGGCCGACGGGACGGTCAAGATCCTCGATTTCGGCCTCGCTAAAGCAGCCGACGCACAGCCGGTGGACGACTCGCTGTCTCACTCACCAACGATGATGGCGACCATGCCGGGCACCTTGCTCGGCACCGCGGCGTACATGTCGCCCGAGCAGGTCAAGGGCCAGACTGCCGACGCTCGATCGGATGTGTGGGCCTTCGGCTGCCTGCTGTTCGAGATGCTGACCGGCCGCCCCGCATTCGCGGCGGCGACGAGAAGCGAGATCCTGGCCAGCGTGCTCACGACGGAACCCGATTGGCGGCATCTTCCGCCAGACACGCCCGAGTCCGTTCGACGGTTGCTCCGGCGGTGTCTGGAGAAGAATGAAACCAATCGATTGCGCTCCATCGCCGACGCGCGGCTCGAGATCGATGACGCGCAGCAGCCGGACCGCGACCCGGCGCATTCGCGGACCGCGCCACGGTCCCGCACCGAGCGGCTCGCGTGGGCAAGTCTGGTGGCGCTCCTTGGCGTTGCCGCGCTGGCATGGGGCGTGTGGTCCAGTCGACGACTTCCTGCACCGCCCGAGGTCCGATTCGACATCGCCACACCGGAAGTCGCTGATCCATTCCTTCTCCCATCGGTCGCTCTTTCCGCAGACGGACGACAGATCCTGTTCGTCGCCGACTCGGACGGCCAGCCTCATGTCTGGTTACGAGCCATCGACTCTGTATCGGCGCGCCCGCTGGCCGGGACCGGCGGTGCGGCTTTTCCCTTCTGGTCTCCGGATGGCCGTTCCGTTGCGTTTTATGCGGACGGCTTTCTCAAGCGGCTCGATCTCGATGGTGGCCTGGTCCGCACATTGGCAAAAGCGACGGTGGGAGTAGGCGGGACCTGGAGCCGCGACGGGGTGATTCTCTTCGTTCGCAATCCAGCGAGCGCGATCGTGCGCGTCTCGGCAGAAGGCGGTCCGGTGGTTGACGCGACACGGCTCGACGCCGGGCAGGTGGGACACTCCTTCCCCCACTTTCTTCCCGATGGGAAGCACTTCTTGTATTACGTCGCCGCTGCCCCGGACTCGCGAGGAATCCACGTCGGGCAGCTCGACGGCTCGTCGTCGCGCCGCCTCGTCGATGCCGATGCGGGTGGTGTGTATACGAACGGCCATTTGCTGTTCATTCGACAGACCAACGTCTACGCGCAAGCGTTCGATGCCGAACGCCTCGAGTTGAGAGGGAATCCGTTTCAAATCGCCGACGGAGTCTACAGCTCCGCGGGCTGGCATTCGGTGACGCTCTCGGCGGGCCCAGCGGCGTTCGCATTTCGCACAGGTGCAGCCCGCTTCGCGCGGCAATTTACGTGGGTCGATCGATCGGGCAATCAGATCGCGACCGTGGGAGACCGTCTCGGCAACCCGGACGGAGTCTCGTACTCACCCGATCGCAGTCAACTTGTCTTCTTCGAACGGGGCGCGGCGAGCTCCGATCTCTGGATGCTCGATACCCGCCGTGGCCTCGTGAGCCGCTTCACAGACGATGCCGACGAGGACATCTTTCCGCTCTGGGCTCGCGATACCAACCGAATCATTTACACCGCGGTTCGGAACGGGCAGTGTTCCATCTACCAAAGACACACCGGCACCGGCCGTAAGGAGTTGCTGATTCCGCCCCAGACCGAAGAGACATTCACTTGTGATACCTCACCGGACGGACGTTCCCTTGTCTATCAGCGGATGAACGCGAAAACAGGGTGGGATATCTGGGCGCTGCCGCTCGGAGGCGACGGCAAGCCGGTGCCAGTCGTTCAAACTGACGCGGACGAGCGTACGGCGCGGCTTTCGCCGGATGGTCGATGGGTCGCCTTCGTGGCGAACACGTCGGGCGTGTTCGAGGTTTACGTACAGCCATTCCCGGGACCCGGACGGCGGTTGCAAGTCTCCACCAGGGGCGGCGATCAGCCGCAATGGCGGGCGGATGGTGCGGAGCTGTTCTATATCGCGCTCGATGGAAAACTCACGGCGACGTCAATCAAACCGGCAGCGGATCACCAATCCATCGATGTCGGTCCACCACTCCCTCTCTTTGTCGCCCAAGTCGGTTTCGTTGGTGTGCATGGGGCCAATTACGCCCCGTCGGTCGATGGGCAGCGTTTTCTGGTAAACCGGCTCCTGCGCGATGCAGGCGGCACGCCGCTGAGGGTCGTGCTGAACTGGGGTGCCGGCCGGTAACCCGCCAGCGCATCCGCCGATGGCGACGAAAGAGCTGGGCGGATATAGTGTCCCTAAGTAATCGCGGGCCGCGCGGTCTCCGGGGTATGGTCGCAGACGACGTCTCGCATTTCCACGTCCTCGAACGCCTCGGCGACGGCTACCAGGCCGAGTACACGCGGCTACGGCGTGCGAGCGGGCTACGGAACATCTTGGAAGAGGGTAAGGGCTATGAAGACCATAGGGACTAATCGGGGCCGGGCACATCGGAAGCCAGCTGGCGCGACTCGGTGTCGCACACGGCTACAACGTAGTGATCAGCAACTCGCGCGGGCCAGAGACCCTGTCCGCGCTCGTCGAAGAGCTCGGACCCAAAGCGCGTGCAGCGACCGCGGCCGGCGCGGCTGAGGCGGGAGACA
>CAWHCF010000026.1:0-338707 GCA_963827655.1 uncultured Acidobacteriota bacterium
AGAGACATCCATCCCGGGGATTCGTAAACCCTTGGCGACTAGGCAGGAGTCGCCGAAGGTGAGAACCAGCTTCTGAATGGCCGACCATACATCCGCGATCTTCAGACCGGACGCATCGGTCCAACGCCTTGCCGGCTCAGTCGTCGCGCTTCAGCCCTCGACAGCGGTGGCGTTAGGCCGCAGGGGCGACGAGATCGCAAACTTAAATCCATCTGGGTCCTGCAACCGGAATATGCGTCCCCCCCAGGGCATGTCGGCGGGCTCCGCCTCGAGAGTGCCACCGAGCTCCTTGATCCGATGCGCAATCGCGTCGACGTTCTGATCCGTCGTGATCTGCAGAGAGAATCCCTCGCCCTTGACCCGGTTCCATCCCTTGGCTCCGTCATCCTGACCTATCAAGAGCAGCACGTCCCCGGCTTTCAGCGCCACGGCTCTCAGCTTTCCGTCGCGCTCATATTTTCGGTCGACGGTGAATCCCACCACATCTTGGTACCAAGCCAGGCTCTTCTGAAGGTCCCTCACGGTCAGCGAGGCCGAGAGAGTGCGGGCAAGGAAGGGCTCAGGCCCGGCGCGCTTCGTGCTGCCGTCAGGGACGGACGAATTAGTACTCATGGGACCTCCTATATGTGCTTGCGCACGTTTGGACCTTGTCAAAGACCTAGAGTGATGCTCTAGCGGCTTTAATTCAGGTTGACGACGTCGCTTCGAATGCAGCGACTTATTAGACCCCCGGACAATGCGGAAGGGCAAAATAAAATGCTTGCACTCGAACGACGGAAACCTCGAAACGGTCTGCGACAATAACGGATTTTAATCGGACAATATAGACGAACTTTGCTCGCGAAACCGAAACGTTCAAAGTCATCGGTGAAAACGGCCTTGCGAGCGAAGGTCCTTCGCGCCAAGTTAAAGTGTCTACATAGATCCTCGGTAACGCCGTAGTGTTTAGGAATATTGCGGCCACTTGGGCGAGTAGTCGGCTAACCCGGAGAGGTGGAGTGGGCCGGGTCTAAAGTGGATGCTCCGCCACTTCTCTGGTAATACGTCCAAGTCGAAGCCAACTGGTCCGCTGTGCCGGTGGAAGAAGTGTCAAAGAACTCCATGCCCTGAAACATCGTTTTTAAAATCCCGGTTGTGATCGGTCCGGAGCCTCTGGTAGTTGCACACTGGTCGGTTTACTTAACACGGCTCCTAACCCAAGAGACTGCTTACCTGCGACTATCCGCAGAAAAGTCATGGACAACGCCTATCCTGAGACCCTGAAAACATCGCGTCTGATTCTCAGTCAGGAACAGATCGATGATTACATGACCAACGGTTACCTGCGGTTCGGGAAGATACTTGACGAGCATCAAATCAAGTTCTTACGAAATGAGTACGACCAGGAAATAGAGAAAGCGCGAAGAGAAGGCTATCTCACCGATCTGGCAGCGGCGGAAGACGACCAGCCGAAGACCGAAGACGCACAGATGCTGCAAGTCTTTGGAGTCTCCGCGCGCAACCTCTGGTTTCGAAAGCTGGCCTATGCGGACAGGATACTGGATGTGGTCGAAGATCTAATCGGACCTAACATCCGCCTTCTTCAGGCTCACTTGCTCTATAAACCTCCCTATCATGGCAGCGTTGTGTACTGGCATCAGGACAATCTCTACCACCAGTGTTTTCCCGCGAATATGGTGAGCGGCTGGTTGACCCTTGACGACGTCCACGGGGACAACGGCGCCATGCAGATGATTCCGGGTAGCCATCTGCGTCCCAGTTGGGAAGACTGGGGAGAACACTGTAAGATCGACAACTCGAACGCGCGCGTGGTCGAACTTCCTGCAGGAGGCATAATGTTCCATCATTGCCAGGTTCTGCATCGTTCGCTGCCGAATAACTCGGATCGGGCTCGTCGGGTCGTCGTCATACGATTCTGCCCGATTGGGACACAGTCACCACGCCTGCAAACAAAGGAATGGAATTTTTTTGTTCATCCGATCCTCCGGATGAGGATCTGATGCCCACCCGCTGGTTACCGTCTTATATTTCCACCCACACATACACTGTGTTGTACCGGGCGGCCGACTGTCGTCGGATCACGCGCACTGGATCTCGTCGCGATCCCATTTCTTCTTGCCGGCGAAGGTGCTCAGCCGCGTCTTCCACGGTAAGTTCGTGGCAGGACTGCGACAAGTCTTTCTTTCTTGCAGCACGTGTTGCCCAAGGGCATTTGTACATCGCTGCAGTCCGGGCGCTCCAGCGCCACCTGCGCCTCCCGCTGCTGCCCAACAATCGACAGCGAGGCGCGCGTGGGCTAGCCAGCCAGTCGCGGCCGTGGCTGCACCTGCGCGTCTTTCTGGCCAGCCCGTGGACGTCGCGGACGAACGGGCGCTGAGCCCTCGCCGCGCTCAAACAGCTTCCCTACGGGCCGCGAAACTAGTCAAACTTGCCGGCGCGGACGACATTGGGACGAATATAGGGATTCGTCGCGTTGCCGCAATTTGGCGCGTGAACACGGACCTCCCTTGTCTGGCCCGGAGCAAGGGCGACATCGGTACTACCCCATAGCGTGTCTTGCGCGCAACTGAGCGAGCGTGCCGCTCCCGACCATCGTTGAGCACCCGAATTTCGGACCTCATAGATCACGTCCACCGTTTGGCCTGGGCCGCTGTTCGCCGAGTGCCATCCAACGCGATAACGATAGTCGACGCCCGCGGCGCGACCCCACCCGGACCAGTTAGTCATACGATAGCCACCAGCAGCTGGGGATGGCGTTACCGGAGCGGTCTGAGTTGTACCGTCACGTAGAGCAAGGTTGCACCAGTGCTTAGGGTCTTCAAAACCCGTAACTCCATACAACGTACGGTGCGCTGCGCCGCAGACTAATGGTCGGACTCTTGCGAAATCAACGTCGCGGATCGATTGGCCCCACAAGCAATTCCTTCCATCGTAGGACGCACATGCGGGGTTTCCATCATTCGTAATGGCGAAAACAAGCCGGCCGCCGTTGGGCGGTGGGAACGTAGCTTCTTGCCAGCGCTCGCTCGCAAGCGCTACGTCGCCTACGTAATAGGAGAGGATGTGATCAACACGGCAACAACTATCAGCTTCAAGGTTTTCATGGACTGACTCCTCTCTTAGTAGAACTCGTCAAATTCCAGTTAAAAGATCGAAAGCAATTCGAAGTGATACATCCCGACTGATTGCCGCCTTGCGCTTTAGCCTACTTTCGAATGCCACTCACTTTTCTGGCCAGATTGCACCAGTGCTTGGGGTCTTCGTAGCCGGTGACACTCCACCTGGCGCGATGCCCTTCACCGCAGACTAGCGGTTCCAGTCGTGTGAAATCGATCTGGTCGTAGCTAAGTCCCCACAAGCAATTGGCACCGTCGTAGGAAGCACAGGCCGGATTGCCGTCCGGCATGATGGTGAAGACCATGGGCCCGCCGTTAGGCGGTGGAAAGTCGTAGGACGGCCAGCGCGCGGCGTGGGTGGCGGCAGCCTTCTCCGCGGCCAGTATCTTGGCTTCGCGGTCAGTATTTTCCTTCGCTAGAGCGTCGGCTTCCGTCTTGTCAGCAGCCTCCTTCGCCGCCAATCTGTCTGCTTCTGCCCTGTCAGCAGCCTGCTTCGCACGTATCTTTGCTTCACCGTCGCGCTTCTCCTTAGTAGCTAGCCTAGCCGCTTCTATCTCGTCAGCAGCCTGCTTCTTGGAAAGCTGATCGGCTTGTAATTCGGCAGGGGCCGTCTGATCGGACTGGGTCTTGGCCTTAGGCTCATTGCTAACCGGCCGGCCGTTTGCTGCCGTCGGTGCCTCTGCGCTAGTGGCAATCTCGGGCGCCGTGGAAGATCTTGAGTACCAAACGTATCCAGGAAACGAGAGAGCGATCACCGCCCCCAACGCCGTGACGATGACACGAAATGAGATTATAGGTTGACCGATAACGGCCGGTCCGGTTGTCTGCGCGCCTGGCTCCATCACCGCGCGGCCAGTCCCCGATGCTTGCGTTGCATTGGCCCCCGCTTTGGCTTTCTCACGATCCAGCTCCAAGCGCCTCTCTTGCACGTGCGGGCGCAATGCCTTTATGAGCACCTGAACATCAGATTCCCAACGAGCGTGGGTCAGCTCGACCCCGTTGCGAAAAGCAAGATCTGCCAGATCTGGTGTTAGCTGTTCCGCTCGCGGCATGCTTGCCCCCTGGACCAGCACGGGGATGACTGGGATATCGCGCTTCAGTGCTGAGGCAGTTTCAAGGCGAACGAAATCCATCGGGTCATCGAGTCGGCGTCGGCCCGAGTTATCCTGGGCATTGATCCAACTCTTGCCAATGATCGCCAGGAGGACACCGCAAGAGGCTACGTGCTCGTCAATGATCCGCCGAAAATCGCGCCCTGGCTCGATGCCGCCCACATCCATAAACACCGCATCACTACCAAATTCGCTTGCGAGATCATTAAACAAGCGTCCAGCTTGCCCTTCAGCGTCTTCTCTGCGATAGCTGATGAAGATTGCACGCATGCTTCTCTCCTTCTGCTTTCGTTTCTGGTGTTCGATCCATCAACGACTCGGTGGGCGAACAATAGGCACTGAAGTAAACGAGCCCGATGGGTTAAAACGCAACCCCAATGCCGTGAAAGCACCCTCACTTTGCAGCCGGATAATGCCCCGTCGATTTGAAGATGACGGAAACAGGTCTGTCACAAAGAAGGAAGCGTGTCCTAAAGCGAAAAGGCCTCCGCGAAACGAGGCGAGTTCGACGCCGCCGTCGTTATACAACGTGGCTGTAAAGAGAGATCCAGTCGAAGACTGATTTACCAAAGCCAGCCCTGTTTGGAAGCCGCCGGTGTTGTCATAAGGAAGCGCCATCGACAATGACTCTGCCGTATCAAGTGGAACAGTGCCTTCTGACAGCGCACCACCCGGTGAGTTGAAACGAAAGATTGCATAGCCGGTCACTGCGCCTCTCGCTTGAACGTCGGCCCAGCCAACCAACCTGCGTGGCACAGCCACGCCGGTCTCGAGGACAACGGATCCATTTGCAGCGATAGTCAGATCTTCGGACGATCGAAATACACTCAAACCAAACTGCGGATAGTCGAGCGGCAAAGTCAGGGGGCGGCCATCGTCGTCATAGAATTGAATCCGGGCGGTCACCGACACAGTCGACAAATTGATTAGCGTTATAGTGGTGACCCATCCGCCGCCGGAAGCAATGTGAGCCAGAGTTCCGACTCGTCGCACCCCTGCGGGCTCCTGAGCAAAACAGCTCACCATAGACAGGAAAAGAGCAAACATGGACAGGCCAGTTCGAACCAACCAAACTCTGTAGATCGACATCGCTCGCCTCATTTTCGATAACAACATGTATTCGCTCGGACCATTCCGGGTTTTCAGTCCCACGCTACTTGGCTGCAATCGGTGGGCCAAGACGCGAGTCAGAATCTCGCGCGGACCAAGAGTGCTTGATCCAAATCGAGATGAAGCTCCATTGGCAAACTTCTCGGAAAGGTAGATCGCTGCCTTGGGCGGGCTCAATTCTATCCGCTCAGATAGTCAGGCTATCTCGTCGGATAGTTGCGAAAAAACGTCGGGCGACCTGTCGTTCGCTGAAATCCAATCGGCGACAAGTGAAGGTAACCGCCCGACCTGAGCGGATCTTGACGTTCACTTGGACGAGTATGTCGGCTTATCGGACAAGTGGAGGGAAGCGAGGCGGTTTCTGTCGGACGCCCCGCCAGTTGTCCGGTTTGCCACGTAATAATGCAAGGGAGGCGGAGACCGGGCCTAAACGCTCGGCGATTGTTCGCGCTGAGGCGCGCGGGCGCACCGGAAGACCTCGTTACCCTGCCCACTTCTAAGATTAGTCGATACAAAGCGTCTGCCTTTTCAACCCAAGACGCAGCCCCGGAAGGCAGCTGACGACCCTGTAAATAGCTCCTTGCAAGGTGTCGATAATCGAGGTATGGTTGTCGATAATCGAGGTATTAGATGCCCAAACCGTCAGACTTGCTCCAAGGAACGTTGGACCTGCTCATCCTCAAGACAATCGCCAGAGAACCGCTTCACGGCTGGGGAATCGCCAAGCGCATTCAGCTACTCTCCGGCGAAGTCCTCTCGGTTGGCCAGGGTTCGCTCTACCCGGCGTTGTATCGGCTCGAACAACAAGGTTGGATCAGCGCGGAATGGAAAGACTCCGATCTCGGCCGTTCTGCCAAGTTTTATTCGCTGACGCGGGAAGGCAAAAAGCAACTAGAGCGTGAACTGAGAAGCTGGGAACGGCTTTCCTCTGCCGTTCAGCTTCTGATCGAGAGCGCCTAGGAGGAAGCCATGCGATTAGGCCGGGTTGCCGTCCAGCGTTTCCGCTCACTCTTCCGGCGGTCCCAGGCGGAAGCAGACATGCAGCGGGAGCTTGATCTTCACATCGAACAACTCACAAAAGAGCACATCGCCGCCGGAATGAGCGAGTCCGAAGCTCGTCTGGCGGCCCGGCGTGAATTCGGATCTTTGGAGGTCACAAAGGAGCAGTGCCGCGAGATGCGCCGCGTCAACCTGATCGAAGATTTGATCAGGGATCTGACATATGCCTTTCGCGTTCTAAGGAAGTCGCCGGGCTTCACCCTGACGGCAGTTTTTTCCCTGGCCCTGGGTATCGGAGCGAACACGGCGATTTTCAGCCTCGTGGATGCGGTGCTGCTGCGAATGCTGCCGGTCCGCGAGGCGCAGCAGCTGCTGGAGGTGAGCCGGACGGGCGGAAGGACGCTCAGCTATCCCATATTTGAAATCATCCGGGATCGCAATCAGGTGTTCTCGGGCGTGCTGCTCACATCTTCAGGCCGATTCGGAGGCAGTGCGCGGCTTGGCGATGTTGATTTTGGCGATGTTCACTTCTCCCCGGTTTCGGGAGACTATTTCGCGGTTCTGGGCGTTACACCTGTCATCGGGCGTGCTCTGACCGAGGAGGACCTTGCCGCTGCAAATACGACGGTGATCAGCTACGGATTGTGGCAGCGGGCCTTCGCAGGCGATCCCGCCGTGCTGGGCAAGGCGCTGCGAGTCGGTAGCCGAACGTACACGATTGTAGGCATCGCGCCCAGGGGTTTTACGGGTATCGCCACGGGGCAGCCGGTGGATCTTTGGGTTCCGGCGACGTTCTGGAGTGACCGGCAGTCTTTCCAGAACCCTGTGGCGATGATGTTCCGGGTGGTGGCGCGGCGCAAGCCAGGTGTCTCGGAGGAGCAGGCGCGCGCGAATATGGAGCTCCTGGCGCGGCAGTGGAGCGCCGAGTGGAAGTTCGAGCGGCCGATGCAGGTCGAGGTGGCGCCCGCAAGCGGCGGGCTGACCCAGTTGCGGCGGCGGTTTTCACGTCCGCTCCTGGTGTTGATGACCGTCGTTGCGCTGTTGCTGCTCATTGCGGCGGCTAACCTCGCGAACTTGCTGCTCGCTCGGGCATCCGCCCGCCACCGGGAAATAGGCGTCCGACTTTCGCTGGGCGCGAGCCGGACGCGCCTGATCCGGCAGCTACTCACGGAGAGCTTTGTCCTGGGTGGCGTGGGAGGAGTGGTTGGTCTGCTGCTTGCGCCCGTCGCGGCGACATTCCTCGTGCGGTTTCTGTCTTCCGCGCTGGGAACAATCGAGCTTTCGTTCGGCATTGACGGACGGGTGCTGGTGTTCACTCTGTCCACTTCGATCGCTGTGGTGTTGCTGTTCGGCCTTGCTCCGGCTCTTGCTGCCACCCGATCTGATCTTTCTCCGATGTTTAAGGGGGGAGCTTCCTGGTCCGGACGCGGCGAAGGATCGGCCAGACCCGGAGAGCTTCTTGTCGTGACGCAGGTAGCGATCTCGTGCGTGCTGCTGGTGGGCGCGGTACTGTTCGCGCGGAGTCTGCAAACACTCACGCATCTGGATGCCGGTTTCCAGCCGGATAACGTTCTTCTGCTCCAGGTTTCCACGTCGGAGGAAGGGCCAAAAGGGTTGGAACGCGTGCGGCTCTATGGGCGCGTGCTAGAGCGTGTGGCTAGTGTGCCGGGCGTCCGATCGACGGCCCTCTCCAGCGAGAGACTCTTTTCGGGCAACTCATGGACGGAAGCGGTGAACGCCCCGGGCTTCGCGCCCCGGCCAGGGGAGGATCGGGAGGCGGTTTTGCTCGTCATATCTCCGGGGTTCTTTCGGACAATGGGCACATCGATGTTGCGCGGCCGCGACTTTGACTCGCGCGACGACGAGCGCGCACCCAAAGTCGCGATCGTGAACGAGGCGATGGCCCGCTATTATTTTGGCGGAACGGAAGCCCTGGGACGCACGTTTCGCCTGGAGCACGGCGCGTTCCCCCAACCGCTGACGGTCGTGGGTTTGGTGCGAGATGCCAAGTACAAGAGCCTGAGAGAGGCGGCGCCGCGCATGGTCTACCTGCCCTACCTGCAAGCGCCCGACGCGCTGGGCGGGGCGAACATCGCTGTGCGGACGGCGGCGAATCCCCAGAAGATGGCGGATCTCCTTTGGAAGGAGGCTCGGGGTGAGAGCCCGCACCTTCGCTTTCAAGGAGCGACCACGCAGGCGCGTCTCGTGGAAGGGACGATTGCGCAAGACCGCATGCTGGCTCAGCTCTCGAGTTTTTTCGGACTCGCCGCTGCCGCCCTGGTGTGTTTGGGACTGTATGGGTTAACAGCCTACGAGGTGTCGCGGCGTACAGCCGAAATCGGTGTGAGGATTGCGCTCGGTGCGCAACGGAGGGATGTGCTGCGCCTGGTCCTGGGTCGTTCGATGGCGTTGGTAGGGAGCGGTGTAGTTCTGGGACTCGGTGGCGGCGTGGGACTTTCACGCCTCGTAGAGAGCCTGCTGTTCGGAGTGCGTGGCACGGATGCGGTGACGCTGCTTCTGGCTGCGGCGATGCTGCTGGGCGTTGGCGCGGCGGCAGCGTACTGGCCAGCGCGACGGGCCGCAAGCGTGGATCCGATCACTTCACTAAGATACGAATAGACTGGTGCATCTGAAACGCATTACACGCAATCCAGAGTCTTGCGCGGTTTAGCAGTGACTGCTCAGAGGCTTCCCGAATCTGCCGCAGAGGAGAAAGGTGCGGAAGTTCCTGTGAGCAGTCGCTACCAGATGCGTTTGGACGAGGGATTGGTAGGCAATTCCACGCCCGCGACGAGTAATATGCTGCCTCATACAGCTTTAAGTTGATCCCAGCAGCAGTTGATGATGGAATCAACCAGGTGGGGCCTGTGGGTGGTAGAAGCGAGCGGCCAGTTCGAGCGAAGGGCAAGCGAGTCTCCATGTTTTCGAACCGGGCGCCGTAGTGCTTCGTTGCTCAGGAGGGATTACCGATGTCAATTCTACTGGCAGGTTTGCTCGTTCTGGCGCTTCCCGCAGCTACCGATCTGTCGGGCAAGTGGTCCGGCACTTTCGAAGCCAAGAACGCGCGGGGCGAGACGAGAAGTCAGCCGATCCTCGTCATTCTCAAACAGGAAGGCGTCAAACTCTCAGGCACAGGAGGCCCCGACGAGAGTGAGCGGCATCCGATCCTGAACGGCAAGGTAGACGGGGACAAGGTTACGCTGGAAGTGTCCGCCGGGCACGCAAAGATCTACTTCGACCTCAAAGCGACGGAAACCGAGCTCGCGGGTCAGATGCGCCGGGTTCGTGCCGATGGCACGACTTCGGACACTGTGAAGATCATCCTGAAACGTGCGCAGTGACCGGGCGGCTTCAGCGCCGGGTTCGGATCAACTGGTGAAGCCGTAGGATTCCGATCGTCAGACGTGCGGTGAAACCGGCAAACGAACGTTTCCTACTCCCACCTCAGGGCAATGAGCGGATCGACACGGGTCGCGCGGCGGGCTGGAAGATACGTGGCCGCGAGCGCAGCACTCAGAAGAACGACTGCCGCGAAGATGAAGGCCGCCGGGTCGGTTCGCGTCACCCCAAAGAGCAGGCTTTCCATGAACCGGGTGAGCGCGGTGGCTCCGACGAGCCCGGTGATGATACCCATGCCGGCAAGACCCATTCCTTCGCTCACAACCATTCGAATGACGTCGCGGCGATCTGCGCCAAGCGCCATGCGCACGCCGATTTCACGGGTGCGTCGGGTGACGGAGTAGGACATCACGCCATAGATACCGATAAGAGCGAGAATCATCGCGAGAGCCGCAAATGAGCCCAGCACCAGGGTGGTGAAGCTCGGACGCGCGATGGATTCCGCAATGAATTCCTCCATCGTTCGGTTGCGATAGATCGCCTGCGCGGGATCCATCGCGAGCACTTCCTTCTTGATAGATGTTGCCAGTGCCGCGGGATGTACCGTGCTATGCACAGCCAAGGTCATTCCGCCGAGCTGGAACTGCCGATACGGCAAGATCATCTCCGGACGCGCCCCTTCAATGAAGCCGCGATGCCGAACCGAGCCGACTATCCCGATGATCTCGCGTGGGCGCCCGTAGAGAAGCACACGCCGGCCGATCGGGTTTTCCCCGGGGAACAGCTGTCCCGCCATCGTATGGTTGATGATCACGACCGGCGTGCTGTTCGGATTATCGAATTCCGTAAAGTCGCGCCCGTCGAGCAGCGGAATGCCCAAAGTTCGAAAATAGCCTGTGCTGGCGATGCGCAGATCCGCCTGCGGTTCTTCGCCTGGCTTTGGCTTGGGCCTGCCCTCAATCACGACCGGCATGTCGTAATCGATACCCACGGGATTCAGGGGCAGCGCGGACACGGCGCCCGCGGCCTGAACGCCCGGCAGATTTCGCACGCGATCGAGAAGCTCCGCGACAAACGCAGAAGGCTTCGACAGCGGAACAGGTGGCGAACCCGGGGGCGGCGCCGGACGGAACTGAGTCGGGTCGATAGGATATCTCGATGCTGGAAGCCCGAGCTGCATGGTCAGAACTTTCTCGGGCCGAAAGCCGTGATCCATGTCCTGAAGATTCAGGAGCGTTCGGATCATCAGGCCGGCCCCGACGAGAAGCATCAGCGAGAGGGCAACTTCGGCGACGACGAGCATGGAGCGTCCGTAACTTCGGCGTGCCGACCCGGAGGCATTGAGTGAGCTTTCTTTGATCGCGGCGCTCAGATTCCCGCGCGAAGCTTCGAGTGCCGGCGCCAGGCCGAAGAGAATTCCCGTCAAGACGGAAAGAGCGGTCACGAAAAGAAGGACACTCGAGTCCACCGTTACCTGATCGATGCCAGGCAGGTCCGGAGGACTGAAGTGGACGAAAAGGTCGAGTGCCCACCAGGCGAAGAACGTTCCGGCGAATCCACCGGCGATCCAAAGCAACAGACTCTCCGTGAGGAGTTGCCGCAAGACGCGCCAGCGATCGGCGCCGAGGGACGTTCGCACCGCGATCTCATGCCTCCGAGCTACGGCTCGCGCCAACAGAAGGTTGGCGACATTCGCGCAGGCGATGAGCAAAACGAAGCCGGACGCGCCCAGGAGCACGGACAGGCCAAGCCGGACATGCTGCACCATCTGGTCATGCGCGCCGAAGACCACGACCTCCGGGTTGCTTGTCGCATCCTGCCTCGCGATTGCCTTAGCGATCGATCCCAGATTCGCCGCGGCGGATTCGATCGTCGAGTATCCTTTTAGCCTGCCGATGACCCTCAGCGAGTGAAAACGCCGCCCGATGAGGTCTCCCGGATTAAAGATGAGAGACGAATATATATCGATTGCGCTGCGCCTGTCGGGGAACGCGAACGACGGCGGCATCACCCCGAGAACCAAGTAGCTGGCGTCATTGAGCGTGATCGACCTGCCAATCAAGGAGCGGTCGCCGCCGAACCGGCTCTGCCAGAAGCTGTGACTGAGGACGACGACGCGGTCGCGTCTCTGATTTTCCTCTTCGGTGAACGTGCGGCCGATTGCCGCCTCTACGCCCAGCGTGCGGAAGAAACTGCTCGTTACGGTGAGCGCCTGGATCTGCTCGGGATATTCAAAGCCGGTCAGTGTGAAGACGCCATAGCGAAAGGCTGCCATATCCTCGAATTCGGTATTCTCTTTGCTCCAATCCGAGTAGTTCAGGGGCGCAACCGGGTCTTTGTCCTTACCAATCGTCGTGTTTCGCTCCCAGACCACCACGAGTCGATCCGGATTCCTATAAGGCAGCGGCTTCAGCATGATTGTATTCACCACGCTGAATATCGCACTGTTGGCACCGATGCCCAGCGCTAACGTCAGCAACGCCACGGCCGTGAATGCCGGATTTCTTATGAGAGTGCGGACGCCGTATCGAATGTCCTGGAGCAGGGTTTCCACTGTTAACCTCCACGGCTCTCGGACGCTTGTGGCGGCAGCTGGCGCAGCGTCCGTGCGGTCCGTTCGCCCAACAGCGTCAGCCACGTGGCCTGAAGCTCCAGGCCCGTCCGAAACATCTTGAGGAACGACGGGGGCAACATTGAGAAATCAATTGTCTCCCGAGCGCCCCAGTCCGGCCGCCGGCCATCGACATCGGTGAACCCGTAGTCGCGACTCAGCTCCCAGGAACTCCACAGTTGCCCCGTGCGGTCGAGCATTTGAGGATCCAACGCGAGTGCCGCTACCGCACGGCCCACGTACAACGGTGATTCCGACTCCAGGAAGTTGCTGTCGTCCTTGCCGGCGTCTCGCCAATTGGCTTCCGTCACGCCCTTGGCATCAAGCATCGCCTCCGACCTCAGATACCCTGGCGTGATCGCGACCGCCGTCACTCTGTGGGCGTGGAGTTCCGCCGCCATATGCAGCGCCAGCCCCTTCGTGGCTAACTTGACAGACCACGCCAGCGGATTGCCGCCACCTCCAAGGATGTCATTCTCGGTGACCTCGACGATAAGCCCTCGCCGCCTCTGGATCATGTGCGGCGCCACGTGCTTGGCCGTCACGATGTGCGACACGAGCGCCTGTCTGAATACCTGGTCGGCGTGCGCGACGTCGACCTGCCAGAAAGATCCCCACTGCCCCATCAGGGGTTCTTCGCCGGCGATGCTGTTCACGAGTACGTCCAGCCGGCCGTGCCGCTTCACAATACGCGTGACCAGCGCCTCGACCTCAGCCTCGACGGTGTGATCGACGCGCACCGCCATCGCGTGTCCGCCTGCGGCGGTGATCAGGGCGGCCGTTTCGTCGATGGTTTCGGGCCGCCCGTACGGCGACGGACGGCCCGTCACACTCCGCCCGGTGCAATACACGGTGGCGCCAGCTTCGCCGAGCGCCCGCGCAATCCCACGACCGGCACCCCTGGTGGCACCAGCCACGAGGGCGACCTGTCCACGGAGGTGACCCGGGCGCGGCCGAGTCGCGGAATGCGAGGGCCTACGAGCACGTGAACGCGTCGGCATGCGAACGCTCCTTTGGGCGGCGAACGGCCATCACGCAACGGTCGCTCACCAACGAGGCCAATTAGAGAACCGTCGTTTACTATTTGTCAAGCCATCGGTCCTCGTCCCGCACCATCGCCGATGCCGACATCCCTGCTCGCCGCCAGCCGCGTTCTCTCACGGGTCGGACCTGCGCGCTCACGACGGCCGTCTTCTCAAATCTCTCCTTTTCCAGCGGATTGAATGATGTAATCGGCGGCCCGGTACGCCAGCGCCGCGATTGTGCATGTCGGCTGCTGGCGCGCGCACGTGACAAAGCTGCTGCCATCGACCAGAAACAGATTCGGGACATCGTGGGCGCGATGATACTTGTTGATCACGGACGTCCGCGGGTCGTTGCCCATCCGGCACGTGCCCATGAGGTGCCCACTGAAGGTCAGATCGTCGACTTCGCCGCCCCAGATTTTTATGGCGCCCGCCGCTTCCAGAATTTCGCGCATACGGTCGCGGCAGAAAGCCATCACTTTCAGGTCATCAGGGTGGTTCTTGAACGTCATGCGAAGCGCCGGAAGTCCCCAGGCATCTTTGAGGTCCGGGTCGAGGCTGATAGAGTTGGACTCAACCGCGAGGCAGGTGGTGTGTGCGAGCAGGGACATCGTATGAGTGAAGTAATGAGCCAGAGCGTTTTTAAAACCTTCACCCCAGCGCGGCACATCTTTCGGGAGGCCCCGCAGAGCAAAGCCGATCGGGTATTGATCGAAGCGGGCGTCGATGCCGCCACCCCCGTAAAACCCGCGTTTGGGATCAGAATCATAGTAATCGTGGATGAGACGCGAGACGTGAACGCCACGGTAGTCATTGAGCGGATGTTCAAACAGTGCGTGCAAGATAACGCCCGTGTCGGCCTGGAAATATCTGCCTACAACGCCGCTCGTGTTCGCCAGCCCGCTCGGAAAGCGATTGGACTTGGACATCAGGAGCAGACGCGGGGTCTCCGCACCGTTGGCGCACACGATCACCACGCGGGCCTTCTGAAAGACCTCTTTCCCGCGCGCATCAAAATAGACGGCTCCGCTGACATGCCCCTGGGCATTGATTTCGATTTTGCGAACGTAGGAATTGGGCCGGATCTCGCAGCGTCCGGTCTTCTCCGCAGCGGGAATCACGGCCACGAGGGAGGAAGATTTGGCCCCCACTTCGCACCCAAAGCTCTTGCAGAAACTGCATTGCATGCAGGCCGAGCGGCCGCGATAGGGTCTCGAGAGAATTGCCATCGGCGCCGGGTAGGGATGAAGCCCGAGCTTTCTTGTGGCGCGCTCGAACAGGACACCGGAGGATTTCACCGGCAACGGTGGCAGGGGGTAGGGCTGCGATCGGGGAGGATCGAACGGAGCGTCGGTCAGGCCTGAGACGCCGAATTCCTGTTCGACCTTGGTGTAGTAGGGTTCCAGGTCGGCATAGCTGATCGGCCAGTCCTGAAGGTCGGCGCCGGACACGGGCCCCCAGCGCGTGCGCTCGCGAAAGTCAACTTCTTTGAATCGCCAGAAGTTGCCAGTGAAGTGAACGGTTCCTCCACCCACCACGCGCCCGTATAACACCGCCGGCTGGCGCACTGCCTTGTCGGCTTCGGTCTTGCGAAAAGTGTTGGGCTGGCGCTTCCAGTCGTTAATGAGCTGACCCTGAAAATATCCTTTGATTTCGTCATGCACGAAATCCTTGTCGCGCAGGTAGGGGCCTTGTTCCAGGACCACGACCTTGAAACCCGCGGTCGAGAGTTCCTTCGCCATCACACCGCCGGCGGCTCCGGAGCCGATGACGAGAAAGTCAACCTTGTCGGAGGGCCGGAAAATCGCGGCGGTCACCGGTTGTCCTCCTGGTCGTAATAACCGAACGGCGGCGCGAAATGGTGTGAACTCTGAAAGCCGATGTGCTTCCACCCGGTTTGATTTCGATTGCCACCGTACTCGGGGTTGGCAAGGAAACCCATGACAGTGTGGGTTCGGAGGGCTTCGAAGAATGGGGTCTTGTCGATGGCACCGAGCAGAGAGATCTGCTGGTCTGGGTTGAGAGCGGCGATCGACTGAGAGCCGGGGAAGAGTTCGCGTCGTTTCTTTTGGACGGCAGCGAGCCCTTTGCGGTAAACATCCCGTTTGTTCCTGTCGAAGGTCGCAAGCGCCTGGTCGATGAAGTAGATCACATGGGCCTCTCGGGCTCCGGGCGAATCGGTCGAAGGAATGATCTGCGCGGTCAGGGCTTCGATTTCAGCGGCATCCCTTGAGGCAAGGCTCTTGAACGGCTGTCCCTGGGCAGAGGCGGATTGAGCCCCCTGGGCGGCAAGCATGATTTGAAGAAACCGGCGACGCGAAAGAGCTTCCCTTGAAATCATGCCGTCCATGATACACCAGGCTAACAAACGCACGTTAGCGCTCCAGCGCGCATCCACGTATTACACGCGGTTAAGGCATCGTTCCAGCGCCATTCGTGAAAATCCTCCGGTATCGACAATGAGAACTTCAGAGCAGACCCTGCCGTCGCGCGCTGCCACGCAATCGGCACTATAATCCAGGCATGTTTTTCAAGAAGGTTGGTACTGCTGAGATGCGTGGTGGCCTTTGATGGAAAAATCAGAAGTCCGGATCACGAGTACGATCCTCTCAGGGAAGCCCAAAGAGGAGAGCGCTCCCGTGTCTATCCTGATCACAATGGTTCTCGTATTCATTTCAATGCTGTGCTGGCAGGATCCGGAGCTCTTCCAGCTGCTGTCTGCTTCTCGTCAGCAGGTTTTCGCTGGGGTCGAATACTGGAGGCTGCTTACTACGATCGCCGTCCACGCCGATCTGTCGCACCTGGCGGTGAATGCAGGCTTCGTGGTTTTCTTTGGCTATTTGTTGTACGGGTACTTCGGCTTCTGGATCTATCCGATTGCCATGCTGATCCTGGCTTCACTGACCACGCTCCTGTCTCTCCTCACCTATCCGCCTCAGGTCGTGCTGATTGGGGCATCGGGACTCGTTTATTTGATGATGAGCTTCTGGCTGGTCATGTATTCATTCATCCAGAGGACGGTGCCATTCAAAAAACGACTTCTTCGCGTGATTGGGATAACTCTGATCGTGTTCGTCCCGACAACCGTACACCCGGAAGTCAGTTACCGCACCCACGCCATCGCCTCCGGAGTGGGAATCATCGCCGCCATCGCCTGCTTCCAATCCGGAAAGAAGCGCTTTCGTTCTCTGGAGGTAGTTGAGCTGGAGATGCTCGATGGCCTTGAGTAATCGTCGTGCCGCAGACAGGAGCTATGAGGGCCAAGTCTTCAGCACTGGCGCGCGTGCACGATCGCTGGCCGACGCGGCGCATGTATCAGAGTGGGCCACTTGTCACGTTCCTTCGCGGCGATCATCGGACGGCCCTTGCGGGGCGAGATGCGGCAGCTCCGGATTCAAACGGCGCGTCAATTGTTCGAAGAAACATCGCTGAAAATCCACGCCATCAGCTGCCGTGTCGGACGTCGCAGGTCATCGCGCAGTTCCGGCGGCTAACCGGAATGGAGCCGGCGGTGGCGTCAAGGAACGGGCGTGCCCCCTGAACAAACAAGCAGCACAGATCAAGTGTCTGCATTTGCCATCAACGCGAATCCTATTGGCGAGCGATAAGCGCTGGCCGCTGCGGCACGCTACCGTATCGGCAGCGGTTTGATTCGAAGATTTCGGAAATCGAGGTTCGTGGTCGGGTCGTGCGCCTGAAGCGCAATCGGACCTGGAGCCAGACGCGCCTCCTTCACTGCGTTGGAGCCCTCAGTCCGAGCGTCGTCGTATTTCGTGACCTCGATCCCGTTGATCCAGACGGCAATGTGCCGTCCTGCGGCGACGATCGTCTTGGTGAAGAACTCCTGGTCGTTCGGCACCACGCGGCGAGCTGGCTGGAAGTGGTAGAGCCCGCCGGTGCCGAAGTCCACGGGCTGGGTGCGGTCGCTGTCTTTGAACTGGTTCCGTATCTGCACTTCGTATCCGGTCCAGGACTTGCCCTTGTCGCCCCGGAAGAAAACTCCTGAGTTGGGATGATGATCTTCGTTCTGGGCGTTAGCGCGGACCTCGAGCTGGAGGACAAAGTCGCCGAACTCCGCTATCGTCTCCAGCTGGCCGGGCCCCTTCTCGACATGGATGGCGCCCTCTTTTACGGACCACTCTGGGATCGCCCGGCCCTTGGGACGGTCGACGCTCGTCCACCCGGTCAGGTCCTTGCCATTGAAGAGCGGCTCCAGGCCGAGCGGCCGCAGCGCGATGTTACGAAACTCGATTTCAGCCCCCTTGACGAATTGCAAGCCTATGTAGCCGGTTTGGGCCGAGCCGTCGCGCGCGTCGACTACCTTCTTGCCGTCGAGTTCCACGACCAGGTGGTCATTGTCGGCTGTGATCTGATACCGGTGCCACTCTTTGGCCTTCACTTGGCCGCTCGGGACCTTGACCCGCCCGACCAGGCTGCCGGTGCCGAAGTCCTTGTTCATGTTGTTGATGTTGACCTGGTAGCCGGTCTTGGTCGGATCCCCTTCGCTCGCGGCACGAATGAAGATGCCGCTGTCAGTTTCGACCGTGTTCATGCGAAACTCGACCCTCAGGACGAAATTGGCAAACGGAGTCGCGTGCCGTAGCCAGCCATCAGCGCCCGAGCTCGCTCTCAGCACGCCGTCGGCAGTCTTCCACTCGGCACCCCCTTGCGGCTCCCAGCCGAAGGTCGACTCGCCATCCCACAGCAGGATCCAGCCGGCGCTGACCTCCTCGGAGCTTAGAGTATTTGGAGCGCTCTCCGCGCCGAGTGCCGGCAAGAGCGCTACCAGTGAAAACGCCAGATAGACTGTGAAGTTTCTCATGCTCACTCCTCGCTGTAGCGACATTGGGAAAATTTGACCTGGGCGTCGAGGATATCACTACTGCCTGGGGATTTGTGGCGAAAGACGGCTTTCCCCGTCTGAGGGCCGCCGCTGCCGGACAGTTTCAACGACCTCGGCAACGTTGAAATCGTGTCAGGAGGACTGAAATACTCACCTGAACCGGGCTGAACAGTGATGCTGCGGAATCCCGCCCATGTCGCCCGCCGGCGCTTTTCCTTGGACTGTCCGCGAGTACTGATACGGTCGAGGCCAGAAGCAGAAGACGAGGCCATGTTCGCCTTCTTACTTCTGGCATCGTTCATGCAGTCTTCGAACTTAGGGTTCGCCGGTTCCTAGGAGTTGAGGATGCCTTCCCAGCCCTTCCGGTACTCACGCCGGATAAACTTGTCGGCTTCCGGCGCGTTACGGGCGCGCATGTTGACGTAGTCCCACTCAATCTTCTTTCCGGTCCGGTAGGCCACGTTGCCGAGGTGGTTCGACTCGGTGGTCCAGCCGGCATACTGGAAGTTCGAGCCGGGCGCCGGGCCGAGGCCCTTGCACGCCAGGATCCATTCGTTATAGTGGCCGGGCGAACGCGGGAGTGTCTCCGGCGGTATCTGGTAGTCCTTGAACTGTTCTTCGGGCAGCAGCTGGGGCGCGCCGGTCCCGCTGAACAACATGCCCTTGTCGCCGATGAACAGCGCTGCGCGGTCGCGCTGAGGAATTTTGCCTGCGTGATACTGTGGCGGCCGGCTCTCGCCCTGGTGCCAGATGAGCTTGAACGGCGGGGCCGAGCCGCGGGCCGGGAACTCATAAGTCACAGTCATGGTTGCCGGCGCCAGTTCCGGGTGGGCCTTGCCCATAGGGGACACGGCCTCGACCGTCAGAGGCTGACGGATGTCCAGCGCAAAGAACACAACGTCGTTGTCGTGGCTGCCGAGGTCGCTCATCGTGCCGTTGCCGAAGTCCCACCATCGGTACCAGCGTGGTCCGGGCAGGTAGGTCGCATGGAACGGCCGCGCCGGCGCAGGCCCGATCCACAAGTCCCAGGCGATATTCGGCGGGATCGGCATCTCTTCCTTGAACCGGTCGGTGATCTGGATCCCGTTGTAGAACCCGTGCGGCTGGTCGAGCTTGAGGGCAGACTCGGCGCCCTGCAGTCCCCACGCGCGACCCGCCCAGACGTGCACTTCGCGCACCGGCCCGATCGCACCGGCCATGATCAGTTCCTTGACCTGGCGGCGGGACGCCGAGGCGTGGCCCTGGTTGCCCATCTGAGTCGCGAGCTTTGGGTGCTTCGCGGCTGTCTCGCGAATTAGCCTCGCCTCCGAGATGTTGTGGGTGAGCGGCTTCTCGCAGTAGACGTGCTTGCCATGCATCAGTGCCAGGTATGTCGCCAGGGCGTGCGTGTGCTCACACGTGCTGACCATGACGGCGTCGAAGTCTTTCGGGCTGTCGAAGACCTTGCGGAAATCGTTGTACTTCTTTGCATTCGGGAACCGCTGAGCCGCGGCGTCCACGGCCGCCTGGTTCACGTCGCAGAGGACCGTAATGTTTTCGGCCGGGATCCCAGTGGGCGCGGACGGGGTCGATGGCCGGCGCCCCTTCCGGTGCGGCCCCACGACCACGGCCGGCGGCAGGGCCGTCTCCGTTCATGTTCGAGATGGCGCGGCCGCCGCAGGCGATCATCGCGATGTTCAGCTTATTGTTCAGGTTCTGGCCCCGCAGAAATGCCGGCGCGCCCGTGATCACGCCGGCGGCGGCCAGGGCGCCGCCGACCAATTCGCGTCGGGTTATTTGACGCTGTAGCATCTTATTGGTGATCGTATTCTTCATGGTGTGCTCCCTTCGGTTCAATAGGTGAAATAGGCGGCCCTTGGCATCCGGATCCAGCTACTCTGCTTAACTTCTGAGAAATGCGGGAATGTTCCCGAGCCCCATGCGCATTCGGACGAGCAATATTACTCCAGGGCGAGCCAAAAAGCCGTAACCTTCATTCGGAGTGGAACAATCGGGTCGACGCGGGATGCGCGCGGGTCATGATTGAGACTGTTGCAAAACTCGGCTAGTTGATGTGCGGACGGGCTATCAAGCCCGTCCGGCGAAGCAAGCTTTGTGCCGGTCCTTCGGACCTCCGTGCCATCTGCAGCACAAACCACGCCCTGACGGGCGTGGCTACTCACTGCCGGGCCTTCGGCCCTGGAGCCACGCGACCAGCGAGAATCTGAGTCTTGCAACAGTCTCTAATGCCCCGCGCCACAAAAGCCAAAAGGCTGCCGGTCGATCCGAGCCGTCCAGCTTAATTTGTATCACAGCTTCTCAGGCCGGGGACATCAACCAAATCAGAGCCTGAGCATCGAAGGTGCGGCACTACTTGCATAAAGGTCCAGAGCTGCGGCCAGCCCGCGCAACATTGCCCTGCAGCACCCAGCGATGATCTGGGGCGTCATCTCGGCGGCGGAGCCTTCGATGGCGGCGTGGGTTGGCCGTCGATAGTGTTCGGCTCCATCAGTTCCACGCGGGTGCCGTCGGGATCGAAGAGATTGCATTGCCGCCGGCGATTACGGCCGACCCGAATCTCCATTTTGCGATCGTAGGTCTGGCGTGCAGGCTTGGCTTCGAGCATCGCCACCGCCTTGTCCATATCCGGCACTTCCAGGCAGATGTGGTGCGCCGAACCTCGGCGGTCGGGTTGCGGCAGATCTTTGTAGAGCATGAATTCGATATAGTCAGTTCCGTCGGGCACCCGCATGTTCACCCAGGAAAGTTGTTGCTCGTCGCTGCTGCCCCGCCAGAATTCTGAAAATCCGAGCACGTCGCCGTAGAACTTCTTCGCCGCCGCGAGATCGCCGACCAGGATACCCAGATGGAGCATCCGGGTAGAGACCCGTTCCGGCCCCACATGCTTTCCCTTTTCGCGCATGGACCAGCCGCCGGACTCGTACTGCACGATCTCCACGGTGTGGCCGTCGGGATCCGTGACATTGAAGTTGGAGTTGCCGATGCGGCCCTTGGGCACACGGTCCGGGACCTTGACGCCTCGCGACGCGAGATAGAGCCGCATTGCCTCAGCATCCTCGGTGTAGACCGAGATGTGATGCAGGCGGTCCGAGCGGCTCTCCCGTTCGGGAAAGAGTTCGATATATTGGTGGTCGTTGATCTTGATGAACGTCAGGGAGAGTGAGCCGTCAGGGTTCTTGAGGTCGAACGGCTCGCCATAGCCCAGGAACTCCTTGTAGAAACGGCGCGACTTCTCGACGTCGGCGGTGAACAGGGCGATATGCGCCAGGCCGAGGATCCTGGGACGCTGGGGCTCCGCGGCCGCAATCGAGGCAAAAAGGAGCAGGGTAATCGATAGCTTCATTTGGCAGGTCTCCTGCGCGAAGCCTTAGAGACGAGGGCCTCATAGGCGGGTTGCAAACTAGAAAACCCGCCTGGTTTCTCATACGGGCTTAAACTGGATGGACTCGCAATACATTTCAGCTTTGATGCGGCGGATGTTTTCGCTGCCGGCCTCCACCTTTTCCGGCGTCAATTTGAAGATACCGAGTCCTGCGAAATTGAGCGTGAACAGCACGCTTCCCAAATCCTGAGAGAGGTATTCGAGCAGTCCCGTCTTTTGCTGGTCCTGACCGCTACGGCCCTCGATGACGAACGACGTGTGCCAATCGTTGAACTCGCCGGCATAGGACTCCGCCATGGTGACGACCAGGTTCGGAATCTCCAGGGTAGTGGGCTCTTTGATATAGTCGCGCAGCTCGCCCGCCGGATACTCGAGGATCTGCTGCTTGATCGAGAATGCGTCGATCCGGTTAACTCTCTTACAGGCCTCCTCGCATCCCTGAATCGAGAGTCTGAAATTCGAGGATAGCCATCTCTGCTGCTTGACAGAGGCGTATTTCAAAGGATCGATCTTGCCGCTCGCCTTCTTTTGCCGCGTGGACTCGGGCGCGATCCTGATGGTCATCAGCGCCTGCTCCTTGGCCGCCGCATCCGAAGCCGGGAACCCGACCTCACTGATCAGCCCCTTCTGCCACTCGAGTGTGGAAACGATGTTTCCCTCGTGGTCGCAGTAGTGGATCGCGCCGTCCAGGCGCGCGGGCTTGCGATCGAGTGCAGCCTTGATCCATTCGTAAAAGCCTTTGGACATACCGGTGCCGCAGCCGATGGTAATATCCTCGAACTGGACCGGACCAATGTGCTTGTGCACGATTTTGTCGGGCCCTGGTTTCTCGTTGATAACAGGCGCGGTGGCGTGGCCTCCTTCCACCGAAAGAACCAGTCCGGCGGCGGCGTTGTCGACGTCCACGGCAAACTTTCCTCCTACATAAGCATGTATCGGCATCATCTCCTCCGTCGAAGGACGGCTCCTCGCTTGAACACGACAGGTTCAGGCAGTTTCTCAGTGCAAAAGGGTGAGCCGTGGTGAGGGGAAACCTATCAAATCGAGGAGCGGAAAGCCATTCGAATTGACGATTTACGATTGACGATTGACGATTGATCCTCCGATGGCGGTGGCGCGGCTTGATCGAAGTAGGCAAGCTCCCCCCGGGGCGCCACAGATCTTGGACCAGCGGAGGGTCTAATAACTGACCCAGGTCTCGATCGTATTGATGGGCATCATGATAATTGTTAGTATCCATATCATGACAAAGCGCATTACGGCTAATTTGCCCGATGAACTTCTACAGGAAGCCATGGAAGTTACCGGGAAGGGCATCACAGACACGCTTATTGAAGGTCTGCGGCGGGTGCGCCGAACACGGGCGTTTGCCAAGGCACAGGCTTTGCGGGGTAAGATCGCCCTGAAAATCGATGTTGAGGAGTCGCGTGAGCGCCGCCGTCGTTGATACTTCGGCCTGGATCGATTACTTCGCGGGGCGCGACATTCCTCTCCTGGATGCTGCGCTCAAGCAAGGGATCATCATACTCCCGCCCATCGTCGTTGCAGAATTGGTGAGTGGCGCTCACAAGAGACGAGAGCGCGAAGCGATGATGGAATTCTTGGACGAATTGCCCATCCACGAAACTCCCCGGGATCATTGGGTGCGAGTCGGTGAACTAAGACTGCAATGCCGCGAAAAGGGTCTCTCAGTTTCTACTCCCGACGCGCATGTGGCGCAATGCGCTCTGGATCTTGATGCGTTGTTGTTCGCACTCGATGACGTATTCTCAAAGATGGCACGCCACACTGGGCTGCGCCTCGCCTTATGAATCCTAGGCAATCCTCGAACTTCGCCCTGGAGTCTTGGTCAAGAAATACTAGGGACCAGGATCCGCTCGGTCGACTCTGAACCTTACACGCAAGTAATGGCGCGCCTGTCGCCGCTCAGGGTCTCCCGCCGTGAAAGAGCAAGATTGACTCGAGCCGGAACGGAAGCGATCGCAGGTGGCCCCATCGTGTTCAAGGCGATTTGGTTGAGTCTCGAAACCGCAGAGTGAAGAATTCCAAATCCCTTATCCGGCGGCCTTGGCCCTCGCCTCCACCGGTAATCCGGCTTCCTGCCAGGCGGCCCACCCGCCGGTGAGCGCGCGCGCCTTCTTCCACCCCGCCTGTCTGAGCTCTTGCGCCACACGGGCGCTCGTGGCCTCGTTCGTTCAAGCGCAGTAGGCGACGAGCCAGTCCTCCCGGTTGAGGCCGAGGTTACGCGCCTGATCCGCCACGTGGTCCGGTGGCATCCGGATCGCGCCTCGCGCCTGCAAGTCGCTTCCTTCAAGACTGCGCTCGGTGCGCACGTCCAGGATCGTGACCGGCTCTTTCGCCTGCCACAGACGGCGGAGCTCGTCGATTGAAATTCGTTGCCGGCCGATTTCCTCGACGTCGCCTGGTGGAACGGCGGCACGCGGCGCGATCTCACTATTGTCCGCCGCCGGACCCGAGAGCACGGGCTGGGTTACAAGCGGTTCGTCCGGGACCGCCGCGCCGCTCGTCTCTTTAAGCGCCCGCTTGCGGGCGGAGCGCGCCAGCAGGAGCGGGGAACCGCCATGCAGCACCACCGATACCAGCACTACCAGGGAGCAGATCATAAACAGCCGGCTGGCGCCCGGCAGCCCGGCAAAGACCGGGAGCAGGACCAGCAGCAACGAACTTAAGCCCCTCGGCCCGAACCACGCGATCAAGCGGCGGCTGCGCGCTTCCACGCCCGAACCCAACAACGAGGCGAGGTAAACCGGCGTGCGCACCAGGACCGCCAGCGCCGTGAACAACAGAGTCGCACCGGTGATCCCCGTCAAGCCGCTCCAGATTAGTGAGGTTCCCAGCAGCACGAAGGTGAAGAGCAGCAGCATCTCGGCGGTCGCCTCGCCGTACTCGACAAAGCAGTCGCACAGTTCCACGTCGAGCGCCGCGATCGTCATCCCGGCGGCGAAAGCGGCGAGGAATCCGCTCCCATGAACCATTTCGGCGGCGGCGAATGCGGTAAAGCCGAGGCCCAGCGAGTAGAGCGATTCGTAGTCGCGGCGAACGCCGAGTTTCTTCCGTACCAGTTCAAGCGCCGCAACCCCGAGCAGCCCGACGAGAACCCCCGCGCCTGGCCCGAGGATGAACAGGTGTAGGCCGAGCTTTGCCCATCCGGCGCCGGTGAGCGGATCTTCCCGGTTGAGAAAGGCCATGGCGACGATCAGGATCGGGAGCAGCACGACGTCGTTGAGCCCGCTCTCGAGCTGCAGCGCCTGGCGCGCGCTCGCCGGGATGTCGGGCCGGCGCAACAGGCCTCGCAGCAGGACCGGGTCGGTGGAGGCGAGGGCTGCCCCGAGGATTGCCGCCGCCGCTACCGGCAGGTCCAGCAGCCACCACCCGGCCAGCGCAATAAGCGCAGCGCAGAGCAGCGACCCGGGTCCGAGCAACCGGAGCGCCAGCGTGCCGTGCCGCCTTACCTCGGCGATGTTGAGCCCGACGGCATCGGTAAAGAGGACGAGCGCCAGACTCAAGGTGGCGACGACTTGCAGAGGAGCGGAGTCGAGTGAGATGTTGAGCACTCCCAGCCCGGCGGGCCCGATCGCCGCTCCGAGCGCGAGAAAGACCGCGATCTGGGGCAGCCCGCTGCGTTCGACCAGCCCGGAAAGGAGGGCGGAGACTACGATGACGAAGCCGATGATGATGAGTGTGGCAACGAATGATTCTGGATTGAAGGAATTCATCTCGTGCCCGCGCCAGAGGCGAAGCAGGATCGTGAACTCTAAGGCGGCAGCAAGCTCTCAACCTTACACGTGATCTTGTGATTGGCCCAGAACGAATGGTTACGTTACCTCGCGCCCTGAAAGGGCGAATGAAATTAGCCGGCGGCAAGCGGAGCGCTGCCCCCGGTCGCCGACAGGCTCAGAGGGCGCCCCGGAGGGGCGCTGGACACGGCCTCTCAATGCTCCGGCGCCCGTGCAAGGCGCGTGGCTTATAATCCTATAAACTCCGGGCTGCGCCTGGTGCCCGGGGCTAATTTCCGTCGCCCATCGGGGCAGTATCGCCAAGACCGTTGAGATGCGTGCAAGGTTCAGAGCAAGCGACCGCACTCCAGATTGCTTGCTGCCGCGAAAGGCCAAATTGCAACGGCTGGCTCCGCCGCCTGGTTTCACCGGGCAATCTCGCGTGGCGAAGCGCGAACGGCGCGATCGTACGCCCAGGATCGGATGTGATCGACTTGTTCCCGCATTGTTTTCGACAGCGGGATAATGTTCTGCGCGGCCCGATGCAGGTCCTCGAAAGTGGGCTTGCGGTCCCCGAGTCGCGCGGCCGTCAGCGCCGAAACAACACACTGCTCGATTTCAGCCCCGGTCCACCCCTGGGTAATCTTTTTTAGCCGGCCCACCTGGAGTTTGTGCGGATCATAGCCGCGCTTCTGCAGATGGATGGTGAAAATCTCGCTGCGTTCCTCTTCTCCCGGCAGGTCGATGAAGAAGACTTCGTCGAAGCGTCCCTTGCGAATCATCTCCGCCGGCAGCAGATCGATTCGATTGGCCGTAGCGGCTACAAACAGGCCCCGGGCCTTCTCTTGCATCCAGGTGAGAAAGAACGCGAAGATGCGGCCGAGGTCGTTCGTCGCTTCACCGGTCTGTGCCGTAAGGCCCATCTCGATCTCGTCAAACCAGGCTACGGCAGGCGCCACCGCCTCGAGCAGCCGGCAGGCCTCCACGAAAGCGCGATCCGGCGTGCCATGCCTTCCGGAGAAAGCCTCGATCATATCGACGCGGTAAAGCGGCAACCCGAAGCAGCTGGCGAGGGCCTTGACCGAGAGACTCTTGCCGCATCCCGACACTCCCATGACCAGAACACCCTTGGGAACAATTTCGGCCGCGATGCTGTCTCGCTCCAGGAATAACTTGCGCCGCTCGAGCGACCACTGCTTCAGGATTTCAAGACCGCCGATGTGGTCGATCTGCGTCCCGTCGACGACGTACTGCACCAATCCCGTCTTGTTGACGACCAGTCTCTTTTCTTCCAGAAGGTAAGGCACCGACTCACCATCGAGCGCCCCGCGGATCGCGAGAGCGCGCCGCAACGCGTGCCGCGCCTCATCAAGAGTCAATCCTTGCACGGCCCGCGCAATCTGGAACATGGAGGCTTCTCCAGAGTCGATCCTGAATCCCTGCCGGGCGAGCATGCGCGCCTCGCGCTCGAGAAACGCGAGCAGCTCATCGAGATCGGGCGGCAGCAGTTCCATGAGGGCAACTTGATGGCCCAGCTCATCCGGAATGACGCGCAGAGGTGATGTGATGACCACAAACTTTCCCCGGTCGAAACAAAGGCGGTAAAGGTCGCGCAGACGCCGCCTGATTTCCGGAAGATCCATGAACTCGTGGAAATCTCTGAGCTGAAAAAGGGACGGCCCCTCCCGGGCTGCGATGAATTCGAGCACGCCGCGCGGATCGAGCGATTCAACCGCGCCTGAACCGCCGTCAGCACGGCTGAGACCTCCGGTCAGGCTCCAGGTCCAGAGTTCCGTATCCTTAGGCAAGAGCTGTTCTGAGACGTCCTTCAGAAGCTGCTCTACGCGACCCTCTTCGGGCGAACAAATATAGATCAGAGGCCGATGCGCCTGGATTAGCTGCTCGAGCGCCGCAAATGCGCGGCTGGACCGGGACGTCTTTGGTTGGGCTGTGCTCACGTTAAGATCCATGGTAAAACTTGAATGTTACACGAATCCGACGCAAAATTGCGAAACCACTTAGGCACTTAGTGAAACGTTCGAACCAACATGTTGTCGTTCACTAGGGGTCTTTCGTTCGGGGCGAAGTCCCCGAACGAACCTTAGCATCTTTGCGGCGATCAATCTCCTGATCACGTTCACCGCAAAGACACGAAGACTCGACGACGGAGGAAACTATGTTTCGCAGAAGCTTTCTCAAGAGTGTTGTGGGTGGAGCAGTCGCCGGAGTGGGCCCCGCGATTGTGCAAGCTCAATCATCGAGCTTGAAGGCCGGCGACATACCCAGGCGAAAGTTCGGCAAGACCGGCGAGGAACTTACGATCATCGGCCAGGCCGGCGGCCGTTTTCCGCTGATTTCCGAGGAAGAAGCCAAGGCGATCGTGCTGCGCGCTTATGATCTCGGCATCAACTACTTTGACAACGCGCACGGCTACTGGGATGGCCGCTCCGAAGAGGTCTACGGACAGGTCCTGCCACCCTTTCGCAAGAAGGTCTTCATCACGAGCAAATCGACCAAGCGGACCGCCAAAGAGGCCGAGGCCGAGCTCGATCTGTCGCTGAAACGGTTGAAGACCGATTACCTGGACCTCTGGCAGATTCACGCGGTGAATGAAAAAGAAGAGGTGGCTCGGATATTCGGCCCGGGCGGGGCGATCGAAGCCTTCGAGGCCGCCAAGAAAGCGGGCAAGTGCCGGTTCATCGGGTTTACCGGACATCACGATCCCCACGTCCATCTCGAGATGCTCAAGGCTTATGACAAGTACGACACGATTTTGATGCCGCTGCATGCCGCGGATCCCGCCTATCTCAGCTTTGAGAAGCTGGTCTTGCCCCTCGCAGTCGAGCGTGGCTTGGGAATTCAAGGCATGAAGAATTTCGGGAACGCGAAGCTCTTGCAGTCTCTCAGCGCCCGGGAATGCCTGACCTACGTCCTGAGCCTGCCGATTCACTGCACGGCCATCGGCTGCACCACCATCGGTCAGCTGGAAGACGACGTTCGGATCGCACAGGGGTTCAGACCATTCGACAGCGAGCAAATGGCCGCTGTGCGCAAGCGTGCTGAGCGCATCAAGGGACCTGGACTTGAAGACTGGAAGCGCAACGTCGAGAAGCAGGCCAGCCTGGGCTCTCGGCCGGCTTATGCCGGCGGTTAACAGCCCGGGCCCGTAGCGTTTCTTCGCAGTCTTGCGTCTTAGTGGTATTTTCGTGGTTTCCGCACATGTCTCGAATCGGAGCAGATCTTGTAGTCGAAACCCTCGCCGCCGCGGGAGTCAAGCATCTGTTCACACTCTCAGGCAATCAGATTCTCTCGGTCTATGACGCCACCATCGGAAGGGACATCGCGCTGATTCATACCCGGCACGAAGCGGCGGCCGTGCACATGGCCGACGGATGGGGGCGATTGACCGAGCAGCCAGGGGTGGCGCTGGTGACGGCGGGACCCGGGCATTGCAACGCCCTCTCAGCCCTCTACGTCGCCTTGATGGCGGAATCGCCGGTCGTGCTTTTGAGCGGGCACTCCCCTCGTTCCCAGCGTGGAAAGGGCGCATTTCAGGAGATGGATCAGGTGGCCGCCGCGAAGCCGGTGACGAAGGCGGCCTGGCTTGTCGAAGACGCGGATGCGCTCGACCGGGAGGTAGCGACGGCACTCGCTCTCGCCACGGCGCCTCCCCCCGGACCGGTTCATCTCAGCCTGCCCAGCGACCTGCTCCAGACTCAAGTGTCGACAGCCGGCTCGAACAGCTCCAAAGATCAACATTGCAAAACCCGCGCCCGTGACCAGTTCGGTCCTGATGAAGGTGGTTCAGATTCTCGCACATGCAAGCCGGCCTTTGATCATTGCCGGGCCGGCAATGGGACGAAATGCCCGGTGGAAAAAGGTAGAGCAACTCGCCGAGGTCACCGGCATTCCGGCGCTGCCCATGGAAAGCCCGCGCGGAGCCAACGATCCCTGGCTGCACGCCGCCAGGGAGTGCCTCAAACAGGCGGACGTCGTTCTGCTGCTGGGGAAGAAACTCGATTTTTCGGTGCGTTTTGGAACCTCGTTTTCGGAGCGCTGTATTTTCATTCAGATAGATCTTCAGCCTCGTGCCGGCGAGCGACGGGAATCCGGCGCTTACGGCTGTCGAGGGCGACCCAGCCGTCGTGGTGGAGCATCTGATCCGCGAAGCGCGCAAGCATACCTGGCAGCCTGGCGGCTGGCAGTCGGAGGTTGCGGCGGCGCGCAACACGACGCCGGAGTCATGGGAGTCGCTGCGGCTCTCGACGCAGCAGCCGGTTCACCCGTTGCGCGTATGCGCCGCGGTGCAGCCATTCCTGGATCAAGGCGGCGTGCTGGTGTGTGACGGCGGCGAGTTCGGACAGTGGGCGCAGGGCGGGCTCGAGGCGAGTTGCCGGTTGATTAACGGGCTCTCGGGCTCCATCGGGAGCGCGCTCCCGCTCGGCATGGCTGCTAAACTTGCCCATCCCGAGCGCCAGGTTTTCGTCGCGCTCGGGGACGGGACCTTCGGCTTCCACGCGCTGGAGTTCGACACGGCGGTGCGTAGCCGGCTGCCCTTCATCGCCCTTGTCGGCAACGACGCGTGCTGGAACGCCGAGCATCAGCTGCAGGTCCAGCAGTACGGGGCCGAGCGCGCCATTGGCTGCGCGCTGCTGCCCTCTCGTTACGATAAGCTGGCAGAGGCGCTGGGCGGTCATGGCGAGTTCGTTCAGCACCCGGACGAACTCGTTCCCGCGCTGACACGGTCGGTCGAATCCGGACTTCCCGCCTGTGTCAACATCGCAATCGATGGAGTGGCCGCGCCTGTGCCTCAGCTGAGAGGACATTAGTTTTTCGGAAAAAAATACCACTAAGACGCGAAGACACGAAGAAACACCAAGGAGAGTCTAAATGAAACAAACCTTTATAGCTCTGATGCTGATGCTGGTCTTTCTGGCCGCGATGGGTTCGGCCTTGGCGCAGGATGCCGCTATCCAGGGAGTCGTCACGGATCCGTCGGGCGCTTTTGTGCCTGATGTGGCCATCACCGTGACCAACATAGCTACCGGTGTCGTGAGTGCGGTCAAGACCAATGAGCAAGGCTTCTACTCGGTTCCTTTTCTGATGCCTGTGAGGTACAAGGTCGAGGCGATTCAAGCCGGCTTCGCTCCCCAGACTCGAGAGCTGAAGGTCGACGTGAACCAGACCGCCCGCGTCGACTTTACCCTGCGTCTCGGCGCCGTCGCCGAAAGCATCGAGGTGACGGCGGCGGCCGCGCTGCTCGAATCCGAGAACACCAGCGTCGGCCAGGTAATCGAGAACAAGCGCATCGTGGAGATGCCGCTGAATCTGCGCAATTATCTCGAACTGGCACAGCTCTCGCTGGGGGTACAGCCGGCGCGTTCGCAGGGCTACGGCGCCCGAACCGGAGGCGAGGACGGCACCGAAGGCGGATTCATCGCCGTGGGGACAGCATGCTTACCAGACCAACGTTCTGCTCGACGGGGTCGACAACAGCTCACGCGCCTCAGGCGGGCCTCTCGGTTTTCAGGCTCAGGCTGTGAAGCCGGCGGTGGACTCGGTCGGCGAGTTCAAAGTCGTGGTCAGCAACAACTCGGCCGAATACGGATACCGTATGGGGGGCAAGGTCCTGGTCTCCACCAAGTCGGGCACCAATGATTTCCATGGCTCGGTTTACCATTTCCTGCGCAACGACAAGTTCGACGGCACGAACTTCTTCGCCAATCGTTCCGGGTCGACCAAGCCCACCCTGCGCCAGAACCAGTTCGGGGTCACCTTCGGCGGTCCGATCATCCGTAACAACACGTTCTTTTTCTTCAGCTATCAGGGTACCCGCATCCGAAGGGGAAAAAGCTTTCTCTCGACCGTTCCGGGTCCCCTGGCGCGATCCGGAGACTTCTCGCAGGAGGGTGTGAATAGAGACCGGATTTACGATCCTCTCACCACAACGGGTACCGGAGCCGCGGCCATCCGCACCCAGTTCCCGAATAACGTCATTCCGTCCAGCCGCTGGGATCCGGTCTCCGCCGCAATCATAGCCAACTATCCCTTGCCTAACATTGCGGGAAGAGAGAACCTCCCGAATAACTTATTTCTTCTCTCCCAGCGACATCGACGACGGGGACCAGACCGACATTCGCGTGGACCATAACTTCACCGACAAGGACCGGGCGTTCTTCCGCTGGAGCATTCGCAGGGATTTCAAGCTGCAAAACGGCCCGCTGCCGATTTCGGCCAACGGCGGCGGTCTGGGCCAGACCGTGGACCTGCCCGCCGACAACCTCGCAGCCAGCTGGACCCGCACTTTCAGCGCGACCCTGTTCAATGAGTTACGGTTTGGATACACACATTACCCGACCCGGTTCGACATTTTGATACCGGAGAACCTGAACGCCAAGTATGGCATCAAGGGCGCTCCGGGGGATACCTTCAACGACGGGCTGGACCACGGGATGGCCCGGTTTACGCCTGCCGGATACAACGAGATCGGTTCCCGCAGCTTCTGGCCCAACGCGAATTACATGGACAACTATCAGATCAATGACAACCTGTTGATCCAGAGAGGCAGGCACTCGCTGAAGACCGGAGTGGAGTTCCGGCGCCTGGACATTTTCCGTGAGGCGCAGCGCTTCCGGCGAGGCCAATTCGCGTTCAGCAAGGTGTATACGTCCGAGAGACCCAACGACGCCGCCAGCCGGACCGCGACCGGCAACGGCCTGGCCGACATGCTGCTGGGATGGTCCAGCCAAACTACAGTCGGGAATCAACTCAGCGAAGACGCCATCGCGCCCTATTGGGGCCTTTACTTTCTCGACGACTGGAAGATCAATTCGAGATTGACCATGAATGCCGGCGTGCGCTGGGAGCTGTTTCAGACGCCATACTTTCCGGACGGTGTCCCTGTGGGGCCGCTCGGAGTCAGCCGGTTCATCACCGAGTTCAACGGCGTGGGACCGGGCAATCCGCGCTATGAGACGTTCGAGCGCCCCAAGGATGGCCGCGACTGCGGCTGCAAGGAGGACTTGAACAACTTCGCGCCGCGTTTGGGCCTCGCCTACAAGCTCACCAATTCGACGGTCATCCGGACCGGCTTCGGCATCTTCTACGGCGAGGCCGACTACCTCACCAGTGAAACCGCGCGCTGGATCAATCAGACCCCGGACTTCACCGAGGTTATCGTCACCGGCACCAACGTCGCGCAGGCCGCCTTCGTCACAGGATGGCTTCGCGCCGGTAGTGCTTCCTGCGACGGCGCCGGTGCCGGGCACCAACATCGAAGCCTCCTCCGACGAATTGCCCAACCAGTACTCCTCGCAATGGTTCCTGGACGTGCAGCAGGAACTGCCGGGAGATATTCTGCTTGTGGTCGGCTACCAGGGTTCCAAGTCCACGCACCTTTTCCACTCGCGAAACATCAACAATGGCGGGCCTCACCCCACGATCCCGGCATCTCAGCGCCGCGTGCGTCCGACCTGGAACGCCGTGAACCTCAGGGAAGCCGGCTCAAACGCCAATTACAACGCGATGGTGGCCAAGGTCGAAAAACGATTCTCGAAGGGGCTGACGTTCATCACGTCCTATACCTGGTCGCACAGCATCGACCAGGGAAACGAATCCCTCGACGAAAACCTTTCGGGAAGGGCTAACCAGTACAACCTGTCGGCCGAGCGGGGCAATTCCAGTCTCGACCGCCGTCACAACTTCATCAGTAGTCTTACCTACGAACTGCCGTTCGGGCGTGGCAAGCCATTCGGGAGCGCCTGGAACGGAGCGCTCGACGCCGTCCTGGGTGGCTGGCAGATGGGCGGCATCATCAGCCTTCGCACCGGCTTCCCCTTTGACGTGACTTACCCCGGCGATCCTCAGAACAGCGGGACTACAAATCGCGGCAACCGGATCGCCAGCGGCAAGCTTGACAACCCGACCATCGATCAGTGGTTTGACCAGTTCGCCTTTGTCCAGAGCGCGCCGGGAGTCTACGGCAACACCGGCCGCAATGTCCTTTACGGACCCGGATTCAACAACCTCGACTTCATCCTGGCCAAACGGTTCATCATGCCCTGGAAAGAACACCAGCTGCAGTTCCGGTTCGAGGCGTTCAACTTCACGAACACGCCGCACTTCAATCAGCCGGTACGCTGGCCTCCGGGCCCCAACACCGCAACCATCAATGCGGCCGACGAGCCGCGGCGCATCCAGTTCGCGCTGAAATACAACTTCTAGCCGGCGCCGGAGCGCTTCGCGGCGAAGACGCGAACGGCACGGGAGGGAGGCAACCATGACTTACGTCTGTAGCCGGCGGCAATGGCTTGTTTCACTGATCCCCGCGGTTGCGTGTTCGCGCTGGGCTCTCGCGGCAGCGGGTCAGAAACCGATGCGCGGCGTCTTCATCATCATGGCGACGCCTTACACGGCCGCGAAAGAAGTCGACTACGAAGATCTCGCGCGCGAGGTCGACTTCCTCGACCGGTGCCAGGTCCACGGGATGGTCTGGCCGCAACTGGCGAGCGAGTATTCGCGGCTGACCAAGGAAGAACGGCTCCAGGGCATGAAAGTCCTGGGGCGTGCGGCAGCGGGAAAAAAGCCGGCGCTGGTGCTTGGAGTGCAGGGTCGCAACACGGCCGAGGCGCTCGAGTATCTCCAGTGCGCGGAGGAGGCGGCGCCCGACGCCGTCATTGCCATTCCGCCTACCGAGGCCAAGTCGCTGGATGATTTTCGTGAGTACTACACGACCCTGGCACGCAAGACGAAACGGCCCTTCTTTGTCCAGACCACCGGAGGGGCCCCGAAGATCGAGCCCACGGTGGAGTTTCTGGTCGAGCTGGCCCGCGAATTTCCGCATTGCGGCTACGTGAAGGAGGAATTCAGTCCGGTGATCGATCGAATGAAGGCGCTGGCTACCCATCGCCCGACGATAAAAGGAGTCTTCAGCGGGCAGGCCGGGCGGGGCATGATGTATGAAATGCGCCTCGGATTTGACGGCACCATGCCGGGCGCTCCTTACGCGGACATGTACTCTCAGATCTGGAACTCTTACCAGGCAGGCAAGGAGGAAAAAGCGCGCGAGTTGTTCAGCCGGCTGCTCCTGATGATAAACCTGGAGCAGCAAATCCCGGGCACGCGCCAGTACGTGATGCACAAGCGCGGCGTCTTCAAGACGACAATGTCGCGCCAGCAAGAGTTCCACTGGACACCCGAAGCCAAAAAGGAAATCGACTCCACGTGGGCGGCGCTCAAGCCGCATCTGATCGATTGACGATTGACGATTGACGATTGACGATTGAAAAATACGAGGTCCGCAGTACAGAATTCTTCGTGTTTCTTCGTGTCTTCGCGTCTTGGTGGTATTTGTTCCGCGACGCTAACCCCAAACAAAGACGCGGAGCAGCTGGAACCCGAGGCGATGGAAAAGGCTAAAAGTGAGGATGCCCAGGTCGAGTAGGGAGATTCGAGATTCAAAGGAGAATATGAAACGAGGTCTTATCATGAAATTCATTCGAAACGCTGCGGTCGCGGCTGCGGTGGCTTGTTTCGCGGCGCAGGCGCAGGGTCAGAAGCTCTCTTATCCTGAGGCTAGAAAGGGCGACGTGGTAGACGACTATCACGGCACGAAGATAGCCGATCCGTATCGGTGGATGGAGGACATCGACGCCAAGGAAGTTACCGAGTGGGTGGAGATTCAGAACAAGCTGACGTCAGGCTACGTCGAGCGCCTGCCCCTCCGCGAGCACTTCCGGAAGCGTATCACCGAGTTGTGGAACTATCCGAAGACCGGCCTTCCGTTGCGCGAGGCCGGCCGCCTCTTCTACTCGAAGAACAGCGGCCTGCAGCGGCAGTCGCCCGTTTACATGCGCGAGAATCTTGACGCCGAACCGAGGCTGGTGATCGATCCCAATGCGCTCTCGCCCGACGGATCCGTGTCGCTCGGGCAGTACGCGCCGTCACCGGACGGGAGCCTGATCGCCTACACGCTCTCCCAGGGTGGAGCGGACTGGCGCAGCGTGCATGTCCGCGAGATCGCCAGCGGCCGCGACCTGACCGACAAGGTCGAGTGGATGAGGTTCTCCGGCCTGTCGTGGACCAAGGACGGTAAGGGCTTCTTTTACTCGCGCTACCCGCGAGCCGCCCAAAGGACAGGTGCTCGAAGCTGCTCTGAAGGACCATGCGCTGTACTACCACCGCGTCGGGACCCCGCAGTCCGAGGATCGCCTGATTTACCAACGCAAGGATCTGCCGGCCTGGGTGGTCGGAGGCGGCGTGACCGAGGATGGACGTTACCTGCTCGTGTTCATCTCGAAGGGTTCTGACAATAACAACCGGCTTTTCTATGCGGACCTCGGCGATCCGAAGCAGCCGAATGTGGCGGCCGCGATCAAGCCGGTGGTCGAGACCGATGACGCGGAGTATTCGCCCATCGGTAACCGGGGCTCAGTGATCTACCTCAGGACCGACCGCGGACGCCCCGAACCGGAAGGTTGTCGCGATCGATCTTCAGAAGCCGGCGCCATCGGACTGGAAGACGATCGTGCCCGAGCGCAAGGAGGCGATCGAAGGCGCGGCACTCATCGGCGGGCGCGTCGTGGTGCAATACCTGGTGGACGTGCAGAGCCGGCTGGCGCTGTTCGGCCTGGACGGTCAGTTCGCAGGGTGAAATCGCGCTCCCCGCTGCCGGCACGGTGGCCCGCTTTCGTGGGGCGCGAGGACGCGCCCGAGATCTTCTACACATTCAGCTCGCCGATCTATCCCACCACCGTGTTCCGGTACGACCCGGAAACGAAGCAGAGTACGGCCTTCGAGGCGGCGAAGCCTCCGGTCGATATCAGCCGGTACGAGACCAAGGCGCTGTTCGCCAAATCGAAGGACGGCACGCGCGTGCCGTTTTTCCTCACGGCACGAAAGGGCCTTCCGCGACGACGGCGCGAACCCGACGATGCTCTACGGATACGGTGGGTTTTCCGTCAGCACGCTGCCGGGTTATCGGACCGATATCCCCGCGTGGCTCGAGATGGGCGGCATCTGGGTGACGGCGAACATGCGCGGCGGGGCCGAATACGGCGAAGCGTGGCATAAGGCCGGCATGCTCGAGAAGAAGCAGAACGTGTTTGATGATTTTATCGCCGTCGCCGAACATCTCGTGAAAGAGAAGTACACGTCGCCGGCGCAACTCGGGATAACGGGCGCCTCGAACGGTGGGCTTCTGGTTGGCGCGGTCATGGAGCAGCGGCCCTGAACTCTTCGCGGTCGCGCTGCCGGCGGTGGGTGTGATGGACATGCTGCGATACGACAAGTTCACCGGAGGACATTTTTGGGCGACCGAGTACGGCTCATCCAGCGATCCCGAGCAGTTCAAGCACCTGATCAAGTACTCGCCGCTGCACAACATCAAGCCGGGCGTCTGCTACCCGGCGACTCTGGTGACGACTGCGGATCACGACGATCGCGTGGTACCCGAGCCATTCGTACAAGTTCACGGCCGCCCTGCAGGTCGCGCAAGGGCTGCGACAAACCGGCACTGATCCGAGTCGAAACCAAAGGCTCTCACGGCTATCGTCCGACCGACAAACGGATCGCCGAGCTGGCCGATCAGTGGGCATTCGCCGCCGCGCAGATGGGGATGGCCAGACTCGAGACGTCGACGGCTGAAAAGTGAGCGCTTGACTTGCGCCTCGTATTACCACGTCGTAATTTTTTGCTTTTTTTGGCAGCATTCTTGGTGTTTCTTTGTATCTTTGAGTCTTGGTGGTATTAGTTATACAGTACTAACCCACGAAGACACGAAGAAGCCGCTGCTCATTGCTCGAGGTTAAGCTAGAGAGGTATTCCGATGAGAAGAGCCATGATCTCGATAGTCGCGGTTCTGCAACTGGCGCTGCTGGCGGCAGCCGATTGGCCGCAGTTTCGCGGGCCGAATGCCACCGGTGTTTCCGAGGAAATAAACCTTCCGGTAGAATTCGGGTCTGACCGGAACGTCGTCTGGAAAACGCCGGTTCCACTGGGCAACTCGTCTCCCGCGATCGCCGGAAACAGGATTTTTCTCACCGCATTCGAGAAGGAGGCGCTGTTGACCATCGCCCTGGATCGAGCTACCGGGCGAATCCTTTGGCGGCGCGAAGCGCCCAGGCCGCGCAAGCAGGAAATCGAGCGCCCGGCGAACGGCCCGGTATCGGCCTCACCTGTTACCGACGGCCAGAATGCCTGGGTATTTTTCCAGGATTTCGGTCTTCTCGCCTACGGACCCGACGGCAAGGAACTCTGGCGCATGCCTCTGGGACCGTTCAACAACCCCTTCGGCCATGGCGCTTCCCCGATCCTGTCCGGCGACACCCTTTTCATGGTTTGCGATCAGGATGTCGGCTCGTTCCTGCTCGCCATCGACAAGATGAGCGGCCGTGTTTTGTGGCGCGCGGAACGGCCTCACGCCCAGCGTGGCTACGCGACGCCAGTTCTCTACCAGCCTTCCAACGGAAAACTGCAGGTGATCGTGGCAGGATCTTACCGTCTTTCCGGCTACGATGCTGCGACCGGCAAGGAACTCTGGTGGATCCGGCGCCTTCCCTGGCAAGTAAAACCGACCCCCGTGGTGGCCGGTGATGTGGTCTATTTCACGACCTATTCCGGTGAATCGGATCCCGGCGAGCAGGAGAACGTGCCCCCGTTCGAAGAGGCGGTCGCCAGGCTCGACGCTAACAAGGACGGCAAGCTTTCCAAGGACGAGATCGTCGATCCCAAAGTCAAAGCCCGGTTTGAGGAATACCTCGACCTCGACGACACCGGTTTTCTGGAAGAACGCGACTGGAAGCAATTCCAAGAGCGTCGTCTGGGAGAGAACTCGCTTCGCGCTTACAAGCTCGGAGGTGACGGTGACTTGACCGAGCGCAATTTTCTCTGGAAGAACTCCAAGTCGTTACCCAATGTTCCCTCTCCGCTCTTCTACCGTGGCGTGTTGTACACGTTGAAGGAGGGCGGCATTCTCACTTCCTATGACCCGAAGACCGGGGAAATCGGCAAACAGGCGCGCCTCCAGGGCGCGCTGGGCACTTACTTCTCCTCGCCAGTCGCCGCCGACGGGAAGATCTATGCGGTCAGCGAAGAAGGGAAGGCCGCCGTGATTCGAGCCGGATCACAGTGGGAGGTGATTCGGGTGAACGAGCTGGGCGACGGGTGCAAAGCCACGCCTGCGATCACCGACGGGAAAATCTACCTGCGCACCGATGACACGCTGTACTGCTTCGCGATGACTGATTAAGGACGGGCTTCGGCCCGGTTAATGGCAACCGCCCCTGCAGCGCGCACAGTAAGAGTTCTCGGCACCCCCCTTGTAGTAGCCTGTCATTGATTTTGGATGTGGGCTACGCGTGCGAACTATTTCGCCCGAATCGACATGGCTCGTTCTTCGAGTTTTTCTGCTTCCGATGAGCGTTGTGTCTTTCGAAGCAGGACGGCATAGTTCTCCAGGACAACGGCCACATCCGAATGATACGGACCTCGTGCCTCCTCGATGATGCTGGTCGAGAATTTTCGCTAAGGGGTCGCGCAGAAATAAGTTCGCATTCTGCCGCAGGCCCCCGGGCCCGCTGGCGAGGCGCGACGATGCGTACCCGGTGCGGTACGTGAGGAGCGAGCAACAAAGGCCAACGGACCTGCGGGCCGCAGCCCGAAGCGGCGCGATCATCAGTGTGCTTGATTGACCACCGAATCTCGCGCCGGAATGTGAAGTTATTTCTGCCCGAGCCCTAAGTTCAGCCAACCATTCATCGTTCAAAGTTGAAATTGGGAAAAGAGTAGCCTGTCACCGATTTTTAGAATCGAATGACGATTCCGGCAGAGAGCTCCGCCTGTTGCGAGTAATCGGCGTCGCCCACGACCCAGCAGCCCCAGGGATAATAAGGGCTGCACCAGATTCCCTCTGGATCCGATTTGATGTACGTAGGAGTCCAGCGGACCCCTGCCTTGACGCCGAAGTTGGGAGTAAAGAAGAACTTCACGCCGCCGCCCCATGTTGTTGAAAACCGAGTCGCACCGTCGACTTCGAAGCCGCCAATATCCCCGAAGCCGTAGACAGTGCTACCCAGGCCGCCGAAGAAATAGGGCCGGACCTTGGAATCCCCGCTCCCAAAGTGGTATGTGAAAGTTCCGTGATAATTGTCAAGATTCAGGTCGCCGAACTCCTGACTCCCTCCTCCCACAAGCTGGCCTAACAATTTGCTGCTCTGGCGGGTCCACTGGAAACCAACCGCCCAATTCTCCGAGGCCAGATAATTGACGTCAAATCCCCAGGAGGAACCACTCTTGGGATCCAACTGGTCAACGACCTGGCCCCCGCCGATGGCAGTGGGCTGGACTCCAATGCCTTCACTGCCGGTTCTTCCTCCGAACACACCGAGTTCGAATTTTTTTGGGTCCTGAGCCATCGCCGCGTTCGCACAGATCAACAGGCTTAAGCAAAAAACGATTGTCGTGTTTGTGGTTCATTTTTGTCCTCTTTTGATATGGGTTTTTCTTACAGGCGGTCGAGAAACCTCGACGCCACGCAGCATAGATACGTGGCTCCTCCGCTGGCATCAGGTAGAGTGTGTATTTCCCGGGGGGATTCCCTCCAGGCGGAGTCACAGGGGATTCTCTCCGGTTACGGACGTACTGCAGACCGAATTTCTTGCGTGTGGTTTGGGCGATCCCGCCGAGCGGCCCTGCGGCGGCGTCGCGCCTGTCCTGATACAGGTGAAATGCAAGGAGTCTAAAATCTCTTGAATGGAAGCGAAAACAGACGGCCATGCCGTCCAACCTGTCGGCGAACCGCTTCGGATCAAGCCCCGGCTCACCGTGATTCGTCCAGATCGGGCACGCGCCTGAAACTGGAACTTTCGGGGAGGGGCACAATATAAAGAGGCAACGGTCATGGAATGTCTTCGGGTTGACTTCGTTTTCGCCCTTCGGTCTCATCGACACGTCGCTTCTGAGTGCCCGGCGCCGCTACCTGATCCTGGTGGCCGCAGCGGCGCCCATGCGACGTCAAACCTGGTAAGCTTCCGCTATCGGGTTGGCGGCTATAAGCGGACAATGGCGTGAATCCGTGGCCGAGCAGCCCCTTCGGCAGCGCCGCTGCCCGGCCAGGGATTCATCCTTCATGGGGGAACGCTACCCGATGTTCCTCGGTCCAGGATGGGTCCCGACTATGCGGATTACACGGCCTAAGCTTGTGCCCCCTCGGCCGCGAGATGAAAATAGACAAACGCCGCCTGGGATAAAATCCATTAGATTTGGTATTTGACCCGAAAAGATTTCGGCCCGAGCGTGGGTCAAACCGGTATCAAGGTTGTGTATCTCCCCGAAATTGATTAAGTATTTTGCGTGAGCAGCCCGGTGGGTTTTCTGGGGGGTGTTGGTAACTGCCGCGCCAAAAACAACGCCTTTGGCATTCTGTCATAGCGAGCTTTGCGCCCTTCCTCGATCCGCAAAGTGTCTGCAAGAAGAAGCTACACCTGTTGCGTCAGACCGGCGTCGCGCGTACACTCCTCGCTGCGACGAGGAAAGCATGGTTCAACTCGGACTTCTTTTGGCCGTGATCTGGACGATATGCGCGCAGGCGCAGCCGGCCCAGACCGCCAAGGACCGGAAGATCCTCGATGAAATCCGCGCTCATCGCTCGGGAATCGCGGTCTGGTGGCTGGGGCACAATGGATGGTTGATCAAGGCCGGCGATACCCTGATCGGGACCGACCTGGTTCTGGAGGAGCCGAACCGCCGCGCGCCTCCGCCGATTTCGGCAGCGGAACTGGCGGGCGAGCTGGACGTCTCTTTCGTCACTCACGGACATGGAGATCATTTTCACCGGAAGACATCTCAAGTCCTTTCCGGGCAAGGCCGCTGTGTGTTCGTGATCCCCAATAGCTGTGTCAAAATCGCCCGCGATCTGGGCATCGATGAAGCCCGCCTGCGGATAGCGACCCCCAGAGAGCCGTTCGAAATGAAGGGCGTCCGGGTACAGCCGCTGCGGGCCATCCACGGAAACCCGAAGTTCGCGGTGCACGCACAGGCCAACCTGGAGGATTGCGGCTATCTGATCACGATCGGCGGCAAGACCTTTCTGCAGCCCGGGGACTCGGTGCTACTGGAAGACCACCTCTTTCTGAAGCACGTTGACGTACTCTTCTTTTCACCCACCGAGCACAACATGCACATCGACCGCTCGGTGATCCTCATCAACGAGCTGCAACCGGACTACATTCTGCCCCAGCATCGCGATACGTACGTCGAGACTCCGCAGAACCGCTACTGGACTCACGGCTACGCCCGAGAGGTGCAACTGCTCCTTGCGAAGCCGCTCCAGGAGAAGTACCGGGTTCTCGAACCGGGCGAGCGTCTGCTGATCCAGTGACCGGGATCCAGCCTTGGTGTCGAGCGGGTTACCGGGTCTTCGTGTCTTAGTGGTTAGCGCGTAAAAAACAAAAGCCACCACCAAGACACGAAGATGCTAAGCCCCTATTTTGTTCAGCTCATCGGGGAGATTCGGTGGTTTTTTTCCCTTCCCCTGCCGCTGTGTTGGGGGCGTGATAGTTCGGATACGGCGGACGCTTGGGTCGGGCAACCGGGTTTTTCTCCAGTTCTCGCAGAACCAGCTCGACCGCCGCTTCCAGCTGAGGATCGCGACCTTGCCGCACCAGTTCCGGATCCTGCTCGACTTCAATGTCCGGCGCCACGCCGTGATTCTCCACTTCCCACCGCCCGTTCGGGTTCCATACTCCTGAACTGGGCGCCGAAACGAACCCGTCATCCATCAGAGACGGCGCGGCTGCCCTTCCGACCAGGCCGCCCCAGGTTCGCTTGCCGATCAGCTTGCCCACGCCGGCGCGCTTGAAATACCAGGGCATGGCGTCACCGCCCGAACCGGCGAATTCGTTGATGATCATAACCTTCGGTCCGAAGATCGCGCCCTGGGGTTGAACTTCGTCCTCGCCATCTCGAGTCGCCACCAGGCTGAGCAGCGGCCGCCTCAGGTACTCGATGATGTCCGTCGCCAGCGCGCCGCCGCCGTTGAAACGCTCGTCGACAATGGCCGCCTCTTTGCCCACCTGAGCGAAGAAGTAGCGGTTGAAATTGGTGAAACCTCCGAATGCCGTGTCGGGCATGTATACATAGGCCACGCGCCCCTTGGTCATCTGATCGACCTTGCGGCGGTTGGACTCAATCCACGCCAGGTTCCGCAGCGCCGTCTCGCTGGGCACCGGTACTACCGTCACCTCGCGCGCGCCGGTGCCCGAGGGATCGGAGCCAACCTTCAGCAGCACCGACTTGCCGGCGGTGCCCTCGAAGAAGCTGAAGACATTATCGGTGTCGCGCAGTTCGCGCCCGTTTACCGCAAGCAGGTATTCGCCCGCCGTGACATTCACCCCGGGTTGGGTCAGGGGCGCCTTCAGCTGGGGGTTCCAGTTTTCGCCGTTGTAGACCCGCGCAAGACGGTAGCGGCCGTTTTCCAGCTTGTAGTCCGCACCCAGCAACCCGGTCTGCACTCGCTTGACCTCTGGCGAATCGCCGCCCCCTGCGAAAAGGTGCCCGACGGTCAGCTCGCCCAGCATTTCCTGGAATAAGTAATTCAAATCGCGCCGCGCGCCCAGCGACTCGATGTAGGGCGCGTAGCGCTTCTCTGCCGCCGCGAGGTCCAGCCCGTGGTAGCCGGGATCATAGAAGAAGTCGCGCTGGATGCGCCAGGCCTCGCGGTACATCTGTTTCCATTCGGCGCGCGGATCCACCTTCACTTCGAGCCCGTCCGTCCGGAGCGCGCCCGTCGTTGGTCCGCCGGGCGGCGTGGGTGGCGTCTGTGGCGGAGCGGCCCCCTGAGCCGCCGCCATGGGCCTGGGCGCGGCAATGATCCAGCGCTCGCCCTGGCGGTACAGCATTTTTTCGCCGTTATGCGAGATCTCGAAGCCGCGCACGCCTCCGATGGCTACGTCTGATTTGCGCGACTTCAGATCGTGCCGATGCACCGTGAGACTGAATTCCACGCCGGGCGCAAATGCAGGCGCCTCGACCGCATACAGCACTCCCGCCTTTCCAACCTGCAGCGATATATATCGCCGCGGCGGCAGGGGCAGCGCCAGAATCCGCTGATCGATGTTGTCGAAATCGATTTTTACATTGATAGTCTGCGGCTTTGGAGGGGCGGCCGGTTTTGATTCTTCCTTCTTGTCATCGGGCTTCTGGCTGCTGTCTTCGCCCTTGGGGCTGCTTGTCTCCGGTTGCCTGGCTTCGGGTTTCTTTTCTTCTCCCTTCTCCTCGTCACTCTCCGGCGCCAGTGGCGACGGATCGTCCTTCGAAAGCACGAGCAGATAGATGCTCCGCGACATGGGCCGGCTGAAGCTGTGGATATCGGGCTGAAGCGAGGGCCCGGCATCCGTGCTGGCCGTGAAATACAGGTATTTGCCGTCTTTGTCGAAGACCGGGTAGCGCGCATCGCTCATGCCGTCGGTCACCTGAGTGCTCTTGGCGTCCGCGAGCGAGTACAGGTAGATCGCGTTCATGTAGTTCTTCAACCTGCGCGCATACGCCAGCCACTTACCGTCCGGCGACCACGCCGGCGTGAGCTCGCCTGATCCACCCCATGTCCAGTATATGTCTTTGTCGACACGCACCGGCTTTGGTTGTTCGATATCGACATACCAGATGGCCTGGTGGTTATCCACGTACGCGATTTTCTTGCTGTCGGGCGACCAGCGCGGGGTGAAGTAGAACCCTGGCGTCTCGCCCAGCTTGATCTTCTTCGCGTCCCCCATGCCGGTCTGAGCGCGCACGTGCAACTCGTACTCACCCGACTCGTCGGAGAAGTAAGCGATCGTCTTGCCGTCGGGGGACCAGACCGGGTCGCGTTCCATCACGGCCATGGTATTGGTCAGGTTTCGGGCATCTCCCTTCTCCGCAGGCACCGTGAGGATCTCGCCGCGCCCTTCGAACAGGGCGCGCGCTCCGGTGGGTGAAATGTGCGCGCTGCGCAGCCGGTTGTTGACGTTCACCATGCGCGGTCTCATCTCCAGCAGGTCCGCAGCGATCCGGACATTCACCGGCTTGGCCTTGCCTGTCTTCAAGTCGTAGAGATGCAGCGCGCCGAACTGCTCGTAGACAATCGCATCAGGACCGGCGCCGGCCGACTTGAAGTCGAGCCCCCGGTTTTCAATGACTTGTTTCACTTGCTTCGCCGCGGTGTCGTAGGCGAACAGCGTGGCTGGACCGTTGCGATCCGAGAGGAAATAGACCTTATCTCCCAGCCACATCGGGTTAAAGTCGTTCGAATTCTCGCGCGGGACTTTGACGACCTTGCCGGTCGCCAGTGCCGCAATCCAGATCGGAGTGGTGCGGCCGCCGCGATACCGTTTCCACGCAGTAAAGGCGCGTTCGAGCGGAACATAGGCCATCTGCGATCCATCGGGCGAATATGCCGCCTCGGACCCCATCGGCAGGTCGATCCTCTGCGGGAAGCGCCCCTCCAGATCCACGGTGAACAGCTCTCTGAAGAACGAATGCGAGCTACGGGGGGATGTGAAAAGTATGCGCTTTCCGTCGGGCGTCCACCCGAGAACGTTGTCTGGCGCCGGGTGCCACGTCAGCCGCTTGGGAACCCCTCCGACTGAGGGCATGACAAACACATCCACATTGCCGTCGTACTCACCATTGAAGGCGATCAGCGATCCATCGGGCGAGAAAACCGGGTTGTTTTCCGCCCCCGCGCCGACGGTGAGCCGCCTGGCCTCGCCCCCTTCGCGCGCCACACTCCACAAATCACCGGCATACACAAAGACAATGTGCGTCCGGCTCAACGTCGGCTTCTGGGACAGGATCAACGAGCCGGCATTGTCGTCCGCCAGGCAAAGCCCGCAGCTCAGAAAGAAAACAGGTACGGAAGGGTGCGAGTCATGATGGTCTCCTTTTCCAAGGATTCAATGAGAGAAGAAGCGGACACAGTAGCATGCCGCCTGCACGGGCAGCCAAAAACTGACGAGGTGGTATAGGTTCCCCCGGGAGTAGCGCTTTGTTAGACGTCGCCTGCTGCGCTGAAAAGTTGCGTTAAGAAGCGCTTGGTGTTGCTTCGGGGCTATGAAGTCCTGGTGTGTATTTGTATTCGCAGCGCTGACCACCGCCAAGATTGTTCTTGCGTCCAGTCCGAACGTGTGAAATCCTCTGCGCGATGAAAATCTAGCCGCGTCACCGCCTCGTAGCAAGACGTCATTCATATCCTTAGTCCCGGCCTGAAGCTCGGGCCTGCCCGGCGGGAAAGTCGCCCGCTGCTTCCAGAGAGTTTCATGAGAGAAATCGCAATCGAAGTCGAAAATCTGGTTAAAGTCTATCAACCACGCAGGCGCTCACCGGTGCGCGCGGTCGACGGAATGAGCTTCACGGTCGAGCGCGGCCAGATTTTCGGTCTGCTCGGTCCCAACGGAGCCGGCAAGACTACTATCATCAAAGTGCTGGCGACCCTTCTGCAGCCCACGAGTGGCAGGGCCCGGGTTCTCGGCTGCGACGTTCTGGAGCGCCCGCTCGAAGTGCGCCGGCGCATCTCGGTGGTCCTGCAGGAGAGCGCGGTCGAGATGTTTCTGACCGTGCGCGACAACCTGCTCACCTTCGCCCGATTCCACGGGATTCCAGGCCATGAGGCGCGGCGGCGCGCTCTTGACGTGATGGAGCGTTTCGCAATCGCGGCCGAAGCGGATCGCAAGGTCCAGGACCTGAGCGGGGGATATCGGCGTCGGGTCCAGGTGGCTAAGACTTTCATGGTGGAAACGCCCGTGCTGTTCCTCGATGAGTTCTCCACCGGAATGGATCCAATCTTGAAGCGCGCGATCATGGGATACTTGCGCGAGTCGGCATCGAGCGGCCGCACGATCATCCTGACGACCCAGATCCTCAGTGAAGCCGAAGAACTCTGCGACGACATTCTCATCATGAATCACGGACGGCAGGTGGCGCGCGGCGACCTGCGCGCGCTCAAACTGCTGTCCCAGGGTGTGTACGAAGTGGCGATTACGTTCGACCAGCTGCCGGCTTCCATCGAGGCCGATCTCGAGCGCTTCAGGCCTCTGCGCGTCGGCCTGAGTCAAAACACGGTAGAGCTGGCGCTGAAGGCTGACGAGGGACAAGTCCTGGAACTCGTCGGCGAACTGGCCAGGAAAAGCCGGGTCCTGCATGTCGAGATCGGCGGCGCGAGCCTGGAGGACATCTTCATTGAGCTCACCGGGGAACGCCAGGAGGTAAGCCCATGAAGGCGATTGCTGCCGTGCTCTATCGAGAGGGCAAGATCCGGTTTACCAACTCCCTCTGGATCTTCTGGGACCTGCTCTATCCGCTGGGGTACCTGCTGGTCTTCGGCGTCGGAATGAATTACGCGATGGGATCGCCGTTTGCCGGCGCAGCTCTCGATTACAACGCGTTTTTTCTTGCCAGCGTCCTGGCGATGGCGTGCTTCGGAATCGCGTCCAACTCGGCCTGGGGATTCTTCGTCGACCGCGACAATGGCATCTTTTACGAGATGCTTACCTATCCGCTCAGCCGGGCCGAGTTCCTGATCGGAAAGGTAGCGTTCAACCTGCTGCTGGGAATCATGCAGGCGGTCATTACGGTTGCGGCGTCGTGGGCGATCCTCGATGTCCCGGTGCGCGCCGACCTCGCGCCGCTCCTCATCCTGGGCGTCGTGGGCGGGACGGCGGGCTGGTTCTTCTTCTATGCCATCTTCGCCCTGAGGATTCGTCGCAACGACCTGTTCAACACGGTCAATTCAATCTTTTACTTTGTGTTCCTCTTTCTCAGCTCGATGTTCTACCCGCTGGAGCCTCTTCCGACCTGGTTTCGCGTGGTCGCCCTGGCCAATCCCGTCACCTGGCAGGTCGATCTCTTGCGCTACAGCACGATCGGCATGGGCGACCCCTGGCTCGTGGCAGTCGAAACGGCTTGCTTTGGGCTTTTCTCCCTGGCCGCCTTGGGCTACGCCATACGCTGCCTGCGCCAGCAGTGAAACCAATTAGGGACGTCCCCGATTTTGGGGCGTTGCAATTGTAATGAGCTTTAGGGTATCGAGTCGCATAGTCTTATAATCCTTTCGATCCTTGGAGAGGTTTCCGTTCGCGCACTCGCGACAGAGACACAAGAACGTTCTTCTCCAGACCGGTTGTCAAGACTCAATGCGCTGGCTGTTTGAGGATCGGGGCAGCCAGAAACCCATGAAGGAAGGTAGCTGAACATGGCATATACGTTTCAGGAACTCAAAGGGAAGACCGTGGCACAGATGCGCGAGATCGCGGCGGGCATCGATCACGAAGCCTTGCAGGGCCATACCCAGATGAATAAAGAACACCTGCTGGCGGCCCTGTGCAAGGCACTCGGGATCGATATGCATGCGCACCACGAGGTAAAGGGCATCAACAAGGCTGAAATGAAGGCTAAGATCCGGGATTTGAAAAAGAAGCGCGACCAGGCGCTCGCGGATCACAACCACCCTCAATTGAAAGCGGTCCGGCGCGACATTCACCATCTCAAGAGGGCAATGCGGAGAGCCATGGTTTAAATTTGTCATTTTTCACTGGTCATTAGTCATTTGTCATTGACAGCATCCGAAAATGAGAAATGATGACCAATGACCAATGGAGGTGTTATTCTCGCCCTCGGCCAAACCAACATACTCGGGCATGGAGGTGCTGATGTTTATCCGCCGGACCGTTTGTGCGACTTGCTTTCTCTTCATTGCGTTTCATGTTTCTGCCCAGACTCCTTCGGGTGAAATAACGGGTCACGTCCTGGATCCCAGCGGGTCGGTGGTGCCCGGAGTTACGGTCACCCTTACCAACCCCGCCACCAATGCTGTCAGGGCAGTACACACTAACGAGTCGGGCTGGTACTTTCTCCCGGCGCTGCAACCGGGTGTCTACAACCTGAAAGTCGAGTTGAGTGGATTTCGAACCCTGGAGCGAAAGGATGTCCAGGTCCAGGTGGGAAGCTCAAACCGCATCGATTTCACGTTGCAGCTGGGCAACCTGGAAAACGTGCTCGAAGTCCTGGGTGGCGCCCCCGTTCTTGAAACGGAGACGACCTCGGTCGGAACGGTGATCGAGAACCGGCGCATCGTCGAACTTCCTCTGAATGGGAGGAACTACCTCCAGCTCACTTCTCTGATTCCCGGAGCCACCACCAATGGCCCGTCGTCGTCCCAGGGAAAGCAACGGATGGGGGGCCAGCGCAACAGCTTCGCCTTGAATGTCAGCGGCCAGCGGATTCATTTCAATCACTATTCGCTCGACGGCATCGAGAACACGGATCTCAATTTCAACAGCTATATGCTGCTCCCATCCATCGATGCGCTGCAGGAATTCAAAGTGGAGAGCGGTCTCTTCGAAGCCGAGTATGGACGCGCCATCGCCCAGGTCAACGTGTCTACCAAGTCGGGCACGAACGACCTGCATGGCGCTCTTTTCGAGTTTGTGCGCAACTCCGCCCTGGACGCCAAGAACTACTTCGACCGTAAGGACCAGTCGATCCCGCCATTCAAGCGCAACCAGTATGGTTTTACGGCCGGAGGTCCCATCGTCATCCCGAAGATCGTGAACGGAAAAGACAAGCTTTTCTTTCTGACCAACTGGGAAGGGCTGCGCGAACGCAAAGCCCTCACCAGCACGATCTCGGTTCCGGTCGCACCCGAGCGCAACGGCGACTTTTCGGCCAATCCCAGCATCATCTACGATCCGGCGACCCGCACCTTCGATGCGGCGGGCAACGTGATCGCGCCCCCCACTCCTTTCCCTGGCAATATCATTCCCCAGAACCGAATAGACCCTGTCTCGCGCAAGCTCATGGATTTCTTCCCGCTGCCTCAGACTTCCGCGCGCGCGCTGAACTTCGTCAACAACGAAGGACGGAGGATCGACGCCGACCAGTTCACCTACCGGATTGATTTTACCCAGAGCCCGAACATCAGCTGGTTCTTCCGCCAGAGCCTCTCGTCCGAGCTGGGCTACGACCCGTTCCCGGTCCCCGACATGGGGATCAATACCGACACGGACGTCAACCAGGGCGTTTTGAGCAACACGTGGGTGTTCGGGTCCAACAAGGTCAACGAGATCAAGTTCGGGTTGATGCGGCTGGCCAACGCCCACATCTCGCCGCGCGCGAACAATCAGAATGTGGTCAAGGAACTCGGGATCAATATCCCCTCCGACAACCCGCTTTACTGGGGCGTTCCGAACATCGGTATCTCCGGCATCGCGGGACTCGGTGAAGAGAGCGACGCGCCCTTCATCAATTACGATACGACGATCCAGCTGATGGAAAACTTCTCCTGGACGCGCGGAAAGCATTCGTTCAAGTTCGGCGGCGAGATCCGGCGCGTCCGCTACAACCAGATCGGCGGCGTCGTGACTCGGGGCCGATTCAACTTCGATAACCGCTACACACGAAACCCCCTGGCGCCGGCGGCGCAGAGCGGCGGCGCCCCCATGGCCGACTTCCTGCTCGGACACTTTAACAACGCGGAGGGACAGATCGGAGCTCCCATCGCCAACTTCCGCTCCAGCTACTTCGCGCTTTATTTCCAGGACAACTGGAAAGTGACGCCGAAGCTGACCGTCAACTGGGGGCTGCGCTGGGAGAACGATCAGCCCTTCCTCGACAGATACGACGCCATCGTCAATATCGACTTTCGCTGGGATCACTCGATCGAACCCACATACGTGCGTGCGGGCACCGGCGATCCCTTTGAAGGGAACCCGGCCTTTCCGCTGTCTCCGGACATCAAGTATGTGAGGGACGGCCGCTTCGGCCGCCGCGCCTATATGAATGACCTGAATGATTTCGGACCGCGGCTGGGGATTGCATATCAGATCACGCCTCGGACCGTCCTGCGCACCGGTTTCGGCGTTTACTACGTGCGTGACATAGGCAATGCCGTCTTCGACATCGTCCGGAACGCGCCGTTCACGATCCGCCGCAACGAGCCGGCCCAGACCTTTCGTCCCAACCTGAGCTTCCAGAAACCATTCGATCAAACCGGCGCGCCGACGTTCATCTTGATAAACCAGTTTCACGAGCCGACCTCATACGTGAACCAGTGGTCTTTCGGATTGCAGCAGGAGCTGACCCGCGACATGTCGTTTGAAGCCAACTACGTGGGCTCGTCAGGGGTCAAGCTTCGGCGTTTGACGACCTACAACAACCCCGAGCCCAGCGATGCTCCCAACATCAATTCGGTTCGGCCGTTTCCCAAGTTCGGCGGGTTCCAGAATATGAATGCTCCCAGCCACTCTACCTACCATGCCTTGCAGTTGCGCCTCCAGCAGCGCTTCGCTCACGGTTTCACTATTCTGAGTTCCTTCGCCTACGGAAAATCGATCGACAACGGGAGTGGAATCCGGACGACGGACGGCGACACGCTTACGCCTTCGAATAACTACGATCTGGAACTGGACCGAGGTCTCTCGGCGTTTGATTTCCGCCGCAGGTGGACCAACTCCTGGCTCTATGAGCTGCCGTTCGGTAAGGGAAGACGGTTCATGAATCTCGGTGGTCTGTCTAACGTGCTGCTGGGCGGCTGGCAGTTCGGTGGAATTCTGACCTTGCAGGACGGCTTTCCACTCACCGCGCTATGCAGTTCGGGCACTCCTCAGAATGGCGGCGGCGCCTGCTACCCGGATGCCACCGGCATCAGTCCCAATTTCGAGTCAGGGGAGGACCGGAAGCGCGAGCGATTCTTCAACACAGATGCTTTCATTGATCGAGGACCGATTGGGCCGCGGTACCGTTACGGCAACTCCGCCCGCAATACCATCATCGGACCTGGCATCATCAATCTGGACGCCTCCTTGCACAAGAAGTTCGATATTACCGAGACGACGTACGTGGAATTTCGCACGGAGTTCTTCAACATGCCCAACCATCCGATCTGGAATCCTCCGGGCCGGACGCTGGGCCAGCCTGACTACGGAGTGATTACCGGCACGAGAATCGACTCGAGGCAGATCCAGTTTGCGCTGCGGTTGGTCTTTTGATCTTTGCTAAGAAACACATCGCGGCCTACCGCTCGTCATCCATCAAAGCCCTTCCAGGCTCTACCCAAGGTCTCCTTTCGGATATAGGCTATCCAAACAGATAGAAGCTCGCTCTCACCCGCTGCGCGTTCCTTCTTACAGGCTGCGTCGCAGATTTTTGTCAAGTGCAAGAAGTTCAATTCCTTCCAGGAAGTGGGTTTTGTCTGGCGATCCCACTGTCACGTTGGCCCAGCGTTTGCAATGGCTCGCTCACGCGTTCCGAAGTCATATTGGCTTCGGAGTTGGGCAGTGAGATTGAACGTCACGTTGAGGAAAGGAGCATTCTATGAAGTTAGCAGTAGTTGCGTTAACAGTAGTTGCATTATTGGGCGCCCTGCTCCCGAGTCCTGTACTTGCGGACGCACGGTATGCTGTCGTCCACATTACCAACAACACTTACTCGGACATGTCATTCTACCGCAGGTGGGTGTGGAACTACGGAAAGCCGAATGAAAGAGTTCAGATCGACTGGCGGATGACCAAGATACCACCTGGGGCGACATACACAGTCCACTTCGCTTACGATGGCGCGCATAGGCGCAGCCCTGATCTGATTGTGGTGTTCGACTCGGATCGAAACAACGGGACACATTGGGAGATGGTGAAGCTCCTCCGAGGGGCTTCTGAAGACTACCGGGACAGGAACTCTGGATTCACTTATAACCTGGAGTTCGACAATGATCGCAGGGAGTACGCAAGCCTGCGCGCGAGGAATGGAGGGAGCGTGACCATCCTGGACCGTCGGGCGTCTCGTCCAATGAACGCCGAAGAATTCTCATTCCGTCGCTAAGGGCAGCATCAACGCAGGCATTCGACTCTGTATGGAGTGGGCGGCGCGGCGGGTGCACGGTACCGAGTGCACACCGAAGCCTCAAGATCTCTGGATGCTCCAGGTCGCGCGCAATCTCCGCGCCGCTGCCGGATTTCTGCGGGCAAGAATTACCTGCTGACGGATTGCGAGAGAGGTTTTACGACTCGTTCCGGTTGATCCTTAAGCAGGCCGGGGGGCATGGGCGAAAGCCTCGACTGGCGCCAGAATAGCTCCGTGAAGCCAAAGTGCAGTCATCAGCTCAGACGATCGGCTCGATGACCGTTCCGTGCAGCTCGGTAAGGCGTTCCTTTCGCCCCTGGTGCAGGTAGCTGAGGGCGTCCTGGTCGAGTCCCAGCTGGTGCAGAATTGTGGTGTGAATATCGCGAAAGTGGTACGGATTTTCAACGGCGCGCAACCCGATCTCATCGGTAGCGCCCACCACCTGGCCTCCCTTGATGCCGCCGCCGGCCATCCACATCGTGAACCCGAGGTTATGGTGGTCGCGTCCTTTGCTTCCCTGTGACTCGGGGGAGCGCCCGAACTCGCCGCCCCAAAGTACCAGCGTGGTGTCGAGCAGCCCGCGCCGCTTCAGGTCTTTCAACAGCGCCGCTACCGGTTGATCCGTATGGGCCGCCATCCTCAGGTGGTTCTCTTCGATGTCGTCGTGCGCGTCCCATTGCAAGTTGCCCGGCCCCCCACCCGAAACGGGGCAGACAAACCGCACTCCTTTTTCAACCAGCCTGCGCGCAAGGAGGCAGCGGCGCCCGTAATCGTCGGTCGCCGTCTTTCCGATTCCATAAAGATCGAGCGTCTCTTGCGGTTCGTTCGACAGGTCGAAGACCGCGGGCGCTTCAGTCTGCATCTTGAAGGCAAGATCGTAGGAGTTGATGCGCGCCGCAAACTCCGTGTCGTCTTCGGTCAGATTTGCCTCATTCAGACGCCGGATCAGATCGAGCGTTTTCCGCCGTTCCTCGAGCGAAACGCCCTCCGGCAGGTCGAGATTGAGAACCGGGCGTTTCCCGCTGCGCAGCATGGTCGGTTGATACACAGCCGGGAGAAACCCGTTCAGATACATGGGCTGTCCGGCTTCGAGCGCTCCCTTTGGATCCGGCATCAAAACATAGGCCGGGAGCGATTCGCTTTCCGAGCCGAGACCGTAGATGACCCAGGAGCCCATGCTGGGAAAACCTGGAATGACACGACCCGTGAAGAGCTGATACTGCGCCGCCGAATGCACCACCATGTCGCCGTGGCAGGACCGGATTACCGCGATATCGTCGATACACTCGGCGGTGTGCGGAAACAGATCCGAAACCTCGATTCCGCTCTTGCCATATTTTTTGAATGTGCGCTTGGTTCCCAGGAGCTTTGCGTCCGGACTGATGAACTGATACTTGGCTTCGCCGAAGCTCTCCGGGCGCTTCTGGCCGCTGAGCTGGTTCAGCAGCGGCTTCGGATCGAACGTCTCCATGTGACTGGGTCCGCCGCCCATGAAGAGAAAGATGACCGACTTGGCCTTCGCCTTGTCGGGCATGTGCGGCCGCTTGGGCGCAAGCGGATTGATGCTTGCCGCTCGCGCGTCTTCTTGATGCAGCATCGCGGCGTACGCGAGCGCTCCAAAACCGCAGAACGCATCGCAGATGAAATCGCGTCGATTGCGTGTTAGACGAGTATGTTCGGGCATCATTTTCTTTGTGTCTTGGGTGGCAGCTCTCAGTTTACATACAAGAAGGCGTTCAGATTAAGCACCGCCAGGGCAAACTCTCGCAGAGACTGGCTCTTGAGAAAATCAAGCGCTGCCTGCGTTTCCTTGGAGTTCGGCGGGCGTCCCGAAACCAGGCGATAAGCAAGATCGACCTGCCGGCGGTGGTCAGGTCCGGCATCAGTTTCGAGCCTCTTCGCCAGAGATTCCGCTTGCTGATTGGCAAAGGCGCCGTTCAGCAGCTCGAGCGCCTGGGTGGCATGGGTGCTCGATTCCCGCCGTGGACAACTGGCCAGCGCATCCGGCGCGTCGAATACTTCCATGAATGGCACGCGCAGGTTTCGTTTGGCGATCAGATAGATGCTGCGTCGCGCATGTTCTGTGGGATCGGGAGTGACGGCCCACTGCGACGGCTTGTAAAGCGCGTTCACCAGTTCTTTGTCGATCGGCACGATGACGCTGGGTCCGCCCATCTTTGGATTAAAAGCTCCAGAAACGGTCAGCATTGCGTCACGAATCTCCTCGGCTTCGAGGCGCCGCCGGTTGAACTTCCAAAGCAGGGTGTTTTCCGGGTCTTTCTTGTTGGCCTCGTCGTTCAAGGCACTGGAAGATTGCTGGTAGGTGCTGCTGAGCAGAATCAGCCGGTGTACCGGCTTTAATTTGAACCCGCCGGCGACGAATTCATTGGCCAGGTAATCGAGCAGCTCCGGGTGCGTCGGGCGGGCGCCCCTGCGCCCGAAGTCGTTCGCAGTGGCCACGATTCCACGACCGAAGTGATAGTGCCAGGTTCGATTCACCATGACCCGGGCGGTAAGCGGATTTTCGGGATCGACGATCCATTTCGCCAGGCTGGTGCGCGGGTTGTTCGCGCTCGCCGGCTGCTCCGGGCTCCCGTCAGGCAATAGCACGCCGAGGGGTCGCATGCCGACGCGATCCCCTTTCTTCTGGTACTCGCCTCGAGCCAGGATGTGAATGGGGCTTTGCTTCTCCGCCTCATTCGCAGACGCTGAATAGTGCCGGGAGGGGCTCAGGCATGCGTTCCTGCGCCTCTTCAATCTTCTTCTGCATGGCCTGGCGCTGTTCGCCTTTCAAAGGCCTCATGGCTTCGCGCAACCGTTTGATTTCCTGCTCTACCGGCTGCGCCTTTTCCTTCCAGGATGCCTGCTCTTCGGCGGTGGCATTCGGCACATCCTTGTCGTGCGTGGCAGAAAAATAGGCCTGGATCCGGTAGTAGTCGCTCTGCTTGATGGGATCAAACATGTGATCGTGGCAGCGCGCGCAGCCGAGCGTAACGCCGAGAAGCGAGGAGCCCACGACGTTGGTCATCTCGGTAAGAACCTCATTGCGGCTGCTTGCCACTTCCTGGTTACCGGCGTTCTTGCGCAGGGGCCCCAGGCGATTGAAGCCCGCAGCAATCAGCGTTTCCTCCTGACTGGGGCCGATTTCATCGCCGGCGAGTTGCTCGACTATGAATCGGTCGTACGGCTTGTCGTCGTTGAATGCTTTGATGACGTAATCACGGTAACGCCAGGCGTCTTTGCGGTGGGTGTCGTATTCGAAGCCGTCGGTTTCGGCGAAGCGCACGACGTCGAGCCAATGCTGCCCCCAGCGCTCGCCGTAATGAGGGCTGGCCAGGAGGCGTTCAACCAGCTTTGGGTACGAATCGGGAGACTTATCGGCGATGAACTCGGCTACTTCTTGCGGCGCCGGCGGAAGGCCGATCAAGTCGAAGTAAAGCCGCCGGATCAGAGTGCCCCGGTCCGCCAGTGGAGCGGGGCGGAGGCCCTCTTTCGTCAGCCGGGCGAGAATGAAGGCGTCAACCGGGTTCTTGACCCAGTTCCGGTCGGCGGGGAGTGTGAAGCGAGGAATGTCCGGCTGGCTTCGTTTGACAAAAGCCCAGTGCTGGCGCTGCGCGGCCGTGAACTCCCCGAGCGGCGCCGTTTTTTCTTCTGCGAACAAGTACGGAAGAAGAACAGCTCCAATGAACCACAGATAAGGGCGCACTGAGGGTCTCTCCACAAAGATGCTGGACATTATACAACGGATGCCAGTTCATGCATAAGGATCTCTCGCGCCTCGACAATTTTCATATCTGACTTTGGAGTGCGCAAGCTTGCGTGCGCCTTGTGCTGCGGCAGCTTGCTGCACTCTCGTTCCGATGGAATCTCGGCTCCGCCCCGATCTGCGCCTGAAGTATAATCGCAATCAAACGCCCGATAAGCATTCATACGGAGGAAGCTATCGTGATCACGCTAGCCCGGTATCAGGCTGGAGAAGTTATTGTTCAAGAAAACGACTTTGGCGAAAATGCCTACGTCATCGAACAAGGGCAGGTTGAAGTAACCAAGGAACTGGACGGGCAAAGCGTCCACCTGGCTTATCTTGGGGCCGGAGAAACCTTTGGCGAAATGAGCATGATTGACGAGAAGCCACGCAGCGCAACCGTGACTGCCGTTACCGAGACTGTAGTAAGTGAGATCCGGAGGGAAGACTTTTTCAACAGCTTTCAGACCGACCCAAAAGTGGCGCTCGCGCTTTTAAAAGTGCTCTTCGAGCGTTTGCGTGAGGCGGATGCCAAGATCTTGCAGCTCCAAAAAGCTGACCCTCAGCACGCGGGGATCCCGAAGGAAGCCTTGGCCGTAGTCCCCCCTCGGGGACAGCTCACTATCACGCTGGAAGGGGTAACGCCGCGAGCTGCCGCCGCTCTACCGGTAACTCCTTTTCAGATCACACAATTTCCCTTTCGTATTGGCAGACTGAGTCCAGATCCGCTTATCTATAATGATTTGATGATTCCCGACTCCGTGCCGCTGCAAATCTCTCGGCATCATCTTGCCTTTATCGCATACGAAGATCGTGTAGGGGTTGTGGACCGAGGTAGCCGCCTGGGTTCATGGGTAGATGGTCAACAGCTCGGTGGGCCGTCCGGTCCCTCTGGCCCCCTGTTTTTTACAGGGTCGGAAGGGCTTCTTGTGTTAGGGAATCCGGACTCCCCATTCAGATATCGGGTTAGCCTCCGCTAGCGACCAGCTCGGATCAGGCGTCGGGAAGTTTTAACAAGCCGCTGGGCCGCGGAAGGTGAGGATCTGGCACCGGACGCCGTGAAGCAGGGTAGCGAGAAAGCGAACGAGGGCGAGGACGCCGCCAACGCCGGACCCGGAGTCCCAGCCCGCGAATATGTTTCACACAGACCCACCAGCTGGAGAAATTCGCTGGCTACTGCGACGCCTCCGCGATGCAAATCCCTACCTATACTCAAAGTGTGCCAAGATTCTTGCCTCACAGCGCGCGGTTGACTTAGGATGCCACTCGGCGGCGTGGTGAGGGACATAAAGATTCTTTTCCGAAGCCCGACTGACCGCTTGCTGACCTGAAATGACGCTTATTTTTCCTCGCCATTGCAATGTGCAACCGTACGCCTCTAAAGGCAGTGACATTATCGACCAGCGATGATCGGTCAAACTCTCGGCCAATACCGAATCGAGGAGAAGCTCGGCGAAGGCGGCATGGGCAAGGTCTACCGGGCCCGGGATAGCAGACTCGGACGCCATGTCGCGATCAAGGTCCTGCCTGAGAACTTCGGGCGCGATCCCGAACGCCTGGCCCGTTTGACTCGTGAGGCGAGGGTGCTGGCTGCCCTCAACCACCCCAATATTGCTGCCATTTACCAACTGGAACAGACCGAGGGTAGGACATTCCTGGTGCTGGAACTGGTCGAGGGCGAAAACCTGCGGGTGCCGCTGCCGCTCAACGAAGCCTTAAGCGTGGCGCGGCAGATCACAGAGGCACTGGAGGCCGCCCATGAGAAGGGGATCGTCCACCGCGACCTGAAGCCAGCGAACATCAAAGTCACTCCGGAACGCAAGGTCAAGGTCCTGGACTTCGGCTTGGCAAAAGCGCTCCAAGAGCCCGCGGAGACGGACCAGTCGACGACCATCAGCATGGCCACGACGCGGGCGGACGCAATTGTGGGGACGCCTGCTTACATGAGCCCGGAGCAGGCGGCGGGCCAGCCTGTGGACAAGCGGACCGACATTTGGTCCTTCGGCTGTGTGCTCTATGAGATGCTCGCCGGCCGCCGGGCTTTTGGCGGCCAGACGATCATCGAGACGCTCTCGGCGGTGGCGAAGGCCGAGCCTGAGTGGACTCGATTGCCGCCAGCCACACCCAACACGGTTCGCCAGGTGCTGAATCTCTGCCTCAAGAAGGAGCCTTCCCAACGTCTCCACCACATCGTCGACGCGCGCATCCTCATCGAGCACGCGGAGATTCCCTCAGGAATATCCACAACCAGACGCGCGCCGCGTGGGCTGATCCTCGCGGGTGCGGTCGTGCTCGCGGCGTCGATCATGTCGTTCTACCTGGGCCGCCGCAGCGGTGCGGAACAGCCGCAGGTCGCCCGCCCTCTCACCCACACTGCGATCGACTTGACAGCGAATGCGCAGCTTGCCTTAGGTATTCAGGTTCCACTGACGGGCTTCGACAGCCCCGTCATTGCGCTCTCTCGCGATGGACGCTACCTCGCTTATGTCGGCCAGTCGCCCTCCGGCACGATGCTGTATCTGCGCGAGATCGGAGCCTTGACCGTACGGCCGGTGACCGGCACGGAAGGCGCCATTTACGCCTTCTTTTCACCGGACACCCGCTGGCTCGGCTTTCTCACAAACGACAAAGTCAAAAAGGTACCGCTACACAGCGGCGCGCCATCCATCTTGTGCGATGCGCGCCAGCCGATACGCGCAAGCTGGACACTTGACGACACGATTTATTTTATCGACGTTTACGGCGGCCGCATTTCTCGTGTCGCGGCCGCAGGCGGCGGCCCAACAGTGGTGGCGGCGGTGCACACCGCAACACCGGACGCGGCGAGCGGCAGTTTCAGCCAGGTCTTGCCGAACGGTGAGTGGGCGCTGATGACGAATTGGACGCGAAGCATCAGCGCAGACTACGCGGAGGTCGTGCTCCGGTCCCTGACGACCGGCGAATCCCGGGTGTTGATCCGGGCTGGATACGACGCACGTTACATCCCGCCTAATCATGTGATGTTCGGGCGCGGCGGAGACCTGTTCGCCGTCCGGTTCAATCCTACGCGTGGCGAGATCGAAGGCGACCCCTTCCCCCTGGTGAGCGGCGTGAGCATGGTATCGTTGTGGGGGCAGGTGCACGCCGCGATCTCGGAGAACGGTCTCATCGCATACGTTCCGGGCGGGGATCTCGCCATCGGACGCCTGGCGTGGGTGGATCGCCAGGGGCGCACCGAGTTTCTGGCCGCGCCCGCGCGGCTGTACAGTGTGTTCGATCTGGCGCCGGATGGCGAGCGGTTGGCCGTGCACGTGGCCGACGTCACCGATTACATCTGGATCTACGACCTCAAGAGGGGCGAGGGGCGGAGGCTGACCGCAGGCAAACACAGCGGCTGGCCGGTCTGGAATCCCGACAGTAGAACAGTCGCATTCTCCGGATGGGAGACGCTCGGACGGCACAGCATCTCGACGCAGCCGGCCGACGGGGGAGGCGAAGCCAGGGAGATCCTCGCGCCCTCGCAGGAGAGCCGCCGCAGGAGCCCCTCGTCCTGGTCGGCTGATCATCGCGTGCTGGCACTCGATCGCTGGGGGGGTGTGAGTTTCCTCAGCCTGAGCGACGCAGAAGTGCGCCCGCCAGATCCAAGCCCTAACGAGTGGGGCGCAGACTTTTCGCCCGACGGCCGCTGGGTTGCCTACGTTTCAGAAGAACTTGGGCGCTCAGAGATATTCGTGCGCTCGTTTCCCGAAGCCAGCACAGTTCGTCAGATATCGACCGAGGGCGGGGTAGAGCCGGTCTGGTGTCCGTGCGGCGAGTTGTTCTGGCGTCATGGCAACCGCTGGATGTCGGTCGTCGTGCGAACCCAGCCCGCACTGAGTTGGGATCCACCGCAGTTTGTCTTTCAGACCGATTTTATCGACACGGAGGGCCGATCCTACGACGTGTCGTCCGACGGCAAGCGGCTGCTCGTGGTAAAGCGTGCCGAACCCTACGAGAGATCGCGCATCTACCTCGTTACTAATTGGATGGAAAAGGTGCTCCGGCGCTAAACGAGTGAACGTCATGAGCATCTCCGCCGAAGCGCACGTTGCGTCGACGTCGACCTCGCAGCCGTCCTCGGTCCCCCGGACCGGCGTCTGGTACGCTCGGAAGCAAGGCCCTCCGGCGCGCACCCAGGAGGTGTCCATGTTCGCTCGTACGCGCTAGAATGGCCGAGGTTGCTCTGGGTAATACAAGCCGGGGGATGCCCGACCAGCGGCGACTAAGCCTGAGACAGGAGGCATATGAGACCGTTTATTCTGTGCTGCGTGATTTCGATTCGGTTGATGGCCGGCGTGGCTTTCGGCCAGACTGCCAGTATCACGGGATTAATAAAAGACCAGACTGGAGCGGTTCTGCCGGGAGCGACAGTGCTGCTGGTAAATGTTGAGACCGGGATCCAGCGTACAACTCTGACTAACGATGAGGGATATTACACGCTCCAGCTATTACAGCCTGGAGACTATCGGATTTCGGTCCAGGCGACCGGCTTCAAGCCGATCGTTCGCTCGGGAATAAAGCTCGAGGTGCAACAGATAGCGCGCATCGATTTCGCCATGGAGCTTGGAGAGCTTACCCAAGAGATAAATGTTACCGGCGCGGCGCCTTTGCTCGAGCAGGAGAGTTCCTCGTTGGGAGAAGTAATACAGGGCCGCAAAGTGGAGGACCTGCCCTTGAACGGGCGCAACCCCCTCGCCCTGGTCGCGCTGGTGCCAGGCGTCGTGCCGCAGGGCCTGTCACAAGTCGCTCCGGCGGTGCCGAATTTTTATGCCTTCGGGAATTTCCAGATCAGCGGCGCCCTGGGCAATCAGAGCGAGATGACGTGGGACGGTGCGATTCTGAATGGTCCTTTAATGAACGGTATCAGGTTCGTCCCCACAGCAGATTCGATCGAAGAGTTCAGGGTGCAGACCAATAACCTTTCCGCCGAATTCGGCCGCAGCGCCGGCGGTATCGTAAGTGTGGTTACCAAGTCAGGAACCAACGAGTTCCACGGCAGCGCGTATGAGTTTCTGCGCAATAAGGTGCTGAACGCGAATACATTCTTCAACAATGCCAGGGGCGTCGAGAGACCTGATTTTACTCAAAACCAGTTCGGGGCGACATTCGGCGGACGCATAATCCGCGACAAAACATTCTTCTTTACCAGCTTCGAAGGTTTCCGGCTGCGGCAGGGCCGCTCGGAGATATTCACCGTGCCTACGATGAAAATGCTGGCGGGCGATTTCTCAGAGATCGGGCGAAACGTTTATGATCCGCTGACGACGCGGCCGGATCCCGCTAACCCGGGCCAGTTCATTCGCGATCCCTTTCCTGGAAACATCATTCCGCGGGAACGCATTGATACAGTCGCCGCACAATACGTGGCGCAGCGAATGTGGGCATTGCCCAATAGTCCGGGAGCCGCATTCAACTGGGCCGGCAATACCAAGGTGCGCGCGAACTCCGAGCAATTCACTGCTCGCTTGGACCATATGCTTGGTGAAAAACAGAAAATCCTGGGACGCTACTCGATCTGGAAAGCGGGCACCCCAGGACCGTTTGCCTTTAATAACGGACTGATAGTGCAGGATCAGAGCATATTCCCGGACTTCCGGCAGACCCAACAGGCTGTTTTTGAAGATGTCGTATCCTTCTCTCCCAACACGATTGCTGATTTCCGTTTTTCATACATGCGCTTCGGTTACGATCGCCGCCCGGGAACCCAAGGCCAGGACTTGACCGCGCTGGGCCTCCCCGCCAATCTGAACGGTCAGATACCATCGGAGTTCCGGCATGTTCCCAATGCTTTCCCTACAGGTTTCGCCTTTCTTTGGGGTGGTAGCGTGATCTTCCAGGCTGAGGATGTTTACCAGGTTGTGGCCAACTTGAGCAGCATCAGAGGCCGGCACAGGATCAAGTTCGGAATTGATTTTCGACCGATACGTTTGAACTACACGCAGAGTAACGATACCACTGGCGCTTTCACGGCCAACGGGCTGTTCACCGCCATCGATCCTCTCAGACCTGCGGGAACCGGGCATTCCTTTGCCGACTTCATGCTGGGGTACCCAAACTCAGGTCAGATCAACACTCCCGCTCGCCTGGCGCAGCAACGCTTCTACCGCGCTTTCTATTTTCATGATGACATCCATGTGACCAGCACCCTGACGCTCAATCTCGGCGTGCGTTATGATCAGGATGGGGGTTGGAGTGAACGGTTCGACAGGCAGAGCTTCTTCATGCCGGATGCCGAACATCCACTGGCGGCAGAAACAGGTTTGCCGCTAGTCGGCAGGTTGGGATTAGTCAATTCGCCTGATCGCGAGAGCCGCCTCCTGGCGGACACCTTCCTGGGGCAGATTGCCCCGCGATTCGGATTCGCTTACCAGCTTTCCAGCAAGCTGGTAGTCCGAGGAGGGTATGGCATTTTCTGGCTGCCCAAGACGATTGCGCGCCGAGAGGTGGTTGCCGAGGCGACCGGCTTCAGAACTACGCTTTTTGTCAGCTCCCTTGACGGCCAGCTGACACCGCTCGATCGTTTAAGTAATCCATTCCCAGGCGGTGTATTACAGCCGGTCGGACGCGATCCAATTTTTCAAGCCCTGCTCACCGGTCAATCCTGTCCGCAGCACGTTTCCCGACGAATATGCCTATTCGCAGCAGTGGAACTTCAACGTCCAGCATGAACTTCCCGGCGACTTGTTGATTGATGCGGCCTATGCCGGCCTGAAGGGCACCAGACTACCCCTTCCTACAGTCCAGCTCAACCAGTTGCCGGTCGAGTTCTTGTCGCTGGGCAGCGGCCTGAACGCTCAAGTGCCCAATCCTTTCTTGGGCTCGATCAGTTCGGGACCATTGTCGAGGCCCACTGTTGCGCGTGGTCAACTGCTGCGGCCTTTTCCACACTACAGCGATGTCTTGATAAGAACCCGTTCGCCGGCAGCTCGACGTATCATTCAATGCAGCTGAAAGTGGAGAAGCGCTTCAGGGGCGGTTCCGGTCTTCTGGCCAGCTATACGATATCCAAGCTGATCACTGATTCCGAAACTCTTACTACCTGGCTCGAAGCCGGAGTAGCCGGGTTTCAAAACTTCCATAACCGGAGGGCCGAGCGATCGATTTCCAGTCAGGATGTTCCTCAGCGATTGGTTCTCAGTTACGCGCTGGACTTGCCCTTTGGGCGTGGACGAAGATTCCTCGGCGGCGCCAGTGGTGGGGCGGATAAGTTGATTTCAGGATGGGCGGTCAATGGCATTTACACCTTGCAAGACGGAAATCCCATATTCTTGACCACCGCGACCAACTTGACCAACTCTTTTGGTGGCGGGTCACGGCCTAACAATAATGGCCAGAGCGCGGAACTGACAGGCTCCGCGAAAGAGCGGCTGAATCGATGGTTCGATACTTCGGTGTTCACCCAGCCGCCGGCTTTCACCTTTGGTAACGTGTCGCGAACCCTGCCGGACGTGCGCACTCACGGGATCAACAACTTTGATTTTTCTATTTTCAAGAATACATACTTCGGACCTGAGGCCAGATTGAATCTGCAATTCCGTGCCGAGTTCTTTAATCTGTTTAATCGAACTAACTTCGGCACTCCGGGTCAAATCCTTGGAACACCGCAATTCGGGATTGTCAGTTCGCAGCGAAACGAGCCGCGGCTGGTCCAGTTTGCCTTGAAATTTGTGTTCTAAAGATTCTTGGTGTTTCTTCGTGTCTTTGAGTCTTGGTGGTATTTGTTAAGTCAGGGTCGGGCCAGACTGCCGCGTTCGGGGGGCACAGAAGGCTTGTCCTGAACCGCGGCGACGACCAGCTCCAGAGTCCGAAGGGCGGCGGCGTCTTCCTCCACCGTCCTCTTCCAACCCTCCCGCGAGCCGTCATACTTGAAAACGGACTCTGGCGGCGGGGGAACCCCGGTGTTCCTGGCATCGTACTGCTCATCGCGCCCGCCCAGCTTCCAGATCACGAGGTCGAGCGAGGGTACGACATAGAAGCTGTGGCCGCCGGACCCGGTTTTCCAGAACGCGTCGCGCGGAGCACCCGTCACGTGGCCGTCGTCATTGATGTTGAACTGCAGGCTGTACGGATAGTGCGGGTTGTACGGCGAGCGCCGGCTGCATTGGCGCAGGTACTCCGCCGGGACGAGCTGTTGGTCCCGCCAGCGGCCCTCGCGCAAAAGCAGATACGCAAAGCGCAGCATGTCGGTGGGACGCGGAGCGATTCCGCCGCCGCCGCACGTGTGGGTCAACTCGGGCCGGCGGTAACCCCAACCCCAGCGGCCCCAGCCCATGGGTGCGGCGAGACGCTCACCAACGAAGCGCTCGAGCTCCATCCCCGTCAAATGGCGCAGAATGACGGAAACCAGATGAATGGAAGAGGACGCGTAGGAGTATCCTTCGCCCGGCCTGGTCCAGAGCGTGATCGCGTTGCGCTCGCCGCTCTCTCTGCCAAAGGCCATCGCATCGCGGCACGAGGGCCATCCGTCGGGACCGGCCGGATCGAGCTGCACCGGGCGTCCGTACACGTAGCCAGGATTGTTGCCGCGAATTCCGGCCGTCATCGCGAGCAACTGTCCCAACTTGATTTCCGCTTTGGCAGGATCGGTCAGCGGGAATGCCTCCGGCGGCAGATACCGCTCGTTATAGATTTTCTGGTCCAGACCGTCAGGAAACAGGTTGGGACGCTCGCTCAGGAGAATGCCCATGGCGATGCTGGTGAACGACTTGCCGCAAGACGCGGTGTTCGGCGTCGCCTCCCGGTTTCCCCGGCCGAAGTACTTTTCGTACACCAGCCATCCATTGCGCGCGACCAGCAGTCCGCCATGCTTCGTACTGCCCTGTATGTACTTGAACGCCTCGTCAAGTTTGGCGATGTCCATGCCGGACAGGCGGCGCGCTTCGGCTGCGCCGGAAGGCTTGCGCCAACCGCCTTGCGTGTCAGGAGGAGGGAAGTAATCGGCGGCGGGCAGGACGGAGGAGAAGAGGATCGCACAAGCAAGGACTCGCGCGCTTGTCCGCGCCAGGCGATCGTGGATTGCGCTTGACTGGTTCATGCTGGCATTGCTCCTCAATCATTCGGGCTTGGCAACGATAATCTTCACTTCAGCCGAACGAGACTCACCGGCGCCGTCATGCACTTTCCATTGAAGCCGGTCCGTTCCGGAGAAACCCGGACGAGGCGTGTAGGTGAGGTCGTTGCCTGCTCCAGAAACCTCGCCGTTACGGGGGCGAGCAACAATCGAGACAGTATAGGGACCGGGCCCGCCGTCCGGATCCGTATAGCTCAGTTGAACTCCGACGGGTCGGTTCATCGCTGTGGTGACGGTCGAGTTCTCAACCTCCGGCGGCCTGTTGACACGTGGCGGTGGGCCGGCGATCGGAGGGGAGCGAAGGTCGGGCGCGGCGACACAACCGGCCCACGCAGCTTCGCATACAGGGCCACCTCCGGACCGAGTCCTTCGGGCTTTCGCCAATCCTGGTCGCCTCCATCGGTCTTCAGTCCCGGCTGATCGACGATTCGTCCGGTGACGCAGTCGAGCCACTTCAAATCGTAAACGCCCGCCCTGGTCTGCCCGGCGCCCAGTGACGACCTGGCGTCGCTGGAGTAGAGAATGTAACCGGCTTCCGGCGCCGACAAGACATATTCCGTCTCCGCGCGTTTGAGTTCGTCCGCGGGAACCATGCCGCGGAAATCGGCGGCCTCGAAGAACCGCTGAAGCCGCCGGCAGTCGGCCAGCCATTCCTCCGGAGTGTTCGCTCCATCCATGCCGAGCACCATCACGTAGGCTCCCGCCATCGCCGCCGCCCAGTTTCGCTGGCGCACCGCGGTCCGGTCGCCCTTCTTGCACAGCGCCCCGTGCACTTGGTCCTCGGACATGTTCAGGCTATACCGGCCGCCGGCCGATCGCCAGGCCTCGACGAGCCAGGTGTGGAAGGCCGCCGTGGTCTGGACGCTGGGTGCGTGGGTCTGGATGGCGAACTGCGAGATGTTCGGGTCATCGGCATGGAAGAACGTGTTACCGGCCAGCTGGTGGCTGGCAATGACATGATCGTGATCGTCGGCCTCGCGAATCGCCTCGGCCAAGGCCGAGACATGCCGTCTCCAATCGGCGCCGATCTCCTGGGCCTCCTCCATGACGCACCAGATGAGGTTACGGTGGTGCTGAAACCGCTTTACCAGCGCCTGGATGAACTTCTTCTCTTCCGGGTGCAGGCGGCCCTGTGGGTCGAGTTTCCAGCCGAACTGTTTGGCGACATTGATCGCGTCATCGTAGAAGAAAAAGTAGATGACAATGCCGCTACGATCCATTTCAGAGAACCACGTTTCCCACTGGTTAAGAATCGCCTCGTTCAGACCGCTGCGCGGATCCTGACCGTTCCAGGGATTGTGAAGGTCGTCGGGCCAGATCGATGGCGATTCTTTAGCATCTATGCGGGCGTCGCCCCCGTGCGTTCGCACGGAGATCATGTAGATGCCGTTGCCGCCATGCCGCGCGAGCTTGCGGATGATTGCCGTCTGGTCGCCGTCCCGCGTGCCGTCAGGATTGCGCTTGCCCCGATAAAGAAACCCTTCCGGATCACCAATGGCTGCGAGAAAGAAGGGCCCGCCTCCGTGGCGTCTCAACCACGACCGGTTCCCGGTATCAACGACAATCTGCCCATCCAGGGGCTGCTTCTCGCGTGGGGTCGGCGCCTGGGTGGCGAGCAAACTCAACGATGCGCCGGGAGAGTCATTGCCGGCGGCGTATAGCGCCAATATTGACAGCGCCAGGCAAACAAGACGTTTCAGCATATCAAGAGCTCGGACGAAGGCCCATCTGCCTCACGGTCGCCGCGGCTTTGATCGGCCTGAAAGTTCGCGTCAAGGCCCGGTTTTGTTGCTCCATCGGGTAGCTTCCTCGCAGGCAACGGCAGCTTCTCGTGCCACACGTAGCCGGGCTGGAGGCGTGCCTTATCCAGGAAAGGGAACACGTCGAATCTAACGAAGCGGTTGACATCCTCGACGAGGTCGTCATGGAATTGACGCACCCAGCCCAGATCGCGAGTGCTATAGCTCACGAAAAGGTCATACTCGTACCCGTGTGGATGTCCAGAGGCCATGATGGAGACGCCGAGGTGCCGCATTATACTTTGGACTTACCGAAGCGGCAACCGGCGTGGCCCTTTGGAGCGCAAGCTTGCTTGCGCCAGGCCCGTAGGGCCGACAGTGCGTAGCCCCGGCCGTAAGGCCGGGGGACAGCAAGACCCGTAGTCCGAGGGCCGAAGGCCCGGCACTGCGACACAGGTTTTGTGCCGGTCCTTCGGACCTCCATGCCATCTGGACCACAAGCCACGCCCTGACGGGCGTGGCTACTCACTGCCGGGCCTTCGGCCCTGGCTACCAGCACGCGAGCTTCTGTGCCTGTGAAATGTCCAAACTCCAATGCGCAAGCTTGCTTGCGCCGTGTGCGCGGAACGACCAAATCTCGAGGCGCGCGTGTGACCCGCGAGCTAGTCACTTCTCAGGGTCTGCGCGGGATCGATCCGCGCCGCTCGGATGGCCGGAGGCAGGGCCGCCATCAGAGCCACGCCGGCCAACGTGAAAATCGGCATCACGAACATGGCAAAGTCGGTGGCCTTCACCTCAAACAACAGGGCCTCGATCAAACGGCCGCTTGCCAGACCTCCTGCCAGTCCGATGGCGGAGCCGAGGCAAATCATCACGGCGATCTCGGTCGTCACCCGGCGCAAGATGTGAGCCGATCGCGCGCCTAGCGCCATCCGGATGCTGATGTCGCGCCGCTGGCGGGTTACCGAATAGTTGAGGACGCCATACAATCCAACGGCCGCCAGCACGAGAGCCACGAGGGCGAAGAACAGTGACAGCGCAGCGAGCATCCGTTCGCGCACCAGCTTCGAGCGAATGAAGTTATCCTGGGGCTGGATGGCGTGGACGCGGACATCGGAGCGGGCCCGGGAAGCTTCGCGGCGCAGAATGGGGGCCAACGCCTGGGGATCACCAGCGATGCGCGCCAGGAATGTGATGTGCTGCCGCTGCGCCATGGGCACGTATACCGTGGGAGGGACGGCTTCGCGCAGGTCGCGATACGCGGCATCTCCGACGTAGCCGACGATTTCCATCGGCGCGGATAGATCCTTACTCTGGCGGACATCCACGGATCTGCCCACGGGATTTGCGCCGTTGAAGTACGTGCGGGCGAAGGCTTCATTCACGATTCCGACTCCGGGCAGAGGCTGACCCGAAGCGTGCAGGCGCGGTGGAAGGTCGCCAGGTCGAACGTCCCGTCCATCGATCAGCCGGATGCGCATGGTTTCGAAGAATCCCGGGGATACCTCGAGGAAATAGGGTTGGCGAGGCTCGACGGGGCGGCCGGGAAGCCGCACTGCGAAGGTCAAGCTGTTCCCAGACAACAGTGGCCATCCTGCCAGCGAGACGGACTGCACGCCGGGCGTCCGGCGAAGGTGATCTGCGACGCGCATCCAAGCCTCGGCTGGCTGTTCCCGCGCGTGGGCCGAAGCGTCTATGATCAGAACCCGTTCGGCCGTGAATCCCAGGGGCCGGTTCGACAGACGGTGGAAGGTGTTGAGAAAAAGCCCGGCGACGAACAGCACCAGGACGCAGAAGGCAACCTGAGCGGCCAGCAACGCCCTCATGAGCCGGCCGCGCGCACGAGGATCATCGGCGCCTTTGAGCGCAGTGATCGGTTGGACAGCCGAGGCTCGGAATGCGGGAGCGAGTCCAAAGAGCAGCGTGACCAGGAACGCGAGTGCAACGCTGAACGCCACTTCGCGCCAGCTGGTAGCGAGAATCAGCCGAACGGGATCGCCGGGTAGGCGAAGCATGGACACGACCAGCGGCGCGGCCCATGATGCAAACAGCGCGCCGAGCGCCGAGGCGCTGATCGCGAGCAATGCGCTTTCCACCAGGACCAGTTGGATCAGCCGCCACCGCCCTGCCCCGATAGAGACGCGCAATGCCATCTCCCGTGTGCGAGCCGCAGCTTGGGCTGTCAGCAGATTCGCCACATTGGCGCAGGCAATCAGGAGAACCAGGACGACCAGCAAGCTCAGGATCACCAGAGGGCGGCGATATTGCTTTTGGAGGCGGCCTGCGCCTGCGGCCGCCGGCAATAAAAGAACCTCCTCTTTGAGGAAGGCATCGATCACCCGGCTCGGTGTGTCGGAGTGAAATTCCTTCAGGCGCTCGCGGTGTTCATGGGTGAAAGCCGCCTGCAGAGATTGACGAACCTGCTCGGGCGACACTCCCGGGTGCGGACGTACCCAGATGCGAAAATCTAACCAGCCGGGATTATTGATCGCCCCGGCGTTCATCATGGCCGGAAGAAAGACGTCGGTCACCTCGCCGGGCTCCGTTCCGGTGAAGCCTTGGGGCGCCACGCCGACGATCTCCAACCGGTCATTTCCCATATTGCCTGCGCCAATCTGGCGAATACGGAACGTCTTCCCGAGCACGCCCGGGTCGCGACCGAAGCGGCGCGTCCAGTAGTTGTAGCTGAGCACGGCCACCGGATGCGCGCCGGGTGTGAGATCGTCGTCAGGCATGAGCAGGCGGCCGAGAGCCGGCTGGAGTCCGAAGATCCCGAAAACGTTGCCGGAGACCCATTGACGGTAAAGTTTTTCGGTCTCATCGCCGGCCCCGAACGCAACGTCCCGCGGGAGGCTCATGCCGACTACCATCACATCTGCGCGATTTCCTACCGTTTCGTGATAGCGCCGAAAAGTCGGATAGTCGAACGCGTCACGATAGTCGGGGCGGCCTTCGCGATCGACGAAAGTGGTAGCAATAAAGAACAGGCGCTCCGGTTCCGCTACCGGTAAGGTGCGCAACAGCACGGCGTCAACCAGGCGGAACGCCGCGGTGGTGGCGCCGATGGCGAGTGCAAGCGAGAGGATCGCGGCGGCGCTAGCCGTGCGATGCTTGTTCAACTGCCGCCATCCGAAGACAACATCCGACACCAACGCGTCGAGCGCATGGAAGGCCTCGCTGATCCCGATACGCTTCCTTCGTTGCCTCCAGTGAGCCAAACTTCAGCAGCGCCTGGCGGCGAGCCTCGGACGGGGACAGGCCGGATTTCAGGTAGTCCTCGGTCAACAGCGCAATGTGTTCCTCGAGCTCCTCTCGCAGGCGCTGCTCCTGTTGCCGCCAGGTGAGCAGCGCGCTCAGCCGCGCCAGCAACCGTTTCAGCGCTCTCATGGCAGGTCCTCCGCTTTCACGGTGAAGAAGCGGCCGATGATGGCTGTCGTCTGTTCCCAATGGCGGGTCTCGGCCCGGAGCTGGCTACGTCCAGCGCGTGTCAGCCGGTAGAAGCGCGCCTTGCGGTTCTTCTCGGAGGCGCCCCACTCGGACGCGATCGCGCCCTCCTGCTCGAGCTTCAGCAGTACCGGATACAGAGTCCCCTGGTTAACGGAGAGAAGGTCCCCGCTGATCTGCTCGATGCGCCGGGCGATACCGTAGCCATGGAGCGGTCCCAGCACATCCAGCGTCTTGAGGACCATCAGCGCCAGGGTGCCTTGCCGAACGTCGGTCTTTTCTTTCATTGCCGCCATCCTTTGGGTTTCCAACAGGAATCATAGCGCACTTCTTTTGGGAAACCAACAGGTAAGTCAGAATGGCCCAGTTCGGCCGGGAATCGGAATCGCGCCTGTGAGAAGATGTTTGGGCGTGGCGCTCATCGTCGTCCGTCGCGGAATCCGGGCTGCTGGTGGAAGATCCTCAAGACCTGTCGACAAACGGCCAGGCAGGCTGCCTTTACTCGCGAAGCAACCGTCAGTGGAAACATCCGATTTCGACGGGTGGAAGCTCAGAGGGTCGCACGCAGAAGGGCAGGTTTCCCTCAAGAAGCTGTTCGGCTGATAGCCTTCAGCGAGCTGGCGCGGCGCTTGTCGGGCTGGCAAACCGTCGAAAGAAGCTCGCGTCGTTCCAGCGAGGGCGCGACTCGCGATTGGCGATCTCCTCGACGGCTCGAGCGTAGAGCCGGTTAAAGTCGGCGGCCGCCTTCAAATCTACCGGCTGATTCACGTCGTCCGAGGGCGCGTGGTAGCGCTCCTTGCGCCAGCGCTGGACGTACTCGTGCTCGGGCGAGCCCTTGATGAAGCCGACCTTCAGCGAGAGAGCGGGAACCCCCTTCCTGATGAAGCTGTACTGGTCGCTGCGGGTGAAGGCATTGCGTTCCGGCTCCGGGTCGGAGAGGACCTGAACACCGAGCGCACTCGCCACCTTTCTCAGGTCGCCGGCGAGGTCCGACTCTTCCAGGCCCTGCACGATGAGACTGGTAAGCGGGAAGAAGGGAGAAAACATGTCCGTGTTCAGGTTCGCGACGATGCCCTCACGCGGCACCGTCGGATGGGCGGCGTAGTAGCGGGAACCCAGAAGGCCTTTCTCTTCGGCGGTCACGGCCAGAAAGACCACGGACCGGCGCAGGCGCGTCTTGCTTTCCTTGAGCAGGCGAGCCGTCTCGATAAGGGTGGCGATTCCCGAAGCGTTATCCATGGCGCCGTTGTAAATCTCATCCCCGTTGATGGGCTTGCCCACGCCCACATGATCCAGGTGCGCCGACAAGACCACGTACTCTCCCTTGAGCCTGGGATCGGACCCGGGGAGGACCCCGACCACGTTCGGGGATTCCCGTTCCTCGCGGACAAAGCTCACGGTCGCGAGCACCGACCCGGCTATCGGAAAACGAGGGAGCGGCTTTCTCTCCTTGGCTGCCGCCAGCAGGTTCATGAATTCGTGGCCGGTCCCGCCGAAGAGCCTGGCCGCGTGCTCCGGGTTGAATGTCACCGAGAGCTGCAGTCCAGGGGTTTCATGGAGGTCCGGGTCACTCAACTCCATGGCCGGAAGGAATCGCGCCAGCTTCGAGCGCTCCCAGGGCACGTCCTGGCCCTGCGGATTCTGAATCGCGATGATGCCGGTAGCTCCAGCGCGCTTGAGGGAACTCCAGCGTTCCCCGGCGGCTTGATAGTGAGCCAGTAATGGGCCGGGGATATGCGTGGGCCCGCCGGTAAAGTACACCGCTACCTTGCCGCGCAGGTCGAGCCCGGCCAGGTCGTCGTAACCCACCTCCGGTACTCTAAGGCCGTAGCCGGCGAAGACCAGGGGCGCCTCGACCTGTGGCGGGGGCTCGACCCGCATGCTGAAGACGGCTTGCTCGCCGAGCAGGACCGGCTCCCGTTTGCCGTCGCGGACGATCGTGAGGCTCGACTTTTCTTCCACGATGCGACGCGCGCGAAAGGAGATCGGCTGCATGTATCCTGCGGTCCCGGCAGGCGCGAGCCCGGCCGCGGCGAACTGCTGAGCGACGTACTCAGCGGCACGTCGATGCTCCGGCGTGCCGGTCTCCCGCCCGCGCAGCTCATCGGAGGCAAGGAACTTGACGTGCGACCACCAGCGCTCGCCGTCCCGGTTTTCCAACGCGGCGAGGCTGGCAAGCCAGAGCATAAAGAAGGATAGTGTCTTCATCGGCGTGCTCCTCAGGACACCTGACCTTAGCATGACTTTGAATGGCAGGGAAAGACAACGAGGCTCTCTTCGCCTCCTGGCGGTAATGATCAGAGATTCCCGTAAATCATCCGGCCGCGGCAATTTTGCCGTCACGAATCAGGACGACACCTTTCTCTATGGGATTTGATTCCGGCGAGGGGTAAATTTTCGCGTCTACGAGCGCGATGGAGTCAGCGGAGGTTCTGCCGGCCTGCTCGGGACGCGAGCGGGGCGGAAAAAGGCTGCACACCGCCAGCAGAAACAATCCGGCCGTGACCGGGAGCGTGCTGCGCGAAGTCTGTTCGTTCATAGTTGCTCCGAAAGGCGCCGGCTGTGTTTACGGTCAGAGCCCACCGGAGGTTCCGTGAAAGAAAGCGCAATCCGATCCGCCCGGCTAGGACAGAACCTACACTGCCCAACGGTTGACCAATGACCAATGACCAATGACCAATGACATGACGGCGCCAAACCTCCCATTGGTCATTTTTCATTGGTCATTTTCATTTTTCATTCAATCGACCCGTAAATTCTTTGCTTTTTGTGGTGATCGGCGGGAACCGGAGGTGAACTTTCTTTCGTTCTAGGCAGACATGAACTGGACACAGGACCTTCGCTTTGCGTTTCGGATGATCCGCAAGAATCCGTGGTTTTCGGCGGCCATCGTGATGACCCTCGCCGTGGGGATGGGCGTCAACACCACGGTGTTCAGCCTGGTCAACGGCGTGCTGTACAAGCCGCTCCCCTTTCCGGGCGGCGAGCGGCTTGTGATGGTGTCGGCCGACAACGTCTCACGCGCTCGGGACTTCGTGAACATGTCCTACCCGGACTTTCGCGACTTCCGAGAGGCGGCGAACGCGTTCGAGCACCTGGAAGCCTTTACCGGCGAACCGATGAGCCTGGGCGAACGCGGAAATCCGCCGCAGCGCTATCGAGGGATGCGGCTCAGCGCGGGCATGTTCGAGATGCTGCGTGTGACGCCGGTCCTCGGCCGCGGTTTTGTCGCTTCCGACGAGAAGGCGGGAGCCGGAGCGGTTGTGCTGCTCGGGCACGGAGTCTGGAAGGAGCGTTACGGGAAGGATGCCGGTGTCATCGGGCGAGCCGTGCGCATCAACGAAAAGCCGGCGGTCATTGCCGGCGTCATGCCGGAGGGTTTCAAATTCCCGAACAATGAAGATTTATGGATGCCGGCCGTTCCCGATGCGCAGCTCGAGCGCCGGGACAACCGCAGATTCAGGCTGGTTGGGATTCTGAAAGAAGGCCGTTCGATCGCCGAAGCCCAGGCCGACCTGGGCGTGGTGGCGCACCGCCTGCAACAGCAGTTTCCCGACAGCCACAAGGACCACGGGATACGCGTCCAGACCTTCCATGAGGTGATGAACGGCGGGACCATCCGGCTGGTCTTTTTACTCATGCTGGGGGCGGTCGGCTTCGTCCTCCTGATCGCCTGCGCGAACGTGGCGAACATGCTGCTGAGCCGCGCGGTCAATCGCGCCCGGGAAGTTTCAATCCGGGCGGCGCTCGGCGCCGGCCGCTGGCGGATCATCCGGCAGCTCCTGATCGAGAGCGTCGTCCTTGCGCTGCTGGGCGGGTTGCTGGGCCTGTTTCTGGCGCGCTGGGGAATCCATGGTTTCTCGCTGGCCGTGGAGAATGTGGGCAAGCCGTACTGGGTCGAATTCTCCATGGACTACGTGGTGTTTGGATATTTCGCCGCGATCATCGTGCTGTCGGGGATCGTCTTCGGCCTTGCCCCGGCACTGCAGACGTCGAGGGTGGATCTCAGCCAGGCGCTGAAGGAGGGCGCGCGCAGCGCAGGCGGAAGTCACGGCGGCTTTGTAACGGGCGCGCTGGTGGTGGTCCAGTTCACGCTGGCCGTTGTGCTGCTGAGCGGCGCCGGACTGATGATGCGCAGCTTCCTGCTGGCGCAGGACGAGTTTTCCTTTCTGCATGGCGAGCGGGTCCTGGCGGCGCGAGTCGGGCTCCCGGAGAGCCGGTATCCGAAACCCGAAGACAGGCAGCAGTTCTACGAGAAACTCGTGGGGCGGCTGGGATCTCTGCCGGGAGCGCAGGTGGTCTCGTTCGTATCGAATGTTCCGAATGGCGGCTCGGCCGGATGGAGGTTTGAGCTGGAGGGGCAGGCCATTCCCGAAGCCGAGCGCCGGCCCGCCGCGGCGGGTGTGGTGGCATCGAAAGATTATTTCCGGCTGCTCGGCCTCGCCGTGGTGCGGGGGCGTGAATTCGAAGACTATGACGGACTGCCGGGCAAGGAAGCGGCGATCGTGAGCCAGCAATTTGTGGCCCGCCACTACCCAAACCAGGATCCTATCGGTAAACGGCTGCGCCTGTTCGGTCCAAAAAACGAGCCCAAGGCCTGGATGACCATCATCGGGGTGGTGCCGGGCTTCAGGCAGAACGATCCCAGCAATCCCACGAACGACTCGCAGGTATTTGTCCCGCACCGCTTCGACAGTTACGCGGGAATGACGATTTTGATTCGAACCCAGGGCGCGCCCGCCTCGCTGGCGCAGGCAGTCCGGAGCGAGGTTCAGTTGCTGGACGAAGACCTGCCGCTTTTTAATGTGGAATCGCTCGAGGATTACTTCCGCCGCGCCAGGTGGCAGTGGCGGGTGTTCGGAACTTTGTTCCTGATCTTCGCGGTCGTTGCCCTGGGGATGGCTGCGGTCGGGATCTACGCGGTGATGGCGCACGGCACGAGTCGCCGGACGCAGGAGATCGGAATCCGGCTGGCTCTGGGAGCCGGATTTGGCGATATCATGCGGCTGGTCCTGCGCCGGGGATTGCTGCAACTCACTTCTGGGTATGGTCCTCGGGGTGAGCGCGGCTCTGGCCGTCTGTCAATTGATGGCGCGGCTCTTGTTCAAGGTCTCACCGCGGGACCCGATAACGTTCGCGCTTGTTGCGATAGCGCTGGCGACGGCGGGGCTGCTGGCCTGCTGGATACCGGCGCGCAGGGCAGCAAGACTCAACCCGGTGCGCGCGTTGAGATACGAGTGAGAGGCGTGGAAAAAAGAGTCTGTGGCGCGGGTCATCAAAGACCGTTTCAAAACCTCCCGATACCTGTGCGGACGGGCTATCAAGCCCGTCCGGCCCCCTAGTGGCACAAAAGAACTTTTTGAGGCTAAATCCTCCCGATCACGTTACTTGCGACAGGTCTCTGATGACCCAGTCGCCACAGAAGGCTTCGGAAAGTGTCTGAGCCACATTCCAGGGTAGAGTTGACTTTGGCGAACGCCTCTAATGACCCGCGCCACAAAAGCCAAAAGGCTGCCGGTCAATCGAGAGCCGTTCGCTGAATTTCTTCACAGCTTCTGAGGCCGGGACAACAACTTATTACTCCCCTCGAACCGCTGCTGCGGGCATCGATCGAGTATTCCGCTCAACCAGGGCGCGAGCGACAGGCGCCAGCTTTTCGAGCTGCGCGGATGCCAGTGGAGACAAGTAGGGAAGTACAGGGCCGGTCCGAGCCACACCGGCCAGTTCGGTCGCAGCGTGGAGCACCCGGGCGGGCCCCCAGGAGTCGCGCAGGTCTTCCAGAGGCAGAAACTCCTGACGCAACGTCTCGGCGCTGTCATAGTCCTCTCGACGGCAGGCGTCGAAGAGCTGGTTGCTCAATGCGGGCGCGATGCACCCGGACCCTGTGGTGAATCCGGGAAGCTTCCACTGGCGCATGTGGGCGATGGCAGGACGCTCTCCGATCCCGCTTACCACCCTCGATCGGTCCACGCGCCGCAACAGGCCTTCCAGATAAGGATCAATGCGCGGATCCGCTCGAACGATCGCATACTTGATCCCGACACATATCCCGGCGTCTACCAGCCGGGCGACCGCATCGAGCCCGGCGTCGCGGTCCGTGCCAAAGCTGTTTTCATCCTTGAAATACAGGATCAAGGGCATCTCCGCAGCTTCGGCGACTTCGCGCAGTCCCTGTTCAATGCCCCCTGGGTCTCGAGGATCCGCGCACGGGAGCATCATGACACAGGGGAAATTGTATTTCCGAAGCACACGCGCCTGGTCCAGCGCGCGCCCGTAAGACGGTCCGGCGCTGGGGAGCATCCAGAGATCGCCCGGAAACGCGGACAACCACTCCAATAACACTTCGTACTCCGCCAACGTAATATGATAGAGAAAAGCATTGCCGCCATAGACGAGGCGGGTTATGCCGCCGGACGAAATGTGATGGGCGATCCGGTCATTCTCGAGCCGGTCGAACTTTCGCCCCTCGTCGGCCTTGCGTGCCAGGGGCGGGACGGCAAATACACCGCGTAAGTCTTCCAGCGATACAGGCGTCTTCTTCATCAGGCAATCCTCCTCGTTTCGTGGTGTCTTCGTGGTCGATGCTGCCGAACAAATCAACCACGCTATCTTTTCTTTTGCAGCGTCGCCTTCTTGATCAGGGCGGTGGCTTTGCGGGCGTCATCCTCGGTTTCGAAGCCGAATACGGCGGAGTATCTTCTCCCGATGACTTGCGCGACCATAAACCCGAAGTTTATACCTGCGTCCGCGACCGAACGGGCGATGGCGTATCCCAAGCCAGGCCTGTTGTCCCCCTCGACCAGCAGAGTGGGAATTGACGACGGGCTCAGCCCTGACCCCCTGGCAGCCGCCGCATTCTTTTTGCCTGTGACGGGATACAACTCGATGGCCGCCTTGCTTTCGTTCCCCGGGAAGCGATAGCCCATCACTACCTGCAAGTCGGTTCCCGCTCCGGCAAAGGGCTCCAGCGCACGGGCGAGAATTCCCGGCGTGTTCGCGACTTCCGCCCGCCAGAGCGTTATCTTTTTCACCGTCACCGCCATTATCGTTCCTCCCTTAAGCGATCAATTCTGGGGCCGCGTTTTATCCCAGTCAGGCCTGGATAATCCGTTCAGATCCCAGACGACTCGACCTTCACGGATGGTCAATTCGCACTCGAGCTTCTGGGTTCCCATCATCTTGCCGCCGCCGACATCAATAAATCCGAAGTTTCCCTTTTTGAGACTCAGCACGACGAGGTCAGCCGTAGAACCGGCTCCCAGGCTCCCCAGCTCTGGTTCTCTTGATCTGCCGGGCCGGATTCCAGGTAGACCGCAGGATGACGTCCTGGATCGACATGCCGAGGTTCAGGAACTTGGACATGACGTTGAGCATGTCCTTCATCCCGGCGTTCATGCTGCCCGTGTGAAGATCGGTGCTGATTGAATCGGGTATGAACCCCTGCTTCATGGCCGGCACCGCCTGGCTGAAAAGAAAGCTGCCTCCGCCGTGGCCCACGTCGAACAACACGCCCCGTTTGCGGGCTTCAAAGAGATACGGCATGACTTTGCCTTGACTGTCCAGCATCGGCACTCGTCCCAGATAGGTATGAGTATACATATCGCCTGGCCGAAGATGCTTCAGCACGAGCTCCTGGAAGGGACGTTCGGGCACGAAATCACCGAAGTCTACCATGATCGGGACATTCGTCATCTTGCCGGCCTCTACCGCCCGGTCGACCGGGTCCCACTCGGGCCCCTGATAGTGAGCCGTCTTGATTCCTACAATGATTCCCGGATATTGTCGGATCCGCATTGCAGTCAATCTGGCATCCATGTCGGCGAGGTTTTGCTCGACGGGACCTCCGCGCATGCCTGAGCCTACAATGTTGATCAGAGCGAGTACTCGAGTCCTGGCCTGGTCAATCACCTGGTCTTTGAACTGCCGGAAATTCCGCCAACCACTCCCGCCGGCGTCCACTACCGTGGTCACTCCGCTGCGAAAGGTGAAGCCGTCCGGAGGTACACTGCTGGTGCCGTTGCTCAGGTAAGCATCGGGTTCGGTGCCGTAGAAAACGTGAACGTGAATGTCTATCAGGCCCGGAGTCACAAACAATCCGGGAACATTGACCACCTGTCGGGCCTGTGCGGCTGGAATGCTGGAGGCCACCTGGCTGATTTTGCCGCCCGTAATGCCGACATCCATGACGGAGTCAATCTGATTCCTGGGGTCAATAACATGTCCGCCTTTAATAAGGAGGTCAAATTGTTGCCCCCGTGCAATAGCGGCGAAAGCCCAGAGATACAAGCCCACGGCAACAAAGACGCTTTTTTGTGCTCGCAATTCTCCTCCTGCTGTTGCAATTTACTTCACTATAAACCGAGGTGAGTCATGAAACAAAAATCAAAACTTCAATCTCGACGCGAGTTATTTCACGCCGGCGTTCTGGGTCTGGTTGGAACCGGTGCGATGCAAGCGACGGACTCCTGGACGCCCAAGAAGAAGCGGGTAGAGGGCCCGATCCGCTCGGGACATCTTCTGTTCTTGAGCGGGATCGGAGGCTGGTATCCGGAGCGCCGCCCCGAGGGTCCTGGCGACATCCGCCGGCAGACTGGAGATGCGCTGGGGATCATGAAGGCTTCCCTGGAAAAGGCGGGTTCCTCCATGGCAAATGTCTTGAAGGTCCAGGTCTCGCTCGTCGATCCGGAGCGAAACTGGCAACCCATGGACGAGGTCTACAACACTTTTTTCCCCGAGCCCAGGCCCGCGCGATCCTACTGGGGCTCTACCGGGTTTCGGCGGCCCGGTCAGCTTCTCCAGATTGACTGCATCGCCTACGTCGACTAGGTTGCTTCGCGTTTCTTAGTGTCTTCGTGTCTTCGTGGTTAGTGGGGCCAACAAATACCACAAGGATACAACGTCACGAAGAAACACCAGGAATCTCCGTTGTCAAAGAACAAGAGCACCAGCGAGCGACATATAGAAACGTCAACTAGGCGCGCTTCGCTTCAGATTTCCGGCTCCTGGCCATAGATCAGAATGGCTTCCTCGGCGATCATTTCGGCAAAGGCGTTCCCGTCTCGCCGCATCGCGCGGAACTCCCCAGGAGTGTACACCAGGAGATCAACGGCACCCACCTCCGTCGGCAAAAGACGTGCGGCTTCCAGCAGACGATCGAAAAACGGGACATCTGTTTCTTTGATGACGACTACGTCCACGTCGCTCAATTCGTCCGCTTCTTTTCGAGCCCACGAGCCGAAAAGATAGATGCACTTGGGCTCATAAGCAACCAAGGCGTCTCTTATTCGATCAACGTAGCTCCTTGAGTCGCAACTCTATTTCGTCTTGGGTTGCTGTCTCGTCACGCAGCTAGACCACAAAGACACAAAGAAACACCAACTAGGCGCGCTTCGCGGTCCAGCGGGCTTTGCCGTACTCCCCGAGGTCGAGATCGCCCGATAATCGGTCGGCGGATACCTGTCCGGTAAACCTGTAACTCAGGTTGATTCCTTCGCAGGGGAGGACGCTGCGCATCTGAATGTTTCCGCCATCGATGGTGCCACTCAAGTCGCCACGCGCTCTGCGCCCGAGATGGAGGCCGGAGACGCGATTATCTTTAACGTCCAGGATCATGGTGTGGCGCGCCGAACCGGAGGCAAAAGCCACGTCCACTTCCCAGCGCCCGGCTACATCGACCGACGGAGGCGCGGGAGCAGGTTTCTGCGCTCCCTTTGGAGCCTGGCTGAAAACTTCCCGGAGGCGGCGGGCTACAAGCAGGTGATCGCCCTGTTTTATCGATACGGGTCGGATGGTGAAAGAATACCCGGTTCCGGTGGCGTGCGACATGATCCGAGGCTCGCCACTGACCAGCTTTTCGTACAGCTCGCCGGCCGTAATCGCAACCTTGTCAGGGTCCCACTCCACGTTCATCACGGGAAACGGACTGGCGCCGGCCGGAGGGACCATCTTGGTACGGACGCCGTCCACCTTGGTTATCGCGTCGCTGATATCGGTCAGCCAGGATTCCCACTGCCGATATTCTTTCTGGATGTCGCGAGTGGTTACCCAAACCTCGATCGCCGCCAGCATTCCCATGATTTCTTCTTTGCCGACTTTCATCATGCGACCGAAGGCATGGTGCGGTGCGCTATTGACCCAGGCGGCCTGAACCAGATCTTTGCGCCCCAACAATAATCCCGCGCACTGCGGGCCCCGAATGATCTTCCCGCCGCTATAAGCCACCAGGTCGGCGCCCCGTGACAGATAGGGATTGGGTTTCAGCGGGAGCTCGGCGGCGGCGTCGACCAGCACAGGCACATTCATTTTGTGTGCCGCTTTCGCCATTTCTTCCAGCCGGATCTTCCCTCTGGCTTCGCCCGTACCCAGAACCGCCACCATCGCCGTATGGCGTCCCAGGGCCGCGTGGAATTCCTGCTCCGAGTCCACTTCGACTACTTGCACACCCACGGTCCGGATCGCGTGGTCATATTCGTTGCGCGACTGCTTCGGCATGATGACTTCGTTCTTCAGACCGGTCAGGTTCGGTAACTGCTTCATGTTCTCCGGATCGGCCCCCGCCACGCAAGCCGCGGTGGCGTGTGTCAGGCCAGCAGCGGCTCCCGAGGTCACAATTCCCGATTCACAACCCAATAACTCGGACAGGCGGACGCCGACTCGCTCCATCAGCTCGTCGATATTGACCGAGTGGTACGAAGCTTCTTCCATGGCCTTCTTGACTTCGGGCAATGTCAGGGTGCCGCCGTTGATCGTAAGGGTGGCCGTGAGGTTGATGAAAGGTCGAACGCCGATTCGGGTGTAGATGTTGGGAGTGCCGTGAGAAGGCGGAGTGTCCGCCGCGTCCGTCGTTCGGGCAACCGCGCCGGTAGCCGCGGCCAGTCCTGCGGCCTGGAAGACTTCCCGCCGGGTGATCTTGGATCGAGGGTTCATATTACCTCCGTTCAGTGTAGGCGAAAATTTTGGCAAAGATTCTTGGTGTTTCGGTTCGTGTCTGTTAGTGCGCCGAAGCCAACTCCTGGTACGCGTAGTTCGCATTTGCTGCACCGCTGAGCACGCAACCGACGACCAGCCAGGGAGCCGCATCACGTCTAAGTCTCGAGAGCCCGCCTGCAGTACTCCAGGCACCGCTTGACTTCCTGGACGGTGTCGCTTCCCTTGTACTCGTATTCGAGGTTGGCGGGTATGTTCCACTTTTGTTCGCGCAACAGCGCGAGCACCGCTTTGATGGGCGTGTCGCCTTCTCCGAAAGGCACGTTATCCCCCTGATCCTTCTTGCGGTCTTTAATGTGCAGGGTCACGATCCGGTCGTGGTGCCGGCGCAGGAAGTCGACCGCGTCGAAATTGGCAGCCGTGAAATGACCGATGTCGAGGTTGATGGCAATGTATTCCGAATTACCCTCCATCGCTCGCGCGAAGCTTTCGGGAGTGGCGAATTCATTCGGATCGGATACCTTTGAATGGTTATGCATGCCAACCCGGATTTTATGCTTTCGCGCGAAGCCATCGATGCGCTTGGCCGTGCTGACGTTGGACGATGCGGTAATTATCTTGACCCCAAGAGCCTTGGCTATCTCAAAGCCGCGTTCCATCTCCGCATCCGTGAAATCGTCCCTGAAGCTCAAATTATAGGCGTAGAGATCGATTCCAGCGCTGTCGAGCTTGGCGCGGACGGCTTTGATTTGATCCAGGGGAACGGTCAGGCGCCAATTTCGGAGGGCTTCGCGACCCTGAGGTCCTCGCGTTGCTTCGTCTCTCGGTTCCACATGTCCCTGCCAGAGCTCGCAACTGCTGAGTCCGACCTCCACCATGGCTTTTATTGCTTCGTCCAGGGAACGATCCCGAAAACTATAAGTCTGAACTCCGATCTGGACCCCTTTGACCTTGGAATCCGGCTTCTTCGCCTGTCCCGGCAAAAAGTCCGGGAAAACAGGTGAGGTAAGGCAGCCGGCCAGTAGCTTGTTCAGGTCTCTTCTGCTCAGTTTCATCTCTATCCTCCAGCCGTTCGGGCATCAATGTCGCGTCTGACTGTTGTTCCTCTGTTGTCCGAATGGGCCTGGCTCGCGGTTACCGACGGGAAAACAAAATGGAACGTCAGAGCGACTGCATCGTTTGAGTTCTGTGCCGGCCTGAGAGCGGAAGTCTACTCCAGGATCCGCCAAAATGCGAGAATCGCCTCTAGGGCTCGCGCAGAAATAACTTCACATTCTGGCGCGAGAGTCGGTGGTCAATCATGGACCGGTTTCTGTTCGCTAAGCACGCTGAGGATCGCGCCCCTTCTCGGGCCTGCAGCAGAACGCGAACTTATTTCTGCGCGAACCCTAAACCCGTCCGGGTCGTCCGCAAACGGATCGCAAGGTCAGGGTTGTTCCGAGAGGGTATGCTGCCGAGCGTAACAGCCAAGGAACCGGCAATGATTTCGACGACCACGAGGCTTCGGGCAGGAATTGTGTTGCGGTGGGGTCCGTTCGGCTAAGCCGAGCTCACGGTTATGAAAGCCAGATTCCTTCGCTCCGTTCCGGCAATTCTGATCGTTCCCGTCTTTCTGCTGCTCGCCCAGTCGCAGCGAGAGAAAGAGCGACTGGCCGAAGTTCTGGAACTCAAGTCCGCGATGAACGTCGCCGAAATCGGTGCCGGTGACGGCGAAATGAGTTTTTTCGTCGCCGGCAAAGTGAGCCGCATCTACATCAACGAAATCAATTCCGATAAGCTCCGCAAGCTGCGCGATCGGGCGACCAACGTGGCCAACGTCACGGTTGTCGAAGGTGACGCCACCGAGACGCGCCTGCCGGAAGGCTGCTGCGATGCCGTCTTCATGCGCGACGTCTACCATCACCTGACCGACGCCGCGGCGATCAACGCCAGCATCGCCAGGGCGCTGAAGCCAGGCGGCGTGCTCGTGGTGATCGATTTTCTTCCCGGCAATGAGGGCCACGGCATCACCCCCGAAAAACTCGTGGAGAGCGTTACTCGCGCCGGGTTCGAGCCGATCCGCACGATCGACGACTGGCAGTTCCGGACTTACTGCGTGGTATTTCGAAAGACTAAGGATTGCGACTGAAGTGCGGAGGTGGTTGGGTTTTGTTCCGCCGCCCCAACCACCAAGGCGCGAAGACTCGAAGCCTATCCCTTTCACTGGGCGATAGAGATGACCTCAGGCGGCTCAATCTTCTCTGCCGGACCTCCGGCGATCTCAAGCTCGACGTGGTAGTACGCGAGTTCGCGACCGGTGTTATCCCCCTCCCACCAGAATCGCGCGAGGAAGTACTGGTCGCCAAAGCGGCGAAACTCGAGTCGATCTCCAGCCGGCACGTCTCTTGTCTGAACCGAATGCGTGATGAAGAGCACCTCCCCCCGGCCGTTTTCGTCGCGTATCAAGAAACCATGTGCGTCGTTGGCGCTGGTACGGTAAATCGTATAAGTACCGGCCGGAAGCGTCGTCTTTTCTACCTTGAATTCGAATGGCACGGTAATGGTCAGCTGCTTCGTTGCCCCCGCCGAGGCGGAAACCACGAATAGCGTCAGGAATAGGCTTAATAAGGCTACGATTGTAAGTAAATGTTTTTTCATTGACCCCTCTTGCGGTTAAACACCGGCTTTGCCGGCCTGCGGTTTTGGTTGAGCAGCGGTCTGCGAAACCAGCTGCTTCCTGACTGAGAGACTGTCCTTGCTCCGGCTCACTCCATAAGACGGGATCCGTCAAAGAAACCCGCCACGCCCGCAAAAAAGATTCTTGCAATCGCATCAACGTCTCGAAAGAGAGGGTTCGGCCTGCTTGTGGTAAATTGTTGTTTTCTATTGTCTTTCAAGGGGAAGATGGCAACAGCCGGTTCACAGCGAATCACGCATCTGCTTCTGGCCTGGGGCGACGGCGACCAGACCGCGCTCGAAAAGTTGATGCCGCTGGTCTACGAGGAGCTGCGTAGAGTGGCGGCGCGCCATATGCGGCGGCAGGGTCCCGGCCACACGTTGCAGACTACCGCGCTGGTCAACGAGGCCTACGTGCGGTTGATTGACTCAAGCCAGGTGCGCTGGCAGAACCGCGCGCACTTCTTCGCGGTCTCGGCGCAGATGATGCGGCGCATTCTGATCGATTTTGCCCGGGCCCGCCGCTACCTCAAGCGTGGCGGCGGCGCGCAACAGGTTTCACTCGATGAGACACTGGCGGTCGCGCCGGAGCGTGGGTCGGATCTGCTGGAGTTAGATGAGGCTCTTACGAGGTTGGCGGCGCTCAATCGACGACAGGCCCAGATCGTGGAGTTGCGGTACTTCGGGGGGCTGAGCGAGGAAGAGGCGGCGGAGGCGCTCAAGATCTCGCTGCGCACCGTGCAGCGTGATTGGAACCTCGCGCGTCTCTGGCTCTACCGCGAATTAAGAAAAAAGTAAAAATGCTGAGTAAAGTGCTGAGTAAAAAGTGCCTGCTTAGCACTTTCTACTTTTTCTACTCAGCACTTTTAACTTTTTACTTTTTTTGGATGATGACGCCTGAACGGTGGGAACAGATCGGCCGGCTTTACGAAGCGGCGAAGGAGCTCGAGCCATCCGAGCGCGCGGCGTTCCTGGACCAGGCTTGCGCGGGCGACGAAGCCTTGCGACGCGAGGTCGAGTCGCTGCTTGCGGCGGAGGAATCGGTCGGAGGCTTCATCACAGCGCCCGCGTTGAAAGATGCAGCGCAGCTGCTGACCGGTGAATCGCCCGAGGCGATGGTCGGAAAGCAGCTCGGCCATTACCAGATCCTCTCGTTTATCGGCGCGGGCGGGATGGGCGAGGTCTACGCAGCCAAAGACACGCGGCTGGGCCGCAGAGTCGCCGTCAAGCTGCTGCATGCTTCCGTCTCGAGCGATGCCGACCGGCTTCGACGCTTCGGGCAGGAGGCGAAGACCATTGGGATGCTCAATCACCCGAACATCCTCACCATTCACGACGTCGGCACGCACGAAGGCGCGCCGTACATTGTCTCGGAACTGCTCGAAGGCGAGACGTTGCGCGAGCAGATCAAAGACGGAGCCATAGCGCCCTCCAGGGCCGCGGACTTCGCCTTGCAGATCACACGGGGACTCGCTGCGGCGCACGAGCGCGGGCTTGCCCATCGAGATTTGAAGCCGGAGAACCTTTTCATCACCAGAGACGAGCGAATCAAGATTCTCGACTTCGGCCTGGCCAAGCTGGTGCAACCTCAGTTCAGCCGAGCCGGCGCGAGCGGGCCGGCGTTTCCCGTCGTCCGCACCAATCCGGGCATGGTAATGGGGACGGTCGACTACATGGCGCCGGAACAGTTGCGCGGCGAGGAAGCGGATCATCGCGCGGACATCTTCGCCTTCGGGGTAATCTTCTACGAGATGCTCGCGGGCGAGCGGCCGTTCCGCGGCGGCTCGTCGGCGAGACCATTAGCGCAATTCTCAAGCAGGACGCGCCGGAGTTGCCGGCGCCGTCCAGCGCGCCATCGCAGGGTTTGGAGCGCGTGATCCACCGCTGTCTGCAGAAGCGGCCGGAGCAGCGGTTTCAATCAGCCAGCGATCTGGGCTTTGCCCTGGAAGCATTGACATCTTCAGCCCTGGGGCCTTCAGGCTCGCGGTTGCGCTCAACCGCACCAAGGCCGACTCTGCCGTTCCGCCTCGACCAGGGCCGAATCGGTTGGATCGCGGCCGGCGTTTTCATGCTCGCGGCAATCCTGCTGGCCGTGGCTTATTTCAGACGTCCGGCGGAGGAGGCGAACGCGATCCGCCTATCCGTCTTACCGCCGGAGAAGGCAGCCAGAGTGGGCGATCCGGTCATTGCGCCAAACGGCCGCCGGCTCGCCTTCGTTGCCACGACTGAAGGCAAGACACTGGTCTGGGTGCGCCCGCTGGGTTCTCTTGCCGCGCAGCCGCTGCCCGGAACGGAGGGCGCGTCCGGGCCCTTCTGGTCGCCGAACGGACGGTCCATCGGCTTCTTTGCGCAGGGAAAGCTCAAAAAGATCGCGCTCTCGGGGGAGCCGCCCGTGACACTCGGCGAAGCGCCGGCTAACAGAGGTGGCACCTGGGGGCCCAACGATATCATTCTGTTTGTGCCGCATCCGAATGCGGGGGTGTATCGAGTCTCCGCTGCGGGTGGGTCCGTGACGGCAGTGACGGCGCCGGACGGTTCGCGCCAGGAGGGAAGTCAGCTCTGGCCCTGTTTCCTGCCTGACGGCAACCATTTTCTGTATTTCATGACCGGCCTGCAGCAAGAGGAGGCCGGGATTTATATCGCTTCGCTCGACGGACGCGAGAAGAAGCGGCTCCTTACCGCGGGGTCGAATGCGCTCTATGCGCCGCCGGGACACCTGCTCTTCGTGCGGGAAAGGGTCTTGTGGGCCCAGCCATTTGATGCCGATGAGAGCCGGCTCGCGGGCGAACCGTTGCGCCTCGCCGATCAGATACCGGTCCAGCCCTTCGGCAAGGGATTCTTCTCCGTCTCGCAGAATGGGGTATTGGTCCACAGTTCGAGCGGAAGCAGCGCAGATCAGCAAGCCGGCTGGTTCGATCGCGCGGGGAAACCGCTCGGGTTGATTGGTTCACCCGGTGCCTACCTCAATTTCGGGCTTTCGCCTGATGAGGGCCGGGTCGCTCTGGCGAGGTTTGATCGTCAGACCGGAACACCGGACATCTGGCTTCTCGACCTGGCGCGGGGCATTGAGTCGCGCTTCACATTCGATCCTGCGCCGGACCTCTTTCCGTTCTGGTCGCCGGACGAGGGACGCATATTATGGCTTTCCATCCGGGGAGGGCTTTTCAGCCTCCAGCGGAAGGCGTCCAGCGGCGCGGGTCAGGACGAGCTGTTGCTCACGTCAGATCACCAGAAACATCCCACCGACTGGTCCGGGGACGGACGCTTTATCGTTTACCAGGATAACGACCCCAAGACGAAATGGGATGTGTGGGTCCTGCCGCTCGACGGGGAGCGTAATCCCTTTCCTTTTGCGCAGACGGGATTCAACGAGGCCAACGGCCATTTCTCTCCCGATTCAAAATGGATCGCCTGGACTTCAGATGATTCAGGAAGTAACGAGGTTTACGTCCAGGCTTTTCAGAATCCGGAGGGCAGGCGGCAAATCTCGACCAAAGGCGGCGACCAGCCTCGCTGGCGCCGTGACGGGAAAGAGCTGTTCTACATCGCCGCCGACGGGAAGTTGATGGCCGTTGAGGTGAAGAGTGGCGCAGGTTTCGAGTCCGGCGCGCCCAAAGCGCTCTTTGATCTGCGGGGCATCAGGGCGATTGGCGGCAACTACGCCGTGGCGGCCGACGCCAGGAAGTTCCTGGTCATGACGAGCATTGAAGAAGCGAGCGCAGCGCCGTTCATCGTGGTGCTCAACTGGACGGCGGACTTGAATCGATGATAATCGCCAGTGCTTTCGGTGAATCAGACGGTAACCCGTCAGAACGTGTGAAGAAACTGATTCTGTGACGCGGGTCATCAGAGACTGTCGCAAAACTCAGATTCCCCTGGTAGTTTGGCTCAGACATTCTTTAGAGCACCCTGTGGCGACGGGTCATTGGCCCGTCGCAAGTTACCTAATCGCTATGCCTTAACCTTAAAAGTTCAGTAGTGCCCCTCGGGAGCCGGACGGGCTTGATAGCCCGTCCGCACATGAACCGGGCGGGTTTTGCAGCACGGAACTTCGCTATGGATGCTTATCTGACAAAGATTCTGCTTTGGCGGGAGTCGTTATCGACCTCTCTCTGATGCGCGGCGATGAAGTAGCGCATCACGATTGCCGCGCGCGCCGGGTCGAGAGACTTACTGACCAGCACCCATTGGTAGCTACCTTCGCGGAAGGCGTACGTCTGCTGCTTGGGACAATCGACCTTGACGCACTGGATTCCTTGGACCACGGTGTCGAATGCATCCTGACTTCCAAAGCGGAAACGCACGGAAGCAGGCGCGACAAAAACCGAGAAGGCCTCGATGCCGTTGCCATAGATGAGCTGCACGACCCGGTGGGCGCCCACACTACCGATGTGCTGCGCCTGCAGGTGATAGCCTGCCAGCGGCGAAGCGTCCGGAACCGATCTCAGTCCGCTTGCCAGGAGGGGGTCGTCGCGCTCGCGTGAGTCAAAACCCGGAGCCGCCCGCGCTAACGCTCTGTAGCTGGCCGCAGGCAAGGCCGCCTGCACCGGGTGCAGGTAGGCGCCGAGGTCCAGCTCGTCGAAGATGCCGGCTCCTCCGGGGGATTCCTTGGTGACACGGAGTGTCTCCAACGCTGCCATGGCCACGAGCAGCGCGGCAACGGCGGCGATTGGTCCGCGCCTCCGCTGCAGCCACGCGGAGGTGCTTGTCTCCGGCACCGGCAAGGGCGCCGGACGCCTTCGACGCATCTCAATATCATCCCAGAGCAAGAACGGCGCTCGGATTCGCTCGAGGTAGCCGAGAAGCTCAACTATGGAGGCGGTCTTGGCATGCCGGCGGCGGCAGCGCTGACACTGCTCGAGATGCGCCGAGACGCGCGCGGCCTCTTCCGGTGGTAGCGCATCGTGGCAATAAGACGAGATCTTGCGGCTGACGTGATTCAGGAACATCCTTGCCACCTGTTTTAGTCCGTATTGCGCCGAAGAGTGGCCAGTTGCCGGGCCAGGATCCTGTGGCTCCGGTTTAGCCGCGCTGCGACCGCGCTGGGCGAGCAGCCCAGCGCAGCGGCAATTTCTTCGTAAGAAAGCCCGTCGACGTAGCGGAGGATCACAGCGAACCGCAGCTTGGGTTTTAGACGCACGACTGCGGCTTGCACGGCCTGCCGTACCTGGCGCCGCACGAGCGCCTCTTCCTGCGGGCGTCCCAAACTCGTGAAGTACCGGTTTGAGGCTTGGGCGAGAGGAACGAACCGCCGCCGACGTCGGAATTCGTCCATACAGACATTGACCGCGATTCGATACAGCCAGGTTGTAAACTGGGACTGGCCACGGAATTCCCCGATCCCCGACAGGACCTTCAGGAAGACCTCCTGCGTAATGTCCAGCGCCAGAGGCGTGTCGCCCGTAAAATGGAATGCCAGTGAAAACACGCGGTCCTTGTACGCTTCGAACAGCGTCCGAAAGTCTTCCTCGCGTCCGCCCTTGCAGCCTTCGACCTGCCGGCTTTCAAACGTTGGTCCCGTCTCCGCTCTGAACATCTAGAAGCCTTAGACGCGGAACGGGGGGAGATTCTTACCTTTTTTCTGCTCGTCCGGAGGTGCTTTTCTAAAGACTTCTCGGGCAGGCCACTTCTAGAAAAGATGAAGATGACTGTCTCTTACCGTTGTTAACACAGGGAAAAGATCAATGGGGGAAGCACTGCGAAGGATTATCTGAAAGACCCGACCGGCGAGCTCGCAGTCCTTTCACACAGTCCGACGGGACAAATCCTGATGAGCTGTAAATAGTTTGGGGTGAAGACATTTTCTTCGAGTCCGGAGCGGCAAACGATCCACTTTCGAAGCTGATGCACCAGATCACGGGAGCAATGGCCGAGTTCGAGCGCGCCAAGATCACCAAAATGTTTGCCACTCTAAGGCGGCAAGACCTGCGGCGGCACTGCCGAGAGCACTGACTGGTTGCGGGTGCCAAAGAGTGAAAAGCTGGCAACATCCGTATCGGCCGGTGACTTTTATGTAGCCGGAGCGCTGATTCTCAATGAGGAGATTATTCGGAAAGTATTCGGTTAACACCTTCGAGATTCGCTGCGCTGGTGGAATGCTTCATGTCTGTCGTCGCGACCAGGGTGCCTCTCGCGTCGAACACTTCGATCTTCGTGTTAGCAACGCTGTTGGTTGGATTGAGAATAGCCACACCGGTGAAGTAGGTATCGTCAGATGCGACCTGGCTGAAGACGACTTCACTATGAGGTGTCGAAACCAGGGGAAGAGTCTGAAGAGAACTGGCTACGACCAGGATCACCGAAGACAACAGAACCGGCCAGCTTGGGACCGGTGCTAGTGATCTTGACATAACCTTCGGTATGGGTAGTGGGATCGAGAAAGAAATTCTGATCTGTGATGTAGATCTTGCCTCGGGGCGCGATTGGAACAACCCTGGTGACGCCAATTGGCATTCCGTCACCCCCGATAAACTCGAACATTACCTGCCCCGCAATCGAATCCAGGTTGACGATCGAAAGAGTCGATCGATAATCTCTACCACCGACGACATACTGGGGAGAGTAGAGAATTTTGCCGCCACCGGTTGCATCCTGCCCGTTTAGACCGTAGACGTACTGAGCTGTCTTTCCCAGATATTCAAAGGGAACGACGCCTCGATTGGAAGTCGCTCGAATGTAGTCGGAGCCTTCGCGAGTCACGCCGCGGAAGAGATCGGTAAAAAACTCGGCCATCGATCCATTGGCCTTGACCTCGCGCTCAACGGCTGGAGTTCGCAGCGTTCCGTCGAACTTGTACAGTTCGAAGGTAAGGGTAGCCGGAGCCGGGTCGGGATTGGCAACGTGGATCTGAGTGAACCCTTGATCCTCAATCTCCGGCAGGATGAATGATTTCAGGTTTGCGGAAGAGACGTCGGCGCCGTCGAGAAACGAGAGGCGGTCGTTGAAGTTGAGGAAAAAGCCGACGACCTCCTGTACGGTGCTTTCGACCTTGATCCAACCCACAGCGGATGCCGACCGCAAGCCTGAACCAAGAAGATCGGTATCGACCAGCGGGACCTGCTCGATACTTGCGACCGAAACAGAGGCAGGGTTTGTAATACCCGGACCGGTTATCTTCTCTCCATTTTTGTCGAAGGCCGTGACGGTTAGGGTTGCCTCGGCACCACTCAGATTGGCGACAGCGATTCCGGTGACTTCATCGGGGCTGCTTTCATTCCCAGCGGTGCTGACCAGGCGAGGATAAAAGAGCGTGGTAAGTGCGGCTCTGTTATTTGTGACCGTGAAAGTGATGGAATTCGAATTCCCGCCGCCGGGCCCTGGGTTCGACACCGCCACGCTGGCGGTTCCCTCTGATGGAATATCAGCGGGTGACACAGGCGAGGTCAGTTGAACGTTGCTGATATAGTTCGTGTTCCGGTCTGCTCCGTTCCAGCGAATCCTAGAACCGGGAAGTCCGGACGGAGATGGGGAGACGAAATTCAAGCCGTTGGCGGTTGCGGCAAATCCCGTTCCTCGGGCGGGCGCCGAGGTTGGGTTGAGTCCTAAGAGCAGAGGCACGGGGTTCAGGGTGGTGACGACCCCGGGATTCGAAATGAGCGTGCCAGTCTGCTCGGGATTTGTGAAAGACTCGAAGGATGCAGGGTTCGTGACAGTGACGGCAAAGGTGAATCCCGTCGCGATATCGGAGCCAGGGATGATTGCCCGGAGTTGCGTAGCATTGTCAAAGAAGGTCCTTATTATCTTGACCGTTGAACTGAACCATCGATGCGGGAACGAAACCGGTGCCGTTGACCGTAAGGGTGAAATCACCACCTCCGGCGTCTACCCGGGTGGGGTTGATGCGAGTGATAGTAGGGGCTCCGGGGACGAGGGCCCTAATTTCAAGAGTCCGAGCATCTGAAGGGCCGCCACCAGGCGAGGGGTTGAATACCCTGACGCTGGCCGTGCCTACAGTGGCGATATCGGGCGCAGTAATAGCGGCTGTAAGCGTGCGATGGTCAATAAAGGTTGTGTCTCGATTTGAGCCATTCCACTGAACCACCGAAGTGGGGACAAAACTCGAACCATACACGATCAGAGTAAAGGGACCACTGCCGGCAATTGCTGAAATTGGATCGAGGCAGCAGATCGACGGCGGTGGGGTTGTAATAGCGAAAGTTTGACTATTCGAGGTGGCTCCACCGGACGTGTTCACTACCGTTATGTTGACCGTGCCTCCGCTGGCGACATCTCTTTCGGAGATCCTGACTCTAAGCTGCGCGCTACTGAGAAACGTAGTGGGACGCTCCTGATTGTTGAATCGAACCCTGGATTCAGCAACGGAGTCTTTGACGAAATTTGAGCCATTGACGGTCAGTTCGAACCCTGAACTGCCGGTTTCTATCGAACTTGGGCTGAGGCCGGAGATTGAAGGCCGCTCGATAGGGCTGCGTGCTGGCCCGATGATCCCACTGTACGCTCGCGACGCCATCTGGGGCGTCGGTGTGGTGTTGTCAGTGACCTTCACCGTAAAGCTGAAGGCACCAGCGGTCGTCGGAGTACCGCGCAATCGCTCCCGTCGTGGCATTCTGCGTCACTCCAGCAAGAAGTGCCCCTGCAGTGATCGACCAGGTGTACGGCGCAGTTCCACCCGCGGCTGCGAATGCCGCCGAATACGCTACCCCAACCGCTCCGTTTGGAACGGATTCCGTCGTGATCGTCAATGCTGAAGGACTGATCATGCCACTATAGGATCGGCTCGCCATCTGAGGCGCCGGTGTCGTACTGTCGGTAACTCTCACCGTGAAGTTGAAGGAACCAGCCGCAGTCGGCGTGCCCGTGATTGCCCCCGTGGCGGAGTTCTGCGTCAGTCCAGCAGGAAGTGAGCCTGCACTGATCGACCAGGTGTACGGTGCAGTTCTGCCCGTGGCTGCGAATGCCGCCGAATACGCTACCCCAACCGTTCCGTTTGGAACGGATTCCGTCGTGATCGTCAATGCTGAAGGACTGATCATGCCACTATAGGATCGGCTCGCCATCTGAGGCGAGGGTGTCGTACTGTCGGTAACTCTCACCGTGAAGTTGAAGGGACCAGCCGCGGACGGCGTGCCTGTGATTGCCCCCGTCGTGACGTTCTGCGTCAGTCCAGCAGGAAGTGAGCCTGCACTAATCGCCCAGGTGTACGGTGCAGTTCCGCCCGTGGCTGCGAATGCCGCCGAATAGACCACTCCAACCGTTCCGTTTGGAACGGATTCTGTCGTGATCGTTGGAGGAACTAATCACGTCACTAATCGTGCCACTATAGGATCGGCTCGCCATCTGAGGCGAGGGTGTCGTACTGTCGGTAACTCTCACCGTGAAGTTAAAAGGACCAGCCGCGGATGGCGTGCCTGTGATTGCCCCCGTCGCTGACGTTCTGCGATCAGTCCAGCAGGAAGTGAGCCTGCACTAATCGCCCAGGTGTACGGTGCAGTTCCGCCCGTGGCTGCGAATGCCGCCGAATAGACCACACCAACCGTTCCGTTTGGAACGGACTCTGTCGTGATCGTTGGAGGAACAATCACGTCACTAATCATGCCACTATAGGATCGGCTCGCCATCTGAGGCGAGGGTGTCGTACTGTCGGTAACTCTCACGGTGAAGTTAAAAGGACCAGCTGCGGATGGCGTGCCCGTGATTGCCCCCGTCGTGACGTTCTGGGTCAGTCCAGCAGGAAGCGCCCCGGCGCTGATCGACCAGCTGTACGGCGCTTTTCCCTCCTGTGGCTGCGAATGGTGGTGCCGAATACGCTACCCCAACGGTTCCGTTTGGAACGGATTCTGTCGTGATCGTCAATGACAATCACGGACTAGATCATGCCACTATAGGATCGGGTCGCCATCTGAGGCGAGGGTGTCGTACTGTCGGTAACTCTCACGGTGAAGTTGAAGGGACCAGCCGCGGATGGCGTGCCCGTGACTGCCCCCGTCGTGGGGTTCTGCGTCAATCCAGCAGGAGGTGCCCCTGCACTAATGGACCAGGTGTACGGCGCAGTTCCGCCGGTGGCCGCGAATGGTGCCGAATACGCTACCCCAACCGTTCCGTTTGGAACAGATTCGGTCGTGATCGTTGGAGGAGGAGGCTGACTAGGTGGAGGAGGACCAGGAGGACGACTAGGAGGACTAATAATCATGCCGCTATAGGCTCGGGTCGCCATCTGAGCGTGGTGTCGTACTGTCGGTAACTCTCACCGTGAAGTTGAAGGGACCAGCCGCGGATGGCGTGCCTGTGATTGCCCCCGTCGTGGAGCTCTGCGTCAGTCCAGCAGGAAGCGCCCCGGCGCTGATCGACCAGGTGTACGGCGTCTTCCCACCTGTGGCTTCGAATGGTGGGGTCGAATATGCTACCTCAACCGTTCCGTTCGGCACCGACTGAGTTGTGATCATTAGTGAGGAGCACGCGTCAATTATTGCGTACGGACGAGGAGGATCATCCTTTGGGTTGTTCGTGGCAATTTCATCGGACTCGAGCATCAGTTGAAACCGAGGACGTGAGGAGCTCTCGGAAGGAGCTGCGCAGCCGGATGCGGGAGAGACGCCGGGCGCGAGCGCAACGGCTGCCAGGATGGTTCCAGTCGTTGTTACACCGCTCCTGAGCACGATTAGCGGAGCGAGAGTAAACGTCTCGACGGCTAAATCGCTGAGGCCCACCTGATTCAATGATTCGAAACTATAAATCCCGAAAGCGGTGCCGGCGGTTGGGCTGAAACCGCTATCCAAGAGTATGAGCTGCGCATTCGTCCGCGGATCCCTACTGCTAGAGGCTGGCCAAATGATTCCCGATACGCTGGCGGGGATGCCTTCGAGCCATACGAGGAATTGCGTGGAGTTAGTCGGGGCGGCTAAAGCCGGTCCTTCCTCCTCCCTGCGGTCATTTGAGGCATTGTTGTCATTGTTGGAATCACGGTCTACAAATGCACGAGCAAATCCTTCTGCGATTCGGATGTTGTAAGACGGGATGGCCGTACCTGCCGGAGCCTTGCCCGTCGTGGGATAGCACAACAGAATCGCGTCCGACGTAATGTTGACGTTCATAGCGTCAAAAGATTTCGCCACGAGGGCCCGTTCTGGAGAAAAAGAATGGGCGGCAGGGTCGTCGATGGATTGAAGGTCCACAAAAAGATCGGTGGAGGGAGTGATGGCCAGGCTGGTATCAATCCGGGCCCGCATACTATGGATGCGGATGAACTCTTTCTCGGCGAGTTTTACCCCGGGGAGCAGATTGATGATTATGAATCCGATGCACCGGCCATTGATAATGCGATTCTCAATACTCGCAATGGTAGGATTCGCTGCCGCAAAACCCGGGCTGCGACCGAGCCTGATCGTGGGCAAAGTATTGTCGATCTGCAGCGCGGGGCTGCTATAGATCAGCGCAATTCGCGCGGGACCTCCACTCGAGGTCCCGGTCACGTTCCCCGTGCCGCGGACGCTAAGAACGACGGCGCCTGTAACCTCCGAACGGGCCGGTGTTTATCACCTCGGTCGGGCTGGTAACTACATCCCAGCGTACGGCGCCATAGCCTGTGCCAGCGAAGCCGAACAGCAGAAACCACAACCACGCGAGCTGGGCCGTTCGATTGCTTTTTGGAAGAATCATAAAATCTTGCTCCAGTGATTCTGACTCAACACCACCGCACCTAGATTGTTGCGCGGGCTTTCTTTGCCTGCGCGACGATTCAAAATGGCCGTCCCTCTGTGTAAGCGAGAAATCCTGGCGGAAGCTATCATTCGAGAGTGAGAATTCTATCGCACGCGAATTCAAAGGACAGCGAAGTCACAAAGGAATAGCAATTGCCGGACCACAGTCCGAGATAAGCCGCATTCAAGCCGATTCCGCATTCGAAATCGTTTATCAACTCGCAATTGCGTTCTTTGGTCTACGGGATTGCGGATTGCGTTTTACCAGCCAATTACTATCTGATCGGATACTGACGCTATACAAATAGGATAGGCTTTGCGGCAGTCAGGCGAAGAAGGGGAAGACGTTGTAACGATCCACCGGCACGCAAGTTTGTAGGCCCTGGTTGTTCCGCCAGGATAGATTAGCCGTGCGCTTGAGCCCCTCCATGTACGGCCCAGATGGCTGCAAGCCGACGCATGAGATCGAAGAACGCCGCTTCCACACAGTGTGCGAGCACGACACCGGTAATGTCGGGGCACTCCCCCGTTCTTTCTCTAGCGTATCGATCATGCTGCAATGGATAAGAGCTTTAGAGTATCGAGATGCTCCAGGAACGCCTGCATGAGGTCATCTGCGGGGCCGAGGTGGTTATCGGCTGGTGTGAACAGCGCATCGACTATGAGCAGATCGGGGTGTCGCTTGACAGTATGCGAAGGCGACATCCGAGCCGTCAGCGGTACGAACGATCACGAGAGTAATATTCAGCACGAGAGAAATTACGGCACGACGGTGCGACCTGCGCGGCGCGGGTCTGTCAGGAAGATTCTGGCGGAGAGGGAGGGATTCGAACCCTCGGTAAGGTTACCCCTACACACGCTTTCCAAGCGTGCTCCTTCAGCCTCTCGGACACCTCTCCGCAGTCTGTGGTCTCAGTAGTTTAGCAGAATGAACGCGGGTGCCATGAGATCAATTGTGACGCCACTCGCCTATTTCCCTTGCTCGATCCTGGTGACTTTTGTCGGCGCGGCCATTGCAGCAAGGCTCTCGAGGTCAAACTGCTGGTAGAGGTCGAGACAAAACAGGTCCGGTGCGGCCTGGTATTCGATCGGTTCGTCCAGCAGTTGTTTCAAGGACTGCGCGCCGCTGCGAATCACAATCTCGAAAAAGATTCCCGGTTTCAGGGCCGCCGCCGCCAGTGCCACCGTCTGGCTGCGAAGGCCGGTGCTCTCCAACCGTACCTTCCCGGCGCCTGAAGCTTTCCGCAGCCAGTCCACGATTGTGATCAGCTGCGCGGCCTCCATGCCCAGCGGACGGTCTCCTACGGTCGCCAGCATCTGCGTGTAAGCCGATGCTCCCGGGTTCTGCGGTGACGACGAACCCGTAAAGAGCAAATCGACGGCAAGCACCTGCTCGCCGCGATTCACTCGATCGGCAACCTCCTCCGCCGCAGCCTTCTTGCCCTGATCGTGAAGAACGATCGTGGCCGCCCCGCCCTCCGAAGCTGTCATCGCTTTGAACCAGACGCCGTCTGCGCTCAGCCCGTTATTGAAGTCGAAGCGATAGGACCGCGTTTCCAGCCCTCTATTCTTGCTGTTCCCCAAGGCCCACGAATGATGCAGACTCACATCCTGGTATCGCAGGGTCTTTCTCAGAACAGCGCCGTCGGTGGATGCAGTCGGCGGCCGCTTGATCCCGCCCGCCAATTTCCTGGCCAGGCCCAGAATGGTGAGGTTGTCCGTCGGCAAGCCGACAACCAGTTCGTCGAAGCCTTTGATTTCGGATTCGACCGGGATCTCGGTATCGACAATGGGCAGGCCGAAATGTCTGGTGAAAAAACGATAGGACTGCAGCCGGTTATCGAGCTGATAGTTGTGGTCCGAAGGATCCAGGTTCTCATGCCAGGCAAACGAGCTTTCCTTTCCGAACAAACCGAAAGAATGCTTTGACTTCGTCGAAGATATCCTCCTTCACCAACGGAGCCCGAAAGCAACAGTCATCCTCGGCATTGTAGATGAGCAGCGTTGGACGCGGGGCGCGCATGGCCGTCAGGTGGGGATAGTCTTGACCCGCGAGCAGGTCGGTCGCATTCTGCTCGATGTCGCCGACGTCGCCCGCTCGCTCCAGCCTCGACACCAGCGAAGAATAGCCCGCGACGGGAATCGAAACCGACACTCTTTCATCCAGCGCGCTCAGGACGATGGTCTGCCAGCCACCGCCCGACAGTCCGGTGACCCCAATCCGGCTCCGGTCAGCGTTGGGATGATCGTAGAGATAGTCGAGGCCTTTCCGCATCGCGAGGTAAAACAGTCCCGCCGCATTTGCGCCCACCAGGTCCAGATGCGCTCCGAACCAGTGCCGGTTTTCGGGATGAGAGAGTTCACCAAAGGAAAGCCATTCCAGGTTCAGGGATAGAATTCCCTGCCGCGCCTGGTTGATGCACCGCTTTTGCTTGTATTCGACAGCCTTCCCGGGCGCGCCCACGTGACCGTTCACGTTCAAGATGGCCGGCATTTTGCCCTGGAGGTTCTCCGGTTCGTAGAGGATGGCCGTGGATTGAAACCCGGGCACGATCTCGTAGCGCAGCTTTCGCATGCGGTAGCCCTTGCCTGACGGTATCACTCCGAGATCTTCTACCCGGAGGGGTCCATTGACCCATTCCTGAGGCCATCCATGAAAGATTACGTTGTTGAGAAGATCCTGCCGCAATCTTTTGGACTCGGCGGTCCACTGCTCCGCGCTGGACGCCTTGGGGAGCTGAGGGACCTTTTTCAGAAGATACTGACGCAGCTGAAAAGCGACGACGTCCGGTGTCTGAAGCGGCGACTCCAAAAACTTGCGGACCTGCGCCGTCTGTGTCTGCGCGCCGGCAAGGCCGGCAAAAAGAATCAGGGCGATCGTGCGCTGCAGGGCTTTCATTCAAGCACGACGCTCAGAAGAAATATCGCAGCCCGAACTGCAGGATCCGAGGGTCTCCAGCGGTGGTAATTCGACCGAAGAGAGTCGAACTCCTCGAAGTGTTGGGGTTTCCCAGGTTCACGCGATTGAAGAGGTTGAAGAACTCGGCGCGAAACTCCAGCTTGTGACTCTCGTTAAATGGCATGGCGAAATTCTTGAAGGTCGAGAAATCCACGGTCGCCAGACCAGGTCCACGTTCGGTGTTTCGCCCGAGCGTGCCGAACGTCCCGAGGGCGTTCTCTCGAAACGCGTCGGTGTTGAACCAGCGGGCGATCTGCTCGCCTCTCGACCGGTCGTCGGGAAGGTTCGGATCGCCTACGATGTCGACCCGGTCCTGTCCGATTCCACTCAAGGAGTTGTCTACCCCGGTGAAAATTGTCAGGGGTTCGCCGGTCTGGAGCGTAACGATCCCGTTGGTCTGCCAGCCATTCAAGAGATGCTGGAGCACGCCGGATTTGATGGGAGAGGGAAGAAGGTAGTTGAACGAACCCACAAACCGGCCGGTCCGACTGAAATTCGACACGCCATAATCCCGGTCGATGTTCTCGAAGGGGTGCGTGTTGCCGTTCCCTTCAAACGCGGTGTTGGAGAGCATGTCGAGACTCTTCTGCCAGCTGTAGCCGGCCAGGAAAGTCAGGCCGCTGGAGAAGCGCCGCTCCAGGCTGAGTACCAGAGCGTGATAATTCGAGCGCCCGTAGGTGCCGGCATAGGTGATCTGGGTGAATTCGGGTCTTGAACGCCGCTGATCTGTGTTGGTGCGGTCCGCGCCGGGGCCGAACAGGGCAGGATTCAATTCAGCCGCGTGGAATAACCGCCGTCCCGCCGAACCCTGATAGGTAATACGAGCGACCATCGAGGCTGCGATGCTTTGCTCGATGGTGAAATTCCACTGGTGGATGTTGGGATACCTGAAGTTCGGATCGAAGCCCACTAACAGAAAGGGCGTGGGAAAGAACTGGGTAGAAGAAATCGGCCGGGTAACCGGGAAGGGATTCACACGCCCGAAGTATGGGTCTCCCAGGCTCTCAGGCGCTGTGAAATCGACTCGAACGGAATTCGGCGGAGACGTAGTTTGCCGGTTATAGGTCAAGGCCGAAGTCTGATCATGGAACAGGCCATAGCCTGCTCGCAGGCTGGTTTTACCGTTGCCGAACAGATCATAGGCAAAGCCCAGGCGGGGATCGAACAATGTGTAGACGGCCTCCACGCCTGATTCCGGCACTCCGGCATCACCCCCGATCAACTGGCCCGGAGGAAGGGTCGGGAAGCGAGTAGAACGAACTCCGGCCCGGTAGGCGGCGTCGTTGAACTGAGAGATCTGATTGAGAGGGACATCCGTGAAGGGAATGAATGGGTTCCAGCGCAACCCCAGGTTCAGCGTCAAACGCCGGGTTACTTTCCAGTTGTCCTGGATGTAAAGGCCATAGAGGTTACGGACCAGGTTATCGTAGAGAGTGGAAATCTGCGTGAAGGCCGATGGCTTGCCGTATAGAAAATCGACGAGATTGTCGCCCGAGTAGCGCGCGCCGAAAGTGAACTGCCCGTCCGAGAGAAAATCCTGATCGAGGATGCTCTGCTCGCGCAGGAAGTCAACGCCAAAATCAAGTTCGTGCCGCCCGCGAAGCGAGGTCCAGGAATGCTGGAGATTGTACTGGTTGCGCGGGACCCGATAGAGCGCATTGTATGATTGACTGAAGTAATTCGTTACGCCCACCCGGAAAGTCGTGCCGCTTGACAGGGTCGGGACTTTGATTCCAAGTTCGCGGTGGCCCGGAAAAGGAGGTCCGGTGGCGATATTCGAAGCGCGGTTGTAACTGAGAGTTGTGTTGGTGAGCAGAGTGGGACTGATCGTGCTGGTGAAGTTGGCGACTGCGCTCTGGCTCTGCCATCGGCGGCTTGCGATTCCGGTGAGGATGTTATTCGGGTCGATGATGGCCGGGATCTCCAATTCATCGAAAAAGTAACGACCGGAGATTTGGTGCTTGGCGCCTATGCGATGATCGACGCGTCCCAGGAACTGGTTATCGCTGGTCTTGTCCCGGCGAACGTACCGGATCAAGCCGTCATCGGCAGTCGCCACAGGAATCAGTTCAAGGATCCTCTGGGCGATTGGGTCCAGCTGGGAGGGAGGAATGATATTTCCCGGAATGGGCTGCCTCGTTCGCGGGTCGAGCAGCTGAGCAGCGGTTCTAGAGAAGTCTCCTCGCCGCTGGGCCGCCGTAGGAACCACGGCGGTAGCAGTGACGGGAGTAGCGCGAAGCTGGGTGCCCTGCCAGGAGCCGAAGAAAAAGGTTTGATTCTTTCGAATCGGGCCGCCCAGGGAAAACCCATATTGATTTCGTTTCAAGCCGTCGCCGGTCGGGGCGAAAAAGTTTCTCGCATTAAGGCTGGCGTTGCGAAGGTATTCAAACATGGAACCATGGAAGTCGTTGGTCCCGGACCGCGTGACTACGTTGACCACGCCGCCGCCTCTGCCTCCGAACTTGGCGCCGTAGTTATTGGTCTGATAGCTGAACTCCTGCACTGCATCCGGGTTAGGCAGCACATTGGCAACTTCCGTGTAGGGATCCTCGTGGATTCCACCGTCCAGGACGAACGTCGTCGAGTTCCCCCTCCCTCCGCTGGCCGAGATCAGCTCACCGCTTGCTTCAGGTCGCGTCGCGGCTTGTCCCCAGGTCCCGGGCGCAACCAGCGTCCCAGGGGTGACGCGCAGCAGCTGGAGAACGTTCCGTCCATTGAGAGGCAGATCGGTGATCATCTTTTGATGGATAAAAGTGTTGAGGGTAGCGCCACGATTCTCTACCGCGGCAACGGTTCCAACTACGCTGACCGTTTCGGTGACCTGGCCGATCTGCAGATCGACATTCAGGGTGGCTTGCTGGTCCACCTGCAGGACCAGCTCGGGAACACCATAGGTCGAAAAGCCTTCATGACTGACGGTGATCGAGTAGCGGCCGGCGGGCAGCGCGCTTACGGCGTAGTAGCCGGCTTCATTGGAGACCGCGTTCCGCTCCACTCCTGTGGCCAGGTTTCGGACCACGACTCGAGCGCCTGGCACCGGCGCGCGGGATGGGTCCACTACGTCTCCAGCAACGGAAGCGGTTGCCCGTTGTGCCCGGGCCGGCGGTGGGTTAATCAGCAGAACGAAAACCAGCAGGGAGAAAGTGGCAGCCAACGTCTTCATAGATTTCCCCTCTCTCGAAGATTGTTGTGCTGGCTACTATATCGACCTGAGCACTCTCTGTCCAAGATTGTTTGTGGCTTCGCGTCTTGGAGGTATTCCTTTGGTCTGCGCTTTACATTATATTTGAAACGTAAAGTGAGGAAATATCTCGTGAGTGAAGTAAAACTATCGAGCAAGAATCAGATTGTGGTTCCGCGCGAGGCGAGGAGCGCTCTTAAGCTGAAACCGGGAGATATCCTGCTGGCGGTCGTTCGCGGCGATACGTTGATTTTGATGTCAAAACCCAAAAAGCACTCCAAAGCAATCAGGGGGATGGGCAAGGGTCTGTACCCGGAGGATTATCTGAAGAAGGAGAGGGAAAGCTGGACATAGGCAAAAAGAAACTTGAGCGATTCCTCAAACGCCATCGAACCGTCGCGATCGACACCAGCGTTTTCATATTCCATGTCGAGGAGAACCCAAGGTACGTAGAACTGGCAGATGTTGTCTTCGACTGGCTCGAAACGCCACGAGCGCACGCAGTGACTTCCACCATAACGATGCTGGAGTTGCTAGTGCAGCCATACCGCGCTTCGGATATCCAACGGGTCAACAGATTCTACGCGTTGCTCACCACGTACCAGAACCTGGACTGGATTCCACCGACACTGGAGCAAGCCGATCTGGGAGCCCGGTTGCGAGCGGATCATGATTTGAAAACCCCCGACGCAATCCAGGCGGCAACGGCCCTGGCATGCCAGGCAACAGGGTTTGTGTCGAATGATAGCAAGTTGCGCAAGGTGGCTGGCCTGGAGGTGATTGTGTTGGACGACTTGCTTGCTCCAGGCCGGCCATGAACTACGGGTGATCTCAAGCGTCTTAAAATACACCCATGCAGACAGAACTACACGTGCCGTGTCATCGATAGGCGCGCTATGCTGCATCGTTGATGCTCACCGGAGGCGCAAGCGGGAAAGCTCGGGACGCAGTGAACAAAGTCAGGTTCGCCAAACGACATATCTTCGAATTGCGGGCGATCATCGAGCCTTCGCGCTTGCGGTCAGCCCGAATGCCGGCGCCAGATGATCCGGGAGAGCGCGAACCTGCAAGCGGGGGGTCAGGATGAGTGTCGGTTACGAGCTGCTGTTTATCGTCTTACTAATCTTGGCCAATGGTCTCTTCGCGATGTCAGAGATGGCGCTGATCTCTGCGCGCAAGGCGCGTCTCGAGCGGGAAGCCGCCTTTGGCATCAGAAGAGCGCGCATTGCACTGGAACTGGCTAGCGCCCCTGCCAGCTTTCTTTCAACGGTACAGGTCGGAATTACTCTGGTCGGGATTTTAGCAGGGGCCTTCGGCGGGGCAACCGTGGCCGAAAAGATCTCCGAAAAGTTAAAGGGCGTCCCCTGGACCGCGCCATACAGCCAGGCCATTGCGATCGTTGTCGTAGTTGTGGGTATTACCTACCTCTCGCTTATTATCGGGGAACTCGTTCCCAAGCGGCTGGCTTTGAATCATGCCGAGCGGATTGCCATCTTTGTGGCCAAGCCGATGCAATTTCTGTCGAAGGTTGCCTCGCCCGTCGTTCGCCTGCTCAACGTCTCGACCGAGCTAGTGCTGCGGCTCCTCGGCGTGCGACCTTCGGCTGAGCCGGCGGTTACCGAGGAAGAGGTCAAGATTCTCATCGATCAAGGGACGCGGGCCGGAGTTTTCGAGCAGGCAGAAAAAGAGATCGTAGATCGCGTATTTCGCTTAAGCGATCAGCGAGTCGGCGCGCTCATGACGCCACGGACCGATATCGTTTGGCTCGACGTGAATGACACCTCCGAGAACATCATACGCGAAGTGACTACCAGCGGTTATTCCCGGTTCCCGGTCGGTCAGGATAGTCTGGACAACGTTCTTGGGACCGTCCGTACCAAGGATCTACTTGCCCAGTACGTTGCAGGCCAGCAACTGGACTTGAAAGGCGCTTTGCGCCCGCCGCTTTTCGCTCCTGAGACCATGCGCGCGATGAAGATGCTCGAATCTTTCAAGGTATCGGCTCGACACATCGCTCTGGTGATCGATGAATATGGTGGCGTCCAGGGATTGGTGACCCATCATAATGTGCTCGAGGCGATTGTGGGCGATATTGCCTTGATTGCAAACCCGGCCGAACGGCAGGCAATTCAGCGGGAAGATGGTTCGTGGCTGATCGACGGAATGTTGACCCTCGATGAGTTCAAGCCGATTTTTGAGCTGACACAACTGCCCGGCGAGGATCAGGGCGATTATCACACGATGGGCGGCTTTGTTATGTCGCAGATAGGCCGTATTCCCGTCGAAGGCGATCATTTCGAAATCGGCGGTCTGCGGTTCGAGGTGGTTGATATGGACGAAAGGAGAGTCGACAAGTTGCTGGTTGCGCGCGTGCGGCCCGCGACGCCTGACACGGCAGAGTAGATCGGCTCGGCGTCTTCAGACCGTGCGCAAGCTCGGCGCTCCTTTGTAGACTCGTGCGCAGAAATGTCGCTCCGAGCTCACCTGTGGCGACGGGCCATCAAGCCCGTCCAACCAACGCGATCGGAAGATTTGCCCTTAACGAGCTCGTTGGTGCGATCGCCCCGGAAGGGCTCGATAGCCCGCACGCACAGTGTACTCGGGTCGTTTGGCGACAGCTCTGATGACCGGCGCCACTGAGCCAAGTTTTTCACAGCTTCTCAAAGGCGCGGCTATCCACTGCCGGGCCTCTCTGGCTCTGTTACCCGACGCAGCGCTCTGCCGCACTCCAAGGCGGATCCTTCGCAAGCTAATCAGCTGCGAGCGTGCCGTCTTTGCGGAGAATAGCCATTGATCAGGTCGCCCACGTTTCGTTCGCGTTCCCTCAGGGAGGGATGGGTCGAGAAAAACGTGGCTACTCGATTGGGATTCGAACGCTCGATCTGTGCCATCCGCCTCAAGAACATCAGCATGCCACTTGGGTTCATCCCGGCGCGGCGCATCATGAATACGGCCTCCCGGTCGGCCTCGCGTTCTGCATCACGGCTGTGTTTCAGGAATACACCCTGACCGGCCATCTGAGCTCCGAGATTCGCAATGGCGGCCCCGGTTCCGCGCCCGCCGAGGACCATGTCGAGTATTCCCAGACCGAGACCCCAGGTCCGGGCGCTTTGAATTTGCTCTACGCTATGCCGATTCGCGATGTGCGCGATCTCGTGCGCCAGCACCCCGGCTACTTCACTGTCGTTCTGAGCCAGCTCCAGCGTTCCGCGGTTGACGTAGATGTATCCGCCCGGGAGCGCGAAAGCGTTTACCTCCGGTAAATCTAAAATCTTGAAATGGTAGCGGATGTTCCTGCGCGCATGCCGTGCCAGCCGCTGTCCGAGTCGATCGACTTCCTGTTGAGCCTGGCGGTCGCGCAGGACCGGGTATTTGCGTTCAACCTGCCGCGCGGCCTCACGACCGATCTGGAGTTCGTCCTTCTGACTCAGTTGTCCCAGGGGCTGGCCGCATGCAGGATCATTCCAGGGAAGCAGAACCACAGATAAGAGGACTAAACGCGCCACCCTTTCCTGTACCCTCATGCGATACCCCTATCGGTTCAGGAAGCATGCCGGCAAGAACGTTCCAGTTGGATTGGATGCAGCTCGGAGGCGATTCTCTCAAGTCCCCGGCGTTTCGACCGGAGACTCGACCTCCAGGCCCGCCGGATAAACTCAATCAGCTTGAAAATCCGGTCTCAACGGCGTATGCAGAAGGAGAACTTGAAGAGACTCCTGAGCAGCAGGACAGCATTACCAGGTGGTAACTTCTCGCTTTTTTGGCAAGATTCTTGGTGCTTCTTCGTGTCTTCGAGTCTTTGTGGTTAGAGCTGTCTGACAAATGCAAGTCGAGCCTGTAACGCTGGAGGGTGACCATGTCCGGCTGGAGCCGCTGAGTCTGGCGCATCATGCGGCTCTATGCGCGATTGGTCTGGACGAGGACCTCTGGCGCTGGACCAACTCCCGGATCAGGACGTCCGAAGAAATGCGCGCCTACCTGGAGGCGGCGCTCCGCTATCAGGCCGAGGGAACCGCCCTGCCTTTTGTGACGATTGAGAAGAAATCCGGCACAATTGTGGGCAGCACCCGTTACGGCAATATTGACCGGGCCAATCACCGGGTTGAAATTGGATGGACCTGGATCGGACGGAACTGGCAGCGCTCGGCGGTCAACACGGAAGCCAAGTACCTGATGTTGCGGCACGCGTTCGAAATGCTCGGGTGTATTCGGGTCGAGCTGAAAACCGATGCGCTGAACGAGCGGTCGCGTAAGGCTATCCTTCGCATCGGAGCCAAGGAAGAAGGAATCCTGCGCAATCATATGATCACGGACAGCGGGCGCATTCGCCACACGGTTTACTACAGCATCATCGATTCCGAGTGGCCGGTCGTCAGAGCCAGTCTGGAAAAGAAACTCGCAACAACGGCGGCGAAGTAATCGGCGGCAGGGTTCGCGAGCTTGGCGTGGATCGGGTGTCAGGCATTCACCACGAAGACGCGAAGAGCAGCCCGCGCCACGGTTTCCGCTCGAGACTGTACAAGAGCAGGCTATTTCTGCGTTTTGCCATGGGCGAGATTGTGTTCCACACCATTTCAAAGTCTTTTGGCGCCGTGCGGGCGCTGCGTTCCGTAACCGTTTCGGTCCAGGAGGGAGAGGCCCACGCGCTCGTGGGCGAGAACGGAGCGGGGAAATCGACATTGATGAAAATTCTGGCTGGGATTGAGCGCGCCGACCACGGGAGCTTGATCTGGAACGGCCGTACCCTCGATCTCAAGTCGCCTCGCGATGCGCTCGACGAGGGGATCGGCATGGTCTACCAGGAGATGCTGTTATTCCCGAACCTGACGGTGAGCGAGAATATCTTCACCGGACGCGAGTTGACCGGGGCCGCAGGCCGGCTGCGCCAGAAAGAGATGCGCGAACGAACCCGAAGGCTGCTCGACCAGTTGCACCTTGCGGTTTCACCTGACGACGAGGTGGCCTCACTGAGCACCGCGCATCAACAGCTCCTTCAGATTGCGCGGGCGCTGGCGTTCGACTGCCGGATCCTGATCCTGGACGAACCGACCACCTGTTTAACCGGGGCGGAAACGGGCGACCTGTTCAAGGTCCTTGACCGGCTGCGAGAGAAGAAAGTCACCCTGATTTACGTATCGCACAAGCTGGACGAGGTATTCCGCCTTTGCGACCGGATCACGGTGCTGCGCGATGGAGAGCACATCGGGACATTTTCCAGCAAAGAAACCAATCCCAACCAGGTGGTGCGCTCGATGGTGGGTCGCGACCTGGAGCCTCGAGCCGGGGGCGCTGGAGGCCTTGAGACCTATGGGCCGCCGTTGCTGAGGGTCGAGAGTCTGACGCGGCGTCCAGGGTTCGAAGACATTACCTTCGCGGTGCGCGAGGGGGAGATTGTCGGGTTGTTTGGTCTGGTGGGATCCGGACGCTCGGAGCTGGTGGAAACTCTCTTCGGCCTTCACCGAAGCGATCAAGGAAGGATTTTTTTTCGGGCACAGCCCTTGCGCCTGGCTTCATCCATGGACGCCGTTCGGGCCGGAATAGCGCTGGCGCCGGAAGAACGTCACCGCCAGGGTCTGTTCTTCAATTTATCATTGAAGGACAACCTGCTGCTGCCGGTCGAGAACGCGCGCGGCCCCTGGCGAATCAACCGGCGAGCGGAAAATGAACGCAGTCAGGCATTGCTCCAGAAGTGGCGCATCAAGGCTCCCGGCATCGATGCAGTTCCCGCCAGCCTGAGCGGAGGAAACCAGCAGAAGGTAGTTCTGGCCAAATGGCTCAGCACTGAGCCGCGCCTGCTCATGCTCGATGAGCCGACCAAAGGAGTCGACGTGGGAGCCAAGTACGAGATTCACGAGTTCATTCGCAATGAGGTCGGCCGCGGCATGGGGTGCCTGCTGGTTTCCAGCGAGCTGCCGGAAATTCTGGCGCTGGCGCACCGCATCGTGGTGCTGCGCGAAGGACGCATCCAGGGTCAGGTCGATGCGTCATCCGCAAGCGAAGAGACGATCATGAGACTCGCGACAGCCGTCCAGCACTGAGGCTGGATCCGATCAGTACGAGAACGAAGAGGTGAAAGACACCCAGGGATTGACCGACCACGTCCACGAGCACGTGCACGTCAACGTGGACGTTGACGTGGTCGTGCACGTGCTCGTGTTCGGCTGCTGCCGTTGTTCGGGGATTTGAGTCTTCCAACTATTGGCACCGATACGAGTAACTTGGAATCACAGATATAGGAAAATGAAAGAAATCTGGCGAGTCCGTGAATTCAGCACTCTGATAATCCTGATGCTCGAAGTCGCGTTTTTTACCTGGTATCTCTGGCCGGAGACGGACCGGAGCCATCCTTTCTTGAACTGGAGCAACGGGATACTCATTTTGAAGTACTCCTCGATCTATGGCATCGCGGCAATCGGCGCCGCCATGGTGATCATTTCCGGCGGAGTGGATCTCGCGCCCGGCGCCGTTATTGCCATGTCCGGCGTCGTCACCGGTCACATGCTCGTGATCTCGGGGTATGGGCTGCCGGTTTGCGTAATCGGAGGGCTCCTGGTCGGGTTAGTCTCGGGTCTGATCAGCTCGGCGCTGGTCGTTCTGGTTCGCCTTCCTCCTTTCATCGCCACCCTCGGTGTCATGGGAATCACCCGAGGGCTTGCCTTCATAGTCACTGAGGGCCGCTATTACGATCTTTCCAGCAAGCTGCCTCCTGGCTGGAGACCGATCGGAATCCCTGCGGATTGGCTTGCGCCCATAGCCATGGTGTTGCTCGCAGCCGTTTTTCAGATTCTGATGAAGAATTTCCAGTGGGGCCGGTCTGTCTTCGCGCTGGGAGGGAACGAGACAGCGGCATTGTTTTCCGGCATTCGAATTGGCCGCGTGAAGACGCTGGTGTACACATTGGCCGGCTTGCTGGCCGCGATTTCGGGCGTGATTCTCGTGTTGGTTCAAGGGCAGGCCAAGGCCGATCTTGCAACCGGTTACGAATTGGATATCATCGCTTCAGCCGTTGTGGGCGGGGCCAGCCTGTCAGGCGGACGCGGCTCGGTAGCGGGAGCGGTCTTGGGAACTCTCATCTTCGGGGTCTTGCGTAATGCGCTGCCCCAGATTCCGGGCGCAACTTTTTATGACCGGTTGATCGTCGGGCTGGTTGTGGTCGTCATCGTGGTGATGGATCAATTGATTGCCAAGAAAGGCAAGGAGGGTCGATGAGGAGATGTTGGATTCTGTCCATACTCCTGGGTTTTCTCGCCGTAGCGCTGTGGCTCGGGCGGGAAAGAGGTGAAGGGAGTCAAGTATCGGTTTGCAGTCATTCCAAAAGCCCTGGATCTGCCTGTCTTCAACTACGCCCGTACCGGCGCGGAACGGGCGGCAAAAGAAATCGGAAACGTCGAGGTCATCTGGCGCGCGCCTGAAACAGCCGATCAGCTCAAGCAAAAGGAAATTCTCGAATCCTTCATAACCCAGCGCGTCGACGGCATCGCAATTTCCTGCACCAACGGCGATTTTCTCACCGAGACGATCAACAAGGCCATGGACACTGGTATTCCGGTCATCACCTGGGATGCGGACGCGCCCAAGTCCAAACGCATCGCTTACTACGGCGTCGACGATTTTGCTTCCGGGAAAATACTGGGAGAAGAAGCCGCGAAATTGATCGGAGGCAAGGGAAAGGTCGCCCTGATAACCAGCATAGGCGCTTACAATCTCCAGAGGCGCCTGGATGGGGTTCAGGAGAGTATAGGAAAGTATCCCGGCATTCAGGCGGTGGAGATCTTCGATATCAAGGAGGACACGGTGCGCTGCGCCGAGATCATTGCCTCGGCAACCAACAAGTACGGGGATCTCGATGCCTGGATCTCGGTCGGGGGATGGCCGATTTTCAGCCGCAATGCGCTTGATCCCATCGATCCGAAGCGAACCAAGGTCGCCTGCTTCGATACCATTCCGCCCGGTCCTGACATTCTGAAGGCGGGGAAAGTACAGGTACTCATAGGACAGAAGTACTTCGGCTGGGGAGAGGAATCAGTTCGTCTGCTTTCCGGGATCAAGGCAGGGAAGTACCCGGCCAAGACAATCATCGACTCCGGGGTCGACGTTGTGACTCAGTCGAATGTGGACGAGTACGTCGCTCAGTGGAAAAAGCTGGAAAACCCGTAGTGTTTTGGCTTCTTCGCGTGGATTTCGTTTTCCCATTCACCGCCAAGACCCGAGAGAGCATGCCGGCAATCGAAATGATTGATTCTGGGCATCACTTGGTTCTCTAAAAGCCAACACGGCGTAGCAAGTCCTTGAACTGCGGGTCGGAACGGAGGCCTTCCAGCCGTGGCTCGCCCTTGAGGTGACAAAGCCACTGCGAGCGTTCCTCATATGCCTTTTCCAGCCAGTGTAGCGCCTGATTCTTCTCGCGGAGTCCCGCGTAGATGAAGGCGACGTGGTGCGAGGAGACGTATCGTCGCATGGCAAGTTCACGTATGCTGATCGATAGCTTTCTGGGCCTCCTTTCGGTTGCCCGCCGCCGCGTGTGCGTAGCCCAGGGTCGCAATGGCGTCGGTGTCCCCTGGAGAGAGGTCGAGGGCTTTCTTCGTTTCCGCTATAGATTCCGCATGCAGTCCCTTTTTTGCATAAACGAGGCCGAGGCCGGAATGCGCAGTAACGGAGTTCGGATCCAGGTCGAGCATTTTCCGGTACTGTTCGATAGCCTCATCCAAGCGCCCCGCCCAATAGAATTCCGAGCCCAGAGCGGCATTGATCCTGGGAGAGAGTGGATCCAGGTCCAAAGCACGCTTGATCTCTGGCATGGCTTCGTCCAGGCGGCCTAGACGCGTCAACAAGACCGAATACCACAGGTGCGCTTCCGCATTGTTAGGGTCGCTCGCTATGGCCTTCCTAGCTTCCACCTCCGCATTCAGCCAATCGCGTTCGTGAACAAATCTGACCAGGGAGAGCGATATGTGCGCTTCCGGGAGCGTTTCATCAAGCTCTACCGCCCTGATGGCGGCTGCCCTCGCTCGCCCGGCGGTCTCCATCGGCGGGTCGGGAATATCACCCAGCACCCAGCAGTCGGCCACTCCTGCATACGCCAGAGCGTATCCAGGGTCCTTGGCGATTGCCTGCTGAAAGTACTGGATTCCTTTTTTGACACCCTCTTCGGTCCGTTTGTACCAGTAATGGCGGCCCTGCAAATAAAGGCGATACGCTTCGGCGTTTTCCGTGTAGCGTCGCGTGAGTCGCTTTTGTTGCTCCTGCGTCAACTTCGATCGCAGTTGGCGCGAGATGTCTTTCGCGATTTCCTCCTGCAGCCAAAGGACGTCTGCCATCTTCCGGTTGTAGCGCTCTCCCCAAAGACTTCTGTTGCTTTGCGTGTCTACGAGCTCGGCACTGATAGACAGATTCTCTCCGCGCTGCACAACCCGACCGGTAACAACAGCCTGTACGTTCAGGTCACGCCCCACTGCCTGCGGGCCGGTGTCTCGCCCCTTGTAACGGAAGACAGCGCTGCGCGACATGACGGCAAGCTGCGGCAATTGTGAGAGGTTGTAAATAAGGCTCTCGGTGATCCCGTCGCCGAGATAGTCTGCGTCGGGATCGCCGCTCGCAGTGACTGAAGGGCAGGACAGCAAGTGATTCGATCGCTCCAGCGGGATGTCCCCTGGCCATAAACCAGTAGAGAGAAAGACCAACCAGCAGGACCGCCACCATGGCTGCGATCCAAATGGGTCGTCGAAGGAGAAGCCCGAAGGCTGACTCAGAAGACTGGGACGCTTCGGAAGGGCTCACAATTGCCTTCAATGCGAAAGCGAGATCGTGCGCAGAATGGAATCGCTCTCCCGGATTCTTTTCCAGACAGTGGACCGTCACACGTTCCAGTTCGGCAGGAATCTCCTTTGCTAAGGACCCTAGTGGCAGCGGGTCATCCTTCAAGGTCGCCGCCAGCGCTTCGCCGGCTGACGGGCTGGCGAAAGCTCGCCGCCCGGATAACATTTCATAAAGGACGCACCCGAACGAGAAGATGTCGCTTGCAGCGTCGACACGAACGCCGCGTATCTGCTCCGGCGACATATAACCCAACGTCCCCATCACCGTTCCTGGCTCAGTCTCGGTCGGCGGAGAGGCCTCGATCTCTGGTGCGGGCGTCCATCGCGCCAGACCGAAGTCCAGAATCTTTACGCGCCCTTCGGAGGTCAGGAAGATGTTCTCGGGTTTCAGATCTCGGTGGATGATTCCTTTGGAATGGGCAGCCGAAAGACCCTCTGCAATAGCGACGCCAGCGTCAACCGCTTTGCGCCAGGAAAGAGTCCCGCGGGCGAGACGGCTGCGAAGCGTCTCACCCTCCAGTAACTCCATCACCGCATAGGTAATGCCCCGATCGGTTCCGAAATCGTGAATGGCCAGGATATTGGGATGTGACAACGCTGCTACCGCCCTGGCCTCGCGCTCAAACCGCGCCAGGGCTTGCGGGTTGTTGGCCAAATGCTCGGGCAAGACTTTGATGGCTACGTCGCGCCCGAGACGGGAGTCCCTGGCGCGATACACTTCTCCCATGCCGCCGGCTGCCGACGGGCGCGAGAATTTCGTAAGGGCCCAGACACGTCCCGATGGAGACCGACATAACAAGCCTGATTCTAGCGGATAGAGCGCCTATAAGTCGCGTCTTTGTGGTCAGTGCGGAGGAACAAGAAACTACCACCAAGACGCAAAGACACGAAGAAACGCTAGCCCAGCTCGGGTCCTGCGACGCCGCATACCCAGCTCGGATTTCCGGGATAATTGTTTGGACCCCGGTACATGCGGGTCAGGGGACGTTGGAACTGAAATCCCATCATTCTGACCAGTGTTCCCGCTTCCGGATGCATCTGAGAGATGTCTACAAAAACCGGTTCATTCTCTACGCGACGTAAGAATTCACGCGCCAATTCCTCCGCGACTCCGGTATCCGGCTTCGCGACCCAGGGGCCGAGATAGTGAGCGCGCGTGCCGGCTCGGCCGAGAACATAGCCGGCAACTTCGCCCTCCTGGTATACGACCGCTGAATACCGGGAGTTTTCCTGCCAGAGCGATTCGAGAAGCCGCGATCGGTCTGCGCCAAAGACCGAGCGGTCCAATTCGCAAACTCGCGCCAGATCCGCGCGCTTCATAATCTGCAGGCCGGCGCCTTTCACGGCGCGAGATACCCCTTCCCAGCGCTCGATGCCATATTCGTCGACAAATCCGCGCTGCACGTAGACGGTGCGTCCCATCGGCGTGGCGTCGAGTTTGACTGTTTCTACTCCTGCCGTCTCCAGTGCCGAGATGCCCGCTTCCAGCAAACGCGTGCCTATCCCTTGCCGCCGATATTCCGGATCCACGAGCACCATGCTGACCCACCCGAAGCGCTTTTCGAAGTCGAGGGTTGTAACGGTGCCGCGGATGCGGTCCTCGACGCAGGCTACGAAGCAGCCCGAGGGCTCCATCTTCAAGAAGCGTTGCCAATCCTGTTCGGTCTGGTTCCAGCCGGCGAGCTCACGGAGCCGCATCCCGTCAGGAATGTCGGCCGCAGTCATGGGCCGGATGGTCGTTATGGAGCTTTTCATAGGAAGCGTTACTCATTCTGAATTGAAGCCCCGAAAGATACAATGAGATTGACGATTTACGATTTACGATTGACGATTGATCCTCAATGGGTGATTTCAATCGTCAATCGTCAATCGTAAATCGTCAATCGTAGGGGGGTTCCAATGTCGTACTACCATCGCAGGCAGGTTTTGCGGGCTGGCATCGTCGCGCTGGGCAACTTTGTGATCGGGGGACCGCTGCCGCGAGATGCGGAAGCGCAGGGACGCCGCGGCATCTTTGATGCCCATCTGCACATACCGAGCGACAACGGCGAGAACTTCCAGTGGTACCTGGTCACCAGGAACATGAGCGAGTTCGTAGCCTACCTTGACAAGTGCGGGGTCCGGCGCGGAGTCATTTCATCTTCGTGGAGCAATAAAGCCCAGACGCCCGAGGACTACCGCCAGGGGAACCGCGAGGTGGCAAAATATGTGGACCGTTACAAGGGGCGCTTCCGGGGAAGCTGCGTCATCACTCCGTTTCGAATTGACGAAGCTTTGCGTGAAATCGAGGAATGTCACAAACAGTATGGTTTTGTCTGGCTCGGGGAGTTTTGCAACTACATGACCGGGTACAAGTACGATACGCCGGAGTGGGCCGAAGTGATGAAACTGGCCACGAAGCTGAACCTGGTGGTGCAGATCCACACCAACGCGCGAGAGATGCAATACCTGGCAGAGAACTTCCCCGAGACCACCATCGTGTTTCCGCACCTTGGGGGTAATCGCGATGACATTTCCGCCCGGATTGCGACGGTCGCCAGCCACAAGAACACGCACATCGAACTCTCGGGATCGGGAATCGAGCGCGTGGGGATTCTGGAACGCGCGGTCAAGGAGATCGGCGCCGACCGGGTACTCTACGGGTCCGACTTCACCATCAATGAGCCTTCGGCCGTCATCGCGCGCGTGCAAAACGCCTTCCTGACGGCAGAAGAGCGCGAGAAGATCCTGTACCGGAACGTCGAGCGGCTTCTGGCGCGCGCTGGTTCCGGCAATGCCAAGACGGCTTAGCGTAGCGTCTTGGCGTCTTCGCGGTAACAAAAATTCTGCTCACTGAAAATTCTCGACCAGCGTGAGGTCGCTTTCGATCGAATCCACCTGGACATAGAGAATCCAGCGGCCGTCTGGAGACACTGCGAAGTGAGTGGTGGTTGGGTAAATCTTGGTTTCCTTAGGTAGCGTGACGACTTCGGTTAACTGGCGTGTGGATGGTCGGAAAAATTGGATGACAGGGCCAGATGTCTCCCGCGTGGTGAGCAGAAAGAGGCCTTGCTCGATCACGGCCCATCCCCCTGGTTGCCGGCGTCCAGCACCTGGGCTTCCTCGCCACCCTCCACCGGAACCCGCCAGATGCCGGGGACGTCGCGCTTGTGATAGTAGACGGACTTGCCATCCGGCGATTCGAAGGCTTCGCGCCCGCCCTTCCTGGTCACCTGCACGGCCGGCCCGCCTTCGGAGGGGAGCTTCCACACTTGCCAGGTCCCGGTACGGTCGGAGCCGAAGTAGATCCATCGGCCGTTGCCCGACCAGCTCGGCCGCACCTCGTCCGAGGGCTCCGTCGGTGAGACGCCGGGGCGCCCCTCCGTCGGCGCGGACCACGTAAATGTCTCTGCGCCCCTCATGCACTGAGTCGAATGCAATGCGCTGGCCGTCGGGAGACCAGCGCGGGGTCCCCACGGGAGGACCGCCGAAGGATGTTACCTGCACCGAGTTCAGACCCCCGCTGTCGCAAACCCAGATCTCTTCATTTCCCGAGCGCGATGAATTGAACGCGATTCGTTTGCCATCAGGAGAGAACTGAGGACTTATGTCCCTGCGCGTCGATGCGATCAGCTTGACAGGTGAGCCTGCTTTGCCGGTTGCGGGGCCCCGGGACCGGAGATAAAGGTCCCTCCACGCGCCAGATATTCGTGTCCTGAATTTGCTGAGCGTAGACCAGGCGGGTAGCAACCCGGGAGCCTCCCTGCAATCGATGGGGAGTAGGCATTCTCTGTGCCTACAACCAGCCGCTGGGGTGCGTTCGGTCCGGGAGAATCGACAGAGACTCTCCACAAGCTGCGGCCGCCCTCGCGATTCGAGGAGAAGACGATGCCAAGGCTGTCAGGAGTCCAATCCAGACCTAAGAATGTTGCGTTCGTCGAAAGTCAGGCGTCTGGGTTCGCCCGCTGGCATGCCGTTGTCGGTTACGGGTAGAACAAAGATCTCCTTAGACGCCAGGCGTGAAAGCTCTAACAAAGGCCAGCATCCTGCCATCAGGGGAGAAGGTGGGAGACCGATCCCCATACTGCGCAGGCGGATGACGTCAGTTTCTTTTTCTCGCCCGTCTCGACAGAAAGCAAGAAGATGCCGAGAGACTCCTGCGGCGAGGTTCTCTCCACGATCGCGACGGATTTCCCGTCGGGCGACCAGGCCGGTCGAGAACGGCTTGCCTCGAGAAAGCCTTCGAGCGATCCAGAGAGTTCCGGTCCCGCCGACTCCCCCAGTTTTCGTTCAGACCCGCCCAGGGCGGGAACCATCATGATCTCGGTGCCGCCTTGAGACTGGCGATAAAAAGCGACGTAGCGGCCGTCCGGTGACCAGGCCGGACCGAAATCATCGGCGGGGTTCGTTGTGAGCCTCAGCGGCGCTCCGGCATCGATTTGTTTGATATAGATCTCAAAGTTGTTGGCTCCTTCACCGTCCCACGCGAATGCAACGAACCTTCCATCGGGCGACAAGGCGGGGTCAATCTCCCGGCCGGGAAAACTTGTGAGGGGTGCGGTTTTCGGAAGGGGCTTCGCTGGCTCACTGCTGGGACGGGCGAGTCGAAACCAGAGCGCAGCACCGATGAGCAAAACCAAAGCCAAAGCGCCCGCCGCCATCCACCCGATTGCCTTCCGAGACGGTCCTGTCGTTGCCATGGGGCCGGATTCCGACTCTTCCTTCAGTTCTTCCAGCCTCAGCTTGACCTCGTCCATTTGCTTGAAACGTCGCTCCGGATCCTTACGCAGGCACCGCAGTATGATCCTTTCCAGTTCGGGCGGGACGCCGGGGCTGATCTGGCTTGGAGCCGGTGGTTCCTGAGTGAGTACGGCGGCCATCGTGGCCGCTTTCGACTCACCCGCAAACGCCCGGCGCCCCGTCACCATCTCGTAAAGCACGGCGCCGAACGAGAAAATGTCCGAGCGGGCATCAACTTCCTTGCCGTTGGCTTGCTCCGGCGACATGTAGGCAACGGTTCCAACGATCGCGCCCTCTTCCGTTCTTGGGCGCGTCGTTTGAGTGGTGCTCGAGTGGTTGCCATCTTCAGGCTCACTGAGTTTCGCCAGCCCGAAGTCAAGGATCTTTACCTGAAGCTTGTCGCTCACCATGATGTTGCCGGGCTTGATGTCGCGGTGGATGATGCCCACAGCATGTGCCGCCGCCAGGGCATCCGCGATCTGCACGCCGCATTTAACCACGTCAGGGATTGCGAGTCCCTTCCGGCCTATCAACTCCTCGAGGGTCGTCCCTTCCACGTACTCCATAGCGATGAAGTCCACGCCCCCGGTCGTGTCAATATCGTAGGTGTGAAGGATGTTGGGATGATTGAGCGCCGACGCCGCCTTGGCTTCTTGCACGAAACGCTTCTTGCGGTCCGAGTTGGCCACCGCCTCAGCAGGCAGCACTTTGACCGCTACCGCGCGGTCGAGGTGCATGTCATGGGCCTTGTAGACCACACCCATGCCCCCCTGGCCGAGCTTCAATTCAATCCGGTAGTGGCCAAGCGTCTGGCCGATCATAGTCAGGCTCTCTGATGGAAGGAGTCATAGTACTCCAAAAACTCCTTCGCGTCTTTGCGTTCTTCGCGGGAAACGAATTGCGGTCAGCGTGGCCGGCGGAAAGCGTCCAGAGACCAGGTGTCGCCGGTCTCATCGTGTCTCAGGACGTAAATATTACCGTCGCTCGCGCGCACACGAAAATATATCGCCGATGGGGAATACCACTGGTCCTCGACTTCTTCGACCTCCAGGGTTTGCTCACCCAGAGTGAAGCGGAGCGGGCGTTGGTCGCCGCGGTGACCGGCATAACACTGCACACGAAGTTCACCCACGGAAATCGCCAAAACAAATACCACCAAGACTCAAAGGCACGAAGAAACACCTCAGAATCGCTTTTCACTTCTTTATCCGACGGCTTGTAGTCGCGCCACAACCAGCGCAGAGAATCAGGAAGGATGGCGCGGCCGTGGCGGTTACTGTGGAATCCGCGGCCGTATACGAACTTGTAGTCATAGCCGGCAAATTCCAACGCTTTCGACATCTGCAGGTTCGCCAGGGGCCAGCTGCCGTGAATGTTATCGAGATCGTTCTCGCCGTCCTGCAGGAAGACTCGAATGGGCTTTTTGGGCGTCTTGCGAATGAGCGCCGGGTAGTTGTGGCCGCCCTCGCGCAGCGTCTTGCCGCTTGCAATATTGGTAAAGCTGCCCACCCAGGAGAGGACCTTGCCGAACTCGGTCGGACGCTCCCAGGCCACGGTGAAAGCGCAGATGCCGCCGCTGCTGATTCCTGCGATGGCGCGGCTTGCCGGGTCGCGCCGCAGCGTCACGAGCTTTTCGGTTTCCGGCAGGATCTCTTCGAGCAGGAAACGCGCGTACTGATCGGAGAGGGTATCGTATTCGAAACTTCGATTCCTTTTGCCGTCTGCGAACACGCCTGGATCGATAAAGATCCCGGCCGTCACGGGCATGTCACCCGAGGCAATCAGGTTGTCGAAGACCGTCGGGACAAACTCCGCGTAGCCTCTGCCGTCCTGGAAAACCATGACGCAGGCAGGCTTCCCGGCCTGGTATTGCGCGGGCACATAGATCCACCAGTCGCGCGAGGTTCCCGAGAACACCTGGCTCCGCCACGTTGGCATTTGTTTGACGGTCCCTTTGGGAACACCCGTTTTCTCCAGGCTGTCGGGGTGAGGAGCATAGGCTTCGACATTGCCGGAGCCGAGCCGCTTCCCGTCAACCTGGTAGACCGTTTTCATCACCGTTCCATCCGCCAGCGGCGCGACGGCAGCATAGAGATCGGTCGTTCCGACGCGCGCGAGCTTCAGGCTGAACTTGCCATCCTCTGAAACGACCTGCGGGATGCCCGATGCGCCGGGAATCTCGATGGCCCAGGCCGCCAGCAGGCCATCGATCCTCGGCGTTCCCCCTTTGAGCACGTTTTCTTTGCCAAAGTACTCGCGTATACGCTCGGCCAGCCGTTCGGCCTCGCTCCCCTGCGGGGACGACGCCAGCGCCGCCTGAAGCTCTTTCGGTGTCAGAGGGACTTGCTGGACGGCAAATGCCAGCGCGGCGATGGTGACGAACAAAAGTACGGACCAATGATCTATTTTCATACGTTCGCCTCTCTATCTGTGGTATTTGTGGGCGGGCTTTTCCGAACATACTAGGTCAGCTACGATGAATTCAACGACTTTTATGCAAGCTACTGATTCGACGGTGGAGCTCAAAACCTCTCCCCAGCGCTGGTGGCTGATGGCTTTGCTGGTTACCGGCATGATTTTCTGCTACGCGCAGCGTGGCGCCCTCTCCGTGGCCGCGCCTTCGATGATGCAGGAGCTCAACCTGTCGCGCGGCGTGATGGGAATACTCCTGTCCGCGTTTTTTTGGACTTACTCTTTCATGCAAATGCCTGCCGGCTGGCTGGTCGACCGATTCGGCGTTAAGAAAGGATATGCGGTCGGGTACCTCGTGTGGTCGGCCGGCTCCGCGTTGACCGGCTTTGCCCGAGGCCTGCCGGCTCTGATTGGAGCCCGGATGCTTCTGGGCATTGGCCAGGCAGCCGCGTTTCCGGCAAGCGCCCGAGCGGTTGCAAACTGGTTCCAGGATCGTGAGCGCGGGACTGTCGCCGCCGGCTACTTGACTGGTGTCCGACTCGGCCAGGCATTGATCAATGCCGTTGGCTTCCTGCTCCTGGGGGCTCTCGGATTCAAGTTTTTCTTCCTCGCGATTGGCGTCGTGCCGCTGATCTGGCTTTTTCCCTGGTTTGCTTTTCTTGGGAGATGGGAGAAGAAGGAGAGCGCTCCGCGGGCGAGTGAGACGCAAAAAGCGGCCGCGCCCGGGCTCTCATTCGTCGAAGGTCTGGCGCTGTTCCGGCAGCGCAGCGTAATAGGGATCTTTCTCGGTTTCTTCGCCTTTGACTATGCCTGGTTTGTGTTTGTCAACTGGCTGCCAACCTACCTGCTGCAGGAGCGGAAATTCAGCAAGGAGGAAGCGGGAATCTATGGTTCGGTTCCCTTCGTGGTGATGTCCGTGGTTATTGTGTTGTCGGGGATCACCAGCGATTGGTTGGTCCGGCGCGGCTATTCCGAAATCGCCGTGCGCAAATGGCTCATCAACATCGGTCTACTGGCAGCATGCCTGATCGTGCCGGCCGGCCTGGTGGAAGACAGGATGGCTTCGGTCGGGTTGCTGACGCTCTCGCTCTGTGGCCTCGGCATCTCGAGCCCGAATACCTGGACATTGACCCAGGCCGTGTGTTCGAAAAATATCGTGGGAACAGTTTCAGGGATTCAAAACTTCGGCGGCAATGTCGGCGGGATTCTCGCGCCGGCAGTCACAGGCTACATCGCGCACGTGACCGGATCCTATGCGCTGGCCTTCGCTCTTACGGGAGGGATTCTGATCTTCGGAATTTTCTCTTACTTCTTCCTCATCTCGCGCAGGGTCGAATGAATGGAGGGCCGACTCTTAGCGTTTCTTCGAGTCTTCGCTTTTTGGGGCTGGCCCTTTCTGTCGCTCGAGATCTACCTGTTCGACGAGAAAGATCCTTCGTGAAGGACCGCGCGCGCTCGAACCATACGACTTCCCCGCTACTGCCGTAATTCGGGAGTATCTCCCCGGCTTTTCCATCTCCGTTGGTGTCGACGAGAAGGATCAGTTCATTAATTAAAACCTCGCGTTACGATAGCGGAAGCGGGAGCGACCATCGTCCTGTCCAGGTCCGTGGAAGTGTGGATGGCTTCGTCAGCGAAGCCATCCACACACCGGGCCCGAAAGGCTTCGGCAGACGAATTCGGCCGGGGGTGCACGAACGGTGGTTGCCATCGGGGACCACAACGGCAACCACCACGATTCTGAGCGAGCGAACCGCGGGACCGCAACCGAAAGAGAAGCGGTGCGGAAAGTTCTGATACGTTACTCCTGTATTACATGCATCCGCGTGCCCCGAATAGGAGGACTGCATCCGGGCTTTTCCGTCTTCGCCGGCGATATCATTCCCACCGAAGACCGACAACGCCTCGAGCGCGTCGCGCGTTACATCGCTCGCCCGGTGCTTGCGATCGACAGTATCCGCCAGCGCGAGGACGGCCGTCTCGAGATCCAAACGCCCCCGGATCCCCGCACCGGCGCCACGGTCCGCATCTTCGACCCGCTCGAATGGATCCATGCCGTCACGGCCTACATCCCCGATCGCGGCCAACATCAGGTGCGGTACTATGGGGCCCTGTCAAACCGGGCGCGCGTCACGATAGCGGGGCTCAACGACCCGAGCTGCCGCCCGTCCGGGGTGCAGCAGCAGGGAGATGAGGGGGAAATCGACTCCAACCGCGCGCGGAGGGCTTCCTGGGCGCGCTTGCTCCGTAAGATCTTCGAGGTGGACCCTCTTCTGTGTACCTGCGGAGCGCAGATGAAAATCGTCTCCTTCATCACCGAACCCCGTGTCGTCGACCGGATTCTGAGGCACCTAGCGAGCGAAGCCTGCAAGGCGCGCGATCCGTTCGAGCCCCGGGCTCCGCCCGCGGCGGCAAGCCCTTCGCCCACCTAACCGGACCACGCCACACCTCGTCCTTCAGCCATAGCCACCGCACACCTTGTGGATACCCGTCTGCCCTGAATCCGGTCACCACCAGACGACCGTAGCCTTCCCAATGTCCGTGAATGACCTACCAACCCCCTTCCCCTTGACCTGGAGCCGTCAACTTCCGAACAGACCTGCCAACCACTCGCTCGCGCCGGAATTGGGCTTGCCTCTCCAACCCTCTCGAGATAGAAATCCTTATACATTTCAGGGGCTTAAGACAGAAAGAACTGCCGCCGGTAAACAGCCGGTGAAGCCACCGCGTGGTGAGGAACTCGCAGGGACGCCGGCAGTTGACATAACACCCATCAACTCGGAAATTGGGAGCGCCCTCATAGCCGGGCTGCAAACCAAAAACGCGGCTAGTTAAGTTAGCGCTCCCACAGTGGTAGCTGCGACGAGTGGGAAAACCTCGATAACCTCGACTGATTCCCCGTGCACTCGATACACGATTCGGCAAGGCGCCTCCACTACTTCACGAACACCGGTCCGTCCGCGTTTAAGGATCCGATCGATCATACGGGTACCAGGCTTCTGAGTTGATCGAAATGTGTCTGTGGATATCGGCGAGGGATCTCAGTGCCCGGTTTGACCAGACAACCCTCATTTCGGGATTCGGAGCGTGTCTCGGATCTCGTCACTAGTCCATGTGATACCGGCGTCCAGATCGGCGATTCCTTCCTCGACGCGCTGCCGCTCAATTACCAGTCGCGCGAAGTCGGCCCAAGTCGCATCTTCTGGCAGCTCATCGACAAGCCGCATGACCTCTTCCTTAATCTGCTTGATCCCAGCCATTCGTCCTTACCCCGGGGCATTCGATCGCAATCCCAATCCGATTCTTCGAAGGGCGGCCCAATGCCAAGGATCGACACCTTGAAAGTCCTTCCGGAGCCTCGTTTCGCGCCACAGTTCCAACTGATAGACGTCTTTAGCGTTCCGGGCCAGTCGATCCCGACCGTTTGCTTGTTTACTGCCATCATGGCCTGATTCTGCCAACTTCGTCGGGAATTTAAGTAGCAGTATTTAACCAATAAAATGGTCATAAACTCAGTTGCTGGCCGTATGGCTAATGGGATAGCCTCAGCCCAATCCCCCTGTAACGCCATCGCTCGCCATCACTCGCCTACGGACAAGAAGATTTCGTCGTCTCGCGCAGGTAGCGAAGATTACAAGGATTGGGTCTTAATTCAGAGGGGCTGAATATGAAAAGCTGGACGTCAGTCTGCCCCGATACCAACGGAGCAACGCATTCGCTGCAAGCGATGTAGCTTCCCAAGCCATCGCAGGACCAGCTTTTTGTTTTGAATGTTTCAGCGATTGGTGAAATTTCACCCGGCGTTGACACGCGCTGGGATTAATCCGGAGAGGATCATGAAAGAAGATCAACCGAGATTGAGATGGTCGGACAAAAGCTTGGTCGCACTGGCCGTGTTGGTGATGTTCATAGTTCAGCTAACCGTGATGGCGCAGGTTCCGGGACCGGTTATTATACCACCCAACATCGTTAACAACTCCGGGTTGATCCCCTTCGACCAGGGTTTTTTTGCCTTCGAAGTGGAGAGTCCACTGGATTCGTTGAAAGGCGTTCCCATCTGGGACGAGCTCGAGCAGATGCTGGACGACCCGTACGCCTTCGTGCTCGATCCGACCGTGAGGGGGAACGCGCAGGGCTGGCCGTCCTACCGCTTGACCCAGCCGCGCCGCCGGTCCTTCATCTACCGGGACGGGGCGGGCCAACCGTGCGCGCCCGGCAGTTCGGGCTGCGGCGAGGTGCTGCTGCCCGGCCACTTGATCCATCCGCTGAACTACAACCATTCCACCGGTGAAGAGCTGCGCCTGCTGAGCATCGAGTTCGAGGGAGCGTCCGTGGCGAGGTTCGCGGATCAACTCCTCCCAAACCCCGTGCCGGGGCAGGGTATGCATTCACCTATCGCAACATCGTCGTCTCTCCGGGCGAGGACGACTTGAGGAGGACGAGGCGGCGGTCAACTTCAACAGCCCAATTGCAGCCGGATACCCCGACTCTGTATCAGCTCAGCGTGGACCAGTTCTTTTCCCCTGGCCCTTTTCCATTCTCCCCGGGCACGGTCGCCCTTCCAGAGGGCACGTGGTCTGCGGAGGCGATCCGGGCGAACCGGGCTATCCTGGATTCGGAGTCGTGGCACAACACGCCGGCCAGGAGAAGACAGTATTCGACTGCCCGCCGTCCCTGCGATACCGGCGTCTCCCGGAAACCCGCCATTCCCACGAGCGCCCGACTCTACGATCAGGCGAGGTCTTCGATCCGGCGCGCGCCGGATTCGATCCAGCCGCGCAACGCTGACGGCGCCGACGGGGCTACGAAAGCCTTCGCTGAGGGTGCCGACCGCATGGAACTCCGGCTAACCCGGGTTACGACGTCAACTCGGCGGCCAACCTCGCTGCCGATCCCGCTGCCTTGGAGCCTTCGAATGAGAACGATTACTACCGCGGGGCTACGCGTGCGGAGAAGGTGGCCGCAAGGGCGGCGGCGGCGGCGTTGGGCAAGGCCTTGTTCTGGGATATGCAGGTGGGCAGCGACACGGTCCAGGCCTGCGGCTCGTGCCACTTCCACGCCGGCGCCGACAACCGGACCAAGAACCAGACCAACCCCAACCACGTCGGAGCGGGACCTCACCTTGCAGCTCCACGGAGGTGTTCAGAACACGAACCTGGTGGCGACCGACTTTCCCTTCCAGAAGGTACAGGACACTTCGAATGGTCCCGGAAACGGCTTCGGCAACGTCAACGACGTAGCGTCCTCGATGGGCGTGCGATTCCGCCGGTTCGTCGACATTCCAACACCCGAGCGGTGGCGTTCGGTCCGCCCGACGCGTTTGGTGTAAGGACACTGCTGCCGGACATCGGCGAGCGACCCGCCTGGCGGGCAGGAAGCCGACCCGATTCCGCTCTTCCAGGGACTGCGCCGGGTCGAGCCGCGCAACACCCCCACGCTGTTCAACGCGGCAATGAACTTCGACAACTTCTGGGATGGCCGTGCGCGTCACGACTTCAACGGCGGCAGCGTGTTTGGCCCCTCCGACCCGCAGCGCCACGTCATGGTCGCCGGAGCGTCAGCCGGGAAACATCGTGGCCACCCGGCAAATCATCCGGTTCGTCAGCCTGGCTTCGCTGTCGACAGGGCCGGCGCTGAGCGACTTCGAGATGTCCTTCGAAGGACGCAACTGGGCCAAGCTCGGCAAGAAGCTCCTCCAGGGCATCCGGGGTCCCGGCAGCGTGACGCCCCTGGCCAACCAATTGGTGTCTCCGACCGACAGCGTGATGGGTCATCTACTCCAACCAGGGTGGTTCGGCTTGTGCAGGTCTGCCGGCCGCGGATCGTTCTCCCGGGCACGACGGCAGCCGGGCAAGCCCGGGCTTGTGCATCAACTACGCCGGCCTGATCCGCAGGGCCTTTTACCCGCACACTCTGGCAGAACACGGACAGGCATCTCAACGGGTGCTACACCGACGGCCTCGTCGCAATCCATCCCAATCAGTGTGCCGCGGGCAGCGTTGATATCCCGGTCCTCAACCCGGCTGGCACGGCGGTCATCGAGAGCCCTGCTGACCCGTTCGACAACTACGTTCTCACCATTGCCTCAGGCCCCGCTAGTCCGACCAACACCAACCAGTTCACCCAGATGGAAGCCAACATGTCCCTCTTCTTCGGGCTGTCGATACACGCCTGGGGCACGATCCTGATCCCGGATGACAGTCCCTTTGACCGGTTCATGGACGCGAATCCCGATTCGTTCTTGACGTTCGGAGAGTCCGGCGAACCGGGGATCGCTACCGATCTGCGCAATTGCTCACGAACACAGGCGGGGTGCAACCCTGCTTCACCGAGGTCGGGAACTTCAAGCGCGATCCGGGCGTGATCGCCAGGATCAACTGCCCGATCGAGGGAGGCTGGAGGTTGCACGTCGGTGCCCGCCGGCGGCACCCGCGGTTCGCGGCGCGGCAGCTCGGCGGATCCCTTGATGGGTCTAGACTTCTTCCTGGGATCCAACCTGTCGCTCAAGAATCCCAATTTCCGGTCTCTCCGCTGCGGTGAGTGCCATGCCGGCGGGACCTTGACCGACTATACCTTTGAGATCAGTCACCAGGTGAGCTTTGGCGACAGGATCCAGGAGTTCCGCACGGGTCAACCGGGGATGGAGTTCTTTCCGGAGGCCTTGGGTCGAGGCCGGGTCATTTCCGGCTTCCTGCTCGAGGGCGAGCTTCAGGAGAACGCCCAGGACGGGATAGAGCGCAACGTCGCAGACTTCTGCGCCGTAGCACCATGTACGTCGACACCCTGCACACACACCAGCGAACGGGTTTCCCCAGGGCCAGGCCCTGTTCGACAACGGGATGTACAACATCGGTGTGACACCCATTGCGAACGACGTCATGCGCGGAGGCAAAGACCCGTTCGGCTGGCCGCTCTCGCTGTCTTACCTCGCCCTGAAAAACCTCTGTGGCGTGGGCTACAGCCCAGGTGGGGATGATCCGATGAACGGCTTCGCCCAGCCTCCCTTTCCTGGGATTCCCTGTGCTCTCTTCGAGCCCGACCCGAAGAAGATCAATCCCCTTACGGGAGAGGAAGGTGACCCGACTGGTGGCGGATTGTTCGAGCACACTGCCCAGGACCAGCAGATCAACCCGGGCTTTGGGGAAGAGCCGGCAGCGTCCGCAGCTGCCTCCGTACCTGGCGAAGTGGGCGAGCAACATCCCTGTCGGCGACGAGTCGAACATCGACGAAGTGTTCTTCGGCCTCAACACGGTCATGAGGGAGCCGATGCTGGAAGGATTCGTCGATATGTTGGGGCCTTTCAATCCCGCGGCCATCATCGGCGAGGCCTTCAACAATGCTAGACAACCGGAGATGGCCACTTGGCCCAACGTCAACCGCGTGAACACGCAGGGCGGTGTCAAGGCGCCCCCGCTGCGCCACGTAGCAGAAACCGGTCCCTTACTTCCACAACGGCGGCAAGTTGACCCTGCGCCAGGTGCTGGACTTCTACACGCAGGGGCGGCGACTTCCCCGAAGACCAACTCCGCGCACCGGGACTTCCTCATCATGAACCTGCTGGATGGAGGACGAGGCCCTGGGAGGCGTGGATCCGGTCACCGGTCTAACCGGAATTCACCGCCGCCCAGAAAGAGGAGATCATCGTCTCCGTGATCGACTTCCTCCTCGAACTCACCGACGAGCGGGTGGACTTCCAGCGCGCGCCCTTCGACCAGCCCGAGATCTTCGTGCCTGAGGATGGTCGGGCTCCGGACAATGGCTCTCTCGGTATGGTCAGCGCCGGTCGGGGGGGCTTCCTGGCCAATCTGGCCAACGGCATGTTCCGCCAAGTTCCAGCGACGGGCGCGGGGGGCGCCGCAACTGGGACCCCGAACTTTCTGGGGATCTCGAATGGCCCCCGCCTGCTCGGAGGCGCCGCGACTTGTGCCACCGTGAACAATCACTACTGTCGCTAGGGACGCTCTTTCCTGCTCATCCCTCCCGAAGATCCCCAAGAGGGGATGAGCAGGAGTTCTTTCGGAGAAAAACATGATAAACAGAAACGGCAGTTTTGTTGTATTCGCCGGCATTTTTTCGATCCTGACGGTTGGCTTTGTCATCAAAGGACAACAACGGACTGCCGACGCGCAGGACGAACTGATCCTCCAGGATCCGAAAGCGAAATACAGCTACGCGGTGGGCCTGCAATGGGGCAACAATCTGAAGGGACAGTCGCTGCTTCTGGATGCCGAGCTCGTCTCTCGGGGGCTGAAGGACGCCCTGACGGGAGCCAAGAGCCTCCTGACGGAAGCCGAGATGAAAGCCGCCCTGGACGTGCTCCGGGCCGACTTCCAGATGAAACAGGTGGAGGCGCTCAAGCAGGTGGGGGAGAAGAACAAGAAGGAGGGCGAGGCCTTCCTGGCCGACAACAAGACGAAGGAGGGTGTCATCACCCTGAAAAGCGGTCTCCAGTACAAGATCCTGAAGGCTGGTGACGGAAAAAAGCCCAAGGCGGACGACACGATTGTTAGCCACTACCGTGGCACCGTGCTCGACGGCACGGAGTTCAGCAGCTCCTCCGCCAACCAGCCGCTCACGTTTTCCCTCAAGCACCTCATCGCAGGCTGGCGCGAGGCCCTTCAGCTCATGCCCGTTGGATCCAAGTGGCAGCTCTTCATTCCCCCAAGCCTCGCCTACGGTGAGAGCGGCCTGCGCGGGGCGGGGGCCAGTAGAATCGGGCCGAACGCCACGCTCATCTATGAGGTGGAGCTGCTGGCCATTCGAGACACCGCACCTGATGGCGCTCCGGCCACAGCCGACCAAGGCGTTTCGGCGTTAGCGGTTTCCTTCAAACTGGATCCGCGGCTCACGAAGGGCCTCTATATGGGAGAGCGCTGGGTTTCGCCACCCACCTATACAACCACTCTGGACACCGTGGAAGCCAAAGTCGCACGTGTTGGTTCGAATGGAAGGGTAGAGAACATCAGTGCCAAATGGATCCCATCCGATACCGAGATGGTGACGGTATCGCCCAGCGAAGGCAATGAAGTCAAAATCACGGTAAAGCGCCCTGGCGAGACCACCCTGCATGTGACGTCCGATGGTGTTACAAAGGAGCTATCTCTCAAGGCGGCACTCCAGAACGACGTCATGCAGGTGGAGATCACCCCGCGCCCATGAAGGCAGCCTCGGCTCCACGTGCCAGCCTTCACTTGATCTCCCTTCACTTGATCTCCCTCCGCTGCTGCTCGTCCGCTTTCGGCCAGTACGTGTCCAGATGGATCACCATCTCCATTCGCGGAACGGCTCGTTGGAAGTATTCGCCGAGAATGCCTCAATCGCGTGATCGTGCTGAGAGAGCGGCATCTGAAATGGATTTTGCAAAGATACTTCTGCTATTACCTCAACTCGAGAACGCATTTGTCCTTGGAAAAGGACGCACCGAATCCTCGGGCCATTCAATCACCGGAACGCGAAATATCGTTGAGATCCCTGAAGTCGGTGGCCTGCACCATCGCTACGAACGGCGCGCAGCCTGATCGGAATTGCGACCATGAGGTGAGACGCTCCGCGGGAACCTACAGTAGAAGCCTTTGCATGTTCCAGATCACTTGAGAAACATTACGCCAAAGTCCGATCTCAAAATCACGACAGGTTTGGGGAACGCCTAGTCAAAAAAACTTACGCTACCGCCCTCGCTGAACTCTTCGACGCACCCAGTTCGGCGGCAATCTCGCGAATCGTCTTCCCCTCGCCCTGAAGCTGACGTGCCTTCTCGCGATCGAAAATCGCCTTCGGCCGGCCGAGTTGCTTTTTCTGTCTGCGCGCCCGGTACAACCCCATGTTGATGCGCTCGACAATCAGCCTGCGTTCCAACTCCGCCACGGCGCCTAAGACCGTTAAGACGAGCTTCCCCATTGGCGTGCTGGTATCGATGGACTCATTTAGCGAGATGAAGTGAATCCCAAGGCTGTTGAATTCCTCCAACGCCAGCACCAGGTGCTTCACGCTACGGGCAAACCTATCAAAACGCGCCACAACCACCCCGTCAAACTTCCTAGCCCGGGCGTCCTTCATTAGGGCGTCCAGTCGCGGGCGGCTGTCCTTCGTCGCTGTCATCCCGTTCTGTTCAAAAATACGATTCGGCTAGACAAGGTCGCCAGCGGTGCAGTGCAACCGCGCTTCCTCACGCTACAAGCGATCTAAAATCTGTCGCGACGATGCGTGGAGCGCTGTCTTCCGGGAAGGCTTCAATGATTTGCTGTGCGGCCCAAGATGCCGTCGGGTGTTCCGTGACATTGAAATGAACGACGCGGCGACGGTCGTGTGCCAGAATGACAAGAACATACAGCACGCGCAATCGAATCGTCGCCACCGTAAAGAAATCAATGGAGACCATTTGAGCCACGTGATTGCTCAGAAATGTCATCCAATTCTGCATGGGCTGCTTCTCTCTTCTGGGCAACCATCGTGAAACCGTTCGCTCCGAAATATTGAAGCCGAGCTTCAGTAGTTCTCCATGCACCCTCGGCGCGCCCCACAATGGATTCTCCGACGCCATGGTTCGGACCAGCCGGCGAATCTTCGAAGCTACCGGTGGTCGCCCTGGCGTTTCGGCTGCGACAATTTCCACCAATAACGTTTGAACCGGTTGCGGTGTCATGCAATCACGGTTTCCGGCCGCACGATGACCAAAGCGGACTTCCAATCCTTCCAGATCGTCCTTAGAACGCCCCAAACAGTCGATCATTGCGGCGCAGTTTCGGTCGTTTCAGCTCCCGCTTGAAGACGGCCAACCGCTGGCGGAGTGCGGCATTTTCCAGGGCGACCTGTTGATGCCCACCGAACACCAGAAAGAGGAACCGAACGGCGGCGAAAACCGCATTCAACATGAGTTCAGGAATCTGCCGCCATATCGCGCAAAATGCAACTACTTAACCGGCGCATGAAGTTTTGGCGAAGGACAACGGCATTTCGCGTTGAGACTTCCGCGCAAGCCGAACGCGATGCGAATCAATCTTAGAATGGCTTCTCGCCGGAGGGACGGGACGGGCCGGCATTGATTGGTTTCTTCGAACTTAAAGAATAAAGAATAGGAAATCGCTTTTCGGTGCCGGTGGGAGAATAGCTTAGGTTGGGCCCGTAGGATCTGGTGAAATGTCTCGGCGGGCTGGGTGAGAGGCCTGTTTGGGAGGGCGATAGGAGTGGGACGAGGGTGGAAGAGCGAGCTTGGGGCTTGAGGGTAACTCCTCCGTCCCCATTCGAGTGCTCGACAGGGCACACCTTCCCTCGGTGGCGCTGGCCACGCCACGTGGTTGCTCGGAACAGGAGGCACCGGGAGCTTCATCCGATCCGGTGGAACGGCGGGAGGGGATCGTCCCAGGCGGGGAAATCGACGTCATAGTGTAGAATTCTCGGAGGCGGAGTGGGGGGTGGGCGCTCGGGTTGATCCCAGAGCTTGAGGTGGCGCAGAATTCTTTCGATCACGGCAGGGTTTTCGATCAGGCTGATGATCTTCATGGGGCGCCCGCAGCGCGTGCAGGTCAACGGGTCGGCCTCATATACCTTCTTAATCAAGCGCGCCCAGGAACTCCTCATCCCGTGTGCAGCATCATCGTCCGCATCGCCCGAGGTCATCGGTCGCGGAGGGGCTGTTGTTTGTCAGGCGCGGCGGACGTTGGAAAACGCGCCGTAGTACCTGATGAGCTGTTCAAATACCCATCATAATGCCCATGTTCATGGGATAGAGATCACCTATCCATATCATCCGCAGTGTGGCACCGAAGTGGTTGTGCTTCAGCGGCGCAAGCGCTTTGGTGAGGAAGTGTATGAGGTCATCGATGTACATGGGGGCCACGGCGGAATTCCTGCATGGATGACAGAGCCCCGCTGGCGAGAACTCCAGGTTGCATCTCGGCCGAGAGTTTCCAGGGCTGTTCTTAATTTACTTCGTGGATTGCTTAATGCGCTGAACTCCGGTTCGAATGGGAGCGAACAACTTTCATTCGAAGGAGGGGGCGATGAAGGGAGCGAAGCAACGCGCGCTGCCACCGCACCAGACGGATTACAGGAAGAGAATCAGAGAAGAGAGACGGCCGGAACTGGTGCGCTTGCTGGCGGAACTTCTGATACAGGCATTTAAGAGTGAAGCCGCCAGGCAAGGAGGTGCACTATGGAAAAGATAACGACGAATCATTTAAACCGTATCGCGTATGTGTATATCCGGCAGTCGACCCTGGCGCAGCTGCAGCGCAATGTGGAGAGCCGGCGGTGCAAGAACGGCTGGTGGAGCGGGCGTAGGCGTTCGGCTGGTCCAAGCCGCGGATTATTGATGATGATCTTGGATGCACTGCCAGTGGCGTCGTGGAGCGCTCTGGTTTTGAGCGGCTTCTTGCCGCGGTATGCGCGGGGGAAGTGGGAGCGATTTTTGCCTTTGAAGCGTCACGCCTGGCACGCAATGGCCGAGAATGGCATACGCTGCTGGAACTGTGCGCAGTGGTTGACACCGTGCTCATTGATACCGAGGCGGTGTATGACCCGAAGTTCACCAATGATCGGCTGCTCTTGGGGCTGAAAGGCACGTTAAGCGAACTTGAGCTCGGGTTGTTTCGCGCGCGTTCGCATGCGGCGATCCGAGAGAAGGCCAAGCGCGGGGAATTCTATGGCCTGGTAGCTGCGGGATACCGCAAGACCAGAGATGGGCGACTTGAAAAAGAACCCGACCTGCGGGTGCAGCGGGCGCTGGAGTTCTCTTTGATAAGTTCCCACAATTTGGCAGCGCACGGCAGCTCGTGCGCTGGCTCCGGGAGGAGCAGGTCAAGATCCCCCGAAAAGAACAGAGCACGGACGACAGCCCAATCTGTTGGCGCCTTCCCACCCAGGCAGCATTGACCTCGATGCGTCTTAGAGCACGGCCGTAAACGCGTCGTGGTCAGTGGTTGTTCCGACCCGGGCGAATGGGAGATAATCCTTCGGGACCATCACCCCGGCTACATCAGCTGGGAGCAATATGAGCGAAACGTGGAGATGCTCAGACAGAATGTCAACATGAAGGGTTACATGAGGGCTGGCGGAATCCGGGGAGGAGCCTCGGTGTTTGCGGGGATACTGCGCTGTGAACAGTGTTGGCGTAAGGTGGTGCACTATAGTGGCGTGCACTCGCGAAGTATCGCTATAGTTGCAGCACCAACTGTCGCAATGACGATGGCAAGCGCTGCCTGTCGTTTTCTGCCAATGCACTGGAGCGCACCCTGCTTGGGCAATTGCTGGAGACCGTGAGTCCTCTGGGGGTGGAAGCGGCGTTGAAGGCGGCGGAGATTTTGGCTGTCCAAGGTCATACCTTGAGAGAGCAGCGGGAACTTGAGCTTACACAAGCGCGCTACGAGAGTGAGCGGGCGCGGCAACAATATAACTCTGTAGATCCGGCGAACCGTCTTGTCGCAAGCGAACTGGAGCGGCGCTGGGATGAGGCGCTGCTGAGAGTTGCTTGTCTTGAAGAAGAATTACAAGCCGTTGTTGTTGAAGACGCCGTGTCCGCTGAGGAGCGTCAAGCGCTGCTGGCGCTCGGCCAAGATCTTGCCGGCGTATGGGACAACCCAGCCACCTCACCTGAAGTAAAGAAGAGAATTGCCAGGACACTGGTAAAAGAAATCGTGCTCTTCGACGAAGCACACAGCATTAAGGCCATCGTGCATTGGCAAGGCGGAGACCACACAAAAGTGCAGGTGCCGAGGCTCACCTATCGAGAGAGTGCCTCGCCTACCGACACCGATACAGTGGAGATCATTCGTGCGCTTGCCCGACAGATGGCGGATCGCTTCATCGCTCGGGTGCTTAATCGACTTAAGATACCTACGGCTAAAGGGTACACATGGAATGAACGAGTGTGTGCCATCCGGCACGGGTATCACATTGCTGTATACCAGGATGGGTGAACGGGAGGGCCGCGGTGACCTCAATATGCTTGAAGCAGCTAAGGAACTGGGAGTTGAGCGGCGCGTGATCAGCGAGCTGGTACGGTTTCGGCTGCCTGCTCACGGCGGTAACATTTCGTCTCGCAAAAATGAAATTGATCGACCCGAAACTTTTTCGCGCAAGGGAAAGGTGTCTTAAAAGAGACGCCTGTTATGATTGAAACAGAGTACGATCCTTCAATCACGTTTAGACCAAGGCTCCGAAGATTTTTTTCTTGATGTCTCGGATCGTGGTGTTTGGTGATTGAGTCTCGACTTACCACCTGAGGGGGCTTCATCCGCTCTTAACTTTCTCTTGTATCGGAAGAGTGGGAGGAGTCCAGACGGGGCGGTGTGGCGAGGCCGTGGTTATAGGCGTAAAACACGAGTTCGAAGCAACTAGAGACACCGAGTTTGTCGAAGATCGAGGTGAGGTGATGCCGCACTGTGGTCTCCGAAATAAACAACCGTTTGGCAAGTCGTCTGGTATTCAGCCCCTCGCCGATCAGGGTCACGACCTCGCGCTCGCGCCTTGTGAGGGTGGCGATGCTGGCTGCGTCCCAGTTCCTGGTCTTGACTCGCTTCGCAGGTGAGATTTCGCGGAGCGCTCTTGACAATTTCAAACGGTCCAGCCAGATCTCACCCGCATATATCCTCTCCATTGCCTTGACGAGGACCTCTGCCGGTTTGTCTTTATGTACAATACCCATAGCGCCGTGGTGCAGGACGTACTGGTCGACGTTGGAGTCATCTGTGCTAGTCAGGATCAGCAGGCCAGCTCCGTTCACGGTCTCGAGCACCTTGGTTAGCAAGTCGCAGCCGTTGAAAGAGTCGAGGTCGAACAGAATGACGTCAGGTTGCTCGCCATTGGCGGCCAGACCGTCGGCGTAACCCTTATCGTCGCCCACTATCCTAATCCCCGGCTGTTTCTCCATAATCAGACGCAGTCCCATGCGTGTGATCGCGTGGTTGCTCATAATCAGTACTCGAATCACCTTTGAGACGGGTTCGGGCACCATGCCCATAATTTGTGCTTCCCGGCCAGGGAAATTCGCTGTTTCTAACTGTGCCACTGCCTTTCCCCCATGCAATACATGCCGGGGAGCCGAGCGCCGGGCTCGTTCTTCTTCCGACTCGTATTTCAGTCTCACCTGTGGTTCCAATTCGCAGTGAAGTTTGATACCGGGGGCTTTCTGGCGAGGTGCGCGATCCCACTTGAAGCTGCAGAAATTCCACAGTTCCGAAGATTTTGGAGTTTTCGCCTGAGCTATGAATATAGCATCGAACGTGTCCGGTAGCCAGCTAAAAGAATTTTACTTTGCACGTAAGCCGGAGGATGCTGAGCAATGACGCCGTATCGAACCGAAATATACGTCACCGTATCCAGATGCCCTGCCGCCCAACGGTTTCAGCCATGCAAACGAGCATGCACACCAGTCCCTCGGGGCATGGAGGAGCTCCGCGTTGAACTGTGATCAATGTGACCGCACTTGAATGCCTTTCTACTTCCTTGTGACGACAACCGGTGGAGCGTTTCATGATTTTTTTACGGACTCCCTTTTGGCGGGTTCTTCACGTCTTCGTGGTGGATTTTGATCACCACGAAGACGTCGAAATCCTTTCGAGCCAGAATCATCCTGTTTGCCGCCGAAGGACTCAACTCCATTCTCCTCGCCAGATTGTCCAGTCCCTCGCCAAAAACCGTTCCGGCTCCGCTAATGTCAAGTGCTGAAGTGTTTTCCCTCAAGAGGTCTAAGAACGGCAGGAGATTCTCGAGCGCCAGTTCCGATTGTTGCCAGACGGACGTAGGATCAGGCACATTAGCCCGAAGGAAACTTCATATAACTGGCGAACCATCCGCAGGGCTTTACGTCTGAAATGAACAGCACCCAGTGATACTGGATATCGGCTCAAGCATACCGGGATGAAAGTCCCAGGCATCACAGCCGATCTGGGATCGTTCTTCATCGCCCAAGTTTCAGAAATCTGTTCTCGTTTGCATCGGGCTATGCGACCTTGAGCTGCAATTGGCCTGTAACCGCAGTATTGGGCTATCTCCACGCGGCTGGTTCAGACCTGGTTCGCCGACGAACTTCTCGCTCTGCCCACGGGATTTCTGGGAGCGGTAGAAGTGATATCTCCGGGCGGGGCGCCATTCAGCATCATCGGACTCAACTTCCTGGGCGCCATATTCATCACCCAAGCTGCAACCGCTCTCCCCTGAAATTCGGTGACAGGCACCAGATTGCGCGGCAAGACACCCAGTCGTTTGGCCGCTCTAACCGTGCACTCTGGTGCCTGTCACCGAATTTCTCATTCCTGCCGCAGCGCGATCATAGGATCGACGCTGGTCGCGCGGCGAGCGGGCAAATAACTGGCGAACCCCGCGATGGCGATCAGCAGGACCGATACAAGAAGGAAGGTCAGCGCGTCAGTGGGCTCGATGCCGAACAGCAGCGTGGAAAGAAGACGGGTGAGCGCGAACGCCCCGGCCAGCCCCAGAAGCACGCCGGCGCAGGCAAGCTTGAATCCATGCCCCACGACCAGGCGCCCGATATCCGCGCCCCCGGCTCCGAGCGCGATGCGGATACCCATCTCATGCGTGCGCTGAGTCACCGAGTACGACATAACGCCATAGACGCCGATGGCGGCGAGAACCAGCGCGACGGCGGCAAAGATCGCGAGGAGCAGCATGGGGAAGCGGCGCGGAATCATGGCTCGCTCAGCGTAATGGTCCATCGTGCGGACGTTGAACACGGGCAGATCCGCGTCCATGCGCTGGATCTCGCGCCGAACCGCCTGAGCCAGCGTCTGGGGATCGGACACGGCGGTACGAATCACCAGGGGCGCAGAACCCGGAGCCACCTGCCTGCTTGCTTTATAGGCCTCGGGCCTGAATGGAACGTCAGGCCGCGGCGTTTGGCGTCGCCCACTACGCCGATCACACTCATCCAGGGACCTTTACCTTCGGGCCAATCCTGCTTGACCCGCTTGCCGAGCGGATCTTCGGCCGGCCAGTTCTGCCGGGCGAAGGTCTGGTTCACGATGACTACCGGATTGGCGCCCAGCGTATCGCGCTCATCGAAGTCCCGGCCTTTGAGGATCGGAATTCCCATGGCGCGGAAATAGGCCGGCTGGGCTGTGTTGAAATCGGCATTCGGTAAGTCCTCACGCCGCGGGCTAGGACGCCCATCGATCAGGTAGATCGAGTCCCAGCAACCGCTGGTCAGCGGCAGACAGTTAACCGCGCTGGCGGTCTCGACACCGGGAAGAGCGCGGATTTGCTCGAGAAGGGTTTTGAAGAACAAGACTCGCTGGTCATCCTTCGGATAGCGTGTTCCAGGCAGATTCACCGGCATCGTGAGCACCCGCTCGGTGCGAAAACCCGGGTTGACCTTTTGAAGTTCTATCAGACTGCGGATGGTGAGTCCCGCGCCAATCAGCAGCATGAGGGCAAGCGCAATCTCGACGGTAACCAGAACGTTTCGCAAAGAGCGGCGACGAAAGCCGGAGACCGAAGTCCTGCCGCCTTCTTTGAGGTCGTCCACCAGATCGCCGCGCGTGGTGTGAAACGCGGGCGCGAGGCCGAAAATCACGGCGGTCACGAGGGAGATCCCGAGAGTGAAGCCGAGCACGCCCGCGTTGATTCGAATGTCGGCCACGCGGCGAATGTTTTCCGGAATGAGGGCCATCAGCGAACGCACGCCCCAATCCGCCAGCACCAGGCCCACAGATGCGCCGATCAGCGCGAGCAGCACGCTTTCGGTAAGAATCTGTCGAATGAAGCGCCTGCGGTCCGCGCCCAGGGCCATGCGAATTGCGACCTCCTTCCGGCGGCCCGCCGCATGCGCAAGCATGAGGTTCGCGACGTTGGCGCAGGCGATCAACAACACGAAACCCACAGCTCCGAGCAACACCAGCAGCGGCGTGGACCCGGTCAATCGCTCGCTGAGCGTGACAATGCGGATTCCGTTGCCGCTATTGGATTCCGGATATTCTTTTTCCAGGCGCGCGGCGATGGCCTCCATGTCGGCTCGGGCGCGGTCGATCGTGACGCCCGGCTTGATCCGCGCCACAACATTAATTCCGGGGTGGTTGCCCCGGGGACCCATGTCGTCGCCATTGAGGCCGATGGGAGCAAACATTTCGCTTTCGTAAAAAAATCGAAAGTTGGGCGGAAGCCCAATCCGATCACGCTGCGGACAAGACAGTGATGGGCGCGGCTGCGCAAGCTCCTATGAGGTCACGGAGCACGGTCGGATCGAACGCCGCACCATAGGACCGGCAGTCGACGGATCAACGCAAAGACACTCGTGAGAGGTCAATCCCAAACAGGAGTCAAACTGCCGGTCGCATGGCACAGCGATACGATCTTATTATCACTGTCCCATCAAGTGCCGTTGCGGCTGATGCTGCAGACGATCCCGAGCTCTGCCAGGGCAGTCCGGCACTGCGCGCTCGCGCACTAGGTCCCTCGGCCCGAATGATAGACGAGGCGGGCGTTTGGGTGGGATCCCAGAAGACTTTGTGGTAGGCTTTGCGGGTCCTCGGCCGCAGGAGGTGAACTGCGGCCCATGGCTCACCACTCTCTGCTGCTTGCTCGCGCTCAGAACGTTCCAGCGCAGTACGGGCATTGCTGCAGGCCGGATGCGGGCGCTTGGGTTTGCGAGCTCCCCGGTGTTTATCGTGCCCGCCACCCTGAAGCCTCCATTTTCTACCAGACATTCGAGCAGCACTTCGACAGTTACGTCCGCGCCTATGAGGAGCGCTTCGAGCCCCGCTCAGGACCACTGCGCCGCGTTGTGCCTGAGAGTGTCGAGCAGTTTCTTGCCTGCGGTCGTCTCCAGGGAGGGTAAGCTGTCACGCACTAAGTATATCCTTCAGAATTCATCGCCGTATGTGAAGGTAACCCGGCGGCATCATCCCCTATACAACCAGGAACTCGAAGTTCTCAATGCCGACAAGCAAACACTGGTCCTGCGTCTTGCTGACGGTTCTCCAATGAAAATGCCCCGGGCATGGACCAACGCCGACGGCGGGGCACGGGTCGAGGAGCCTTCAATCTCCTCGGTATTCACCATCGAGGCGCTTCGCGAACTGATCGCTCTGGTGGGCGCTTTTCAGAATCGCGATTGAACTCCTGACAGCGGCTATGTACGCATGGCTCCAGAAGCCCATACGTGGAGGAGCCCATGCACCGACAAAGAACATTGCCGCTGGATGGTCAGGAATCTCTGGAGGCGCTTTGGCGGCGATTTCCCGAAGAAGGCCGCCGCAAGGTCATCGCAATCTATGCGCGTCTGCTGGCCCTGGCCGTCCACGGCGAGAGGAAAAAGGAGAAGAGCAGTGACAAACTCAAAGATTGATACCGGTACCAAGATCCGTTCCGAGCATCTCCAACGGAAAGCTTTTGTATACATACGACAGTCTTCACTCAGGCAAGTTCGAGACCATGTCGAGGGCAGAGTGAGGCAATATCAAATGGTGGACTGGGCCGAGCGAACAGGTTGGCCCAAAGAGCGTATCGTCGTGATTGACGAAGACCAGGGCAAAAGCGCAGCCGTGGCCGAGGCCCGCATTGGATTCGGACAGTTGATCACCGCGGTGGGCCGAGGCGAGGGGGGAATCGTAATCAGCCTGGAAGTTTCCCGCCTGGCGCGCAACAGCCCGGATTGGCACCACCTGATCTACCTCAGTCGCTGGACCGATACGCTCATCACGGATGGGGAAACGATCTACGATCCCAAGTTGAGCGCCGACCGCATGGTCTTAGGGATTCGCGGGCAGGTGAGCGAGCTCGAGCTTGACCATTCGATCCAGCGCATGATCGACGCTCGCTGGAACAAAGCTCGCCGTGGTGAACTGATGACGATCCCACCCGCGGGGTACGATCTGGATGAGCTGAATGAGCTGGTTCTCACGGTCGATGAATCTGTCTCTCACGCCATCAAGACGGTGTTCGCAAAACTGGATGAGCTGGGGAGCGGGAGGCAGGTGTTTTTGTGGTGGAAGCAACAGGGGCTGAAGTATCCTGTGCGCCGGGTGGAGTTGCGCACGCATCCCGTCGTGTGGCTGGAGCCGAACTACGGCATGATCCTGAGGACCCTGCACAATCCTATATATGCCGGAGTCTACGTCTTTGGCCGCATCGAGACCGTGCGCGAGCTCGACCAGGACAATCCCAACCGGCTTCGAGTGCGCAGGGTTCAACGGCGGAATCCATGGCCGGTGTTGATCGAAGATCATCACGCGGCTTACGTTTCCTTCAAGAAGTATTTGAAGAATCAAGAGCTGCTTGGGAACAACGCGATGATGAAGGCACGTGCTACCAACAATGCCGGTGCGGCGCGCGAGGGCGAAGCCTTGCTGCAGGGCCTGGTTCGATGCGGCCGTTGTGGGCGGCCGATGACGGTCGGTTACGGCGGCAATCGTGCGGGCAAGTCCAGCCGAACGATGCAATATCGCTGTCAGGAATCCCGCAGCCGTGTGGGAGAGAGGGGTTGCCAAACGATTGGAGGGAAGCGCATCGATGCGGCGGTGGTGCAGGCGTTTTTGGAGGCAACGGCTTCGGCAGGGATCGCAGCCGTGGGCCAGATGCAAGAGCAGTTGCGGGCTGAGAACGAAGCCAGCGAGCGTGCTTGGGCGCTGCAAGTAGAAAAGGCCGAATACGAGGCGAAGCGAGCCGAGAGGCAATTCCACGCCGCTGAGCCCGAGAATCGGCTTGTGGCTAGAGAGCTGGAGAGGAGATGGAACGAACGGCTGACGGAACTGGAAGTCGTACGACAAAAGGCGCAGGCGGCGCACCGGAAAATTCTCTGGCTCAACGAGGAGGAAATGGCGCGAGCCAAACAGTTGGCGGAGAACCTCCAAGAGGTCTGGCGCAGTGAGACGACGGCCAATCGGGACCGCAAACGTCTGCTCCGCTGCCTCATCGAAGAGGTCCAGCTCACTACGGAAGAGACACGTTATCTGGTGCGCATTATCTGGAAGGGTGGAGCGGTCACCGAGCGAGAGGTGGTTCGACACCCGGCGGGCAGCGCTTTTACCAAGACATCAGAGGATGACATCGAGCTGGTACGGCAACTGGCTCGAGAGTTTGAAGACGCTCAGATTGCCCGAATTTTGAATAAGCAAGGGCGGCGCACCGGATTCGGTAATCCTTTCACGCAGGCGAATGTGCTGTCGCTGCGCGGCCGCCACCAGATCCCAAAGTGTCGAGCTTATCGAGCCAAAGATCCGAAAGAGGGCCCGTTCACCGCCGACGAAGCTGCGGCGGAACTCGGCGTAGCCATGAGCACGATTCACCGCTGGCTGCGCGAAGGGGTTTTAGCCGGAGAGCAAATGACGCCCGGAGCGCCATGGAGAATCGTGCTCAGTGATGACGTGCGCCGTAAGCTTTCCGGTGGCAATGCTCCGGAAGGTTGGGCAGGTCTGACCGAAGCCGCCAGAAGACTGGGCTTGTCCAAATCCCACGTTGTCTATCTAATCAAGACCGGCCGGCTTGAAGCGATGCAGGTTGCTTTCCGCACTCGGCGAAGTTGGAGGATCAACCTGGACTCAGCCACGTGTGGCCGGCAAGCGGGGATGTTTGACGAGAAGGGAAATGATGATTCCAAGGACGCGCAGTAGGGTTGCCGCCGAAGGTCAAAGCAGGGCGGTGATCGGAGAAACACCTGTGGGCATGGCGCAGGATATTGTGAGCAGTTACGAGCGTCGGCTGGAAAAAACCACTCGATAAGGCTCTGAAAGTAGACAGGCGATTAGAGGCGATGCAGCCGAAGCCAGCCTTGGGAAACAGAGCGAAGCAACATTGGAAGACACCTTGTTGTCCGGCAGTTTGCGCCAGCCGATTTATCTGGGCATCGAGATTGCGATCCTAAAAGGGTATGCTCAATTCCAGCGAGGTCACCGTGAGCAGGCAAACTCGACGTTACCTATTTGGTCAAAACTTTGTGGTGCGAATGAACTCGGAAACCAAACCACCTTGCAAAACAGAAGAATCAATGTGAATGCAGGCGCTTGCAGCCGGCAAGTGGAGAGATTTTACCAAATGACAAACACCAATATCAGGGAGGCGTAGTATGCACGGGACAACGGCTTCGCCCGCGAACGTTGCCCTCCGTCAGCCAGTAGGTGCCCACGGTCAACGCCGGGAACGAGAACGCTCCGTCCCGGGTGTTCATATCGGTTCGGGTGAAGCCGGCGTCCTGGTTCAGCACGGTAACCTTAGCCGGCGGGCATCGAGGGCGCCAGTCGCATCCACCACGATGCCTCCCCGGCCAAATCAAGGGTGAACTGTCCGAGACAAGAAGAAGCTTGGTCGTCTTCCTTTCAGGAGGCTCCCTAATACCCTAGGTTTTCGGGGTCCTTCAGGTTTTTTCAGCATTCTTCAGCCGGACTTTCAGGACTTTGGGATCAGGCCATTATATACGTGACAATGCTCCCCACATAACAATAAGCCGGTATCCGATGGTGCTGTTGGCAAAGGCTGGCCATGCGATCGACGCAAACCGCGCGGATATTCAAGTTCCCGACAGAAACCAATTAGGCTATTAGAGCTCGGGTCTCTTCGTCCCGACATTCGTCAAGCAATTGGGTTTTGCGAAAGGCGTATCTCGCTTGCATGGCAAGCTCCTTCTGTGACGCCTACGTTTTGGTCAATCACAGAAGTGACTCCTATACAACGGCTTAGGCCATATCAACCCGTAAAGACAGTCGAACTACGCGATCAGCGTGTAGTCTCGACAGCAGAAAGGTGTTTTATGCGCTCACGTAAACGGTTAGTACCCGTTATGGCCCTTGTGGCCGCCGTATTCACCCAACTACCCAGTTCGCTGGATCCTAAGACTCAAGCCGCATTCGCGGCTCCGGCCGACGGCGACGCAGTCACCGTCTGGAACGCAAACGCCGGCGCGGCCGCCACTGCGGCATGCATAGCTCCTCTCGACAACCCACTCCACGAATCGCGTATGTACGCAATGATGCACGTAGCCATCCACGATGCACTGAATGCTATCGATCGCCGGTCTCGTCCTTACACTTTCGACATGCAGGCGAGACCAGGCGCTTCTCCGGATGCCGCAGTTGCTGCGGCGGCACGAGATGTCCTGGTTCCGCTCATCGGTCAACTCCCTCTTGAGCTCGTCTCCCAGTCTTGCATCGATGCAGGCATTGCACGCGTCGAAGCCGACTATACCGCGGCGCTTGCCGCCATCCGCGACAGTCCGGCCAAGGCGCAGGGTATCGCGGTGGGACAGGCCGCGGCGGCGGTGATCCTCGCTCTGAGAGCCGAGGACGGGGCGCAGTTGGACCAGTTTCTTAATCCCAGCTGCCCGCAGGATACTAATCCCGGCGAGTACCAGTGCACACCAGGTACCCCGTTCATCGCCTTTGAGGGATGGGAAAATGTTGACCCCTTCGTTCTGAATCACAGCTCACAGTTCCGTCCGGGGCCGCCCTACGCAGTGGACAAGAAGAAGTACACGGCTGACTTCAACGAAGTGAAATCTCTCGGCGGTGATGGCATGACCACTCCCAGCGCACGCACTGCCGACCAGACCGAAATCGCCCTCTACTGGTGGGAAAGCTCCCCGCTGAAGTGGAACCGAATTGCAAGAATCGTCTCCGGCCAGACCCGGCTCGACCTGTGGGAGAACGCGCGGCTATTCGGCCTGCTCAATTTGGCGCTTGCGGATGGCTACATCGCCATGGTCTCTACCAAGAACCATTACAACTACTGGCGACCGGTCACCGCTATTCAGACCGGGGACACGGACGGCAATCCAGACACGACCGGTGACCCGCGCTGGACACCGTTGCGCGGGACTCCTCCGAACCAGGACTACGCCTCGGGTCACTCAATCGAAGGGGGTGCGGGTGCTGAAGTGCTGAAGCAGTTCTTCGGCACCGACCGGATCAGCTTCCAGGACTGTAGCGTGACGCTACCTGCCGGTAGCACCTGCAGCGATAGGTCACCAAAGCTCCGCTCGTATACCAGCTTCTCCCAGGCGGCAGTCGAGAATGCGTACTCGCGCATCCTCATTGGGTTCCACTTCCGCAAATCGATCGAAGAAGGGACCGATTACGGTCGAAAAATTGGCAAGCGTGCCGCCAATCTCTACCTCCGGCCTGTGCACTGAGTTGTGCGCGAGGTCTCACCATTCGGGGTGGGGTGTGGATGGCTTCGCTGACGAACTGAATGGCAGCTTCTACTCACAACTCACCCAAACAAACTTTAGGCCCTCGCCTGAGAAATGAAAGGAGCACCACAATGAAACGGACTCAAAATCGCCATCCCCTGAACGATCAGGACCTGTCCCGCCGTGCCTTGTTGAAGGGAGGGGGTGCCGCCCTGGCCGGCCTGTCGGTGCTGCAGCTGGCAGGTCCGGCGGACGCTTTCCCTGGGCAAGCCGATAAGGGGGACGACGCCCCCTGGGACGACGAACGGCCCACAACGAGGGACGACTACCCGGGCCAACCTGGCGACGAGGTCATCAGGTGGACGGATCAGCCTCCCCCGCTCCCGTTCCCGCCCCCCCACCCCCCCCAGTTGGTGTGGGAAGAGCTCGACACACGGTGGATTCCCAACGACGAGTTCCATGTCGTCAGCCACTATGACCAACCTGTGCTTAGCGCGCAGGACTGGCGTCTCGCCATCGATGGTCTGGTTCGTCATCCCCGAAGGCTGTCTCTGGCCGACCTCAAGGTCCGACCGCGCCGCGACGTCGAGTTCACCCTCGAGTGCTCGGGCAACACCGGCTTTCCCTTCGTAAGCGGCTTCGTCGGCAACGCCATATGGGCTGGCGCAGAGCTCGCCTCGCTGTTGAAGGAGGCTGACGTTCTCGACGAGGCCACCGAGGTAGTGTTCTGGGGCGCCGACCGCGGGAGGGTGACGATCCGCGACAACGTCGGAGTGCTCGGGGGCGGCAACACCGGGGTCGTCGTCGACGATGGTGAAGGCGGTCTCGATCTAACGATCACGGAACAGTTCGCCCGCAGCATGTCGCTCAAAGACGCGCTGGGCCGCGCCAACCTGCTGTGTTACGAGATGAACGGCGAACCCCTCCCCGCCGCGCACGGTTTCCCCGTCCGCCTGATCGCCCCGGGCTGGTACGGGGTTGCCAACGTCAAGTGGCTAACCCGCATCCAGGTGGTCGACCGGCGCTACCAGGGTCGTTTCATGGCCCGTGACTATGTCACGATCCGTGAGCTCAAAGACCCCAACGGTCAGGTAGTCTGGACGATCACGAGCGTCGGGCTCGGCCGGCTCAAGTCGGCACCGGCGAAGGTCGTTCGTCGTGACGGCCGGTACACGATCATCGGCGTAGCCTGGGGCGCTCCCATCAGCCGCGTCGAGGTCAAGATCGACGATCGGGACTGGACCGCTGCGACGCTGTACGGCCGCCAGCCACGTAATCGTGGCTCACGGGGCTACGCCTGGAGATTCTGGACGTTCGACTGGGGGACGCCCACACCGGGACCACACTCGGTTGCGTCCCGCGCGATTCGACGTCGACGGGAACGTCCAGCCGACGCCTGATGACCCCGTCATTGCCGCGAGGAGGACGTTCTGGGAGAACAACGGGCAGATCACCCGGCGGATCGCCATCCCCGCGGGGGCGCGGTGAACGACCGGGACACGATCATGATCGTTGGGCCGAGCCCGGCGACCGCGTCAGAAGTCGAAGCCGCCGTGTCCTCCCGTGCGATCGGCCAGTAGGCCGGCCAGCGTAGCGATGGCGATCTCGGCCGGCGTGCGCGACCCGATTTTCAGCCCGATGGGTTAGTGGACGCGGGCGATCTGCTCGGCCGGCACGCCCAGCGACTCCCGCGCGGCGATGTGAGGCACGGTGTGGCGGGGCTGCCCATGATCCCGACCCACCGGATTGGGTTCCACTTCCGCAAATCGATTGAAGAAGGAACCGACTACGGTCGAAAAATTGGCAAGCGTGCCGCCAATCGCTACCTCAGGCCTGTGCACTGAGTTGTGCGCGCGCTCTCACCATTCGGGGCGGGGTGTGGATGGCTTCGCTGACGAACTGAATGGCAGCTTCTACTCACAACTCACCAAAACAAACCTTAGGCCCTCGCCTGAGAAACGAAAGGAGCACCACAATGAAACGGACTATCAAAATTGCCCTGTTTACTGTAGCCCTGGCTATTCTCGCCGGCCTGCCCGGTTTCTTGCCCGGCTTCAGACCTCTGGTTGAACTGCAAGGTATTGTGAAGGCCGCCAATAAACATACCCTCACCTTCGATGTAGCGTGCGACTGCCGCATGGCCTCACCGGCATTCTTCGGTGGGAACCGAGGCGACGCGTGGATTGTTAGCGGCAAGATCTTTCCTGCCGGGACGCTTCCATCCGGAACCGCCACCAACGATCCGACCCTACCCGTCCGCGGAGTCGCCCCGATCGGCGAGTGGACCTGTCGCGGCCAAAGCGCTCTCCCATTTCCGCCCGCCGTCGCCGCGGCTTACAGCGCTACACCCTTCGCCTTCAACACCCAGTACTTCATCCTGAACGACGGCCGGGCGTTGACCGTAGAAGGATATGCACTTTCCGATCTAACCGGAGAGCGACTGTCGCTGACAGGTGGCATCGGCGGCTTCAGTGGCGCCGCCGGTGACGTCGAAGAAGGGCCAATCGGCACCAATGCCAGCACCAATGCCACCGGATGTCCGAACTTCCGCGCCACGTTCACTATCCGGCCCGGCTCTGTGCATTAGAGGGGCCGCGAGTATGCTCGCTCGACGACATCCTCGGTTCAGTGGGCCAGGCCGCCGCTGCGCTGGCCGAGGCACACGCCCGCGGCGTTGCACCGCGACATCAGGCCCTCGAACCTGGTGGTGTCGCAGGGGCGTTTGAAGATTCTCGATTTTCGGGCTGGCGCAGATGCAACCGCGCCAGCCCGATGACTCGTTGACTTGGATTCGAGATGCAAAACGAACCCCTCGATGGGGGTCTCGGCGGCACGCCAAGCAGAGTGCGGCCGGCGTGCAGCTATTTCCGCGCGAGCCTTAGCGTTTCTTCGAGTCTTCGCTTTTTTGCGGTTGAGCCTTTTGCCGCTCGAAGTCTATCTGTTCGAAAAGAAAAAGTCCCGATTTCCCCGGGGCAACAATGTCCAGGTCGCCGTCACCGTCCAGGTCCAGAACCGGGATCTGCATGCCTCCTCCAGCTTTGCTTCCGAAGTCGATGACGTGTTTCACGTAGGTTGAACCTGGAGTCGACCGATACCAGTACAGCCCGAGCGGTTCGTAGGCTCCGGGATCCGTATCGTGGGCCAGATAACGCTTGCCGGTTACGATATCAAGCTTCCCGTCTCCATCCATGTCGGCCAGAGTCAGGGCATGAGCTTGCGACCAGCTGTCGTCAATCAGGTGTTCCTGCCAGGAACCGTTCCGGCTCTCCAGCCAGAATAGTCCGTAGTGATGACCGGCGCCGTAGATCAGGTCATTCTTGCCATCGCGGTTGACATCGTCGACGTAAAGCGGACTGCATTGACCGCGAGGCGGCAACAAGCGAAAAGCCGGGTGATACTTCCAGGCGGGAGCTTCGAACCATCCATACGACGTCAGGATGTCCGGACGCCGGTCGCCGTTGAGATCCCCTGCCCCGATTCCGTGCAAACCCTTGACGTCCGGAACCGTTCCGACGACGTGCCGCACCCAATCACCCTTCGTGAAGGGCCGCGCGCGCTCGAACCAGACGACTTCCCCGCTGCTGCCGTAATTCGGGAGTATCTCCTCGGCTTTTCCGTCTCCGTTGATGTCGACTAGAAGGATCAGTTCATAATTGAAACCGCTCTCGATGGGATGTTCTTTCCACAAAGAATCGCTGCTGCTCTTGCCCGGGTTCTGATACCAGGACATCTTTTTGCTGAACCAGGAGCTCGCGATCACATCGGGATAACCATCGTCATTAACATCCAAGGCGAAATTGCTGAGATCGTCGATGTAACCTGAAATGAATGGTATTTCTCGAATGCGGTGCTTCGTCCATTGAGGAGCTTCATACCAGTTTTCACCGGCAAAGATGTCCAGCCGGCCATCCTTGTTGATGTCGGCCACGGCCGCCGATTCGTTGGCCCCGCTGTCCAGCACGTGTTTGCGGAACATCGGCCAGCGTGGTTGCGCGTCATTCCTCTGCGGATAAAAGGAAAGAGCGCAGTAAAGCAGAAACAGCGTGATAATTTTCCTCATAAATCGTTCCGCACCAGTTGCGGTATACAATATCCTAATTGAATTGTGTTGTCCGTAGTGGTTTTTGCGAGACGGGCGTCCGCCGCGTCTTCGCGTCTCAGTGGTGGAGGAGTTGCGATGCAGTCTATTACTCGATTAACCCTGATGCTCGCCGCCGCGCTGTTCGCAGGTATTTTCGAAGGGTCTTCGGCACAATCCGGCCCTCGAGTGACCGTCATTCGAACACCCGAACAGGGCGTTCAGCCCCAGACCGCGGTCGATTCAAAGGGGAGGCTTCATCTGATTTACCTCAGCGGGGATCCTGCGGCTGCGGATATCTTCTACGTGCGCCGCGATCATGGCGGGGATGATTTTACCCCGCCGCTGCGCGTTAATAGCAAGTCCGGGAGCGCGATCGCGATCGGCACCGTTCGCGGCGCTCACATTGCGCTGGGAAAGGGGGATCGGGTCCACGTGTCGTGGATGGGTTCCAAAACGGCAGAACCGAGGGGCCCGCTTGATTCAACGCCCATGCTGTATGCGCGTCTGAACGACGAGGGTAAGGCCTTCGAACCGCAGCGCAACTTGCTCCAGTTCGCGGCCGGGCTCGATGGAGGCGGCTCAGTCGCTGCGGACGGTCTGGGCAATGTCTATGTAGCGTGGCACGCTGGGGCGGGGATGCAGGGAGAAGCGAATCGCCGCGTCTGGATAACTCGATCAAATGATGACGGCAGGACATTCACCCGCGAGGTCGCCGTTAGTGATCAACGGACGGGAGCTTGCGGGTGCTGCGGGATGCGAGCTGCCGCAGACGACATGAATCGCGTTTATATGCTCTACCGGGGCGCTGCAGCAGAAATCAACCGAGACATATTCCTCCTGAAGTCAGAAGCGGGCGGGGAGAGCTTTGGTGGAACCCGGCTTCACGATTGGAAGATCAATGCCTGCCCTATGAGCACGGCCTCGATAAGCCCCGGCGGCCGGGGCGTGATGCTTGGCTGGGAAACAGAGGGGCAGGTCTACTATGCGACGTTTGACACGGCCACCGGAAAGGTCGGGCCTGCAGTGTCGCCCCCGGGAGGCACCGGCCGGCGAAAACATCCGGCGGTGGCCGCCAATGCGCGAGGCGAGACGATTCTGGTTTGGACCGAGGGGACTGGCTGGCAGCGGGGAGGATCGGTGGCATGGCAGCTGTTTGATGGCGCTGGCCGGCCTGTTGCGGAAAGGGGAGAACTGCCGGGCGTTCCGGTTTGGAGCCTGGCCACTGTCGCGCCTCGCCCCGACGATGGGTTCGTTATCGTGTATTAGGATCGGAGCAAGTACGCGTAATCATTCAGATGAATCCTGGTTACCGTTTGCGACCGGCGAACAGCGTGTCTTAGTGTTTCTTCGTGTCTTCGTGTCCTAGTGGTATTTGTTTCGTACTTGGGGAGTGCGACAGCCTGCTGCCGCCCGGGATAGACAAAACCGCCAAGCTTTGCTAGATTCCAGGTCATGCGGCTGCCGATCTTGATTCTCTTGGCCGGCGCGGCGCTATCCCTCGCGCAGACCCAGACAAAAACCTTTCCTCTCGACTCGCTGGACAATCTCAAAGCGCACAAAGTGAAAGCTGAGCCCACGACCTTCAAGGGTCGCAAGGCTCTTCGCGTTACGGACGCCGTACAGCAAGGTGGCGAAGGAAGTGAAGACAGACTGGTAATTCTCACGGGCGCCGAGTTCCAGAACGGCGTTATCCAGGTCGACCTCGCCGGTGAGCCTGGCCCCGGCGCCGCCGAGCAGGCGCGGGGATTTGTCGGCGTCGCCTTCCGTCTGATGCCGGATGCCTCGAAGTTCGAGTGCATCTACCTGCGGCCCACCAATGGCCGTGCCGAGGACCAGGTGCGGCGTAATCATTCCGTGCAGTACTTCTCATTCCCCGAGTTTCCATGGTTCCGCCTCCGCAAGGAAAACCCCGAGAAGTACGAGACCTATGTCGATCTGGTGCCGGGTGAGTGGACCAGGATGAAAATCGAGGTCCAGGGCGCCAAGGCGCGCCTCTTCGTCCACGATAATGGACAACCGACCCTGCTGGTCAACGATCTCAAGCACGGCGATGCTAAAGGATCAATCGCTCTCTGGATTGGCCCCGGGACCGTCGCCCACTTTTCGAACCTGCGGCTCACGCCGTAAGCCTTCGCCAATACGCCCCACCCATCGACAGCTCTAACCACAAAGACGCGAAGACACGAAGGAACACCTCCGGATGTCAACGCCGACGATGTGTTAACATGCTGTCTTTGCTCGACACTTTCACGACCGAAGATGCCAGAGAAAAAACTAAGACTGACACGGAAAGAATTTCGGGAGGGCCTGCCCGGCACCGACCAGGTGTTTTTCGTGCACGGCGATGAAAAGGTGCCGGCGGGGCGGTCAGGGGTAAACTTGGGGGTCGCCAAAGCCTGTTACCTTGCCTTGCTCGATCCGGGCCTTTTGCAAGAGCTATGCCGTTCGGTTGAGTTTCAGCCCCCTGGATTTCGCCTCAACAAAATGGATCCAGCGGAATTGTTCAGCCAGTTCGTGCGGCATGTGCAGAGAAGGGGTTACGGAACAGACGTGCTCGTGAGGCTCATCGATGACGCGGCTCTCGATATGGCACAGATTGATCCAATGGTGTTCAAGGTAGACATCCTATCACCCCCTCAAGGCGCCTGGGTCACCGAGTCTGACGCAGAATGCTGGGCCGCCGCGGCATGGTTAAAAGCCCGCCTCGGAAGACTTGACGAAAATACGGGCTCGAGAGTAGCCGAGATCGGCAGCCAGTGGCGCTTCGAAATACCTGCATCAACCAGGCCTCCCGACATCGATTCCCGGCCGCCTCAGAACGGCGCGGCCCAGAAGGCCAAGGAGAAGGCGACAGCGTGGAGGGACCGAGCGCTCAAGGCGGAGAAAGCCCTGGCAAGCCTGCGCAGTTCCCGAGACAGTTTTGAGAGAGAGCTGCGAGACGCGAAAGGGGAGAGCCGCTCGCTTCAGATAGAAGTTTCGCGGCTTCGAGAGGAATTGGGGCAGCGAGTCTCCTCGCAAAAAAGCGCGGAAGAAAAGCATGCTACGATGGCCGCACAGTTGAAGGAGGGGCGCGCTACCATCGTTCGCCTCGAAGCGGAACTTCAAGAATTGAGAGCCCGGCGGCAAGCGGACTCTTTCCCTCAATCAAGTCGGCCGCCGGAGTCGCATGATAACGAGCTTTTGCAGAAGCTGGAACGGTTGCAGAAATCCCTGGACGGTGTAGCCGCGCGGCTCAATGAGTTCTTGACAGCGCCCACGCAGGGGCCGGTGGCGGCCAGGCATTCAGAGCGCGTGATGGCATTCATCGATGTGGCTAATCTCGACTGGGGAGCCAGCACCTATTTCCACGGCAGGGTGGATTACGAACTGCTGGCTCGTTTTCTCACCTCCCGCACTCCGACGGGACGGGCCCGAACCTGTGAGAATGTCGCGTTTATTTGCCTGGACGGACGCTCCAGCACGAGCGCGTTCGCGCAGACTCTCAAATCGCTGGGGTACCGCGTCGTCTCCCGCATTATGAAAGTCTTCGCCGACGGGAATACCAAGCGCAATGTCGACGTCCAGCTTGCCGTCTATGCCATGCGGCAGACCGAAAGGCTGGACACCGCAGTTATCGTTTCCGGGGATAGTGATTTTGGCTGTCTGGCCGAATCCTTCGCTTCCTGTGGAAAGCGGGTGGAGGTTCTATCATTTCCTAATCTGGGAGCGGAGCTGCGGCGCTTCGCCGACGAAGTCGTCATTCTGGACCAGCGGATTCTTCTTCCGGGAGCCCAGAGAGAGATTCCCTGGGAGAGGCAGGCGCCATCTTAGAGGCTTGGCCTGGGCGACATTCTCCGAGAGCGACCTGGGTTATCACAACCATAGAATTCTTATCTCTTTTTCCACTTGCTTGAACTCCTTATCCCCGGTTACCAACTCAACGCGGCGTTGTTTTGCCAAGGCAGCAGCGAAGCAATCGGCATAGGACATTTTTTTACTGGACTTGAAGATGGCGGCCTGTTTGGCCGCCTCCAGATCCGCCGGAACGATATGAACAGGCAGCGTAGAAATCAGATGGGCAACTTCGTCTGCACGCTGCTGACTCGTCTCGCGGAGGGTGATGTAGTAGACCTCACCCCAATTCACCACCGAAAGGAGACAAGCTTTCCGGGAGTCTCTCGCCGAGCGGAAGATCTCGATCATCGTATCCTTGCCGTCTTCAGCTTCGATATAGGCGATGAGGCTGTAGCTGTCCAAAACCCTGACGGCGGCTCTCAAAGTTCGCGCTCCCTCGCCTTTTCCTCCATCAAAGCCTTCAGAAGCTTGCCCTTAGTGCCCGCCATGCCGGCCATATTTCGAATATAGTCGTCGGTGATGGGCCTTATCGCGATTTCACCGTCACGCTCATACACATAAACCTGCGTCCCTTTTTTGATGCCGAACTTGCGGCGCAGCCTGGAAGGAATCACGATCTGACCCTTAACCGTTACAACTGCCCTATCCATAAAAAACCCCTTGGGTATCATTTTGGCTTAGGTGTATCAACCTGAATAAAGTAAGTCAATTGATATTTTGTTATACCAGAGGCTCCTTAGTATCCAGTGGGATCCGGTTGTTACTCCCTGCTTCTTTCCAGACGTTTTTGTGTCACTGGAGTTGGACATTTTCGTGGGGCCACAGCAACTCGAGACGCAGCAGGCCCGAAGGCCCGGCAGTGAATTTGCCCCCCGAGAAGCTGTGAAGAAATTCGGCGAACGGCTCTCGATTGACCGTCAGTCCCAGCCTTAGGGCGCGGGTCATCTTCAGCCCGGGCCACGTGAAAAGCTGTGAAAAAATTCAGCGAACGGCTCTCGATTGACCGGCAGCCCTTTTGTTTGTGGCGCGGGTCATCATGAGACCGGGCAAAACTCAGCTCTACCCTGGAATGCGGCTCAGCATGCTCGGAATCAACCGCCGCCACTGCAGGTCATCGCCAATCGTCAATCGTCAATCGTTAATCGGCTTAACCGTCAATAGTTCAATCGTGCCCATCGGGTCATCGCATCGCAATCGAGGCGAGTCTTCCTTGTGTCGCTCAGGACACTTTCCGAAGCGACTCATGTGTGCGACGGTGTCAATCAGACCTGTCGCAAGTAACTGTGATCGGGAGGATTTAGCCTTAAAAAGTTCATTTGTGCCACCAGGGGGCCGGACGGGTGATAGCCCGTTCGCACATAAACCCGGCGACTTTTGCAACTCTTCCAAAAAAATTCCTGGCGTTTTCTTCGCGCAACCCAGCCTGACGTCTACCCGGGTTTGCGGGCGATCGTGGTTGCCATTCCATATTTTCCAGAGAGCTGCTCGACAAGTGGAAAGCCAAAGAGCAGCGGCTTCAACAGGTAATATGGAATCCGGCTGTTGAACCGTTCCTGCGACCAGTTCAGCAAGCTGTGCTTCAGGCAGTGGAAGTTTACCAGCCGGGAAAAGAACAGATGGCTTTCCACTCTCACGCCTGAATTCGCCAGGAGCAGGTCCAAGGCTGCGCGTGAGAAATGATGAAGGTGCCGGGGCACATCATCGAAGGCGTACCAGTAGCGGCGGAACATCCGGGCCTGGAGACTGTCGAACGCCGGCAGCGAAATCAGAACACGGCCGCCGGGGCGCAAGAGATCGTGGGCCCTGGCCAGGACGCGTTCCGGATGGGATACATGTTCCAGCGCATGCCAGAACGTGACGGCATCGAAAGAACCGGCTTCGAGCTCGGCGCAGAAAATGTCGCCGCTGATCAGAGAAAGACCTGTTATTTTGGAGCGCACCAGTTCGACAGCCGCTCGAGCGAGATCGACCCCGGTGCGTTCCCATCGTTCACCGTCCAAAGCCCAGAGAAACCGACCGTCGCCGCAGCCGACGTCCAGAATCTTTCCACGTGGCAGGTAGCGCTCGAGCAGCCGGACCTTCTCCGTCTCCTTGCGCCAGGAGCGGGTTCGAACCAGTCTCCCGGAACGGAATTCTTCGATGGCGCGCGCCGTTTCACCAAGATAATCGGGCGCGTAATACGCCTCGACCTCCCGCTCCGCCAGCTGGGGAGAGGTCCAGCCGAAACCGCAATGCAGACAACGCAGAATGTCCCAAAGCCTCTCCTTGCGTCTTTGCACGCGATCGAACACTCTGCAGAAGAGCTCGACTCTCGTACGGTTGCAGATTGGACAGGCATACAGCGATGCCTCACACGTACGCGTCAAGGGAATCACGTTAGCTCAGACCGTTATATCGATCGTCACATGAATTCGGTTGGCGTTAGAAGCAAGAAGCCAGAATATTCGGGTCTCACTCAGCCTTGGGCGAGCCGCGATTTGGAGCAAGACAGGCGTTACTGGATGCTTATGCCCGAGCCATTCCTGCTTCTGACTTCTGACTCCTGACTTCCAACCACCGAGGCGCGCGAAGCACTCCGGCCGGATTTTGGGTTTTCATTGAAGAGAGCGGCGGATATAATCGCATGCTGGCAAGGTAAAGTACGCCGCGCACGGCGTTTCGCGATCTACACGGCTGTTGCGGCCTGAAAGGATACCTTTGGGTTCCGGCACGCTTCCTGAGAAGAGCGGATCACGCACTCGTCGATTCGTCCTGGCCACTATCGCCATCCTGTCACTCGCCCTGATTGCTACCCAGATCTTTCTGCATCAGACCTCCGTGGGGAGTCGGAAGTTCGTTGGAAACACGTTTCTGCTCTGGACCGCCACAGTCCTGGTAATCCTCGCGCTCTTGATCCTCGCTACCGTATTGGTGCGCAATCTGGTGCGGCTCTATTTTGACCGCAAAAGCGGGCAGGTCGGCAGCCGCTTCAGAGTCACGATGGTCACGACCTTTGTCGTGCTGTCGCTCTTGCCGGCGGTGCTGCTCTTTTTTCTCGCTTACGGACTGATCAATTTTTCAATCGATCGCTGGTTCGGCGCGCCGGCAGCCCAGATGGTGGAGAACAGCCGGGATATAGCCGCTCAATACTACGGTGAATTACAGCGCGATGCCAGCCACTTTGCCGAAAGGATCGCCGCCTCGGTTTCGATCGAGGATTCGCTGAATCCCGAGTCGCGAACGTTCGCTGAACGAAAAGCTGGAGAGACTGCGCCAGGAGTACCGGCTCGAGGGCGCGCGGGTCTTTGACAGCGAGGGCGCCGAGGCTGCGCAGGCCGGTGAAAGAGTCTCGACCAAGAGTCATCAGGCGCAGATAGCCACGCTGATATCCGCTACTCTGCGAGGCAAGCCGGATTTCCAGGTCAAGCGGATCACGCCCCAGGATGCGCTCAGGGAAGTCGTCTGGGCCACGGCGCCGATTCGGAATGCGCAAGGGAAAATCGTGGGCGCGGTTTTGACCGAATCGCTGATTCCCAGCAGCGTGAATTTCAAAGCCTATTCGGTGATGGAGGCTTACGGCAAGTACGTTGAGCTTCAGAGAGAAAAGACGGCGCTTCAGTTTCAGTTCATCCTTATGCTGGCTCTCTCGACCTTGCTCATCGTCTTTGCGTTTTCGTGGTTCGGCATGTACCTGGCGAAACGGATAACCGGCCCGATCAAGGCGCTGGCCGAAGGGTCTGCGGCCGTGGCGTCCGGCAACCTGAACCATCGGGTCGAGTGTGAGGCTTTCGATGAGCTGGGCGACCTGGTCGCCTCCTTCAATCGCATGACGGGCGAGCTTCAGGAGCACAAGGCTCATATCGAGATCGCTCAGAACACCCTGCAGGCAGGCCAACGTAGAGCTTGACGATCGCAGACGCTACATCGAAACCATCTTGCAGACCATCTCCACGGGCGTGATATCGCTCGACGGCAACTATCGAATTCACACCATGAACAGGGCGGCCGCGCAGATGTTGGAGGTTCAGGGTCCGGTAGCGGACGTGAAGCTCGAACAGGTAGTGAAGGAACCGGCCGCCGGTACTTTATTCATGCTGCTGCACAAGTCTGCCGTACTTGGAGTGGTCGTCCGCACGATCGAGATCGAGCTTCCCGGGAGAACGCTTCATGTCGCGACCACCGTGACCCCTTTGCTTGACAGTTCGGGACAGCGGACGGGTTGGGTCCTGGTGCTGGACGACGTGACGGAGCTTTTGAGAGTGGAGAAGATGGCTGCCTGGCAGGAGGTTGCGCGGCGCCTGGCTCATGAGATCAAGAACCCCTTGACCCCGATTCAGCTCTCGGCCAGCCGGGTCTTGAGGCGTTACCGACAGATCATGAGCACGTCCGCGGGCGACAACGGCTCATGGCACAACGAATTTGTCTCGTTCGAAAACCTGCTCGAGGAATGTGTGCAGGTGATCAGGCAGGAGGCGAATTCCCTCAAAGACCTCGTGGATGAATTCTCGCGGTTCGCCCGTCTTCCCCAGGTAAAGTTGGAAGAGGCGGATGTGCACCGGATACTGGAATCGACTCTGAGTCTTTATAACGGGCGTTTTCACGACGTCCGGCTCACGAAAGAGTTCGGGCCGGATGTGCCTTCGCTGAAGCTTGATCCAGAACAGATGAAGCGCGTCTTCATTAATCTCTTTGATAATGCTCTGGAGGCAATGGCGGATAATTCCCATGCCAAGCTCTTGCGGATACGGACGTATCGCAGTGTCCTGAAGGCCTCGATTCGTATCGAAGTCAGCGACACGGGTCGTGGTTTCCCTCCCGAGTACCGCGACAGTCTTTTTCTCCCTTATTTCTCAACCCGCAAGGATGGGACCGGCCTGGGGCTGGCCATCGTCCGGCAGATAATTTCCGATCACCACGGCCAGGTCAGCGCCGAAGTCAACACCCCCCTGGGCACGAAGATCGTCATCGATTTACCCTTGGCGCCTTCCTAGAGAAAGATCAAAATAACGAGACGTTGCGTCTTGCTGTCTTCGTGAAAGAGGCGTGAAACAAATTCACTGCCGGCACGCGAAGACATCGGGGAATTGTATGACTCGAGCGATGATCCTCGTAGTGGATGATGAGAAGGGCGTGCAAGCTTCGCTCGTGGGAATTCTCGAAGACGAGGGATTTGACGCGCGCGCAGTTTCTTCGGGCGAAGAGTGTCTGTCCGCGCTCGCCGAAAGATATTTCCCCGTGATCCTTCTCGACGTCTGGCTGCCCGGAATGGACGGGCTGCAAGTATTGGAACAGATCCGGAGACTTTCTCCCTTGACGAGCGTCATAATGATCTCCGGACATGCATCCATTGAGTCTGCCGTGCGAGCGACCAAGCTGGGCGCCTTCGATTTCGTCGAAAAACCCTTGTCCCTGGAAAAGACACTCCTGGTGGTGAAGAACGCGCTGCACCAGCGCCACCTGGAGGAGGAGAACCGCCTCTTACGGGAACAGATCTACGAGCGGTATGTGATGATCGGCGACTCTGTCCCGATGCAGGCTTTGCGCCAGCAGATAGAGTTTGCCGCCCCGACGAACGGGAGAGTGCTTATTTGCGGCGAAAACGGCACGGGAAAGGAGCTGGTGGCAAATTTGCTGCACATCCGGAGCCAGCGTCGCCAGCGGCCGTTCATCGCGATGAACTGCGCAGCCATACCGGAGGAGCTGATCGAGAGCGAGCTGTTTGGCCACGTGAAGGGGTCGTTTACGGGCGCATCTGAGGATAAGGAGGGGAAGTTCGCCCAGGCTGATTCCGGCACTCTTTTCCTGGATGAAGTGGGCGACATGAGCTCGAGAACCCAATCCAAGGTTCTTCGTGTGCTCGAGGATCAGTGTTTCACGCCTGTCGGAGGAAACACTCCCCTCAGAGTGGACGTGCGCGTGATCGCCTCGACCAACAAGAATCTCGAGAAGGAAATCGAACTGGGCAGTTTCCGCGAGGACCTTTACTACCGATTGAATGTCATTCCTTTTCAGCTTCCGTCCTTGAGGGAACGCAAGGAAGATGTCGCGGTACTGACTCATTATTTTCTCGGGGACTTCGCCCGGCGATACGGCAGAAAACCACCGGTATTGACGCGTCATGCTCTGGAGGTGCTGGAAGGCTATGCCTGGCCCGGAAATGTGCGCGAGCTCCGGAATACCATGGAACGATTCATCATCATGTCGCCCAACAACCGGATCGATGCGTTCGACTTGCCGGAACAGATCCTCCGGCGAACGATGCTGGCATCGCCCGGACCTGATGACGCCGCTTCTCTTCAGGATGCGCGCGACAGGTTCGAAAGAGAGTTCATTCTCCAGAAGCTGGCCGAATACAAGGGGAATGTGAGCCGCACGGCTCAGGCTCTCAAGATCGAGCGCAGCAATCTCTATCGCAAAATGAGGCAATTAGGAATCCCGTATTCCGCGACGATTGAACGAGAGGAAGTATGAGTCATTTCATCCGGACACTGTTATTCATCATCCTGTTATCAATTCCTTTTTCCATCAGCCTTCCGGCGCAAGAGAGCCGGCCGGCGCAACCTGGCGAGCTGCCTCGCCCGCAATTTCTGGGCGCTTACAAACAGCCTGCGATCCACGCGCTTGAACCTCGGGGGGACCGATTTCTGGAATCGATGATCCAGGAAGGAAAGCTGCGCCTCACCGAGTCGGATGCGGTGCGTTTGGCGCTGGAAAGCAACGTCGACATAAACGTGGAGCGCTATGGCCCTTATTTCAGCCTTTGGGATGTTGAGAAAGGGCGCGGCGTGTTGAATCCTTCGATTCTCTTTAACACCAACGTGAATCGTCTCGTGACGCCCTCTACCAGCGTGCTGCAGGGCGGAGATACCGTGCTGGATCTGAACTCGCTTTATGAACTTGCCATCCGTAAGCCCTTCGAGAAGGGCCTGGACCTCGATTTCAACTTCAGCACCCGCCGCGCCCGGAGTTCCAGCTTTTTCTTGAGCCTGAACCCGTCCTTTGGTACGGGCTTCGGCCTGACCCTCACTCAGCACCTGCTGAAGGATTTCGGCAGTATCAGCCGAGGGCGCTTCGTGCGCATTGCACGAAACAACTATGGCATGTCCGAGGAAGAGTTCGTGGTGCAGACCACCGAGATAGTCAACAACGTTCTCAATGCCTATTGGAATCTGGTTTTTAACGATGAGGACATCAAGACCAGGGAAGCCTCCAAAAAGCTGGCGGAAGTCATTCTCGAGCATAACAAAATTCAGCTGGAAGTTGGAACCATGTCGTCACTGGACGTAGTTCAGGCTGAGGCTGAAGTCGCGGCACGCGAGGAGGAACTTGTAGTCTCCCGCCACACTCGGCGGCTCACAGAGGACCAGCTTAAAAAGCTGATCTCCTCGAACCCGGATCCGGGCCTGATCACTGCGACCATTGAACCACTGAGCAAGCCGGATACCCCTCGAGCGCCGGCTGACGACATCAACCAGGCAATCCGGCGCGCATTGGAGATTCGTCCTGAAGTAAAGCAACTGCTTCTGGATCAGGAGAACCGGAAAATCAACGTGGACTACACCCGCAATCAATTACGCCCCACGCTGGACCTGGTCGCTTCCTATTCTCAAAACGGACTGGGGGGTCTGGGCATTGTCCGAGATTATTCCCAGGGATTTTTTGGCGCTCCGGTGATTGGCACGGTACCGGGCGGGTTCGGTGATTCGCTCGATTCTCTCTTCAGCCAGAGATTCGTCGGGTATACCGTTGGGTTCAACTTCAGATTGCCTATTGGAAACGATGAAGCTCGATCCAACAATGCTCAAGCGCAGATCTCACTGAAGCAAGGGGAGGAACGGCTCCGGTCATTGCGGCAGAGGATTGCCCTCGAGGTTCGTGACGCTTACGGACGCTTTGAAATGAACCGGGCTCGGGTGGATGCCGCTCAAATCACGGTCCGCTTCGCCGACAGGAAGCTGCAGGGAGAACAGGAGAAGTACAACATGGGAGCTTCCCCCACGCGATCTGTCATTGAAGGGCAGAGGGACCTGCTGGTGGCGCAGAACCGGCTGCTGCAAGCGAAACTGGACATGATCAAGAGCCGGATTGCGATGGATAAAGCAGTCGGGGATATCTTCGCGGCCTACAATATTGAATTGACGAAGACGCTGGGCCTGTTCAAGTAGCTGTAGTGCTTCAGTGTTGCGTGACCAGGTCGGCAAGTCTTGGCGGTCTTGGGGGTGTGGCATTACACAACGTTCGATTCCAAGACATGATCAGCCTACTGAGGGTTTCGGATTTCAACTCGTTCGAATCGAAGGAGCCATCATGTGTTTACACATCCGACTATCCAAGAACTGGTCAACCTCCAAGACGTCCGAGGAGAGGCTAAGCCATATCAGATTCGCCAGTTCCTGCGAATAATTGAGCGCGATGATCGAATGGAGGATTAGCAAATGCGCGACTATCACATCAACATATTCTTCAGCGAAGAAGACGGAGCTTATATCGCTGATATCCCGGACTTGGTATCTTGTTCAGCTTTCGGGGAAACTCCTGAAGAAGCTCTGGCTGAGTTGGAGCGTGCTAAGACAGCTTGGCTCGAAGCTGCTCGTAAGAACGGTAAGCCAATTCCTGCTCCTAGATACCGTCCTCTGATTTATCAGGCTAGATAATCAACCGGGTGACAAGAGCTAAAATGAAGCCGGATGTGACTGTAATCGGCGGAGGGCTGGCAGGCACCGAAGCGGCCTGGCAAATTGCCCGCGCCGGGGGGCGAGTCCGCCTGTGTGAAATGCGCCCCAAGGTTGCGACCGCGGCCCACAAGACGGATCGCCTGGGCGAACTGGTCTGCAGCAACTCGCTGAAGTCGGATCTTGCCGGGAGCGCTCCCTACCTGCTCAAAGAAGAGCTGCGCCGTCTCGACAGCCTGCTGATACGAGTCGCCGATGAAGTAAAGGTGCCTGCGGGCCACGCGCTGGCAGTCGATCGGGATCGCTTCGCGCAGCGCCTGACGGACGAGATCGCTCGCGAGCCGCGCATCGAACTGGTGCGAGAGGAAGTGAGAGCGCTTCCCGAGGATGGGGTCACGATTGTGGCCACGGGTCCTCTGACTTCGGGGTCTCTCTCGGCATCCGTGGCGAAGTTTACCGGCGCGGAGAACCTGTATTTCTATGACGCCATTTCACCGATCGTCGATGCGACCACACTCGATGAATCCAGGCTTTTCCGGGCTTCGCGCTATGGAAAAGGGGGCGAGGACTATCTCAACGCTCCACTGAATGAGGAGGAGTATCTGCGCTTCTACCAGGCCTTGATCGGCGCAGAATCCGTCCCGCTGCACGAATGCGAGAAGGCGATGTATTTCGAGGGCTGTCTCCCGCTGGAGGAACTGGCCCGGCGAGGCGTCGACACGCTGCGCTTCGGTCCGATGAAGCCTGTCGGGCTGATGGATCCTCAAACTGGCCGCAGGGCCTACGCAATCGTGCAGTTGCGCCTCGAGAATCTCATGGCCGACAGTTACAACCTGGTGGGTTTTCAGAATCATCTCAAGTTTCCCGAGCAGAAACGGGTCTTCCGGCTGATTCCGGGACTCGAGAAGGCAGAATTCCTGCGTTTTGGCCAGATTCATCGTAATACCTTTATCCAGTCACCCAGGCTTCTCGAGCCGACGCTGCAAGCGAAGGCGCGGCCCGATTTGTTTTTTGCCGGTCAGATCTGCGGAGTCGAGGGATACGTCGAATCCATCGCTACCGGGCTGCTGGCGGCGATCAATGCCTGCCGGCTGGCCGAAGGACGCGATCCAGTGGTGCCGCCGGCCGCCACGGCCTGCGGGAGCTTGTTGCGCTACATCGCGTTTGCAGATCCCGGTGGGTTCCAGCCGGCGAATATCAGCTTCGGTTTGCTTCCTCCCGCCTCTGAAGAGCTGAAGCGAAGAATGCGGGATCGTAAGGAGCGACACCGGGTTCAGGTTGAGCAGGCGCTCGAGGCGATGGAACTCTGGATCGATTCGCTCCACAACGGTGAAAGCGCCGGGAGGCAATGCTTCACAGGCACAAATTGCGTTTTATGAGGGGCCAAAGATCGGAGTTTTGCAACGCAATTTGGTGTTTCAGAATTCGTGGCTTTGTGTCCTCGTGGTATTGTTTGGGTTTCCTGTGAATAATTTGCGAGATTGGATCGAAAAGTACCTGACCTACCTGCAATTCCAGAAGAATGCCTCGCCCCATACGGTTCGGAACTACCGCTCCGATCTCGAGCAGTTTTATCAATATCTTACGCAAACGCCCGAAGGAAAACCCCGTCCGGAACCCGGCCTGGAGCAGATCGATAACCTGACCATACGCGAATTTCTTGGCGTCCTCTATAAGCACCAGAATCGGAAGTCCTCGGTGGCGCGGAAGCTCGCCAGCCTCCGTTCGTTCATGAATTTCCTTTCGGCTCAACAGGCCGTCCAGACGAATCCCGCGAAAATCGTGGCTTCCCCCCGCCTGGAAAAAAGATTGCCGGAATACTTGATGACCGATGCCGTTACGAGTCTGGTCGAGGCTCCGGAGACCTCGACCCCTCTCGGGAAGCGCGATCGCGCGATTCTGGAGCTGCTCTACGCTGCGGGACTGCGCGTCAGCGAACTGGTGGGAATGGACGTTGGAGACATCGATCTGGGCGAAGGCCTGGTGAGGGTCCTGGGCAAGGGACGCAAGGAGCGGATGGTTCCCTTCGGCGACAAGGCGCGGGATGCGCTTGAAGATTATCTGGGGGCGCGACCGGAGCTGCTGAAACGAATTCCCACGCTATCGGCGATCCCGGAGCGACACGAGGGCCGTCGGGTTACTCGACGAGGAACCTCGCCTCAGACGGAAGCAGACGCAGTCTTCCTGAACGCTCGCGGAGGAAGGCTGACAACGCGAAGCGTGGCCAATATCATCGACCGGTATGTCGCCCGGCTCGCCCAGAGGATGAAAGTCCATCCCCACACGCTACGCCACACCTTTGCCACCCACATGCTGAACGCGGGGGCGGATCTCCGCTCCATCCAGGAGTTGCTCGGACACGAGAGCCTGTCGACCACCCAGAGGTACACGCACGTCTCGACCGAGCAGCTGGTCCGCATCTACCAGGCCTGCCATCCGCGGGCCCGGAAGATCTGACGGAGCCAGACCCCACTGCGAAGGAACTGGGACGTTACCCCTTCCACTCATTGCGAAGCAACCCAAACCACACCTCATCTACGTACTCTTCGTGGACGATGCGATTCTGCCGGAGGATACCTTCCTTCGACATTCCCACTTTTTCTAAAACCTTCTGGGAGGCGACGTTCCTCAGATCCGTCATTGCACGAATGCGATTCAGGTCAGGATGTACGCGGAAGGCGGATTCGACCACGGCTTGAGCCGCCTCGGAGGCAAAACCCTGTCTCCAGTAATGGCGCGCAATGCTGTAACCCATCTCAGCCAATCGATTCTCGAAATTGAACCGAATGTTTATGCCGCCGATCGCCGAATTTTTGAAAACAATTGCCCAGCTTGGATGGACCGTTCGGTCCATCAGGATCTGGCCCGCAATGAATCTCTCTGCGTCTTTCCGGACGTATGGCCGAGGGAGTGGCAGGTAGCGACTCCATTCCTCGTCGGCAGCATACGAAAACACTGCGTCAACATCGCCCAAACTGTATGGCCGCAGAACGAGACGTGCGGTGTTGATGATATCCGGCAAGGGGACTCTTTCCATTGGCGCTGTCCGTCGAATAGTCGCAGTCTGCGGCAGACGGCAGCGACCGCAGTCATGCTGACGATTCGGCAAGTGACACAGATCAGCCCCTGCCTCTGCGACGAGGTCGAACTGCAGCCGCGCGCTGCGAGAGGTTAGACCCTCGGCTGATGCCGTATGGAGCGAGCTCCTCCCGGACCACCTGACGCACGAGGTCGAGGGTCGAACGCCGGTGGATGTGTTCAAGCAAAGCGTCGTTGATGAGCGTTTGGTAGTTCCCTCCACCGGCCATATCCACGAGACCCCGGAAGTACTCCAGTATCGCGTTATCCAGCCGAATAGAGATCTTTGTCTTGCCCGGTTCACCTTTTACAATAGAACCGCGACTCGCGCGCGAGAAATCGATGTCGCGGTACTTCTCAGCTACGACCTTTTTCATAAACGACCTTCTGGCGTTTGTTCGCCTTCCAACCTGAGATCACACGGATGATATCCGGTTCGCGGTATGTATAGACCAGAACCAGCAGATTACCAAGATTGCTGAGACCTAGCGTCACGAAGCGTTCCTCGTCGACGGCGTCGGGATCTTCACGAGTCAGAGCGAAATCGTCCTCCAAGACCGTGACCGCTTCTGCGAAACTGACCCGATGGGTGCGTAGATTCGCCACCGCTTTGCGTGGATCCCATTCGAACCGCACCTCGATAGTGTATAGACAATTGTCTTACGGGGCAAGTTTGCGATAGCTGGCGCGTTCTTGGAACAAATACCACAAAGACACGAAGACACGGAGAAACACCAAGCCTTTACCGGACAGCTTTCTTCCTCTTGCCCGCCGCATATGTGACCATGCCCAGGACGAGCGGCAACAAACTGAGCCCGGCTATTTTCAAGACCGCGAGCGCTTTGTTGACTTCCTGCTCGGAGGGAACCATCGCCAGTACGATCGAGACCGCAGTGGTCGCAAATCCCACCGCGGCCACCGCCACGGCGACGGTCGCGCCTCCCGGAACGCGCAGTATCTCGGCACCCGCCGGCTCGCTCTGAAGCTTGATCATCGCGGCAAACATGAACAGGAAGGGAATGAAATACGAAATGACGCTCGCGCTCACCAGGATGTCGTAGGCCCCCTTGACGGTGGTGCCGGCCTGCCCCAGGACAATGAAGACGGCCGCAATCACCGCCTGGGTGATCAATGCCACGTGGGGCGTATTCCAGCGCGGATGAAGTCGCCCGAAAGCGGAAGGAAGAAAGCGATCGATGCCGGCCACGAATGGGAGACGGGCGGTTGCAGCGAACCAGGCGCCCACGGCTCCCAAATTACTGACTGTGAGGAGAAGGGCCGCGAGGGGACCCAGCTGAAAGCCGACCCGCGCTCCGGTTCCTGTGATGGCCTGCGTAATTCCCTGAAGACCGCTGACCTCATTTTGAGGCAGCGCAAGAAGAGTCGAAAGAGTGCCGAGGATATACAGACCGGCAATGATGATTCCGGCAAGGACTATGGCGCGTGGAATGACGCGGCGAGCATTTTCGATCTCGGCGGACATGGTCGAAGCGGCCTCCAGCCCGCCGAAAGCAAAGGCAATCGTAGACCAGAAGATCACGTCTTGGAGCCGGGTGCTCGGAATCAGATTGGCGACGTCGAACTCGGTTGCCGGTCCGAATCGGATCCCGGCGACTATTCCCATCACGATAAGGATAGCGAGCGGGATCCAGGTGGCGAAGGCGCCGATGTTATGGAGCCACTTGCCTATATCAAGACCGATGATATTGAGCGCAGCCGCAAGAAGGAGCCCCAGGAGCGAGAAGCCGATGTAGTAGGACCCGGAATGAGAAAGGGACTGCCAGCGATCCGCATCGATGAAGAGCGCGCTGCCGGCGGCGAAATAAAGCACGGCGGGGAAATAAGGGAGGTTGCTGGTCCAGTAGCTCCAGCCGGTGATGAAGCCGGCGAAATCCCCGAAGGCGCGTTTGCTCCAGACGTAAACACCCCCTTCTTCCGGGTAGCGTGACGAAAGCTCGATCACGCAAAACGCCAGGGGAATGAAGAGCGCGATCAGTGCAATGGCCCAGATCACCAGGGCGCTGGGTCCTACCGCCGCGGCGGTGGCGATCCAGCGAGGTGAGAGGACCGCTGCAACGTAGAAGAGCACGACGTCCCTGAACCCCATCGTGCGGCGCAGCCGTCCCTCATTTGCTTCATTTTCAAATTCCTACCTTCGGAGTCTGACTGGATTGCTTTCGACTGCCCGATCGATCGTGGATTGTGGCAAAGCGTCCCGGGTGTTTAGGTGCTTAGTGAAACGTTCAAACCAACATGTTGTCGTTCACAAGGGCCTTCGTTCGTGCGAAGTGCCGAACGAACCTTAGTGTCTTCGAGTCTCCGTGGTGAATGCAGGATAACAGTCTGAATTGAAACTCGCAAAGCAAGCTTCGCCCTGTGGATGTGCAAGCTTGCTGCCGCGCCAGATCGGGCTGAGATCCACAAATCCCGAGTATCTCCCGTCGGGAAGCTTGATTTCAGTGTATATACAGGCGTATAGTCAATGGTGCGCTTCGAGTGGACCACGCTGAAGAGCGAAGCGAACCTGCGCAGCGAGGATTCGATTTCGAGTTTGCGACCCTCATCTTTGATGGTCCGCCGTTCGAGGTGGAGGATCGCCGGAAGGACTACGGCGAGCGCGGATGGTGGCAATTGGCATCGCCGACCGAATTCATCTGACGATCGTCTACACGGACCGGCAGAGCATCTATGGATGAAAGTCCGGGGAATCATTTCAGCACACAGGAGCAATCGTCGTGAAGAGAGCGGTCTAGCAAAAAGCGATCAAGGAAGCCGAAGCGCGCGAGCCGGGGTCGGGCTGACCTGGCGCGACTTAGCGGGATGACGGAAGCAGAAACCCGGCGAACGGCGCCGCCGGAGCTGACCCACTTGCCAGCAGGATTTCTGGGACGAGGGCGCGCTCGTAATGCCGGCCGCGAAGCAGGCCATTTCACTGCGGGTCGACGAGGACGTGCTGGACTGGTTCAAGCGGACGGGTCCGAGGTATCAGACGCGCATGAATGCAGTCCTCCGGTCATACATGGCTCGGATGCGGAAGCCTGGGCGCCCTCCCGAGCGATAGCTCCATCGGGGAAGCGCGGCAGCGGCCGCAACAGCGAAACATGATTATGGTGGGTATATAGCTGCGAGTTCACGGGATTCAGGGTATTCGCCCGGAGGCCATATCTCTTTCCTTTTTGATGCGGTAGAATCCGCAGGCACCTGACTTCCGGAGGCAGTGAGAGCGCGCCCCGAATGAAACGCTGAAGCCGTCGGCAGCAGCCCCATCGGTTGCCGCGTGAGTTGAATGTCCCTGAAGGTCGCCGCAGCAGTAGCTTTATCGTTAGCTGCGCGTTGGTGACTCCTGTAGAAATATTCGCGGGAGCCTGAGAGATGATTCGGACAATCGAAGCTGTCATCGATTCGAAGGGCAATGTGCGTCTTCTCGAGGAAGTCCAGCTTCCAGGGCCGCGCCGAGCGCTCGTTACGATTCTGCAGGACGCACCACGTGCGCACGAAACGGCGTTGCTTAGCGAGCCGGTACTCGCTGCCGACTGGAATCGACCCGAGGAGGATGCAGGCGTGGTCGATTCGTACAAGTACGGCGCGGTAGCTCGAGCCATTCCCGTTGGCGGATCTATCGGAGTCTAATGTGCGGCCAGCCGTTGGTGTTGGCGGCCGCGGGACGCGGGGACTGGATTCTACGCCAGGTTACGAGCTGGCCAATGGCACCCGCGCGCTGCGGCTTGGGGGGCGCAGACACGATGATCCCTTGATGAGAGCTGGAGATGTGTCCACTGTTCACTGCGCGCCTGGAACTCATGATGGTCCTAGTCGCCGATCTGCAGCCCGAATCGCTCGGCCGGGTTGTCGAGGCAGTGGTCGCGATTCTCCGGAGGCAGTGATACCACTGCGATCAAAAGATGTAAACCGTTCGGACGGTTAACGTGCTAAGCGCGAGCTCCAAATCGTTCGGCCATTCAGCGCCTGCGTTCCCACGGTTGCCGAAGCGCCCGAAATCGCCGCTGGCCGTGCCCGTCCATATTAACCCCGAAGACGGCGTGAGGCACCACAAGTTACCCTTGCCAGGGCCCAGCGCGAGGTGCTACAAGTCAACCGATGGACCTGTCTCGAAGAGGCTTCCTTCAAGCCGCGTTGTCCGGCGCGTCTCTCACGACCGCATTGGGCTTTGATGCCCGTCCGGCGCTGGCGCAGGCGCGCGAGCTGAAGATCTCGCGCACCACTCAGACCCATAGCATCTGCCCTTATTGCGCCGTTGCCTGCAGCGTAATCATTCATACTCTGGGCGACAAAGCCCGCAACGTTACGCCCACCGTGGTGCACGTAGAGGGCGATCCGGATAGCCCGATCAACCGCGGCACGCTCTGTCCCAAGGGGATTACCCTCCGGCAATTCGTTGTGAATGACCGGCGTCTCACGCGCCCCCTGTACCGGGCGCCAGGCTCAGCCGAGTGGCGGGCGATTTCCTGGGACGAGGCGCTTGAACGGATGGCGCGCCTGATCAAGAAAGCGCGAGACGCCGGCTTCGAGGAGAAAGACTCGCAGGGACGGCTGGTCAACCGCCTCACGAACGTCGCGATCATCGGCGGATGCACCGACACCAATGAGATCAACTATCTGCTCGGCAAATTCCGCTTCGGCCTGGGAATCGTGGCTTACGAAAACCAGGCCCGGCTTTGACACGGCCCCACGGTGGCCAGTCTGGCCGCCACCTTCGGACGCGGTGCCATGACCAATGGCTGGACCGACGTGGCCAATGCGGACGTGATTCTGGTAATGGGGGGCAATCCGGCCGAGAATCATCCCGTCGGCTTCCGTTACGCCATAGAGGCGAAACGCGCCCGGAAGGCCAGGCTGGTTACCATCGACCCTCGCTTTAACCGCACCGCCGCCGTCTCCGATTGCTATGTCCCGATACGCGCGGGGACCGACATTGCCTTTCTCGGCGGGCTGATCAACTACGTTCTGGCGCACAACCTCTACCAGGAAGACTATGTCAAGCTGCACACGAATGCCTCTTTTCTGATTCAGGAGAGTTTCTCGTTCAAAGACGGTCTCTTTTCCGGCTGGGACGACGAGAAGAAGAGTTATGACAAGTCGAGCTGGGGTTACCAGCTCGACGCCGCGGGCTACGCCAAGGTCGATCCGGCGCTCGAGAATCCTCGTTCGGTCTTCCAGCTCATGAAGCATCACTACGCGCGTTATACCCCCGAGATGGTAGCCAGGATCTGCGGCTGTTCGGTCGAGGAATTCCAGAAAGCAGCCGCGATAATTTGCTCTACCGGCAGGCCGGACCGGCAGGGGACGATCCTGTATGCTCTCGGGTGGACGCAGCACAGCCACTCCGTGCAGCTGATCCACACGGCGGCCATGCTCCAGCTTCTTCTGGGGAACATCGGAGTGCCGGGGGGCGGCGTCAATGCCCAGCGTGGTCACTCCAATATTCAAGGGGCGACCGACATGGGAGCGTGGAATATGCTTCCCGGTTACCTGCGCGTCCCGCGCGCGCACCAGGTGTCGCTCAACAAATACCTGGAGGAGAACACGCCCAGGCCGCTGCGCCCGAACTCGATGAATTACGGGGCAAACACGCCCAAGTTCATGACCAGTCTGCTCAAAGCCTATTATGGCGAGGCCGCGAGCCGGCAGAACGGCTTCGGCTATGACTACGTGCCGAAGCTGGGCGAGGCGGACAATTACTCCTGGGGTTACATCTTCGACCGCATGTATGCCGGCCAGGTTGAGGGAATGATCTCGTTCGGCATGAACCCGGTCGCGAACGGCCCGAACACGCCCAAGATGCTCGCCGCGCTTGCCAAATTGAAGTGGCTCATCGTCGCCGAGTGTTTCGAGACCGAAACCGCCGCCTTCTGGAAGGCGCGCCAGCTGGCCGAAAAGTATTATGCTTCCGCCCCGGATGCCTCGGCGGTCAACACCGAGGTCTTCTTGCTTCCTGCGGCCTGCTTCGCGGAAAAAGACGGTTCGTTCGTCAATTCGTCACGCTGGGTGCAGTGGAAGTATGCCGCCCTCGATCCGCCGGGACAGGCCCTGCGGGATCAGGATCTCATTGCGCGCCTGTTCTTGAAGATTCGCCAGCTCTACCAGGAGGAAGGAGGGACGTCGCCCGGACCGCTGTTGAGCATGGCCTGGAACTGGCAGAATCCTGCATCACCCGAGCTAGCGGAGGTGGCACGAGAGATTAACGGCCGCGACGCGGCCGGCCAGCAGGTGCCGGGGTTCGGCGCCCTCAAGGACGACGGCTCGACCGCCTGCGGCAACTGGCTCTACGCCGGCTCATTCACCGAGGCCGGCAACATGATGGCCCGGCGAGGGCAGGAAGACCCCACCGGGCTGGGACTGTACCCGAACTGGGCGTGGAACTGGCCGGCCAACCGGCGCATTCTCTACAATCGCGCCTCGGCCGATGCGGCCGGTAAACCCTGGGATCCCAGCCGCGCTCTCCTGCGCTGGAACGGAGCAAACTGGACGGGCGATGTCCCGGACTACAAGGCCGACGCGAGTCCGGATGCGTTCGGCGCTTTCATCATGTTGCCCGAAGGTGTAGCCAAGCTCTATGCCGCCGATTTCGTCGAGGGCCCTTTTCCGGAACATTACGAACCGGTCGAGTCGCCGGTGGAGAACGCGCTTCATCCTGGAGTCGGCTCTAATCCCCTCGCCAAGATCTTCCGCAGCGACCTCGACCCGCTCGGCTCCTCGAAGGAATTTCCCTACGTCGGGACCACCTATCGTCTGACCGAACATTTTCACTACTGGACCAAGCACATAGCGGCCAACAACCAGTTGCAGCCGCATTTCTTCGTCGAGATTCCCGAGGCGCTGGCCCGGGAGAAACAAATCCAGAGTGGCGACACGGTGCGGGTCCGTTCGGCGCGCGGGTCGGTTGAAGGCAAGGCCATGGTGACGCGCCGCATGCGCGGTCTTCGCGTAGGGGACAAGGTCGTCTACCAGATCGGACTGCCGATCCACTGGGGCTTTGTCGGACGCGTCACCGGCCCCCTGGTCAACAATCTCAGCCCCTCGGTACTCGATCCCAATTCGGGAACTCCCGAGTACAAGGGATTCCTGGTAAACATCGAGAAGATATGACCTCGACTTCCCTGAAGGCGATCTCGGCCACACCGGGCGGTTCCTCCGGCGCATCCGGGCAGGGTACAACGGTTGCCAAGCTGATCGACACCACCACCTGCATCGGCTGCAAGGCCTGCGAGGTTGCCTGCCAGGAATGGAACAATCAGCAGTTCACGATCGGGACCTTCGAAGGAACCTATCAGACGCTCCCGGACCTGACCCACAGTTTCTGGAATCTGATCAAGTTCAACGAGACGGAGCAGAACGAGCAGCCGGTCTGGCTCATGGCCAAATACCAGTGCATGCACTGCGTCGATCCGGGATGTCTGCGGGCTTGCCCCGCGCCCGGGGCCATCGTCCAGAATGTCAACGGAATCGTCGATTTCAACCAGGACCAGTGCATCGGCTGCGGCTACTGCATGACCGGTTGTCCATTCGATGTGCCCAAGCTCAATCCGATTACGAAGAAGGTTCACAAGTGCACGCTGTGCACCGACCGCGTCTCCGTGGGGTTGGAACCCGCCTGCATCAAAGCGTGTCCGACCGGGTGCCTCAGTTTCGGGACGCGCGAGGATCTGCTGCTCAAAGCCGAGGAGCGCGTTGTGGCTTTGAAGGAAGATGGACGTAGCAGCGCGGGTATCTACAATCCGGATGGGGTCGGCGGCACGCACGTCCTCTATGTCCTGGCCCAGGCCGATCACCCCGAGCAGTACGGTCTTCCGAGAGATCCGCAGATTCCGTGGACGGTCTCGCTCTGGAAAGGGCCTGTGAAGTGGCTGGGGAACGCCCTGTTGCTGGGCGGCATTTTCGGCACGATCCTGCACTACCTGCGCTATGGCCCGCAGCAGACCCGGGAGATCCAGGATGATGCCGAGTGACGCAAGAATCCCGCGCTTCAGCGTGACCGAGCGCATGACTCATTGGGTTGTGGCGCTGGCTTTCCTTTACGCCGCGCTAACCGGACTCGCGCTCTGGTCCCCGCGGTTGTTCTGGTTGGCGGCGATCTTCGGCGGAGGCACGACCGTGCGCGCCTGGCACCCGTGGGGAGGCGTGCTCTTTGTGCTTTTCTTCGCCGGCATGTTTCGGATCTGGCAGCGGCAGATGCGGCTCGACCGGGACGACTGGCGCTGGCTGCGCCGCGCGCACCGTTATGCGGCGCACGATGAATCGGGGCTCCCGGAGTCAGGCCGCTTCAATGGCGGACAGAAGGCCCTGTTCTGGATCCAGGGAATGAGCGGCATGGTCCTGCTTTTGACCGGCCTCGTGCTCTGGTGGCCGGAAATCACGCCGCGCCCGCTGCGGGAAATCTCCATCCTGTTGCACCCGATCGCCGCCGTGATCTCGATCGGGGGGCTCATCATTCACATCTACATGGGGACGGCGGCTATTCCCGGGGCTTTCCGCGGCATGGTCCAGGGCTGGGTCAGGCCGTCGTGGGCCGCTTCCCACCATGCCAAATGGTATCGCCAGGTACGTCGCGGCTGACAATGTGGGAACTTCGAGCCGCCCGCGCGCGCTTGCTGGCCGACCGCTATCCTGCCACACGCGAAATTCTCCTCTTCTATTCCGGCCTGGCCGAGTGGCAAGGAGTGGTTTCGGGTCAGTCGAGTACTCTTGCGGAACTTGAGCAGTTTTTGCCTTCGCTGGTGGACCTCGTAGCCCGGACCGGACCGGCGCTGCTCGCCGGTGCGGCGCACGAGCTCGAACCGGGCCAGGGACGCGCTCTGGTCGAAGAATACTGGGATCGGCGAGCGCCCGCCTCCCCGCTCGATTTTTTCGCCCGGGCGCTCCTGCAGCCTTATGCGGCCGGTCTGCCCGCCGGCCATGAGTGCCCCTGGTGCCGGCAGCCTCCGCAGGCCGGCTGCCTGCGTCCCGAGGGCGAAGGACTTGCGCTTGATGTTGTGTGTTCCCTCTGCCTGCGCCGCCGCCCGTTTCCGCGCGGCCGTTGCCCCGGCTGCGGCGAGTCGGCCGAAGTCAAGCTTCCCAGCTTCTCCGCCCCGGAGTTCTCGCACCTGCGCCTTCAGGCGTGCGACACATGCGGAGCCTACCTTCCGCTGGTCGATCTGGCTCGCGATCCGCTTGCCATTCCCGAAGTCGATGAGCTGGCCGGCCTTCCCCTGGACCTTTGGGCGGCGGAGCAGGGTTATCGAAAGCTCCAGCCCAACCTGGCCGGGATCTAATCATTAATCATTCATCACTAAGACGCCAAGACGCGAAGAGACTTCAGCTTATCCGAGATGATGGACGGAACGGACGAGATGTCGACGAGGTCCGTCTTTTTGGTCGCGCGGTCGAATAGCTCGACCTTGCCTTGCTTCAGTTTTTCCGCGCCCAACACGACACGATATGGGATTCCGATCAGGTCGGCATCTTTAAACTTCACCCCGGGCCGCTCGGCGCGATCGTCGAGCAAGACATCGATTCCTGCTTCCTGGAGGCTGAGGTAGAGCTGGTCGGCGGCGGCCTTGATCTCGTTTTTGTAGTTGATGGGCGTCAGGATCACCGAGAAAGGAGCGATGGACAGCGGCCAGATGATCCCGTCGTCGTCATGGTACAGTTCGACGGCGGACGACATGATTCGCTCCAGTCCTATGCCGTAGCTCCCCATTACGATGGGGGTCTGCTTGCCGTCGGCCGTGAGGACCATCGCTCCCATGCTCTCCGAGTATTTTGTCCCCAGCTTGAAGATATGGCCCACCTCGACCGCCTTGAAGACCTCGAGGGGCTTCCCGCAATTCACGCAAGCCTCTCCCTTTTCGACCGAGCGAAGATCGACCCACTCGGGTTTGAAATGCACGTCGGGGGTCACGCCTTGGAGGTGATAGTCGTCTTTGTTGGCGCCGCAGGTGAGGTTCTGCCGGCCGCGAAGCTCGAGGTCGGCGTAGATCGGGATCTGGCTGACGCCGACCGGCCCCAGGCTGCCGGCCGCTGCGCCGAAGACCTGGCGAATCTCGTCAGGATGCGCCGGGCGCACCTGCATGCTTTTCAGGGTTGCCATGACCTTGGCTTCGTTCAACTGGTGATCACCCCGAACCAGAAAAAGTTGCGGTTTGTCGTTGACGATATAGACCAGCGATTTGATCTGGTGCGTCGGAGGGACCTTCAGGAACTCTGCGATCTCGGCAATGGTTTTTTGACTTGGGGTGTGTACCTCGCGCGGCTCTCCACCGCCGGCCTGGTCGGAAATCTTCGGCAGCCTGGAAACGGCGCGCTCCAGGTTCGCGGCATAACCGCACTCGCAGGTGACGACGAAATCTTCACCGGCCTCCATCCGTACCATGAATTCCTGCGACTGGCTTCCCCCCATCGCGCCCGAGCTGGCTTCGACCGCGACGAACTTCAGCCGGCAGCGTGTAAAGATCCGGCAATAGAGATCGTGGTGAATCTGATAACTGCGGTCCAGGCCTTCCCCGTCCACGTCAAAAGAGTATGAATCCTTCATGATGAACTGGCGCAGGCGCATCAGCCCCGATTTCGGGCGGGGCTCGTCACGAAACTTGGTCTGGATCTGGTACCAGATCTGGGGCAGGTCCTTATAAGAACGGACTTCTTTGCGCGCGATTTCGGTGAACACTTCTTCATGAGTCATCCCAAGACAGAGGTCGCGCCCGGAGCGGTCCTTCAGCCGGAACATGTCGTCACCGATATCGTTCCAGCGGCCGGTCTCTTGCCAGAGATCGGCCGGATGCAGCGCCGGCAGCAGAAACTCCTGGCCGCCGACCGCGTCGAGCTCTTCGCGGATAATCTTCGCGATCTTGAGCAGTGTGCGCTGAGCCAGGGGAAGATGAGAATAGATGCCGGCTGCGAGTTGCCGAATGAAGCCGCCCCGTATCAGCAATTGATGCGAGGGAAACTCTGCATCCGAGGGATTCTCGCGCAGGGTTGGAATGAAGGTCTTAGACCATCGCATGGCGCTCCTCAACGCGCGTCGGAATAAACGCGCAGCCGGATAATTCTAGGGGAGTGTCGCGAGTAGTCAAGATGTTCCCCGGAATACTTTGTGTTTCTTCGCGTCTTTGCGTCTTGGTGGTGGTCTTGACGGCTGCGTTGAGCGTGGCTAACATCCGTGGCGCATGGACGCCCCCATCATCAGTATTCCTGATACATTCAACGCCGCCGCCGAGTTCGTGGACCGGCATGTCGCGGAAGGGCGGGGAGAGAGGATCGCGTTGCGCTGCCGGGAGCGCGCGGTCACGTATCAGCAGGTTGCCGAGATGGTGAACCGGACCGGAAATGCGCTCGGCTCTCTGGGCGTTGAGATGGAGAATCGCGTCCTTCTCCTCCTGTACGATTCGCCCGAATTCGTGGCGAGTTTTTTCGGAGCCATCAAGATCGGAGCCGTTCCCGTCCCGGTCAACACCATGATGCGCCCGGCTGATTATGAGTATCTCCTGAACGACAGCCGGGCCAAGGCGCTCATAGTGCAGCGGGAGTTGTGGGACCAGGTGGCCGCGGTGCGCGCACCGGCTGAAGTATCTGAAGCACGTGGTGATCGCCGGCGCGCCCGAGCCCGGTCTTCATTACTTTACGGACTGGATCGCCGGCGCGTCTCCTGAGCTGGAGCCGGCCGCGACCTGCAAGGATGACGCGGCATTCTGGCTCTACAGTTCGGGCAGTACCGGCTTTCCCAAGGGAGCCGTGCACCTCCAGCACGATATGGTCTACTGCGCCGACTTGTACGCCGGGCCGGTTCTCGGCATTCGACCGGATGATGTGGTTTTTTCGGCTGCCAAGCTGTTCTTCGCGTACGGGCTGGGCAATAGCCTTTACTTTCCATTCCGCGCCGGAGCCTCCGCAATCTTGTTTCCGGGGCGGCCGCAACCACAGACGGTGTTCGAAATTATATCCCGCGAAAGACCGACACTTTTCTTCGGGGTCCCGACGTTGTACGCATCCATGCTGGCGATGTCAGAGGGCGAGAGGAGCTATGATCTCTCTTCTCTGCGCCTGTGCGTCTCGGCGGGGGAGCCGCTGCCGGCGGAACTCTACCGGCGTTGGAAAAACCGCTTCGGCATCGAGATCCTGGACGGGATCGGAACTACCGAGGTCTTGCACATCTTCATTTCGAATCGTCCGGGCCAGGTGAGAGCCGGCAGTTCAGGAAAGGTGGTCCCAGGCTACGATGTCAGAATCGTCACCGAACAGGGCGTGCCGGCAGGTCCGGGTGAGATTGGCAATCTGGCCGTGAAGGGCGACAGCACCTGCGCTTTCTACTGGAATCAGCACGAGAAGACCAAGCAGGCGATGCAGGGCGAATGGATCCTGACCGGCGACAAATACTACCGGGATGAGGAAGACTATTACTGGTACTGCGGGCGGTCAGACGACATGATGAAAGTCGGAGGAATCTGGGTCTCGCCCATCGAAGTCGAGAACACGTTGATCCAACACGCCGCGGTATTGGAGGCGGCGGTCGTGGGCCGGGACCTGGATGGTCTGACCAAGCCTGAAGCCTTCGTGGTTCTGAAGCCCGGTCATACGGCTGATCCCGGCCTGGAAGAGGAGTTGAAGCATTTCGTCAAAGACAAGATTGCGCCCTACAAGTACCCGCGCAAGATAACCTTTGTTCCGGATCTTCCCAAGACCGCCACGGGAAAGATCCAAAGGTTCAAGCTCCGCGCGATGGAGGATTGACCAGGCTGGAGGATCTATTCGGTACGGACGACGCGCGCAAGCACCGATGATACATGGAGGCTCGGCTCGTGACCGTGCACGACCGGTACGCGTTTAACAAGGACATGGTCGTCTCGATCGAGCCGTTCATCGATATTGTCGGGCGCCAATTCAATCAGCCGAAGGAAGGGCTAGGGTTCGACGGAAGCCCGGTGGCGCACATGTGGCGGACGCTGATCTACCCCGACAATCCGTTGTAGGCGTTCACGATCCTGGTCGGCCTGTCCCGCCATTTAGGTCGTTCGTGATTTTTGCTGCGTTATCTCTCAGGTCGCTCTCCGTCCAATCCCGTTGAATCCCAACGCCAATCGGACCGCCGGATGCGATCCAAACCCTGGAGACTATGATGAGGGGGCAGCGGCCTCCCGCCGATTTCGACCAGCAATGCGTTGAATTCACTCAGGATCAACCAGGCAATACATTAGCGGACCCGCTTCGGTTGCGACTGATCCCATTCCGTGGCGCTGACCTTCCGGGCCTGCTGAAGAAAGACGAACGTGCCGTTCTTGTTGCCGATCACGAAGTCCAGCATGCCGTCGCCGTTCAGGTCGCCCGTCGCGAGCTGACGGCCCACTCCGGACTGGTCGTCGATCCGGTGCGGAACGTACTCCACGTTGCCGTCCCGTCGAGTCAGTCTGAAGTAGTAGATCACCGGAGGTTGGCGAGACCCTGGATCGGCAAAATCGTGCGAGCGGTAGCACTTCCCCGTGAGAATATCCTTCAGTCCGTCTCCGTCCATGTCAACGAGGGCAACCGCGTGCAGCTCGGAGAATTGAACTCCGTAGGGATTGTCGAGATTCTCCTCGCCCTTGCTCATCAGCACGTGCTCCTTGAAGCTGATGCCGCCGTCGGTCGCCCGGATCTGCTCGAACCAGCTCAGCCCCCAGGCATGGGCATTCAGGCTCGTGATAACGTCATTGCGGCCGTCCCCGTTGACGTCATAGGTGAACATCTGCGCGCCGCCGCGCTCGGTGAACTGGAACGCGTGGAACTTCCACTCCGGATCGCCGGCGAGAGACGGCGGCTGGCGCCACCAACCGTCCTTCGACAGGAAGTCCGCGCGGCCGTCCGCGTCGACATCGCCATAACCGAGGCCATGCGTGTAGTGATGCGGGAGCGTCTTTTCTGCGGAAATCGCGTGGAACGTCCAAGGCTTCGCAGGATCCGTCGGGTGCGGCGTGGCGTAGCCCAGGCGGTCTCGATAACCCATAATCAACTCGGGGCGCCCGTCGCCCGTGATATCGCCGAAGTCCGGGGATTCGTTGTTGACCTGGTCAATCACGTCGTGGCGCTTCCAGTGGACCGGAGGGCCGGGCGGTCCGCTGAACCGAAGCTTCGGGTTCTCGTACCAGTACGCCGCTGTGCTCGGCAGTCCGATGGTCAGGATGTCGGCCCACCCGTCCGCGTTGAAGTCGTAGACGAACGAAAAGAAGTTGTCGAGAGCGTAAATCTGCATGTCATTCGGCCCGCGCTTGGTCGGGGCCACGGCCGGGTAGAACTCGTGCCGGAACTTGTAGTCCGGTCCAAGATAGACGTGAGGGCCACAGACCACATCTACAGTCCCGTCGCGGTTGAAGTCGGCGAAGTTCGCCCCCTCCGACCAGTAGATCGGAGTCAGGTGAAACTTCCTGAATTCGCGCAGCACGTGCTCGCTCTCGTTGCTTGCAGCAACGCCAAGCGACAGGCCAAAAAGCGCTCCCAGTACGCGAAGCCGAGTTGGGCGGATCATGGCGCGCATTCTACCCCCACTCGTTCCAAGCAGGCATGAAATCTGATTGTGGAGATTGCCGTCGTCCGGTCGGGGCCGAGTCGACGCCGCTCGACCTCACGAGGACGATGGCGCATGACTGTAACCGAACGGGTCATCCGGGATGCAATCGGTAACGACCGTGGCATCGAACCACCAACCTTGCGGCAACAAAAGTTCTAGCGAAAGCAATTTTGGAGGAACGCTGGCGAGCGAGGGTTTAGCCGACCTTGGGCAGCGCCCGAATTGTGAGAGTCAACGCCTGTCTGGGATTTTCGATCAGCAGCTTGCGAATTTGCTCGTCCGTCACTCCCGTCTTCTTGAGGGCCGGAATGAAGTGGGTGAAAAGGAGTTCGTAATTGCGAAAGGTTCCCCCGCCCGGTTCGCCCACGTGGTACCAGCCGGAGTCCTGCGAGATCAGGATTCGGTTAATAAATCCGCGATCGATCATCGCCTTGACGAATTGCACATGCCGGTCCAGGGATTTCTCGTTTATTCCGTCGAACTCAACCCAGGCTCCCTGCTCGGCCGCCTTGGCGTGGAGCGAAGTGTCGGATTCACTCTGGGCATGCACCCAGATGAAAGCCGAAGCTGCCACCCCTTCGCCCTTCAACAAAGCGAGTTCCTCCATCGCCGCGACGCCGTCACCGGTGTGAGAAGCGATGGTGAGGCCCGTTTGCAGGTGAGTCCTGGCGGCTGCCCGAACCAGCTTGGCATCGATGTCCGAGAGAGCCCCCTTGTCGACTCCCGTCTTGATGATTCCCGGCTTGATCCCGGTCTGCTCGATGCCGTTGGTAAACTCGGTCCTCCACCGGACGGCGAGCTGCTCCGCACTCTCCTGATAGGCATGCTGCGGGACAAACTTGTCGTTAGCCGCGCCGTAGTACCCGGTAGTCGTCAGGAGATGCAACCCGCTTGCCGCCGACAGCTCTTTTAACAGGACCGGATCGCGTCCTATGTACGCCGGCGTGCACTCGACCAGGGTATGGCAGCCGAGGCCGCGCACCTGCTTCAGGAACGGGAGGGCGGTACGAAACACTTCATCCCGGTTGTAACGTTCCCTGCTAACCTTGTCGGCGCCGACAAAATCCACCATCACGTGCTCATGCATTAAAGTCATGCCGAGTTTCTCCGCCGGGAGCGGACCTTGAACCGACTGGACCTGAGGGGCCTGAGACGGAAGAAACTTCGGCAGCAGGAGCGTTGCCGGCAGAGACTTCAGGAAATGGCGTCTGTTCATTTTGACTTTTCCGCTTCAATGTTATACTTCCCGCGCTTCGGGCGATCCACTCAAAAACGGAGCGGGACAAGCCTGGAGGCTGGGTTCGCGTCAGAAGCCAGGAGCCAGAATTTCTTCGACAATCTCTCAGCCGCTGACGAGCCATTCTGGATTCTGACTCCTGACTTCTGACTCCGGCTTTTGGCGGAACCAGATCCGGTCGGCATAACGCGGGGGGTCTCTATGGGTCAAGTCAATGTGGGTTTGATCGGATACAAGTTCATGGGCAAGGCCCATTCGAACGCTTACAAGTCCGTAGGAATGTTCTTTCCGCTGCAAAACCGTATCGTGATGAAGGCAATCTGCGGGCGCGACCCGGAGGGAGTCAAGAAGGCTGCGGAGAGCTGGGGGTGGGAATCCTACGAGACCGACTGGAAGAAACTCATCAAGCGTTCGGACATCGACGTGATCGATGTTTCCACGCCGGGCAACCTGCACAAGGAGATGGCTGTTGCCGCAGCTCGTGCCGGCAAGCACGTCGTGTGCGAAAAGCCGCTCGCCAACTCGCTTTCAGAGGCTCGCGAAATGGTGAAGGCGGTCGATAAAGCCGGCGTGAAAAACATGGTCTTTTACAACTATCGCCGCGTTCCGGCGGTCAGTTTTGCCCGGCAGATGATTCGAGAAGGAAAGCTCGGGGATATTTACCATTTCCGCGCCGCTTACCTCCAGGATTGGATCGTCGATCCCGAATTCCCTCTGGTGTGGCGCCTGGACAAAAAGACCGCCGGTAGTGGCGCGCTTGGCGACATTGGAGCGCATATCATCGATCTCTCCTTGTTCCTGGTCGGGGAGATCGCGGAAGTGGTGGGTGACATGAAGACATTCGTCAAGAACGCCCTCTGCTGGAATCGGGCAGCGCTTTTTTTGCCACGAGAAAGTCGGGGCCGCCCAAGCTGGGAACCGTGACCGTCGACGATGCCGCCCTGTTCATCGCCCGTTTCAAGAACGGCGCCATGGGTTCTTTTGAAGCTACTCGCTTCGCCACGGGCCGCAAGAATGCCAACCAATTCGAAATCTACGGCAGCAAGGGATCTCTGGCCTTCAACCTCGAGTCGCTCAACGAACTCCATCACTACAGCAAGGGGGACGCGGCAACGGAGCAGGGCTTCAAGAAGATACTGATAACAGAGGCCGGCCATCCCTACCTGAAGGCCTGGTGGCCCCCAGGACACATTATCGGCTACGAGCACACTTTCACCAACGCGCTCTCGGATTTCTTCCGCGCGCTGGAGAAGGACGAATCCATCTCTCCCGACTTTCGAGAGGGTGCCAGGGTCCAGGCAGTGCTGGAGGCGGTAGAAAGATCGGCCAAACGGGGCAAGTGGGTCAAGGTTGAACACTAGAGGGAATCGAGCGTTTTCGAGCTCTCTCAGGTCAGTGAACAAACATCGACCGCCAAGATGCAAAGAAACTGGTGATTCATGCCGAAACCCGAGCTCGAGTTTCATGTGCCCGACGACAGCGGCTGGGAGCAATTAAATGATCGACGCCCCGGGATCTTCCAGAAAAATCTCACGAAGGATGAAGAGGTCGGAAACGTCACCCGCCTGCTGAAATTCGAGAAGGGGGCCGACTTCCGCTACGCCGGCGTTCTCACCCACGAGTTCTGGGAAGAAGTCTGGATCCTGGAAGGATCGCTCACAGACGTGACGCTCTCCCGGACATTTTCCGCGGGGAGCTACTGCTGCCGGCCTCCTGGAATGAAGCACGGACCCTACGTGTCCGAGACCGGCGCCTTGTTATTCGAGGTGCGCTACTACCTTCCCGGCCAGAAGAGGACTTGATGCGAAGGATGTCCGCCTGGTATGTGACGATCCTCCTTGCCGCGTCCGTTTTGCCGGCTCAGGAATCGATCACCTGGCCGTCGGTTTCCGAACAGGTTTCGCCCCTGGAGGAAATCAGCCTAAAGGCCGCGGAAGGCCATACCGTGGTCGCTGTGGCGCGAAAGCCCCCGGGCAAGGGACCTTTCCCGGCCATCATCTATTTGCACGGCGGACTGGCGACAACCCCCATGGAGCGCCTGAAGGACCTGGCGCTGCGCCGGCCTAATCCTTCTCGGTACCTGGCGGCCGGCTACGTGATCGTGATCCCGACGTTCCGCAGCCGTCAGCAGGATCCGCAGACCCGGGACGCCCTGGCGGACTGCCTGACTGTTGTCGACCACGTCAAGAAGATGCCCGACGTGGATCCGAACAGCGTGGTGGTCTATGGGTGCAGCGGCGGGGGGAGTCTCGCCCTGGAGCTGGCTGGGGAGGTCCGGCTCAGCGCCATTGCTGCGGAAGAGCCGGCAACCGTTCTATACACCGGGATGTTCACCCGCAACACCCCCAGGCGGGGCACGGTGGCTCAGGCCAGCGATGCGGAGTCTATCATGGAGGATCCGAAGCGGTTCTACACTGAAGAGGCGCAGAAGTTCACCCGCGAGAAGATCCGCAAGATCGCGTGCCCCATTCTGATCGTCCAGGGGGACCAGCACATAATCAACAAGATCAACAACGAGCTTTTCATTCCGGAACTGAAGACGCAGGGAAAGAAGATCGAAGTCATCACCTATGCCGGCGAGCGGCACTGTTTCGGCTTCGCAGGAGATGGCAGCCCTCAGGCGGCGAGCCGGCTCTTTTCCGACTGTCAGGCTTTTTTTCTGAAGCATCTGCCGCGCCGGCCAAGGCCAATCGCTGAGTCGCTGATCCGGTGGGCGCCGGTGCAGACCCAGTAGCCGCCACAGGTGGTTCTAACCGCTAAGACACGAAGTCGCCAAGGAACACAAAGGCGGCCTCCCCTCGTCATTCATGGCGCAAGGCCGTCATCGGATCGATGCGCGCGGCCCGGCGGGCAGGGACGCAGGCGGCGGCCATTGCCGCAACCGCAAGCACCAGGCCGGCGAACACAAGAGTCGCCGGATCGTGCGGCGCGACTTCGAATAAAAAGGCGCGCAGCGCGTAGCCGACCGCGATGGTGAACGGAAGTCCGGCCACAAACGCCCATGCGACCAGGCGCGCAGCTTCAGCGAGAATCAGTTGCAGAACTTCTCCGCGGGTGGCGCCAAGTGCCAGGCGCAAGCCGATCTCGCGAGTCCGGCGCCCGACCGCATAGGCCAGCGTGCCATAGAGGCCGACAACGGCCAGCACGAGCGCCAGTCCGCCGAAGCCCAGGGCCAGGCCCAGCAGCAGACGTTCACGCGATGTCCTTTCCGCCATCCGAGCGGAAAGGGTGGTAGTCCTCTGGACCATCAGCTGCGGATCGGCTTCGGCGAGCGCCTTGCGCGCCTCGCGCAATACACCGGCTTGCGTACCCGGTTCGATCCGCAACGAGACAGAGCTGATGTGAAATGGCGCTTGTGCCAGAGGCGCCCACATCATGGGTTCCGCTCTGGCCTCGCGCAAATCGTTATACTTGGAATCTCGCACCACGCCGATCACGGTGAAAGGCCGCCTTTCCTCGCCCGGATAGTCGAGCGCGAGCCTTCGACCGAGCGCCTCCCCATCGCCGAAGCGCTTCCGTACCAGCGCCTCGTTGACCAGGGCGACCCGAAGTGTGCCCTCACGGTCGTAACTCGTGAAGCTCCGGCCGCGGACCAGCTGCATGCCGACGGTGTCGAAGTAACGCGGCGAGACATAGTCCACAAGACCAAAGCTCCGATCGTCGGGCTGCTCCGGGTCGATCAGGCTCAAGCCGAGGTAATTTCCTCCAAACAGGCCGAGCCAGGAGAGGCTCGCCGCGCGCACTCCAGCCAGAGCGTTCAGGCGCTCTTCGAGAGCGAGATACAGAGCCGCGCGCCGTGACTTCTCCTCGGGACCGTCGACCACGCCGAAGGACGGACCGTCCCGCTCGTGGCGCACGTCCAGGACCACGACTTGCTCCGGCTGAAACCCGGGGTCGACGCCGTAAATCCGGACGATCGTTTGCAGCAGCAGCCCTGCGCCTGATACGAGCAGGAACGACAGCGCCAGCTGCGCCGCTACCAGAGTACGCATGAGCCGCAGCGCGGGTCGGCTGCTTGTGGTGCGCCCCACCCCGGCCATCGCACCCTGCAGGTTGGCGCCGCTCAATCGAAGGGCCGGCAGAATCCCGGTCAGCAGCGCGCTGAATCCGGTTGCGATCGAGCGCCATGGCCAGGACGCGATAGTCCGGCCTGGTATCGAGCGAGATGGGCAGATAGGGAAGTGAGACCAGCGCGGCCAGAGCGGGAGTTCCTGCCCAGGCCAGTCCGATTCCGGTGAACCCGCCGATTGCGGCCAGCAGCGCGCCTTCCGTGGCAAGCTGGCGAATCAGCCGGACCCGATCGGCGCCGAGCGCCGCACGCGTCGCCAGCTCCGAAGCGCGCGCTGCGCCACGCGCAAGAGAAAGGTTGGCAACGTTGACCGCGGCGATCAGCAGCACCACGCCTACAACCGCGAGCACGAGTATCAGTGGCCGGGCGAACGCTCGCCGTACCGCCTCGAGACCGCGATCTCCCGGCAAGAGCCGCATCGTGAAATCCCCGGCCGTGGCAGGCTGACGGTCCGGCCCCACGGACCGGGGAGGCGCAGCCGCCACGAGCCGCTGGTAGATCATTGTCAGCTCCAGTTCGGCCTGCGTGATCGTTACGCCAGCGGCGGAGACGGCCCATGACTCCGGAAAAGAAAGCCATGCCCTGGCTGGCCAGCAAGTTAGGGTCTGTCAGAGGCCGCAAAGGAACCCACAGGTCAGGCGCATAACCGGGTTGATGGCCCCGAAACTGTCGCGGCGCCACCCCCACGATGGCGCAATCGGTGCTTTTGACCCGCAGGGTGCGCCCGAGCACGGTCGGATCTTGCTGGTAGCGCCGCATCCAGAGGCTGTGGCTGATAACCGCCCCGCACCCCCCGCTGCCCGACTCTCCGGGAAGCAGGTCATCGTTCTCGCTCAACAGTCGGCCCAGGGCGGGCGACACACCGAGAAGAGGGAAGTAGCCGCCCGAAACATAGCTCCCGCTCACGTAACTCGGAGTTGAGTCGCCGTCCAGGGTAACCTTGAGATAGGGCTGGTCGCTGACGGCAAACACTCCCTGGAGCGTGGTCTGCGTTCGGCGGAGCTCTTCGAACAGCGGATTGAACAGCACGAAGCGCTGCCCTCGAAGATGGGGGGAGAGAATGACCAACCGGTCCGGTTCAACCACGGGCAAGGGACGAAGCACGGCTGCATCGAGCACGCTGAACACCGCCGTGGTCGCGCCAATCCCCAGGGCGAGCGAGATCACTGCCACGACGGTAAACCCTGGATTTTTGCGCAGCATCCGCAGCGCGTAGCGCAGGTCTTGTTCGAGACGTTCGAGTGATGACCAGCCCCACATCTCCCGAGTCACCTCCTTTATGAGTGGAACGTTGCCGAAGTCCTTCAACGCCCCGGCTCGAGCGATTGCCGGCATTTCACCGGCTTCGATTCGCTGCCGGATCTCGATTTCCAGATGCGCGCGGATTTCCGCATCGAGTTCCTCGTCCGCCCGTTGGCTTCGGATGAAGCGCCCAAGCAGTCTCGTGAATCGCCCAAGGTCCATTTCGGGTCCTCACTGCGCGGGCTTCATGACGCCGGTTATCGCCTTCACGAGCAGCTCCCACTTCGACTGCTCGGCCAGCAGTTGCTTCTTCCCAGCCGGGGTCAACCGATAGTATTTGGCTTTCTGGTTGTTTTCCGTGATCTTCCATTCGGAGGAGAGCCAGCCTTGTCTTTCCAGGCGATGGAGAGCGGGATAGAGCGAACCGGTCTCCACCTGAAGCAATTCGCCCGAGTTGGCCCGGATCGCCTGGCCGATTCCGTGACCGTGTTGCGGCCCCCACTGAAGGGTCTGGAGGATCAGCATGTCCAGGGTTCCCTGGAGCAGCTCGATCCGGTTCTGATATCGTGCCTTGTCCGCCATAAGGTCGTAGAATATCTACTACCATGGCGAGCCGTAGATTGTCTACGTAAATCCGTAGTGTCCCTGGCTACGGCACTCGAGTTCGTGCCTTGAAATGTCCAACTCCAGGCCCTACGAGCCTTGCGGCAGCTTGCTGAGCGCGCGCGAAAGGGCCAAACTCCTCGGCCAGGCCCTTTGACCTTCCCCCTCTTCGTTCTCGGCCATCAAGCACTGTCTGAATCGCAGTCATCCATTGACAGTCCTCGGCAACGGGATCACACTTACCGGATCCGTTTGAGCACGCGAGCGCCGCGTCCGGCGCGAAAGGGAGCAGTTGATGCAGATGGTCACGCGTCTTTTTTTGTTCATTGCGCTTTGGTCGAGCTTTTCAACAACGCAGCTTTTGGCCCAGTTCACTCAGAGCAGCATACTTGGCGCCGTCACCGACCCGTCCGGGGCCGGGGTGGTCGGAGCCGAGATCAAGGTAACCAACGAGGGCACAAACTTCGTGCGTGCTGTCAATACCGACGAGCGTGGTGATTACCGGGTCTCCGGGCTGGAGCCGGGATTCTACCGCGTCACTGTAACGGCTGGCGGTTTTACCACGTTCGATCAGACCCGCATCGACCTGGCCAGTAATCAGGCCAAGCGCGTGGATGTCCGGCTCCAGGTCGGCGAGGTCGCCACCACGGTCACGGTAGAAGGCGGCGTGACGCAGGTGGAGACTGAAACCGCGTCGCTGTCCAACATCAAAACGGCGCGGGACTTCGCCCAGCTTCCGCTCAGCATCTTCGGTCGCGGCTGGGCTAATGTCACCAACGTCACTGCCGGCATCCAGAGCACCAGCGGCTTCGAAGTCAACGGGGCGCGCGACACCGCCAACAACTTCACGGCCGACGGCATATCGGTCAACGACATGATCAGCAGCCGCAACACGGCCAATGGATTCTCCGGCGATATCGAGACGTTCCAGGAAATCAAGATCCTCACCGCAAACTCCTCGGCCGAGTATGCGCAGGTGGCGCAGTTCGCCGCAGTCAGTAAACAGGGCACCAATGCCTACCACGGCTCGCTCTACTGGGGAAACTTCAACAGCTACTTCTCCGCGCGCGCCTGGTCCGACACCCAGCCGCCGTCCTTCACCAATCACAACATGTTCGCGATCACTGGCGGCGGTCCTGTCGTCATCCCCAATCTGTATGACGGGAGGGATCGGACTTTCTTCTTCGCCTCTTACAGCGGGGCGCGCTATCGAGTAGGCAACCGCCTTTTCCTGATTGTGCCCACGCCGGCGATGCGACAGGGGAACTTTTCCGCGCTTGCCGGAGCCGGACGGATCAACCTGGTCGATCCGCTCAACAACATGGAGCCCTTTCCCAACAACACGATTCCGGCCAGCCGCATCAGCTCCGTTTCGCGGACGTTGCAGGATTTACTCTATCCCGACCCTAATCAGGTGGGACAGGGTACCTATGGCATGGCCAACAACTTCTATGCCGATCCGGGCGGCGCGTACGATTCCAACGTCTACTCATTCCGCGGGGACCAGAAGATCAGCGATAAGAACCTGCTGTTTGCCCGCGTGGGTTTGACCATGACCAATGGAGACACGTATCTCGGAGGTCTCAAAAGCGGCTATGGCTCGGGCAGCATACTGAGCAATATCCCGGGCCGGAGCGTGGTCATTTCCGATACCCACACCTTCAGTGCGAACCTGCTGAACGAGGTGAAGCTGGGGTTTAACCGCACGTACAGCGAATCCAAGGACTACAACTTCGGGGTCGACGTGCAATCGCAACTCGGAATCCAGGGCATCGACAATCCGGGCAACGATCCGTCCATCAGCAGCATGCCCCAGTTCACTTACGGAGGCGCTATCCCGATTGCCGCCAGTACCGGTAGAAATCAGGCCTATACCGCGCAGAATACCTACCAGGTGATCGACAACGTGTCCTTGCACAAGGGACGTCACAACATGAAATTCGGCGGGGAGGTGCGTCGCTTGCAGGTCAACAATCAGAACAAGCCCCTCAATGTCCGCGGCGCCTACTCCTTCGACGATCGCCTCACCGGTCTTGCCTACGCGAACTTTTTGCTCGGCTGGCCGTCCGGCGCCACGCGCGGCATCGCCCGTCCTAACGCATATCCGCGGAGCACCTACTGGGGTTTCTACTGGCAGGACGATCTCAAACTGCACTCTCGAGTCACTCTGAACTTCGGCGTGCGCTACGAGTACCAGACGCCGTGGGTGGAAAAGTACGACCGCATGTTCACGTTTGATCCAACCACCGGCAGCCTGGTTACCGCCGGCTCTACTATCCCTACGGACCTGGTGCCGCAGGTGGCGGCGACGCTGCCGATCCGCACCGCCAGCGACGCCGGCCTGCCCGAGCGCAGCCTGATGTTCAACGACGGCAACAACTGGAGCCCGCGCATCGGTCTGGCGATCCGGCCATTTGGCGACGCCACCACGGTAGTGCGCGCCGGCTACGGAGTTTATGCGCAGTTCTGGCCGGGGCTGCTGGCGCTCAACGCGACCGGCGGGCCGTGGCAGTCCACCGAGTCATTCATACTCGAGAATCCGAATACACCGGCCATTCAGTTCCCGGCGCCGTTCGTCGCCACTTCGACCTTTTCCGGCGTGCAGACCATAAACAGCACGAGCCCACACTTTCCCAGTGAGAACACCCATCAATGGAATTTCTCTTTCGGACGACAGATCCTCGGAATGGCCGTCGACATCGCCTACGTCGGCACGCGCTCGCTGAATGTTCCCTATAGCGAGGACCTCAATCTGCTGCGGCCGAGCACGACGCCGTTCAGCGCGGCCCGCCGGCCCTATTCTCGATACAACGCGGCCAACCTCGTACAGGCCGGAGGCTCGGCCACTTATCATGGGTTCACGATCCAGGCCGACCGCCGTATGTCGCGCGGTCTCTGGTTCAACGTCAACTACACCTTGGCCAAAGGGCTCACCGATGTTGACCTGCGCGGATACAGCACGGGCGCGCAGCAGAACCAGTACGCCCGGTTCCTGGAACGAGCCGACGATTCCAACCTGCGCCGCCAGCAGCTTCGCTTCAGCTACGTGTTCGATCTGCCGGTTGGACGCGGCCAGCGGTTCCTCAACGGCATCTCGAGCCCACTCGACTTTGTCATCGGCGGATGGCAACTGTCCGGCATCACGACAATGGTCACTGGACAGCGGTTGAGTCCGGCCTACTCGAATGCCGATCCGGCGTTCACCAACCAGTTCAGCGGCCGTCCCGACCGTACCGGCGACGGCAACTTCGAGTCGGACGCGATGCGGGACTCCATCAAGAGCCGGGTGCCAATCTTCGATCGCTCCGCATTCGTGCTTCCGGCCACCGGCCGCGGCTTCTACGGCAACTCCGCACGGTACGTCCTGACCGGCCCAGGCCAGTCAATCTGGAATCTGGCCATTCACAAGAACTGGAAGCTCGGTGAAGAGCGCGCGTTCCAGTTCCGCTGGGAAATGTTCAACGCCTTTAACCGCGCCAACTTCAACAACCCGACGACCAACATCCAGGCCGGCGATTTCGGCCTTGTTACCACCGCTCAAGCGGGCCGCTCGATGCTCTTCGGTCTCAGGTTCGATTTCTAAGCGCGCACTAACCACAAAGACACGAAGACACGAAGAAACGCGAAGAATCTTAACGGGAGAAAGGGGAAGGTCTATGAGCTGGATCTGGACAATCTTGATCGGGTTTATCGCGGGGGCGGTGGCCAAGCTGCTCATGCCGGGGAAAGATCCCGGAGGGTTCATCGTGACGACCCTGTTGGGCATCGGTGGAGCGCTTGCCGCCACGTGGATTGGCAGAGCCGTCGGATGGTACGACGAAGGCGGCGGGGCCGGGTTTATTGCTGCCATCGTTGGAGCCGTCCTGATTCTCTGGGTCTACCGGAAATTTATCAAGAAGACAGGGTGAAAGAGCGCGCCTTTGGAGTGCGCAAGCTTGCTGCTGCTCTGCTACGGCAGCTTGAGGAATTGCGGCAGGCTTTCCGCAACGCTCCCGATCGCGCGCGCCAGACTGAGCTTCGCTACGTTGTGGGCAAATACGCTGTTGATGTAGTCCAGCTCCGCGGTCGCCACTGACTCCTGGGATTGCACGACTTCAACCGAGTCGGTTACACCGGCCTCGAACCGTTGGCGCGTCAGGTCGAGGGTTTCTCCCGTAACCTGTTGGTTCATCGTGGCCACTTCCACCTGGCTGGCTGCCGCCTCGAGGTCCAGAAAGGCCCCACGCACCTCGCTCTCGACCCGCCCGCGAAGGTCTTCAAGCTCCGCTTGCCGCTGCGCCAGCGCGGCCTCCGCCTGTTCGATGTCGGCGTCGATGCGACCCCCTTGCCAGATCGGGAAGCGGAGTGTGGCGACGACGGAAAATGTGCCGTGCGACTGGGCCGGGTTGGTTCCGATGACGCCGTAATCGGCGTTCAATGATAGCGAGGGAAGGCGTTGGGCGCGAGCGGCCGAGCGTACCCGGTCGGCGGCTCGAACCTGCGCTTCAGCGGCTTTCAGGTCCGAACGCTGCTCGAAGGCGCGATTCAGCGCTTCTTCAAGACCGAGCAGAGCTGCAGCGGCGAACGGCACATTGTCTGACGTGTCGTATTGATCATTCGGAGGCAGACCGGTCAGCCGCGCCAGATTGATCTTCTGTTTGGCAAGATCATTCTTTAGCGAAACCAGCCGCTGCTGTTGCGTTTGCGCCTGGACCTGACTTCGATTCACGTCGATCTGCGCCACCAGACCCACGCTGCGCCGTTGTGAGGTCTGTTGATAAAGAGTATTGGCGGTCTCGAGCTGGGCGCGTGCCGATTCCACTCTCGCTTTGGCCGCAATCAGCTGAAGATAAGCGCCGCCGACGGCAAGGACAACAAGATCCCGCGCATCCTGTACCGAGAGTTCGTTGGCGCGCAAGGTTTCGTCGGCCGAACGATAGTTGTGCCAGGCCGTGAGATCGACCAGGGTCTGCGAGAGCGTGGCCCGGAGGTCAAAGTAATTGAAGGGACCGACAATAGTCGGCACCGAGAGGCCCGGAATGGAGGACCCGATTGGAACTCCCAGCGCCTTCAGATTGATCTGCTGCACGGTTTCGCTTAGCCTGCCGTTGAGGTTCGGCAGCAAGGCGCTTCGAGCCGCCTTGCTTTGACCGCGCGCCTGGCGCACCGCCTGGGTCAGGCCGACCGTGCCGAGGTTGTGCTCGAGCCCGCGCTGGACGGCTTCGCGCAGCGATAGCCGGCCCGAGAATGGAATTCTGCCGGTGCTTCCAACACTTCCGGCATAAGGACCCTGCACCTGGATCGCGGGGTTGATGGTGTTGACACTGGTGGTTGTCCCGGGCACCGGCGATTGCGTGGCGGTGACCGACCCGCCCTGGAGGCTTCGGCCCGAAAGCGGAAGCTGATTTGCGTGGGCGCCTTCCGATTGACTGCCTGCTGATCCAGGCTGAGCGAATGTAGTATGCGCGATCGTGAATGTCAGGATCGCAACGAGTCCGCTGATCCGAAGTGCTGCTTTTGCCCGTCTTCTCATTGGTTTTGAACCATACCTTTCCGCCTGGTCTAGCTGAGCTGTTTTCGGAAGCGCCACACGCTCAATGAGAAAAGAACGAGCGTAAAAGCGAGTAGAGCCAGGAAATTGGGCCACAGGGCCGCGAGCCCGCTTCCTTTGAGCATGCTCGCGCGCACAATGGTCGCGAAATGATGAATCGGGTTGAGGATCGTGAGAGGCTGCAACCACGCGGGCATCGCCTCTACCGGATTAAGGGCTCCTGACAATGAGGCCATCGGAGGATTCACGAAGAAACTCGTCAGTATTGCCTGCTGCGCCGATTTGCTGAATGTGGCGATGACTGTGCCGAGGCCGATGCCTGACAGGACGCACAGAGCCGCGCCGCACAGCACGAGCATCAGGCTGCCATGAAAGGGGACTCTGAAGGCGACCACGATGACTCCGACTGCGAAGAGCGCCATCAGAGACAGCAGGATAAATAACGGCGCGATCTTGGCTATGATGATTTCGGATGTGCCGGCCGGTGACATGAGCAGCTGTTCGATCGTCCCGGCCTCGCGCTCTTTGACCATCGCCCCGGATGCGACCAGCGAGCTGTTCAGGATCAAGAGCAGGCCGAAGACGCCCGTCACGATAAACCACGAGTCGACCAGACCGGGGTTATACAGGAAGGCGGGGCGCAGCAGCACCTGACCGCGCCGGCTCGCGCCCGGCGCCGCGGTCTGCTGAAGACCGGCATGAACTCCTTCTGCGCGAAGAGCATGGTTGTACGTCTGGATCACACCTTCCGCATAACCCTGACTGATCGCGGCCGTATTCGCGTTCATTGCGTTCAAGAGAAACTGCACCGTTGCCGGGCGTCCGCGCTGCAGATCGCGGGCATAGTCGTACGGAATCGCAACCCCGGCGTCGAGATCGCCCCGGCTGATCGCATCACCGAGCCGATCGGCGGAAGCGTAGTAACCGGTCAAGCGAAAACTCTTGCTCTCGCTCAGCGCTGCGACCAGCTCTCGGCTCTCGGGCGTCCTGCTGCCGTCGACGACGCCGAGCCGGACGTTCGATACCTCCGCGCTCAAGGCGAAGCCGAAGAGCAACAGCTGGAGCGTGGGCGGGAGAATCAGAGAAACCGCGAGGCGCCGGTCGCGCCGGATCTGATTGAACTCTTTTCGAATCAAGGCCCGGACGCGGTAGTTGAAGAGTCGTTGTAACAGTCTCATCGTTCATGCCTTGAGCTGCATGCGCCGCATGCTGCGCCACGCCAGCGTGTAGAAGATCGCTCCGATCAAACCAACGATCAGGACCTGGAACCAGGTTGCCGGCCAGCCGCCGCCCTGCAACAGGGCATCGCGCACGATTTCGATGTAGTACTTGCCCCAGATGAAGTGGGAGAGCCAGCGCAACCCGGCCGGAATGTTCTCGACCGGAAAAATCAAACCGGAAAGGAGGAACACGAGCAGGAATCCCCCCAGGGCAACGGCCTGCATGGCGGCCGCCTGATTGGGAATGGCGGCCCCGACCATGGTTCCGAACGAAGCCACGCAGAATGTGTACAGGAGAGTAGCCACGATGAAAGGAACCGGGTCGCCCGCCAGACTGAGGCCGAAGTACGTAAACAGCAGCGCGAGCATGAGCAGGCATTCCGAGAGCGCCACAGCCATGAAGGCAAAGATTTTTCCCAGCAGGAATTCGTGAGCCGAGATGCTCGAGACGTAGACCTGAAGAATCGTTTTCTGCTCGCCCTCTTTCGACATGGCGAGCGAGGCCAGCAGAGGCGGAAACATCGACATGGCGAGAACGAAAATTCCCGGACCGTAGAATTTCTTGGATGAACGCCCCGGGTTGTACCAGAGCCGGATCGCCGCCTGGACCGGTTCAGGCACGCCCCACCTGCCGTGCGCTGGTTGTGCGCCCGCGCGATCTGGCTGGCATAGCCGGAAATCAGCTTGGCTGTGTTTGCGTCGGAGGCGTCTACCAGCACCTGGACCGGTGAGTCGACGCCGCGCGCGACATCTCGTCCAAAGTGCGCAGGTATGATGAGCGCGGCGCGCGCGGTATTGGAGGCGAAAGCCTCTTCGGGTTGTTGATCCGCCGTCCAGGGCACGACGTGAAACGTGATCGAGGCGCGGAAGGAGTCTATCAACTCGTGCGAAGCCGGCGAATCGTCAAAATCCTGCACGATGATGGGAAGGCGGTTCACCGTCAGCGAGATCGCGTTCCCCATCAGCATGAGCAGAACCAGCGGAAGTCCCAGGGCCAGGGCGAGCGTGCGCCAATCCCTGACGATCTGGGTCAGTTCTTTGCGTGTCTGCGCGAGGATTCGTCTCATTGCCCCATTTCCTGGCGCCGGCTCATGACGGAGAGGCCGGACATATTTCACCGGTAGGCCCGTAGGGCCGACAGAGCGTAGCCCCGGCCGTAAGAACGTGCCTCATGTGGCGACGGGTCATCAGACCCGTCGCAAGTAGCGTGATCGGGCGGATTTAGCCTTAAAACGTTCTTTCGTGCCATTAGGGGGCCGGACGGGCTTGATAGCCCGTCCGCACTTGGATCGGGTCGTTTTGCGACAGCCTCTGATGACCCGCGCCACAGACCTCAATCCTCAACTTCACACTCTTCTCCCACGGGCGGAACTATTAACTGCCGGGCCTTCGGCCCTGGTTAGCGGCGCCCGAACTTCTGTGCCTGCAAAATGTCCAAACTCCAGGCCGGACATATTTCACCGGTCTTCGGCAGCGACCTTGCCCTGCTGCCGGGCCTTTTCGACCACGCTGATGAAGACGTCCTCCAGCGAAAAGCGCCCCTCCCGCGCGCTGATGACCCGGATGCCGTTGGCTTCGAGGCTCCGGGTTGTGACTTGCTTGCTCCGTTCGGCGTCCTGATCCGTGATGAAGTGAAGTCGATCGCCAAACAGTGACACGCGCCAGGGCTCGTGGTCTTTCTTGAGTAGATCTGCGGCGCCCTGGGGCTGATCGACTATGAATTCCAGCAGATGACCGGTCTGCCGGCTCTTGATGCTGCCCGGGCTCCCCTCGACCACCAGTTCCCCTGCCACCATCAGCCCCAGGCGATTACATTGCTCGGATTCTTCGAGATAGTGCGTGGTTACCAGGATTGCGGCGCCGGCATCCGCCAGCCGGTTGATCATGGTCCAGAAAGAGCGCCGGGCCAGGGGATCGACGCCCGAGGTCGGCTCGTCGAGGAAAAGCACGCTCGGCTCATGCATGATCGCGGCGCCAAAGGCCACGCGCTGCTTCCACCCTCCGGGCAGGCTCCTCGTGACTTGATCTTGCTTTCCCTCGAGTCCCGAGAATGAAAGCACCCACTGCCGCTTTTCTTTGCGCTCGCGCTCGGGCACGCCGTAAACGCCGGCAAAGAAGTCGAGATTCTCTTGAATCGAAAGTTCGTCGTAGAGTGAAAATTTTTGCGACATGTAACCGATCCTCTGCCGTACGTCTCCGGACCGCAAGCGGCCGCGTTCGCCGGCGAGTTGTATGTCTCCGCGGGTCGGATCGAGCAGACCGCACAGCATCTTGATGGTTGTCGTTTTGCCGGCTCCATTCGCTCCCAGAAGTCCGTAAATTTCCCCATATCGGACCTGAAGGCTGAGGTCGGTTACGGCGGTGAACGAACCAAACTGTTTGGTGAGATTGGTTGCGCCGATCGCGATCTGGCCGCGCAGATGCCGGTGGTCGTGGGATCCTGGAAACGGGATCTCGCGCGCCTCTTGCCCCAGGCTGCGCAGCGTGGCGACGAATGTGTTTTCGAGAGTCGGCTCGTCGATGCGAATCTCGTCGATGGCATGCCCGGCGGCCCTCAGTCTCTCTTCCAGAATGCGTTTCCCTCGCTCCGGCTCGCGTACCAGAAGATCGAGACGGTCGCCGAATCGCTGCGCGTCCACAATTTCCTGATCCGGTCCGCTGATTTCAGAAAGCGCCCGGTGAGCTTCGCCAAGGTTTTGCGTGCGGAGTTCAAGCCGTTTCGCATTCAAGCCGGCCCGAAGTTGGTCCGGCGTGCCGATCTGCCGGATTTCACCGAGGTGCATCAACGCCACCCGATGACACCTCTCCGCTTCATCCAGATAGGGAGTGGCCACGAGCAGCGTCAGACCGTCGGCAGCCAGATGGGCAAGAGTATCCCAGAACTCGCGCCGTGAGACGGGATCGACACCGGTGGTCGGCTCATCCAGCAGGAGGACCCGCGGCTCAGGCACGAGAGCGCAAACCAGGGCCAGCTTCTGCTTCATACCGCCGCTCAGGCGGCCTGCGAGCCTGTGTGCGAATCGGTCCATATCGAACATCTTCAAATATCGTTGGCCGCGAATCGTTATCTGGTCGGAGGCGACGCGACGCAGGTCGCCGATGTAGCGGATGTTTTCGGTGACGCTCAAGTCCGGGTACAGGCTGAATGCCTGAGTGAGATAGCCCGTCTGCGATCGCATGTCGCGCGCGGACCGTCCAAAAATCTCCGCGCTCCCCGATGTCGGTTCCATGACACCGGCGAGCACTTGAAACGTTGAGGTCTTGCCGGCCCCATCCGGGCCAATCAGGCCGAAGATCTCGCCCTCGCGGACCTCCAGTGATATCCCGCGAACGGCCTCGATCGAGCCGTAGCGCTTCCAAAGACCCCTGACCCGGATAGCCGATTGCATTGTGGTAAATCTGGTTCGCGTTTCCTGGTCTCGCGTCTTCGTGGTTAGTGCCTTTGCCGGACTTCGGGCCAGGTATCGCCTCGGACGAGAATCTCGCCGTCGGCCGGCATGCCCGGCTTGGCAAACCCGACCGCTCCCTTCAACAGGAGCTTGACTCCGACGACTTGCTTTACGCGATCCTCGCGGAAGTACGTGTTTTCGGGCGTGAACATGGCTTGCGGATCAATCCGGGAAACATAGGCCTCGATCGGCTGGTTCGGATCTGAATCCAGGTAAACCCGCGCGGCTTGCCCGACTTTGACCTTGCCGATCTGTCCTTCCGGCACAAAGCCGCGCAGATAGACGGTGCCGAGGTCGAGCAGGGTGATAAGAGGAGTCCCCGCCGCCACCACTTCTCCCGGTTCCGCGGCGCGCGTCATCACCGTCCCGCTGAATGGAGCTTTGACGATCAGATCTTCACGGTTGGCCCGGGCTTCGGCGAGCTGGGCGCGAGCTCTTTCCGTCTGGGCGGTGGCGCTTGCTATTTCCGCCTGTTGCTGCGCCATCTGCTTGCGCACGGCCGCGGCCTCGGCTCCACGAATGCCCGAATTTGACAGGCTTGCCTTGGCTGCGGTCAGCGCACCCAGCGCCGCTTCGACGCGGCGTTTCGCGGCTGCCACGGCCGCCGCCTGCTGATCGGCGGTGGTGGCGGCTTGCTTTCCCTGACGCTCTGAAACGGCTCCGGTCTTCGCCAGCCGCGTATACGCCTCTTTATCGAATGCCGCAAGCTGATAAGCCGTCTCCTGTTGAACGAGATCCGCCTCAGCCGCGGCCAGGTCAGCGGTGGCCTGCCGCACGCGCCCTTCCGCATCAATTTCCGCCTGTTCCCCCAGCAATTGATTCTGCCGCAACTGCTCCTGAAGGACGGCAATCTGATCTAGCGCCGCTTTCGCCTTTGCCTCCGCTTCCGAAACCATGGCGCGGGCTTGCTCCTCGCGTGCCCGCACCTGCTGGTCATCCAGAATCGCAATCACCTCTCCCGCATTGACGCTGTCTCCCTCCCGGACGCGGATTTCGAGAATGCGGCCGCCGGTTTTCGGCGCCACTGCGGAGTCGTCACCCTCGATCCGGCCGCTCAGGATCACGATATTGTCGGGTACGCGAGGGGTGGCAAAGAACCTGGTCCAGATCAGGAATGCGGCAGAGGCGAGCAAGACTAAAAGCATCAGCCCGACGATCTTGCGGCGATGGCCCGGACGGCCTGGCGGCGGAGACGCCGGCTGCGACTGAGGCTGATGGGATTGCGAACGGGTTTCGGCTGCCGGTTGTTCTGTCATTTCCGCCTGCTTGGATGCCTGGTCGATGTGCGTTGCCTCCGGCTGGTCCCGGCCGAAGCAAGATAGGCGAGGGAAAAGTCGGCAATGTGGTCGGCAATGCGATCGAGTTGCTCGGGCGTCAGCTTCAGTTCTGGCCACAGCCGAACTACGACGCGACGCGCATGTGGATAATGAACTATCTGTCCGACGATGCTGTGGGTGCAGAGCCGGGTCTTTTCGTGGTCGCGGGGCAAGTTGAGGATAGCGCCGATAATGTGGCGCAGCCGGTTGTAAATTGGCCGAATCGCCTCGTCGATGACGCGCGACATCGCCGGCGTGGGCTGCGCCAGCTCGTGCACAATCAGGCGGAACCAGCGATCGGAATTAGGGTCGCCGCCGATCTTTCGGACCATGGCCTTGATCACTTGCCTCAGAATTTCTTCCGGCGGACCCACCTGATCGAGTGCGTTGCGAATGGCCTCGTTTTGGGCGGCACCGACCGATCGGCGCAGCACTTCGGTATACAGCTCCAGCTTGTCGCCAAAGTGATAGTTTACCGCCGCGACGTTGGCGCCTGCGCGCATGCAGATCTCGCGCACAGTGGCCGAGTGATAACCATGTTCCGCAAAGACCTGGCCGGCGGCTTCGAGCAGTTTGTTGCGAGTGGCATCGTAGGCGGCGGGGTTGATCATGATCTTCCTTAAACGTACATTTTAAACGCGTGTTTGATGAAGTCAAGCCGGTTTTCTTAGTGTTCTTCGTGTCTTGGTGTCCTAGTGGTATTTGTTTGGCAACTCTAACCACGAAGACACGAAGAAACACCAAGAAAACGACGAAGTTGGCTGATAGATTTCGCAATTCTCAGCGTCTTTATTTTGGGGGAAAAGGCCAAAATTCTTGATTATGTTCGCTCGGTCGGTAGAATAAACAACGCATGGATCTTGCAACCATAAGCCGAATCGCACAGGATGCCGGGTTGCCGGAGTCATTTGTATCCGCTGCGGTCGCTCTTTTCGAAGACGGAGCAACTTTTGCGTTTGTCGCCCGCTATCGCAGGGAAGCTACCGGCGGATTGGACGAAGCGCAGTTGCGCTCCATTCAGGAACTCGCCGCTCATTACAAGGAACTGCAAAGCCGGCGCGCTGTCATTCTCAAGTCTATTGCCGATCAGGGAAAACTGACGGACGAACTCCGTCTGAAAATTGATGCCTGCTTTGTGCGAGCGGAGCTCGAGGATCTTTTTCTCCCATTCAGGCTCAAGCGGAAGAGCCGATCGGCGGAGTGGGCAGGTAAGGGCATCGAGCCCCTGGCGGAATATCTCTGGAACCAGGAGACCGACGCCTGGAGCCCCGAGGAGCATATCGATGTTTTCATCGATCCCGAGAAGGGCATTGCCAGCCGGGAAGAAGCGCTCAAAGGCGCCACCGAGATCTTGGCCGATTGGATTTCGGAAAACGGCGAAGCCCGCAAGGCTCTGCGGGAGATGATGTGGAATGACGGCTTCATCGTGTCCAAGGTAGTTCCAGCCAGAAGCGAGCAGAAAACCAAGTACAACATGTACTACGACAGGAAAGAGGCGATTTCCTCCATACCTTGCCACCGAGTCCTGGCTATCCGGCGAGGCACCAAGGAGGGGATCCTCACGTCGTTCATCGAATCCGATGATGAAAAGGCGATCAATTTTCTTCTCGATACCGTGATTCGAGACCGGGAATCAGCGTTCGCCCCTGTATTGGAAGCTGCCGTACGGGATAGTTATGCCCGGCTCATCCGCCCGGGGATTGAAAGCGACGTTCGCGCTCAACTCAAGGAGCGGGCCGATCGCGAGGCGATTCGTGTCTTTCAGGACAACCTGGCCCATCTTCTCCTGTCGCCGCCGGCCGGGTCCATAGTGGCCATGGGCATAGATCCTGGAAAAGGTGCCGAACGCAAGCTTGCCGTGGTCGATGAAACGGGTAAGTTTCTGGAAGAGTCGGCGATTTCCGCGGAGGCGGATATCGAGGTGACGCGCGCCACCCTGAAAGAAATGATTGCGAAACACAACGTTCGGGCGGTTGCAGTCGCGAATGGCACGGGTTCGCGCGATACAGAGTTGACGGTCCGCCAGACGCTGGAGGAAAAAGAATTCGAGAGCGTCTTCACCGCCGGGGTCAATGACGCAGGAATTACCGTCTATTCCACCTCTCGGCTTGCGCGTGAGGAATTCCCCGAGCTGGAGGCTGGGGTCCGAAGCGCCGTCAGTATTGCGCGGCGTCTGCAGGATCCGTTGGCCGAGCTGGTGAAGGTAGATCCGAAATTGATCGGCGTGGGACAGTATCAGCACGATGTAGATCAGAAAGAGCTGCACCGGGGTCTGGTCGTGACCGTGCAATCTTGCGTGAACCAGGTCGGCGTCGATTTGAACAGCGCCGACGTCTCCCTGTTGCGCTATGTCGCAGGAATCAACGACGGTTTGGCGCGGAGAATTGTGGCGCACCGCAATGCCAACGGACCCTTCGCGAGCCGCGCTTCGCTTTTGGAGGTTCCGGGGATAAGCGAGAAAGCCTTCCAGCAAGCGGCGGGTTTTGTTCGGGTCGAGGGTGAGAACGTGCTGGATAAAACGTCCATTCATCCCGAGTCGTACCCGATTGTGGAGAAGATGGCAGCCGCCGCGGGAGTGCCGATCAGTGAATTGATCGAGAATAAAACGCTTCTGTCCAGCCTGAACCTGGAGGAATTTGTCACTGATTCAGCGACCCTTCCAGCGCTTAACAACATACGGGAAGAATTGATCAAGCCCGCGCGCGATCCCCGCAAGGCCTTCACGGTTCCCAGATTCCGCGCCGATGTCAAACAGATCGATGATCTCAAAGAGGGAATGAGTCTGGAGGGCACGGTCACCAACGTTACGAATTTTGGCGCCTTCGTCGATATCGGCGTCCGCCAGGATGGACTGGTCCACTTGAGCCAGATGTCCAATCGGTTCATCAGGGATCCACGGTCGGCCGTCCAGGTTGGGGATGTGGTAAAGGTGAAGGTCATTTCGGTGGAAGCGGAGACCAAGCGCATCGGACTGTCGATGAAAGCTCTTCTTCCTCCCTTGCGCCGCAGGCGCAAGCGATCGCCAAGGCGAGGCGCGAGACCACAGCCGGCTTCTTCGATTCCAGGCGAGCTAGGGGCGGAAATCTCCGTGGCGGCGGATTCAGGCTCAGCGCCGGATGGGGCCGTGCCCGAGGCGTCCTCACCGCGCACCTGCAGCCAGGCGGGCAGACGGACGGCCTCGTCGTGGTCCTCGCCGGCGACGCCGCGACCGGTCTAGACCGCCGGAACTGGAGCGGGCCGACACCGTCGCGCCCGAGGATGCCAAGCTGCCCGAGCCCACGTTTCAGGAAAAAATAGCCGCCTTGCAGTCCAAGTTTCGAGGAATCAGCTAAACGATTGCGGATTTCAGATTGCGGATTGCGGATTTTAAAAAGAGTGCCGTTTGATAGTCGCGTAGCCGCTAGAGTTCTCCCGCTTGCGATTTCAGATTATTTCAGATTGCAGATTCTAATAACGGTGTCGCTGGATGGTTGGCATAACCGATAAGTTCAATCCGCAATCCGCAATCTGCAATCCGCAATCGAGAAGTGCACGCTTGCTGCTCTTTGCCGCGGCATTCCTCATTGGCAAACTCCCGGTCCTGGCGCAGCTTGGCGGTCGTCCCGTTCCTGGCGCCTATCGAGGGTCGCAGCAATGTTTCAATTGTCATCAGGAACTGTTCTTCCAGACCTCGCACCGCGATTCGATGCAAGGACCGGAAGGGATCCTCACGACGACCGTTGCTGGGCAGCGCGTCAGCATCTTCGACCCGCGCACCCCCGGGTACGATCAGTACGTCGCGCCATTTCAGGCATATTTCAACCCGCAAGATGTTCTGTATACCGTAGGGGGGAAAGGGTGGGCCCAGCGCTTCGTGACGAGGGTAGTTCCGGCGCGGGGCGATCCGACCGATTCTGCACAGCGGTCGGTGCTGCCCGACAACGAGACGGTCATTATGGGCGTCCAGTGGAATCAGAGACAGGAACGCTGGGAGGATTTTCACGGACCACGAGGCGACAACACCTGGACGCAGACCAACTTCAACACGAAATGTGGAACCTGCCATGCAACCGGGTTTGAGCCTTCGGACACGTCCCGCGCCGGCCGTTGGGTAGAAGCGGGAATCGGCTGCGAGGCATGTCATGGAGCCAGCAGCGAGATAAATCCGATTACCCTGGATGCCAGGCAGTCCAACGAGATCTGCGGCTCGTGCCATACCAGGGGAACAAGCAGGACAGGAGTCTTTGAATTTCCTTGGAACAGCAGGCTCGGCGGCGCTTTCAGTCCGAAAAGTTCTCTCGACTCCTTCATCGATCAGGTGGCTCCGGCGAGCGACCACTTCTGGGTCGACGGCGAATCGAAGTCGCATCATCAGCAGTGGCCCGATTTCCAGTTGAGCCGCCACGTCACGGCTGGATTGACCTGTAACGATTGTCACTCTCCTCACCGGAAGACGCACCCGGGACAGCTCAGAACCGACAGTGCCACTCTCTGTCTTTCGTGCCATTCCGCCCGCCTGCTGAACTCTGGAGACCGGTTGCAGCATTCCCGGCACACCGACCGGCAGGCATCCTGCATCGATTGCCACATGCCCCGAACCGCCATGGCAGTGGAGGCGGGCGACATTCGTTCCCATACTTTCTTTGTGGTCGAGCCGCAAAAAACCCGGGATTTCGGTATCCCCTCGGGCTGCGCCGGCTGCCACACCAACGGTCCGGGAGAGCCGAAATCTCAGGCTGAGCTTGAGGAGCTGTTCCGTGAAATCGCGCCGAGTTTTCGCGAGACCGCACTGGCCTCCCTTCAGGCGGGCTCGAACCTCTGGACCGGATTCGCCCTCGCCAACCTGGGCAACCGCGCGGCGCGGCTCCTGTTCACTCTGTTCGACCCTCAGGGGAAAGTCATGAATGTGCCGGAGATACGAAATCCCCAGGTCGTGACCCTGGAACCCGGCAGGCAGGTCGCTTCCGTGATCGACAAGTTCTTCGGACCGGGGGTGACAGGAAAGCAGGGTTGGGTACGGCTCAGTCACTACCAGCCGAGCCTGAAGGGATTCTATCTCGAAGGAGACGAAGCGGGCACGGAATTGACCGGCCTGACGGCGGAAGGCTTGTTGAGCCCGGCGTGGGTGACACCGATTCTCTGGCCTGACGCTGAAAATCGGGTCAGCCTCTCGAATCTCTCGTCCGTGGATGCCACGGTGACGTTGACGCCCATGAGCCCTTCCGGATCCCAGTCCGGAAGCCCGTCGTTGGCATCGGTTCCGGCGCGAGGTCGACGGAGTTTTCTGATCCAGCAACTCTTCCCGGATCTCGCGCAGGGAAGCTATCTCGCGGTCCAGAGCAACGTCGCGTTACAGGGAGAGGTCACGGCTCTGCAGGGAAAGACGCTGGCCACCCTCGGGTTGTTTCCGGCAGGAACCGGCACGAGCTCGCTCACCATTCCGCACGCAATAGTCGGGGAAGGTTGGGACACCCGGTTGGTGATCTACAACGCCATGAACCGTAATGTCGAGATTCAGGTCCAGATGCGGCGCGATGGCTCCAGTTCAGCGCCATACAATGGGATAATTCGGCGCACTCTCGCTCCGGGCGCCATGTGGAACGAGGCGCTGTCACGGATCGTGCCGGTTTTCGACTCGCGAGTCGAAGGCTACATGCTGGTGCACACCACGAACCCTGCGGATCGTATTCAGGGGGCCGTCACTTTCGCTTCTCTGAACGGTGGCGGAGTTGCGGCGCTGCGCGCCGAGGGGAGCGGCCGTCGGCAGCTGATCTTCTCGCACGTAGCTCAAGGAGACGGTTACTGGACGGGGATGGCTCTGTTCTCTCCGACGGGAGGGACCGCCCTGGTGGAACTCTACTCGAGCGAAGGGAACCGGTTGGCTTCTCGCGAAGTGACCCTGGGGGAACGGCGGGTGGCCACGCTGGACGTGTTGCTTCAGGTCGGCAACGTCAGAGGTGGGTACATCCAGGTCAAGTCCAGCTCCGAGATCTTCGGGTTCGAGCTTTTCGGAAACCTTCGCTCCAGCATTCTTGCCGCCGTCCCGCCGCAGTAGCGAAAACTCGAAACAAATACCACGAAGACACGAAGAAACACCAAGAATTCTTGTCCTTCGAAGAAGCGGCCGACATTCAGGAATCAATCCCACGAAGCCCGCTCACGTTCTACGTGTTTTGCCGCGTCGACACCTTGCCAGTGTTCCTTTCCGAGACCGCGGAGTTTGAGGATTGAGAGCGGCTTCGGCGCTTCGAGCGCTTCGCTCAGGATATGCGTGACCTCTTGGGCGACCGAACGCCGTTCACGTTTAGCGCGGGCTTGGAGCTTGCGGTAAAGACCGTCCGGCAGGTTCTTGACAATCAGAGTTGCGCATTGCCACGGCGTCCTCCAAGAAAGCGCCGAGGTCACTTCAGGCGGTTCAATGTATAGGCGGCGATCCTGGTCGCGAGCGCCTCGCCGTCGAGACCCTTGATGCCGCTAGGCCTCAGCTCGTAGACCCGCCCAGGCAGGAGTTTCTCGAGCTTCAGCAAGACGCGGAGACCGTCCTCCGAAACGGAAACTTCGGTGACCCGCGCGGGTGTCACGTCGGTTTTGGGCGATCCGTATTGGGCGTGATACCGGTAGTAGTAGTGGGTGAACGAATACGCCGCCGGAGCTTGAGCCGTGGATCGATCGACCGGCTTGGTGAAAGTCAGTTCGAATCCGCTCTCCGTCAGTCGCATTCGGAGAATGTCCATGGGCACTTTGCCGGTCCAGACGATTCGCTGAAGCCCCTCGGTAGGGCCCCAGACCCGCATGGTTTGAGCAGTGTAGAGACTCGAGCCATCGGGAGAGAATGCCAGCCGGTGGTTGCCGGTTCGAAGATTGTTGCCGTCGATGAGAATGAAACATGCCCCCTGATACTCACCGCCGACTTTCTCGAGATCGGCCCGCAGGATCCGCGGGTAGGTCCACTCAGCCACAATAAACTGACCGGTGTAGGGGCCGAACTTGCCGGCCGTCCGGTCGAGCAGCGGCTGGGCGGTCGATCCCGCCATGTCGTTCTGGGGGAATTGAATCGCCGGCATCTTGCGTCGTTTGGCCAGAGACTCGATGCTGGCTTCGACCGGATCGCCGTCAAAAGTGGGATCCCAGTTCAAGGATGACGGATGGCCGTGGAAGGCGCCCTGCGTGACGTGATGCAGCGGAGAGGTGCCGACCCAGTCGCCCTGGTTGTCGGTCGCGAACAGGTCCCCTTCGGCGTTGAAAGCCAGCCCATTGGGCTGGCGAAAACCGCAGGAAATTGGGAGGAATTTGCCTTCGGGCGTGATCTTGACCACGCAGCCGCGATACGGCACCGGGGAATAGTGACCCACGCGGTTTACCTTCCCCTCCTGGGCTTCCCGAGCTAATCGGCCTCGTGTCGTAAGCTCGCCGCGGGTCGGCGGTCGGGGATTGGCGCCGTCCGAGGCGAGACCCAGTGAGATGTAGAAGTTGCCTGCGGCATCCCGTAAGGGTCCACCGATGAACTCGTGGTAATTTCCCGACATTCCCCACGCATCGCAGATCGTTTCAAAAGTGTCGGCCGCTCCGTCGCCGTTCGTGTCGGCTACGCGGGTAAGTTCCGGCAGATGCGCAACGAAGAATTCCCCCGCCTTGCCGGGCAGGATTCCGAGCGGCGTTTGCAGGCCGGAGGCAAATTTCTTCCAGCCTGAAGTCGCCGGATCCAGCGCATAAATGTATCCGCGCCGGAAGCAGGCATAGAGCTTTCCGTCTCCTGCGAATGCGATCGAGCTGACTTCAGCTGCGATGCCTGGAGGGGTGGCGATGGTTTCGACACGGTAGCTGTCGGGAGGAACCTGTGCGGTGCCGGCCCGTGGGGTAAGAAGCAGCCACGCAGCCCCCGCAAGCAGCAGCCTCTTCATTCGTTCTACTCCTGTTTGGTGACCGTGACCTCGAACTTCACTTCGGTTCCACGAGGGATCTTGAGTTTCCCGTCCTCGAATCGGCCGATAGTAGAACTCAGCACTACTCCGCTGGTGCCGCCGGAGAGCAGCCACATGGGACGATCCACGCGGAGAATCTTGAACTCCCGCGTCAAGCCCTTGCCGCTCTTTTCCGGCAGAATCCGCTCGTAAACATCGATGCCATCAACCTGGTAGTGAAATTGCGGATACCCGTCGATCAACCGGTAGCCGCGAAAGCGCCGGTTGCCCACGTGGTCGGTCGCGCCGATTCGCAAAGGGAACTCATCGGATCGATAAAAGATCTCGCCGATCAGTTTCGCGGTCGGCGTGAGCCGGGTTTCGTCCACTTTGCGTCGCAAGGTCCCGGACATATCGACAAAACCGCCGTACCAGGCGTAGCGCAGCCGGCATTCCGCGGCATCGAAACAATAGGAGATCTTGCCGGGCATTCCGACGGCAATGGCGGCCGGCGTAGCTTCCGGCATGTCCCAACGGATGACGATCGCTTCCCGGTCCGGCACCGGTTTCTCTTCGCCCCCGAGCAAGCCGCCGGCGGCCCTGAGCCCTTCGGGGAGTGGCATGGATTCTCCCATCGCGAGAGCGGTCCAGAGAGTCTGGATTACTTTATCGGCTTCGTCGCGCTTCATCGTTCGAAAGTAGCTGGGCATGGAGGTGCCGGAAAGAATCCGGACTGGATCGCGCATCCATCTCTCGAACCAGTCGTAGCGGAGACGATGGGCAACGTCGATCAGTTGCGGCCCGTTTTCACCTTGAGATCTGAACGCTCCCCAGTCGTGACACCCGATGCAGGCCATGCCTCCCTTCTTCAAGTTCATTCCGATCAAATCCACGCCTCGCGTCCGCGACGCATCATTGGAAGGGGGTGGAGGCCCGGCGCCGGGCTCAACACCGCTCGCTTGGGCAAACCCATCGATGAGCGGCTTGACGGCGCGCGCTTCATAATGAGGCATACGAAGCTCGAGCCAGTTGAGGACTCGCTTTCGATTGGTCAGCACTTCGGCGATCCAGCCGGTGCGCAGCTTTGCGCCGGTGTCGGTCAGCGGCGGTGCGGCTTCGGCGGGAGATCCACTGGGCCCCCGGCTATCGATCTGGTGACAGGCCACGCAGCGCAGCCGCTCGATGCTGCGCCGGAATGCGTAGACCGGGGCCGGACTCCGGTCGGGATGTCCCTGGTAGCTGAGCAAAAACGCCCGGATGGCACGGCGGGAGGCCGCATCCAGACGATAGCGCGGAACGCCTTTCGGCTCGTCCGACAGGCAGCCTTGCTCGAGCCGGAGTTTCTCGAGACGCGGCGTCTTCAGCCCGTTGACCAGCCTTGATGGATCATCGAGGGCGTGACAGGCGAGACAGCCTCTGGCGATGACGATCTCCTTGCCACGGACCCGATCGCCTTCTTCCCAGGGTTCTTCGAAAGCCCGGTTGCGCGATTCGACCAGGAACGAAGCCAGGCGGAAGGCTTCCTCATCGGTCAACATCAGCGAAGGCATACGACCGCTCGGGTCTACCGTGGACGGGTCTTTGAGGTAGGCGGCCAGCGAGGAAAGCGTCATTTTCGACCCGATGCCCTCGAGAGAAAGATCCGACTGTTGATGGCAGGCAGCGCAGCCGAATGATCCATAGAGTTGCTTGCCGTGATTGAGATCTTGCCGGGAGGGTTTCTTGGGATCGCGCGCGGGAATGCTTTCGGTTAGAGAGCTAAGATAGCTGGCCACGTCCCGGCGCTCTCGATCGTCGAGCATCGCGGGCATGACGGCGCCGGCGCGGTGCGCGGAAGCATCCTCCAGCCATTTATAGAGCCAGCGCGCCTGCGTGCGGGAACCAACACGAGTGAGGTCCGGACCAGGGCGCGCTTCGAGTCGCGCCGCAGCGCTCGCGTGGCAGTTCACGCAGCCGAGTTCTTCGACTAGATAACGACCCTGCTCTACAATCGCGTCGTCGCCGCTGGTTGAGGTCGACGCCTGATGCCAGAACAGCGAGCCAGGAACCGGTTCGAGCGCAAAATGGTTCGACTTCCATAGAATCTGCACGCGCGCCACACCGGGTTTGCGACGGTAATGGATTCGGATGGGGTGCCGGCCGGAATCAAGCTGGATGGTTTTGCCGGTGACCGCGGCTCCGTTGATGTTGATTTCGGCAGCGCTTTCGAACGTGTAAGCGCCGGTCTGGAGGACCGAGAGCAGCCCGGTCCATTCCGCCTCGAACTCGCTTTCGAGCGCTGGATGCACCGATTCGTCTGATTTGAGGTAAAAGTTCGGTGTGGGAACCACGAGCTTGACGCTGTGATTTCGGTCGCGGTACGTCGCCACGAGGCCGGGTAGTGAGTCCTGACTCGCAGCAGGAGGAGAAACCGGCGCAGCCAGGAGAATGAAGAACGACAAAATCTTCGATATTCTTTTGGTCTTCCGGCCCTGGTGATGAATTTGGTGACGAATTTGGCCTAGAATTTTAAGATGACCTCCTGAGGTATTCCCTTACTGGTCGGGACTCGCAAGGTGAAGCCGGTGCGGTTAGACGGCGGATTCTGGAGCGAGAAATAGAGGAACCGATCCCGCGACAGGGAGCGCTGAATCATCTGGGTCGAATGCGCCTTGTCCCGAAAATCTTTCTCGACCAGTTGCTTCTCGAACTGAGACAGGTCCCCGACATCTCCCGTGCCTCCACCCGGATTGAGTACTACATCCACTCCGGGGGTGCCCATCGGTCCGCCGTAGGTACCCCGACGGTCGTACCTGGGATCTCCGGTGCGGCGGGCGCGAGGGTCGTTGGGGTCGTATCTTGGATCATTGGGATCGAGCGACGGATCGTAGCGCGGATCCGCCGGATCGGTCCGCGGATCTCCGGTGCGGACGCCCGGGTTTACGGCGACGGGCCGCTTCTCCTTCACCTGCGCCGACACAACCAGACCCTGCAGAACCGCTTGGGCCACTGCTTCAGGCGGTACCGGAGCGACCGGATTTCCGTCCGGGCCGATGAGCTGCAATTGCTCGAGCGGCAGCACTACCTCTTCGTTTCCGCCATTGACGACCGCCAGTCGGACCGAAATGACATTCGAGGGAGACAGTTCCTTGTAGAAATAGTCGTCCTGGTCTTTGCCCTCGAGCAGCAGATCGGCCGCGTAGGTGACTCCGGCGGCCGAGGTATGCACCTGAAATTGTTCCGGTTTTTTCGGCTTGACCAGTTTGACCTTGAACCCGGCCAGCGCGGGGATTATGAAGCCCATGACTCCAATCAGTGCAATAGTTTTTCTCATGGCCTTCTCCTTAATGCCCACATTGTGAACCAACTTTATACCGTCTGGCTAGTCCCTTCTCGCATAGCCGGATTCTTGATAGGCTATAGAGCTCCTGGTGTTTGTTGGTGTCTTCGTGGTTAGTGCGGCGAAACGATGGAGGTGGTGATGCCCATTCTGGCTCGGCCTGGATGTGGGAACGACGGGAACTCGCGCGGTCGTGGTCGACGAGTCGGGGAAAGTCTGCGCGGCCGCTTCAAGCGACCACGCTCCTATGGCCCAACCCCAGCCGACCTGGGCCGAACAGGATCCCGAGGACTGGTGGCGGGCGGCCCAGGAGGCTATCCGCGCCGCGCTCAGTCGGGGCAATTGCCGCCGCGGCGACATCGCAGGGATCGGGCTCTCGGGGCAGATGCACGGAGCAGTGCTGCTCGATGAACGTCATCAGGTGATTCGCCCTTCGATCATCTGGTGCGACCAGCGCAGCCAGGCAGAGGCCGATTGGCTTACTGAACGAATCGGGAGCGCGCGTCTCAAAGAGATTACCTGCAATCCCGCCCTCACCGGATTCACGCTCCCCAAACTCCTGTGGGTGAGAGATCACGAACCCGCACACTATGCCCGCATGCGAATGCTTCTTCTGCCCAAGGACTATGTGCGCTTCCGGCTCACAGGGGAATTCGCTACCGAGGTCTCGGATGCGTCCGGAACTCTGCTTCTGGACGTGCCGCGGCGGAAATGGTCTGACGCGATTCTGGAGGCTCTTGGCCTGGATTCGCGCCGCCTGCCGCGCGTTGCTGAATCGGTCGAGGCCACGACTAGTGTCAGCGCCGAAGCGGCGGCCGCTACCGGTCTTGAAGCGCGCACAGCGGTGGTTGGAGGCGGCGGAGATCAGGCGGCCGGCGGCGTGGGTAACGGTATTGTCGAGCCCGGTATTGTCAGCTCCACGATCGGGAGCAGCGGCGTGCTTTTTGCCCACACGAATGCGCCTCATCTCGATCCTCATGGCCGCGTCCATACCTTCTGTCACGCCGCGCCGCTGCGCTGGCATGTGATGGCGGTGACTCAGGGCGCGGGGCTGTCGCTGCGCTGGTTTCGCGACAATTTCGCCGCGGGCGAAATCGTCGAGGCGCGCGAAACCGGAATTGATCCCTATGAGCTCATGACCGGGGAAGCCGCCGGCGCTCCGCCGGGGTGCGAAGGACTCCTTTATCTCCCGTACCTGATGGGAGAACGAACTCCTCATCTCGATCCTCTGGCCCGCGGCGTATTCTTTGGGCTTACGGCCCGGCACACGCGCGCGCACATGATTCGCGCGATTCTCGAAGGTGTGGCTTATTCGCTTCGCGATGGCCTGGAAATCTTTCAGGAAATGGGCGTCCCTTCGGCGCAGATTCGAGCCTCGGGCGGCGGAGGGCGCAGCTTGCTGTGGCGGCAAATCCAGGCCGATGTATTCAACCGTGAAATGGTGACGATTAACACCACGGAAGGATCCGCTTACGGTGCCGCCTTGCTCGCGGCCGCAGGCACGGGAGGCTTCGGATCCGTGGAGGAGGCATGCCGCGCCTGCATCCGTGTCACGGAGCGTTGCCAGCCTGCGCGCGAGCGCGTCCGGATGTACGACGATTACTACGCTGTTTACCGCGGCCTCTATACTCGTTTACGAGACTCCTTCCGCGCCGTGGCGGAAATCAGGTGACAGGCTACGCTCTTTCCTGTTTTGGGTGAGCACGGACGCAGGTTGGTAGCAATGAAATGCGCCCGGGTCGGAGGCAGCCATAGCTTCGAATGCAATGCTTCGTGGCCAGGCCTCAGAACGGCCGGCAGTGCGTAGCCCCCGGCCGCTAAGGCCAGAGGAAATCCGGGTCTCGACAACCATGAGCGCCGATAGCGTGCAACACAGCCGGAGTGCGCGGAGCCGTTCGGCCCTCGGACTCGAGGGTCTTCCAGTTCCCCGCCCGTGACTGGCGCGGGCTATTTCCTGCCGGGCCTTCGGCCCTGGGTAACGGCACCCCAGAGCTTCTGTGCTTGCGAATGTCCAAAGTCCAAGGCGATAGCAAGCTTCGCCGAACCAAGGCGGTAGCAGGGTACCGCACTCCAAGGGCGCCGGCGCCACCGGATTTCACATTTGGCCTTCAGGTTTGTTATATAGGGCGAGAACGATATGACCGTGCCGCCCATCTCATTCGATCAGCTGGTTCAACATCACCGGAGGGAGATTCTCGCGTATCTGATCCGGGTGCTCGGCAACGTTCACGACGCCGAAGACGTGTGCCAGGACGCGTTGATCCGCGCCTACCGGTCCTTCGATCCCGTGATACTCAACTCGAACGCGAGGGCATGGCTCTATCGGATTGCGACCAATTCGGCATTGAATGCCTTGAAGCGGCGCAGGCGCGCTGCGGCCCGGGAAGTTTCACTCGCCGCTGTGGAGCGAATTCCCGCTTCGGTCCACGATTTCGACCAGCGCGAGCGGCTTCGCCGGGTTGCCCTGGCCGTAGATCAGCTTCCCCCCAGGCAGCGAGCCGCGCTGATGCAGCGCCGGTTTCATGACCTGAGTTACGAAGAAATCGCAGTCTCGCTGAACTGCAACGCAACGACCGCGCGCGCTCATGTCTACCAGGCAATAAAAAAGCTCAGGCAGGCGGCGTCAGAGTGAACTCGGGTGAACGAGTGAAAAAAGCGCGTAAAACATCACGAATCTATAAAGGCGCTTCCAATATGCGAAAACCGGTCCACGACGAGTTGATTGCTTCGTTGCTTGGGGACGTCAAGGACTCGCCTTCCCTGGAGCGTTGGGCTTCCGCCGCCGAAGGCCGGCGAGATTTGAGTGAATTTCAGGAAGTGTTGGATTCGCTCGATTCGTTGTACCGCCAGGTCTCCCTTCCGGAAGAGCGCCCCCCTGTCTACTACGCCGGAATGGAAGGCCCGATTGGAGACCTCTGGATGGCGGTGACGGACAAGGGACTCATGAGGGTGTCATTCGCTCAGGATGAGACGTCCTTCATCACCGAAATTCACGAACGGACCCGCGCCGAGGTCCTCCCCTCTTCGGAGAAACTGGGCAGGATCGTAGCCGAATTGAGGGAATACTTCTCTGGAACTCGTTCGAGATTTGACTTTGACATCGATCTCAGCCTGGTGACCCCGTTTCAACGTCGCGTGTTGCAGGCTGCCGCCAATATTCCCATGGGGCAGGTCATCACGTACGGTGAGCTGGCCGGACGAATCGGTCAACCGATGGCCTGCCGCGCAGTCGGGCAGGCACTGGGGAGGAATCCTATTCCGGTGGTCATACCGTGCCATCGCATTGTGGGTGGTGGCGGGGGAATCGGTGGTTATACGGGCGGCTTGCACATAAAGCGGAAATTGCTGGAGCTCGAAGGAGTCGCGATCGATTGACGATTGACGATTTGACGATTGACGATTGACGATTTGCGTCCTGGTGGTTGATTTTTTAAATGGCTCACGCAGCGAAAGAGATGAGATTCCTCGCCACGCCGGAGAAGGGGGAGGTCTCCGCCCTGTTCGTGCGGCCCGGCGACGCGAGCCACCTCCTCGTCCTCGGCCACGGAGCCAGTACGAATATGCGACACGCCACCCTGCAGACCATCGCGGATCGGATGGCTGAGGCGGGCATAGCGACCTTCCGCTACAACTTTCCCTACATGGAGCACGGCAGAGGGCGCGATTCTCGGGAGGTCTGCACAGCGACCGTCCGCGCAGCGGTCGCGGTCGCGCGCATGGCTGCCCTCGACCTCCGCCTCCTGGCCGGCGGCCATTCCTTCGGCGGGCGCATGACCTCCACCGCAGCCTCAGAATCCCCTCTCGATGGCGTACACGGCCTGGTTTTCTTCTCCTTCCCCTTACATCAGCCCGGCAGCCCCGACACGAAGCGCGCGGACCACCTCGGCGCGGTCACGGTCCCGATGCTCTTCCTCAGCGGCACGCGCGACGAGCTGGCGAATCTGGACCTTCTGCAACCGGTCTGCAAAAAACTCGGCAAGCGCGCGACACTCCACCTCCTCGACACTGCCGACCATGGCTTCCGCACGCTCAAACGCTCCCGCAAGAGCGAGGAGGACGTGTTCGTCGAGATGGCTCGCGTCGTCCGGGAGTGGGCGTCCGGTTTGCGGTGAACATCCTCATCGTCGCCAGGACTCTGTCGTTGAAGCCCGCATGAGTCGAGATCCGAACCGAAACACACTGTCCAAGAAAAATCCGCGTGTAACGGCTTCTCTGCGATATGCTCGATCGCGGGGACTGCTGATGCATCGCGGTGATTCTGTGGTGCCATGATTCGAAAGATGTCGGCGATTGTCGTTTTGAAATCACTTACGATTGCGTTTTTCAATCGTCAATCGTCAATCCCTTGGGGCTGTCGCCTTGATTCATCGCCCTCTTCATTGGTATTGCGTCACGCCGCCCCACATGGCTTGTACTTCCTTATCGAGGAGAGAGATTGTCTATGGCCAGCCCTGCATCGCAGTGGATACGCGTGGCCGCGCGGAGCGATGTTCCAGCGGGTGAAGCGAAAGCCGTCAGGCTCGAAGGAGGTCGGAGCATCGCGCTGTTTAATGTCAATGGGCGCATCTATGCGACCGACAACCAGTGCCCCCATATGGGCTATCCCCTGACCCGCGGGGCGGTCCGCCACGGCATCCTTACCTGCGACTGGCACGGCCGCAGCTTCGATTTGGAGGGAGGAGGATGTTTTAACTATGAATGCGATGATTTGCAAACGTTCCCCGTTGAGATACGTCAGAATGAAATCTGGATACAGCTCGGAGATGCCCGGTACAAGCGGCGAGACGAACATCTCCGACTGCTGTGGGAAGGGCTGCTGAGCGAAGACCGGTGGACCATATCCAAGGCGATTGCCCTGCTGCTCAAAGGGAGTGTCCCGGAAGAGGAGATCGTGACGGTGATCCTGCGGCATCTCGGCCGTCACATCGCCAGTTCGAACGACACTGAAGGCGGGGATGATGTTTCCCGGCTTATCAACGGGCTCAAGGTGGGACGACGTTACCAGGGCGGCGACCGGCTGATGGTTCTCGCCACCGCTGCCTGCTCCGTCGCAGGCAAGGCGGCGGAACGGCTTGAGGTCGTCCCGCTGCCCGGACCCGTGTCATGGGACAGCATCGATCGGTGGACGCGGATGTTCTCCCACGATGGGCAGTCCGGACGGATCGAGCGGTGCCTCTTCACTGCCGGCCACCTGGATTACAGAGACAAAATCCTGCCGCTCCTTTACGAATGCGCCGTCGAACCCCACTTCCTCGGTTTTGCCGATAACCTGCTTTCGCTCGCCGGCCTGGCGGAAATCATCGAAAGCTTCGGTTGGGAGCAATCTTCCGAACTGGTTTTCAACCTGGGAGCCAAACTGGTCGGGCGCCGTCGTGGCGAACCCGAGCGCTTCCGCCGCGATGCGGTCAGACTGATGTCGTCCATGGTTCCGAATATCGAAGCGTCGAATCCGTCGTCGAACAGGGTGATCGAGTACGATGAAGACGCTTTCGTCGGAGCCCTGGTCAGCGTCAACATTCAGAAGTCATTTGACGCGGTGAGCACCGTCCTGAAGTCGGGTGTGAAGCTGGATCGTCTGATTACGTCGCTGGTGCTCCTCGCGGCGGATCGAATGGCCCGGACGCCAGTCAACGTGGACGCCGGTTGGGGCGCATTGACGATGGAACTCAACCTCGCCGCGTCGTTGCGTATCGCGCAGCGGCATGGCGGGGATCAAGTGGCCGCGAAAGGACTTTTCCATGCCGCCTGGCTGGTATTCGCGGACCGCTGGCTGAACATTCCGGTCCGGCCGCTCACGACCCCGCTCGGCGGCGGGACGCTCAATGTAGCCAATGAAGACGCGGGAGTAGGGGTAATTCTCGACTCCATCGCGTCGCTCAATGTGCAGGATGTGGGCCGGCAAGTGCTGGAATACCTGAACGCCGGATACTCCGGGGATCGGTTGCTTCATGAGATGGGGCGCGTCATGCTCTGGGATGACACCAACACCCGGATCTTGCCCACGCTCCGCACCGTGTTCGAAGAATGGGAGCGCTCGAGCGGGTCCGATTCTGCCCTCGGGGCCGGACATCCCGCGCGGTACCAGCTTCTCGTCGGCCTCGCTCGCTACGCCACCGACATTCGCACGAATAAAGACAGCGGCTCCGCCACCAATACCGCCATGCGCTTCGCGGAGGGAAAGACGACGGTGGAGGCGTTTGAGTAGGGGAGAACGGTGACGGGGTTAGAAGCTTCATTGGTCATTTGTCATTGGTCATTTGTCATTTGTATTTCTGGATTGATCGACGGTGTTATGAACTGAAAAATGAAAAATGACCAATGAAAAATGACAAATGGAAAGCTTTTTGGCGGTGAGTGACGGAGGATGGTGACGGGCGTTACAACGTTCATTTCTCATTTGTCATTTCTGGATGCTGTCCTGATTGACGAGACAAGGATGCGTGCCAGCTCCTGGGTTTCCTTCATTAGACCATCTAGCTCGAGTTGGCTCATCCGGCTCTTCCGAATGATCTGGAGCCATATGGCCGTCTCATTCAGCTCTTTGAGCGCCACGCGGAGTTTGTGCACAAAATCGGCGTTGCTTTCCGCGCCGCGTGCTTCTCCATAGTTAGGAGCCGGCGACGTTCCGGATCGCAGGATTTGCGCAGCAACATGTCGCCCTGCCGGGTTCCGCGGCAAATGTGCGGCGAGATGGACAATCGCAATAGCAAGATCAACGAGTCGATCCTGAATCTTGTCGGCTTTGGACGGATTCTCGGTCATCGGCTCCCCTTGACACATACTACAAACGGCGGTTGAACGAAATGATCAATGAAAATAATGAAAAATGAAAAATGACCAATGAAAAATGACAAATGGTTTTTTGGCGGATAACTAGGCGATGGATGTGCGTTACAGGAGGACGCCCTTTCATTTATCATACAATTGTCATTGGTCATTGACCCCGAATTTCCGGTCCAGAACCAGGAGCATCCCAAATGTCGAACCCACAATCCAATTTTGTAAAAGTTGCCGACCTTAAAGAGCTTCCTGAGGGCACTCCCAAAGCGGTCAGGGTCGAGGGACGCAGCATCGCGCTGTTTCAGCACCAAGGCAGCGTCTACGCGACCGATAACCAGTGTCCGCATATGGGGTATCCGTTGACGCGCGGGCGAGTCCGGAACGGCGTTTTGACCTGCGACTGGCATGGGTGGAGCTACGACATGAAAGGCGGCGGCTGTTTCACCGGAGGATGCGACGACCTCGACACGTTTCCCGTCGAGGTGCGGGACAGCGCCATCTACATCGACGTGCGCAGCGGTGGGTCCAAGCGCAAGGATGCCCACCTTCTCCTGCTGAAAGAAGGCTTGTTGAGCTCGGACAATTGGACCCTGTCCAAGGCGATCGCGATCATGCTCGCCCAAGGTGTGTCCGAACAAGACACCTTGAAACGGGTGTTGCGGCACATGGGCCGGCACATCGCCACCGAGAGTGGCGCCAACGAAGGGGGCCGCGAGCTCGCCCTGATGGTCAATGGGGTGAAAGTTGCCCGTCGTTACGAGCCGGACGACCGACTCATTCCCTTCATGATGGCGGCGACAGGCGCGTCGGGCCGCGCCGGAGATAGACCGGCGGTGCAGCCGCTGCCGCCGCCGGTAACCTGGGACAAGCTGGAGCACTGGATCCGTGTGTTCTCGGCGGACAAGACTTGGGAAGGGATCGAGAAGTGCCTGATCACCGCGCGGCGGCTGACAGGGCACGACGAGCGGATCGTCCCGTTGCTCTATGAATGCGCGCTCGAGCCTTTCTTCTTGGGCCACACCGAGAACCTGCCGCTTCTGGGGTTTCTCGCGGAATTGCTCGAAGAGTTCGGATGGGATCAGGTGGAGGAACTCGTCTGCAACCTGGCCGCGAAGATACTGGGCCGGGATCGCGGCGCGCCGGAAGAACACCGCCTGGCGGCGATCAACATGTTCGACCCCATCAATAAACTCATCGATGAACGGGCCTCTACGCGACCCGGTGATCAGGCCGCCACGTACGATGAAGATGCCTTGGCCAGAGGGTTGGTGAGCGGCGATCTGGCTCAAACATTTAACGCAATCTCGGATGCGCTCAGGGCCAGCGTCGATATCGATCGAATTGTCACTACGATGGTTCTCCTGGCGGCAGACCGCATGGCGCGGACCCCGGTGAACCTGAACCCTGGCTGGGGAAGTCTGAGACAGGAGCTGATGCTGGCATCCTCGATTCGAACCGCGCTGCGCTATGGCGGCTTCAAGATAGGCGCCAAAGCGCTATACCATGCCGCCTGGCAGTTCTTCAGCGATCGCTGGCTCAACATCACGCCCCGTTCCCTCACCGAGCCCCTGAGCGCAGCTAAATCAGATGCGTCGAACGAAGAGATGGCGCTCCGGACCGTGCTGGAGTCCATCGAGACGGTTCAGGTACGTGAAGTGGGACGCCATACGCGCGAGTACCTCAATGCCGGTTTCTCCGGTGACCGTCTGTTATCGGAGATGGGGCAGTCGATACTCAGGGACGATAACGGCTGGAATCTCGTGCACGCGTTGCGCGTAGTGTTCGATGAGTGGAAATTGTGTGAAGGATATCCCGCCCGCAACCAGTTGCTCATCGGTCTGAGTCGCTGGGCCACCGACGTGCGCAAGCGGACCGGGAATCAATCCGCCGCGCAGACCGCGCAGCGATTCGCGCGCGGTCAGACGGCCGTGGACCTGTATGAGTCGTGATCACTGACCGCGGACCGTGCGCGCACTCGCCGGCGATTGCAGGAGGCAGGCGTCTCCGTCCGATAGCTGGATTCGGCTCGTGCTCAAGGCGGGCAGATGAGGGGAATCGTTTCGCGCTTGTTGCGGCGGTAAACGCGGAAGTCTTCGCGATCCACCGTGATGACGCTGTGTTTGGGAAACAATTCGCTCATACGAATCAGGCAGAGGTCGGCAAGGTCGGGATGACGGTCCGCGTATCGGGCCGCGAGGGCGTCGAGCTGCAGCAAGTGGTCGTTGCAGTCGAAGGAGAGCGTCACCAGTCCCTCCCGGATCATCGAGAGTACCAGACTGACGTCTTGCAGGTGGAACGCAGCCTCGGCAAGCACCGGCTCGCAGGTGAGCAATGGTTCTGTCACCTGCTCGGCCACACTGACCGCCCAATCATGATGTTCGTCGGCGCGATTCGCGAATGCTACGAGGAAACCGGTATCGGAGATTCCTTTCATGACTTGGAGAACCCTTTGCGGTGGGAGAGATTCCTGGGGCCGCGAACCGACCCGGCTAAGCGCATAAACGAACGGTTTGCATTGGCCGCTCTCGCTTTCTCAAGCTGCTCGCGGATGAGTTGACCCTGAGACATGCCGGTGCGCGTAGCGGTTTTCTCCAACCACTCCGAAAGGTCCTTTGTAAGACGAATGGTAATTGTCTGACTCATAGAGCAGAAGTGTAATCAAAATCCCTTTGCCATTCAAATCGATAATCAAGTCATTCACCCACTTTTCGTCGTCCAATGGGTCATTAATGATTGACGATTTACGATTGACGATTGACGATTGAAAAGAGTTCCATATCATCATCCCTTTGTCATTCAATCGTAGAATCAAGAGCTTGATACTGCGGACGATTGATCGATCAGTCCAACGAGTCATTAATGATTGACGCATTAACGATTGACGATTGACAGATTGAAAAGAGTTCCAGATCATCGTCAACTCAACGGATAAGGTCAACTCGTGCCCGATCGTCAATCGATCAATCGTCAATCGTAAATCGTCAATTGAAAAACGTGTTGCTGATCCACAGCAGAACTCCGAGCAAGCCGATCCCGAGAAGCAGACTCCACACCACGAGCTTGACTTCAGCCGGCAGCAAGGGTTCGTAAGGAATTCTTCTCAGTTCCTCTCCAACATCCGGCGCCGGTTGAGGTGGCGTTGCTTCGTTCCTACGCGCGGTCATGGCGTGCCTTGTTGAGATTTCGTTACCGGCGAAGCAAGCTTCGCCAAACCATCGCGGTAGCAAGCTACCGCACTCCACGAGTGCTGCAGTTCACTAGCCTGATGGCGGCTTGATACCACTAAAGAATATCCATGAGATGGCGAGCCCGATCCAAATAATAAAACCGAACAGGCATACCACATAAACCAGCGCCAGCCGGCCGATGCCTTCTTCCCACAGTTTCTTGAAATTGGAAACCAGGCCGATGGTGAAGAACGTCATGACAAAGAACAGTACCCTGAAAATATTGCTCTCCGCCGTGGCCTGTCTTGCAGCGTCCAGAAGATCGGGCCGAGTTACCACGAGACTCAACAGGGCGACGAAGGTCAGAAAATATCCCAGGACGAATTTCGGGAATCGCTCCCAGATCTGGGCGGGCGAAATGGCACCCGCCTGTTTCTTTTCGATCGCGTACACCCAGACCAGGGCCAGAACGAAGGCCCAGACGCCGATGAAGATATCGATGAAAACCTTGACCGTGGTCGCGGTCATCAAAATCCACCCCTCCTTGTAAGCGACTCCCAAGGTCTGAAGGGCTCGGGAGCGGATCATGGCATCCGTGATCGCGCCGCTTGCAACGGCTGCTCCGTCGGTTTTCACGGCCAGACCCATCCAGGCTCCAGCCACCATCGGCTCGTGATATAAAAAAGCCTGGGCTGCAAAGGGAAGGACGATCAGCTCCACCACGGCAAAAATCACCACCAGGGATGAAACCATGATCGGCACCACAGGTCTGGCCCGGATGGCGGCGCCGGTCGCGATGGCGGCCGACACGCCGCAGATGGAAATGCCCGAGGCAAGCGGCGCGGCCCATTCCCGGCTGAACTTGAAAAACTTCCGGGCCACGAAATAGACAAGCGCCCAGTAGATCAGATAGGCCTCGATGATGGCCGCAAATCCACGGAACATGATGGCGCCGGCCAGACCGGTCGCGCCCGCGGCCTGGACTCCGAGAGACGCCCCCAGGATGACAATGGCGGTCTTGATGTACCATTCGGGACGCGTGGCTTCTTTGAGGTAGGCCGCCAGACCGGGAAAGAAGTTGCCGATTACGAGACCGGCGCCAAGAGCAACGATGTACCCGGCTTCACCGGTCAGACCGAGCGACCAGGGGATCTTGAATGCGGCGAGCTTGTCGGGAGTTGCGGCGATGTAAGCGTAGTTCCCGGCGAGCCAGCTCAGATAGCTGATCCAGAAAACTATCGTGAATCCGATGGAGAACTTTCGTATATCGGCTCGCAGCCGAACTGCGCCGATGGTCATGATCGCCAGCAGAAAGAGATAAGTCAAAAAAAGGGCGGTGATGCCCGACAAGCCTGAATAAGCTTTTGAAACCGGAGCCATGGCTTTCGTTATGTCCAGCCAGACCTGGGTTGCAATGCCCCAACCGAGTAGATCGATCCCTGCGATGGTCCCGATCGACAGTAAGAAAACCAGGAGTCCAATCCAGACAGCCAACCAGTCTTCGGTCCCGAATAGAAGCTTCACCTGCGCCTCCGCTTGCCGCCTTGTCGATTTCGACTGTAGCACAAATTTATCCCGTCTCTTCGCGTCGTGAAGACACGAAAACGCGAAGTCTGGTAGTATGGGAACCGCAACGCAGGACAAGAAAGGATCCGAACCATGAAATCATTCATACGCCATAGCAGCCTGATGCTGGTTCTCACGCTCGGTATGCTCTCGACGGCGTGGGCTAATCAAAACAAGCCGGCCGACGAACCAGAACTGGCGTTGGGAAAGAAGGTCTACGACGCCAAATGCAAGATGTGCCACCGCGAGGACGGCAAGGGCACTCTGGAAGAAATGGACTTGACCGACAACGTCTGGAAGCACGGGAACAGTCCGGAGGATATCGAGAAAGTGATACGGGAGGGAATCAAGGGAACCGGTATGCGCGCCATCGTGGGGGACCATACCGATCAGGAGATCAAGGCTCTGGTCAAATTTGTCTTGAAGTTCGCGCCTCCCGGCGGTGCGCCGGCTGCGCCTCCAGCAGGCGCCACGACCTCGAAGGATCCTTCCAGCCCAGGAGCGGCAATGAGCGGCGATTCAACTAGAGGAAAGAACTGGGACGTGTTCGAGTTTCCCGATCTGGTTGCCAAACGCGAACAATCCAAGCGGCCCTACCTGGAGTTCTTGAAGGTTCCCACCCTGAGTTCGGGAATCTACGCGCTCCCTGCCGACGGTCAGGATCAGCAAAAACCACATGCCCAGGATGAGGTGTACTACATCGCGAGCGGCCGGGCGATGATCCAGATAGGCAAGGAAGACCTGCCCGTGCAACCCGGGTCAGTGGTCTTTGTGAAGGCCGGGATCGAGCATCGGTTTCACTCCATCAAAGAGGAATTGAAGATTCTGGTCTTCTTCTCGGGGGCCGCCGCCGAAGCCGCGCCGGCGAAGTAGACCATTTATCATTGGTCATTGGTCATTTGTCATTTTTCATTCGACCGGCCAATGACAAATGACCAATGACCAATGACAAATGGCTACTCCTCGATAATATCGGCGGTAATCTCAATTGGGATGCAGCCGCGGACACTGGTTGCAGCTGGACACTTCTGCTCGTGCGTCGCGAGAGCGCGTTCGGCAGCTTCGCGTTTTCCGGAAGGAATCCGTACTTCGTAGCGGACGCGTATCTTCGTGATCCGAAGGATCCGGTCGACGGCCTCGATATCCCCCTCAACGTACGAACGAAGCTTGTTCGGCTCGGAGGGAATCTGGCGCACCTCCAGTGCGCCCGCAAGGGTGCCAAGCAGTCAACCTGCGATGGCGGCAATCATGTGGTCGAGAGTTGCTGGCACCTCTTCTGCCGGCTCGACCCCATAGAATTTCTTGATTCCGCCGTGAACCCCATACCTGACGGGTTCACTGAAGTGCTCGATGTATGCGTGCCGAATGGGACCTTTAATTTTTTCGATACGAATGTGACTTGTGTGAACTAGTTCTCCCATCTTCTCTCTCTACGCCTATTCCTGATGCTCGGCGTGCGTGCAGCCGGGGAACTCGTCGAGATAGCTGTTTCCCTTGTAGCCCAACTCCTTGATCAGCCCGATCTCCGAGGTGTAATAACCGTTGATGGTGTAGGACTTGATCGTATTGAAAAACTCCACGCCCAGCTGATCTTCGAGGGTCGTGTTCTTCCCCGACGAAAGCGTAACCAGCAATGCAGTCTGCTGCTGGGGAGTAGCGTCCTTGAAATTCACTCCGTAAAGCTCGTGGCTCTTCTTGTCCATCCAGGCAAGGCCGCGGAGAAACTCTCTCTTTACCGCCGGGTCCTCCTCGCTGAGCATCAGGTCTATGAATTCGTTGACCTTGGCCGCCTTTGCGCCCGGCGTATCGGTCGCCGGGATGATCAGCTCCGAAAGGATGGATACGGTCTCGTTCTGATGGGCATTGAAGAACAAAGGCTTCCACGCGGCCGCCGCCGCTGCAGGAGGCGCAGGCGCATGGACGTGCTGATGAGTTCCGGCAAGGGCATCGCCCGGGTTTATAGTGGCGATGACCGCGCCACCCACGGCCAGTTGCTTCAATGCCTTCCGCCGATCGATGCTTTTATCTGTGTCGCTCATCATCCGTCACCTTGATTTTCGTTGTCTGATCCTAACACCGCGAAGACGCGAAGACACTAAGAAACCGAAATTGCGCTTTCCCTTCCTGTCGGGCCGAATCGTGTTGACGCTTCTCTCGCCGAACAGATAATGTTGCGTCGGTCCGAAGAAGAAACGATGGCATAGCCGGCATACACAACCACGAAAACGCGAAGACACAAAAAATATGCAAGGTAACCGACCGCTGGTCATAATCCTGGCTTTGCTCGCACTCGCCGGAGTCGTATACACCCTGAGAGTGGCGGGCACTCCAGACCGGATACCACCCTCGGGAATTCCCAGCCGAGTCGTAACCGTGAACGGGTATCCGGAACTACACGTCGATGGTAAGCCCTTTTTCATGCACGGCGCGGCCTTCAGCTACTACCGTCTGCCGCGTGATCGCTGGGAAGAAAGCCTTCTCGCATTAAAACAGCAAGGAATCAACACGATCGATTTGCGCGTTGTCTGGAACTGGCATCAACCGGCAGAGGACTCCCTCGATTTCGACGGGAAGACGAACCCCAGGCGCGATCTCAAGGGCTTGCTGAAGCTGATCGCGGACTTGCAGTTCAAGGCTTCCGTCAGGCCCGGACCCTTCATCGCTGACCAGTGGAAAAACGGCGGCTATCCCGATTGGCTGCTCACACGCCCCGAGTATTTGATGCCTCTGAAGGACATCCTCGAGGGGCGCTATCCCAGTCTCTCGGCGCTCCAGTACGAGTTCGGGGAAGAAGCTGCCGCAGGCTACCTGAACAACTCTACGCATCTCCGCTACACGCGAAAATGGTACCAGGATGTGATGAGCATCGTGCGCCCGTACCTGGCTTCCCGCGGCGGCAATGTCATTCTCCTGCAGGTGGACGACGACCAGGGAACGGGTCGTTTCAACACCACTGGACCGAGATTCTGGGAGTACCTGGATCTGCTTCGACGGTACCTCCGGGAGGCGTCCGGCGATCCGACGATACCGATCTACTTCAACCCCGCGGACATGCGCGTCACGGCATCGTCTGCCACGCCGGCGGTAGGAGACCCGTTTTGGGCCATGGGCCAGTACTCTCAGGAGCAAGGGCGCGAGTCCGATGTCTTGCGGGCAGAGGATGTCGGAACTCCCAAGTATCTGACCGAGGTCCTCAAGACCCAGTCCGGCTTTCCGCCGTTTTTCATCGAGTACCGGGCGGAAGGGTTCGCGGGCGGCGAGGATGTGAGGACCCGCGCCACAGATCCAACAAACCGGCTGCTCGCCTCACGTTTCCTGTTTCAGAACGGGGTGAAAGGGCTGAACTACTCCCCGCTTCAGGACACACTCTTTCCGGCGGGATACGAATGCCCATGGTCGAACTACTTTTACTCCTGGGAATCGGCGATTGGATATGAAGGAAGTCTGCGTTCCTCGGCCGAGGCCTCGGCTCGCAACGGCAAACTCATTTCCGGGATGGGACCGCTGCTCGCAGCGGCCCACTACGTCGCCGACATCGGCATCGCACACAGCATCGGAACTTATCCTCAGGAAAAGCTGACCCGCGACGATGTCAACGCAGTCATCCTCGGGACAATGAGAGCGACTCAGTATGCGCAGCTTAACCAGGTCAATGCCGAACTCGTGGATCCGGAGCATCAGTCATTGCAAAACTTGCGGCGTTACCGGCTTATTCTCCTCCCAGTGGTAAGCGAAAGCTCGTATCGAGACGGACGAGTACCGGGATACATGGAATTCTCCGCGCGCGCCCAGTCCGTGTTGAAGGAGTATGCAAGACAGGGTGGAACCCTCGTCGCCTATCCTGACAGGCCGAGGGGACGTTACCTCGACGAGCTCTTCGCGGTTCCGTTGGGCAAACCCGGAAATTCTGCGTCTTCCGCTCCTTCGCTCACTATTGAGGGAGTGTCCGCTGCCGCGTCAGGAGCGATTCGGGTGTTTCAGCTCCCCGGCGGGGTACAAGGCCTGACCTCACAGGCCACTCTGGAGGGAGATCCGGCGCAGGTCGCAGGCTACCGGCGCAAGTTCGGGAGCGGATCCGCGGTTGTGCTGGGAGCCGAGTTCGATCGCTGGGTGCCGCTGCAGAGCGCTTCGAGCACGTCCGACAGCGATCTTCCGTCCCAACCGGGGCTGACCACGGAACAGAAGAGATCGACCGGACAGATCCTTGAAGCCCTCATGAAATCCGCTGGAGTAACTCGCGCCGCCTGGTCCCCGGAGCTGGAGCGGGGCGTACCGGTTCAGCGGCCCGGCCTTTCGCTGCTTGTGGCGAACGCATCCGATCGCGCGGGAAAAGAAAGTGCTTACGGATTTCTATCGATCACGAACTTCGACTCGAACGCACATACCTTTCGCCCCGCGATTCGCGACCCGAAAACGGGAGAGGAGACCGCTTTGCCGGCAGTCCACATAGCGGCGCGCGATGCGCTCATGCTCCCATTGCGGGTCGGCTTGAAGGAAGAGTTACTGGGGCTCGGAAACCAGCGTGGGATTGTGGCTACCGACGAAATTATTTACAGCACGGCCGAGGTTACCGGAGTTCACCCAGCTGACAACGCACTACTCTTCGAGCTGTACAGTAAAGGGAACGCATCACTCCGGCTGCAACTCAGTCGCGCGCCCGCGAGCCACCCCCTGTTAGGCGGGGAAAAAGTGAATTACAGATACTATCCGGCCACAAGGCACGTCGACATCGATCTTCCGCCGCCCAAGTCGCCTGACGGCCGTCAAACACTAAGTATTCCTTACACTTTGATATCAAGCGCAGCGCCTCCATCACCGGACTCGACCGCCGGAACGGCAGATGCGCAGCCCGTGCCTGGTTCCCGGAAAGTAGACCTGAGGCCGACGATGCGAATTCCGGTTCGCGACGATGTGGCGTACGGTCTCTTTCCGTCGGCCTGGAGTGCACGTACCGGTGAGAGCGTACAGTTTTCCTTCGTGCACCCGTCCGACTGCAAAGGGAAATGTACTGCGAAAGTTTCGGCTGCCGACTTGCTGGTTTCCGAAGTCGACGCGGAAAAAAGTCCCGCGTTCACGGTCCGAGCGCCGTATGAGAGGACCTACCTGCGGAATGTCGAGTGGACCCTCGATAACGCAGGACAAGGCTATTCGGGCACGGCACAGGTCCTGTTCCTGGCCCCCGGTTCCGCGGTTGCCCTCGAGCGCGACGTGGATCGAGACGGGTTCTTCGATTACATTCTCGAAAACGAAAAACTCCGCTTGATCATTTTCCCGAGTGCGGGGACGCGGAGCTTCGCCTTCATACGAAAAGACGCGAACCGGAGTGCATTTACATCCGTCGGAGGAATGCGCGATGTCTTTCGCGTTCAGATGCCGGATCCGCCAGGTCACGATCGGTTGCCTTCGTGGACGCGGCAAGGCAATCCCGGGATGCACAACCGCCACTACACGCCGCGTATCACGCAGGAATCCGGAGGTTACGCCGAAGTTGTATTCTCCTACACTGCGCCCGATGTGGCTCCGAAAGGCGCTCAGATCTCGCGAGTAGTGCGGCTGGGAGGGAACGACGACTTCGTTGAGGTTGCCTATACGATCGCGCCCCATGACACCGAAGCGAGCCAGGGATACATTAACCTTAACTCAATCGCGCTCGGATCGATGGAAGACGAGGCGGCGACGATATTCCGAACTGACGGTTCGGGAGCCGCTCCTCTGAAACGGAGAACCAGGGGGACAGTCGCGGGCGCAACCTACGTGGAGCTGGCTGCGCGCGACGGCGGCGAGGTATTCGGGATTTCGTGGGCTCCGGGATCTATCGAGAAGGTGACGTATGACCGCCGGGACTACAGCCTGCTGCTCGCCCTTGAATCACCTGCCTGGCGGCCGGGAGAGAAATCGCACAGCCTTACTCTCCGCTACCGTTACGGATCGCGCTAACCGCTCAGGGTACTAGGTCAAATTACCACTAAGACACGAAGTCATCGTATCATGAAACACCAATGGTATTGCTAACGTTTGGACAGGTCGCGAATAAAGAGGTCTTTGAACCTCATGTTTCCGAGACCGCCGGAATGGAGTTGCAACGCAATGTATCCGTCGAACGATCTAGGCGCCGGATCGGTAAAATCCACCACCACCACGCCATTCAGCCGCGATACGTAATGATTGCCTTCCACTTTGAGCAGGAAATCGTTCCAGTCATTGGGTCGGATCACCATCTCGTTTTCAGGCGAAGGCCAGACTATCCATTGCCTTCCGTCGCCGTAGAGCCCGCCGGTATGGTGGGCGATACCGCGATCGATCTCAAACTGTAGTCCCTGGGTAATGGTCGCCGTGCCCGGCTTGAATTCGGAGTGAAAGAAAACGCCGCTATTACCGTCCGCCTCGCATTTGAATCGGAGCGAAAGGTGAAAGTTCACATACTTCTTCTCGGTTCGCAGGTAACCATATTCCTTGGTAATGCCCAAGCCGTGAATGGTTCCGTCCTCGACTTCCCACTTTTCTTCGCCCACCTTGACCCAACCAGTCAGGTCCTTGCCATTGAAGAGTGATACCCAACCGGTGTCCGGAGGCGGCTGCCGTTCCCGTTGTTGGGCGAACGAGATTGAGGCGAACAGAAAAACCAGCAGGATTTTTTGTAGTTTCACGATTTTATATCAACCCGTAACACTTTGCATTTTTAGCACGAATTCTCAGGCTGCTGTCGTCGCGGGTCCAGAAGCTGACAGCTCATGGCTGACGGCTGATAGCTCCGCGGCCGTGATGGCCGCGGTGTGTTTCTTTACGATTTCTGCGTCTTGCCGGTTACGTGAGCGGCAATTTCTCTCGGATCTTTGGCCAGGTTCCCCTTAGACTGCATCCGTTGATTGATCGCGGGGGACAGCAGCTTCAAAACCGCCACCGGGAGAGCGCTGGTAAACTCGTAGTTCTGTGCCTCGCGGCCGCTGACGAAGGCTGTAAGAACTCCGTAGTACCGGTCTCCAATATAGAAGACGAACGTGGCGGTTCGGCTTACCACCTTAGAGGACAAGACTCTCCCGTATCGCCCGTAAGACTCCAGACGATTGTCGCCGGATCCTGTCTTTCCGCCAACCTTGATGGGCTTGCCGTCGGCCCCGACGAAGGCTCCAGACACTCGCCTTGCGGTTCCCCCCTCGACGACATGGGCCAGGACGTCCTTCAAGGCGCGCGCGACCGGTACGGCCATGATTCGTTCCGAATGAGGAGGCGACGGCTCCAGCACCGTATGGTAGGGCGTGCCCTCAGCAAAACGCAGCTCACTGAATTTCAAGCTTGGCCGGCGCACTCCATCATTCACGATGACTCCCATCAACTCGGACAGGGCGGCAGGCCGGTCGGATGAATTCCCGATCGCAGTGGCATAGGACGGAACCAGGCGCTCAAAGGGAAAGCCGAGCCGCTGCCAGTACGGCGTCATCCGGGCGAAGGCATCCTGCTCGATGCGGATGCGCAGGCGCATATCCTGCGCCCGGCGATTACGCGGCTGGAAGAGCCAGCGCGACACGACCTGTCTCGCCGAGGCGCTGCGGTCCCAAAGCGTGGTCCAGTTGGTGGCCGGTTCCCGCATCATCTGCTCCGCACACCAGACATCGAGCGGATGACGGTCGAGCAGATACGCATAGTCCGCCAGCGTGAGCCGCGGGTTTTCGTAAGCGCGCACCAGGCGGTACAATTCTTCGGGCGAGACCTCAACACCGTGTGACTTGAGCCAGCGATCCATTCCACTTACGGGATCCTGATCGGCTCGTCGATGCCAGGCAAAAAAGAGAATGGCCAGATGCCGGCTGCTCTTCGCCCGCCGGTCCAAAAGGCTCGCGACTACCGCGTTGGGCGACGCGCCATGGAATCGTTTGTAAGCTCGATGCAGAATCTGTTTGACCTCGTCGTCAACGGCTTCATTGAGAAGAGTCCGGCGCGTCGCGTGTTCGGGATCGGCCAGCACCGCCGCCGCATCATAAGGAAGCCGCGCCTGGTGGAATCGCACCAGGTCGCGCATCAAGCGTATGAAGACCAGATTCGTGGAGTACTGCGTGGCCTCCCGGAGCGACATTTTTCGCTCATTCTGATCGGGGTCGAAGTTTGAAAACGAGTGCAGACCGCCGCCGGTAAAAAAGGCTTCCCAAGGGCTCGCTGAATAGGTTCGGTCGAGCGCCTTTTGAAGCAGAGCGTTCAGTTCGATTCCCTTGTCGGTCCCCATCGTTTCGGCAACCCACTGGGTGATGGGGTCAGAAGCGGTCTCGGCCCGCCCGGCTAGATTCCGGGGCTCCAGCGACTGGAACTCGCCATGGAGCGAAGCCACCACTTCCAGATAGTGCGCCAGCGTGCGAAGCTTCGCCGTGCTTCCCAACTCCAGCTTCATGCCTTCGTTCAGATCGAAAGGGTCGGCTAGACTATCGGTCTGGACTCGCAGGACGTTCCCTTCGGGGGTGTTTTCGAACAGCATGAGGCTGTAGACGACTTTTTCCGGATCCCCCTCGGGCAGAAGATGCTTCCCGCGCAGACCCTTCGCATCCAGGAAGTCGTCGCGCTTCAAGTTCTCGAAAATTTGCGTCGCCTGGGACTGCAAAGCAGCGTCGAGAGTACTCCGAACTTCGAGGTGCAGCCGATCCAGGTCGTAAAAGCCGGCTATCCCCAGCGTACCCATTAGATTGGTCCGGATGACGGTCGAGGTTTTTTGCTGCGCTATAAACCCGCGCTCTGAGGTCGCGGGACGCGGTACAAACGCCACCTGCGTCGCTCTCACCCGCTCGGCGAAATCCGGATCGATCGCGCCCGTTCTCGCCAGCAGATTGGCGTAGGAATTCACCCTGGCTTGAAGCGCTTCGCGGTTGTGAACGAGGTAGTAACTCGGCGCTCGGACTGAACAAAGCAGTGTCAATACATGCTTGTACGCCTCGACCTTGGCAGACGTAGTCTTTGGATCCGCCAGAGCTTCGGAGACGTCGCTCAGATTCAAGCCAAACCAGGCATTAAGCCCATCGCCCAATCCGTGGATCTCGCCATGACCCGGGGCGGCCGCGAGCGGGACGGTGTTGAGGTAGTCCAGAATGATTTCCCGGCGCGGAGTACGCGTGTCGGTTCCGCCTCGGTAAACCTTCAGGCTGGCGCCCGCCATCTGCTGAAGTTTGTCCGCGAGCGACCCGGTCCGGCCATTCTGAGAATGGCGATACTTCTCGAGCTGAGTGGCGAGGGTACTTCCCCCTTCCACGCGCAGAGGCAACCCGAGCTTGGTCCCGGCATAAGAGATGCCTGCCTTGGCCAATCGATCCCATTCCAGAACAGGATTAGTGCGCGAATCCGGCGGTTCTTGTCCCAGCTCCCGGTTTTCGATCAGTAACAAAGCTTCTATAACAAGGGGCGGAACATCTTCAAAGCGTTTGAAGACACGGTCGGAGACGGTTCTGTCATAGACCGAAAGGTGATCCGCGCTATGGATGGTCAATCCGGCGACAGCCGGTTCCCGGTAAGGAGGAGCGATACCCCAGCCTGCAATGCGCGCAAGCTCCGGGGAAAAGCGGGCCTGCTCCCGAATCCGGAACCCCTTCGCCTGGAGCCGCCGGGCGAACTCCGGGATCTGGGTATAGCCATGCCGCTCATCGAAGGGTCCGCTCTTCGGGAAGACGATCGTGGAACTCGGACCCGCTTCGACCGTATAGGTCATGCTCCTGGCATAGCGTGACAGTAGCCAGGACTGGAGAGCGGAGGTACGAGTTTCATAGATTACTCCGCCTATCAAGATTCCACACAACACGATGTAAAGGACCCAACGGGGTGGGCGCGTGAAGGCGCGCCGGGGCCGCTGAATGTAGAGACGCCCTGCAACGACGTCGCCGGCCGTGTTTGCGCCTGCCCACATCCGGGCGACCTGCTGCATCGGCAACCGGCCCACTGCAGCCAGGCTCGATACATTGAATCCCAGCTTTGAAACAACCCCTTCCCGCCTGTCACTCATAGGTCTCGCGTAGTGTGGAGAGCTTCCACTCAACCCAGTTCTTGGGCATGCACTGCTATGGTTCACGTCTTCTTTTTATATAGGTGTGCGCAAGGTTCGAATCCGTTACAACCCTAAGGTTCGTCGGCAGGTCGATCGGTTTGAACCATCCGATTTCTGATCCCGAGCCTCAGTACCCTCACACTTAGAAAATGATCGTCTAAAGAGATGCTCCAACCGGCAATAAGTTTCTATGTCGGGACGCTGCTTCGGGGGCTGAGCGCGCTCTCCTGCCGCTGATCCGCTTCTTTGCAGGCAATCGCCGTTCCAATTCTCAAAGGCAGGCAATGAAGAGTCTGACATAAACGGCGCGGCCTGGAAAGCCTTTGCACAGGAATAGAGAAACAGAGGGGTGCGGGGATAGGTTTTTGAGGGATGGATCGATTCCAGTGGCCAGGAGGTTCGTGCGCGATCTCGAGATGGAGTCCGGCCTCGGTGACCCACAGGTTCTGCCTCCTGACCCGGATAGAATAAACCAGCATCTTCTGACATGAAATCCATTAGATTTGGTATTTTAGCAGAAAAGATTCCCGTCCCGACCGTGCTGAACCTGTACGGCGATTGTGGATCTACGGAAAAGGGGTTCAGTATTTTGCATGAGCGGGCCAGGTCGTCTCGGATTTATCTCGAGGTGATCCGGTAACTCACTGAGAAGGTGGGACATAGTTCGTTTTCGCAAACCGATTCTCTCTACCGAGCAACAAGATATATGGTGCGCATTCCACGAATTTCACAGAGCTATGAAGATTGGTGAATTCTCCTAGCGCCATTCGCAAGTACTTGGCTGAAGATTCCCGCATGCAGAAAAGAAAACCACGAATCCTGGTTTCGGCGGACCCCTCGCAGGCGCAGACTTGCGTGGGAACTCAATTTGAGTTGTAATAACGCCGCCTTCAGAAACCTGAACCACAGCAAGGCAGAACCATTATGCCTGAATTGCAAAGCGAAGTCGTTGACAACAAACTGAGGGACCTCAGCTATTCCCTGACCGGCGCTCTGGTCGAGGGAAACGGCATGAATGATTTCTTGAACAGGTTTCTGAAGGCGATCGCGGGATGCATTCCTGGTTCCCCAGCTCGTTCTTTATGATTACAACGAGTCTGAAAACCTTTTTGAATTTCTGTATTTCCGTGGTTATGCATCGGATGCCCGGGCCGAATTGAGCATGCGGCTCCACACGATCGATTTGAGGCGAGCCTTGAAGGAGCGAGATCCCTTCTGGCTGGACCATACCCGCAGAAGCCTTCTCGTACCCCTGTACTTTCAGGAGGTGCTCGAGGCCGTGCTGCTGCTTGAGCGGCCGGCCCAGGAACTCGAGATCGAACTCGACGACTGCAGGCTGGCCTCGTGCCGGCTCGTATCCCGCTTCCTGGGCCTCTTCATGTCCTCCATCAGGATAGACGCTAACGCAAGCATACGAGAGGATCTCGCTGCCAAGACGGATCTTCAGCGGGCCCGCGAAGTGCAGTTGAGCTATTTGCCTTCGGACTATCACGAAACCGACAAGTACGAAATCTATGGTTACAACCAGTCCTCGGTTCTGGTGGGGGGGGACTACTTTGATTATTTCTGCCAGCGCGAGCAATCGATCCAGTGCGTCGTGGCCGACGCTTGCGGGCACGGGATGGCTGCCGCCCTCATCATGTCCACGTTCAGGGGGCTGTTGCACTCCGAGGTTCGGCAGCTTCACGACTTTTCTTCCCTTTTCGATATCCTCAACCAGCGGCTCTATCTGGGGGGAGATCTGCTTCAGTACCTCACAGGTGTCTTTTTCGATTACGATCAGGAACAGCGTGAGCTCCTTTACCTGAATGCCGGCCACTTCGATCCGCTTATAGTGCATTCGGATGGAACCTCGACCCGCCTCACCGGGGGTGGGCCTCCTCTAGGGATGTTTGGAAGTTCGACTTACAAGGCCAAGACGGCTCCGATCCGTCCAGGGGACCTCCTGGTTCTTTTTACCGATGGTTTGATCGAGCTGCGCAACGCGCTTGACGAGTTTTTTGGTGTTGAACGCGTTCTGGCTGCGATTCGCGCGCAGCGGGATCTTCCCTTACGCGATCTTGCCCGGGAAGTTCTCGGCACCGCGGCCCGGTTCAGTCACAAGTCCCAGCCCGACGATGACTTGACTCTGTTTCTTATGAGGTTTCGATAACATTTCTTCGATTGACGATTATCCCTATGGTCGACGCTCGAGCTCGAAAGAAGTGCGCGCTGGTTCTTTCACTGGTCGTAGCTGCCGTGCTGTTCCCGGGTTGTGGGCGGCGGGAAAATCAAAAGACTATAGGGGTTTCGCTCCTGACAAAGGAGCATGTCTTTTACCGGGATCTGGAAAAAGCCATGCGCGAGACTGCCGCCGCTCATCGATTCCAGCTGATAATAAATTCCGGCGACTGGGACCTGGCCAGGCACCAGGCCCAGATCGAGAATTACATCGTACAGAAGGTGGATGCTATCATCGTCTGTCCGGTGGACTCGAAAGGGATCGCGCCGGCAATTCAAAAGGCGAACGCCGCCGGGATTCCGGTCTTTACGGCGGACATAAAGGCCGAAGGCGGAAAGATCGTCAGTCAGATCGCATCCGACAACGTAGCCGGCGGGCGCCTGGCTGCCCAGTATCTGGCCAAACTTCTGAACGGCAAAGGCGAGGTCGCCATAATCGACCAGCCGGTAACCCAGTCGGTCATCGATCGGGTCAGCGGTTTCCTCGAGGAGATAGCCAGGTACCCGGAGATTCGAGTTGTGGCACGACCCAGCGGGGACGGGGTTCGGGATAAGGCGATGAAGGCGGCGGAAGACTTGTTGCAGGGATTCCCGCGGTTGGCTGGAATCTTTGGCATCAATGACGATAGCGCCCTCGGCGCCCTGGCTGCCGTCGAAGCCGCAGGGCGAAAGGATATTCTTATTGTCGGCTATGACGGCATACCGGAGGCGCGCCAGGCCATTCTAAGAGGAAGCGCGTTGAAGGCCGATGTCGTCCAGTATCCATTGGAAATCGGCCGGATTACTATAGAAACCATTGCCAAACACCTCGCGGGAGAGTCGGTTCCGGCTGACATTCCGGTGAAGGTAGGAATCTTGGATGTCTCGAATGCTCAGTGAGAAAGAGTCGAATGAGGTAGAGATCAGGTTGGCGCACAGCCCCGATTCCGACGATGCCTTCATGTTCTATGCTCTGGCAACGGACAAATTGGACACGAAACCCTTCCGGTTTGTTCACACGTTGGAAGACATCCAGACCCTCAATCAGAAAGCCTTGAACGGCGTATACGATGTGACGGCGATATCCTTCCACGCCTACGCCTACATCGCCGATAAATATGCGCTGCTGCCGCATGGCGCCAGCATGGGGCATCAGTACGGCCCGATCGTGGTGGCGCGAGAGCAATGGAAGCCCCTTCGGCTTCACGGGAAGAGAATCGCGGTGCCGGGAACCATGACGACCGCGTATCTTCTGCTGAAGCTTTATGATCCCGATTTCGAAGCTACCGTCATTCCTTTCGATCAAATCATGGAGGCCGTCCAGCGTGGAGATGTTGACGGCGGTCTCCTGATCCACGAAGGACAGTTAACCTACGCGAGCGAGGGGTTCCAGAAGGTCGTGGATCTTGGGGCGTGGTGGGATGAGAAGACAGGGCTCCCGCTCCCGCTGGGGGGGAATGCCATTCGCCGTGGATTACCAAGGGACTATATTTCACAGATTTCCAGGCTTATTCGACAGGGGATCGAATATGCGCTGAACCACCGTCAGGCGGCGCTGGAATACGCTTTGCAATATGGGCGTAACCTGAGCCCGGATCAGGCCGACCGGTTTGTGCAAATGTACGTCAATGAAAGGACCCTGGACTATGGCGCGGATGGCCGGCAGGCCGTCGAGCTACTGCTGAGGCAGGCCTACGAAAAGGGAATCATTCCTAAGCCGGTGCAGGTCGAGTTCGTCGATTGACTGAAGGCGAGACCAGCGTTATATGACGCCCCCGAAAGGACAGGGCAGGAGGTAAGAGCGCGGTGCCGATATACGAGTACAAATGTTCGAAATGCGGCAAAGTGTTTGAGATCATCCAGAAGATTAGCGACGAACCGTTGCGCCGCTGCAAGTTCTGTAGTGGCAAGGTTGACCGTCTGATCAGCAATAGCAGTTTTCAGCTAAAAGGCTCCGGCTGGTACCTCACCGATTACGCCCGAAAGCCAGAGAGTTCAAACGCGCCGGATTCCGAAGCCAAAGCCGGCGAAAAAGCCAAACCCAGCGAAAAGCCCGCGGAGAGCGGCCCTTCGACTCCTGCCAAGGCCGGCAAAAAGGCACCAAAGCAAGAGTAAGCTCAGTGCGGTCACGCGCCTTCGAGCTTGAATGCGTGGACTCGACCGGCCCTATCGCCCGCCGCGATGATGCCATGATTCGAAAGAGCAATAGCCCGCACAGGCTGGTCGCACGAGTACGCTGCGATCACCTCGTGGTGCGCCAGATTCCAGACACGGATTGTGCCATCGCTCGAACCGCACACGGCGTGCTTCCCGTCCGGCGTGAGCGCGACCGCATTGACCGACAATCCGTGGCCTTGCAGCGTGGCGAGCACGCGCCCGCTTTCCAGATCCCATATCTTGATGGTGTGATCCGACGAACCGGACATGGCGTGCTTCCCGTCCGGCGTGAGCGCGACCGCCCTTACCGAGTCGTGAGGACCTTGGAGCGTGGCGAGTTCGCGCCCGCTATCCAGATCCCATATCTTGAGGGTACGATCCGACGAACCGGACACGGCTCGCTTTCCGTCCGGCATTAGGGCGACCACCCGTACCGCCCAGTCGTGGTCTTGGAGCGTGGCGAGCTCGCGCCCGCTTTCCAGATCCCATATCTTGAGGGTGCGGTCCGACGAGCCGGATATGGCGTGTTTGCCGTCCGGAGTCACCGCAACCGCCGGAACCGAGTTCGTGTGGCCTTGGAGAGTTGTGAGCAGACGCCTGCTATCCAGATCCCATATCTTGAGCGTATGATCCGCCGAACCGGACACAGCACGCTTACCATCCGGTGTGACCGCGACCGCAAGAACCGAGTCGCTGTGGCCTTGGAGAGTTGCGGGCCGGCGCCCACTATCGAGATCCCAGATCTTGATGGTGCGATCGACGGAACCGGATACGGCTCGCCTTCCGTCCGGTGTTAAGGCGAGCGTCAGTACGGCCAACTCATGGCCCTGCAGGCTGGCGAGCTGGCGCTCGCTATCCAGATCCCATGTCTTGATGGTGCGATCCCACGAACCGGACACGGCTCGCTTGCCGTCGGGGGTGACAGCGACCGCAAGAACCGAGTCGCTGTGGCCTTGGAGGTTGGCGATCTGGCGTCCGTTATCCAGATCCCATATCTTGATGGTGCGATCGAACGAACCGGACACGGCTCGCTTTCCGTCCGGCGTTATGGCGACCGCCCGTACCGCCGAATCGTGACCTTGGAGGTTGGCGATCTGGCGTCCGCTATCCAGATCCCATATCTTGAGGTTACGATCCGCCGAACCGGACACCACCCGCCTTCCGTCCGGCGTTATGGCAATCGCCCGTACCGCCGAATCGTGACCTTGGAGGTTGGTGAGCTGGCGCCCGCTATCCAGATCCCATATCTTGACGGTCCGATCGGACAAACCGGATACGACGAGCTTGCCGTCAAGCGTCACCGCAACCGCCAGAACCGCGTCGTCCTCTTGCAGTGTGGCAAACTGATGCCCGCTATTCAGATCCCATATCTTGAGGGTACGATCCGACGAACCGGACACGGCGCGCTTGCCGTCGGGAGTGACCGCGACCGCCAGAACCGAGTCGCTGTGCCCACGAACCGGACACGGCGCGCTTACCATCCGGCGTGACCGCGACCGCCAGAACCGAGTCGGCGTGGCCTTGCAGCGTCCTGATCAGCGGCCCGCCTGGGGCATCCAGAGTCGGGCGCAGCGGGCGTAACCATGGGCTTGCCGAGTAGACGGCTTGCCTGCTCCAGCAGGCGGTCGACGTCCTCCGAGATCTCCGGCGACAACCGTCCGAGCAGTTGCCCGGCTAGCTGATCCTTGTCTTTCGCAAGCACGTGCGCCGAGAGCCGCAGCGCCCCTTCGATCTGTCGTATCGACTCGTCCGGTGGCACGTGTGCCGGATGAAACTCCGACAGCAACGCACTGATGTCCGTGTGAATCAGCTTGGCCCGGAGCCAATTGAAATCGCACACCAGCTCACGGAGCTTCGGCTTGTACTGGCTCTGCGACACGTGATAGCCGAACCAGCGCCAGGCATAGGCGTCCGGCAGTTTGAACGGGTCGCCCCAGCCTTCGACCAGTCGATCGTGCAGCGGCTTACGTTCAGTGTCGGGCATTTGCGTCCGGAGATACTTTCGGATCGCGTCGTGAAGCCGGATGCTCCCGCTTGCTCGCAGTTCGAAGTTCAGCAGAAGCGAAAATTTGTAAAGCTGCTCACAAAGCCTCTCCGTGCGGAAGCGATCCAGGCTGCCAGTGCGCTGCCAAAGCCGGGTCACGGTCTCGAGGGTGATATCCACATCTTCCGGAAATAAGGCCAGCTCGAGGAAGCGACGGCGCTCGGTCTCAGGATCGAGTAACGCCAGGCTGACGCTCATGGTTTTCGCGACTGCGTCGCTGCGCGCCTCGGAGTCACGCGCATCGAACGTTGTGAATCCCTCGCGATCGAGCGCTTCTTCTACGTAGCGCAGGGCTTCCTCCATCGGCTGACTATATTCGTTTGCCCGGTCCTGCAAGACGCTATTAGCAAGCTTGAGCAGCAGGGGCCACTCGCCTAGTCGCCCTGCAAGCCCGGCGAGCTGCTGGTTGTGTCCCTCCGGCAGAGCGGTCCGTAACAACGCGACCGCCTCCGACTCGCGCATCGCATCGACTTTGACCTTCTTCGCGGGCTTCGGCAGCGCGTCCGCCATACGCGACGTGATCAACCGCGCACAGCGCTTCCCACCCTGAAGAAACGGTTCGACATGCGCGCTCTTCCAGACATCGTCGATGACCATAAGCACATCCCGGTCTTCGAGCAACTCGGAGAGTGCGCCGGCTGCGGCCTTATCGGTCGCGAAGTCGGGCCGCTCGCCGGAAAGCGCCTGAGATCAGATCGCGAATGCTGCCGCGAAGGTTTTCGGCGTTTTCCCCTCGGTCACGGCCATTTGATGAATCCGAAGGAATTCGCTCGCAAAAATACGCAGTACGACGCCGAATCACAACTGAAATTCGCTGGCAGCGAACCGCACAGCGGTCTTCGGTCTTCGCGGTTAATGCTGCAAAATAGAATCAACCACAAGGAAACGCTAAGAGTCCGGTTTGTGTTCTTGTATACTGAGCTCCCTTTGGTTTCCCCTTCTCGTTTAATTCAGGAGAATAGATCGCAATGAAAGAGATCAACGAGATCAAAGTCGGAGAGGAGGCACCCGACTTCACCCTGCCCAGCCATCTGGGCGGAAGCATTACTTTGAGTGAACTCCGCGGCAAGAACGTCGTTCTGGCCTTTTATCCGGCGGCGTTCACGCCTGTTTGAACCGTTCAAATGCCCTCGTACGAGGAGGATCTCCCCGAGTTCGAGAGGTATGACGCCCAGGTGCTGGGCATAAGCGTCGACAACGTTCCCACCAACAAAGCGTGGGCAAATTCCATGGGCGGCATCTCGTACCACCTGCTGAGCGATTTCTGGCCGCATGGGTATGTAGCCGTCAAATACAATATTCTTCGCAGCGAAGGTTTCACCGAGCGGGCGCTGTTCGTGATCGACAAGCAAGGGATGGTCAGGTACAAAGACATTCATGCGATCGGGGACCAGCCCAGGAACAGCGAACTCTTTGACGCGCTCAAGAAAATCGCCTAGCGTCAACGCACCTTGGTGATTTCTGTTTTACGCCTTGCACCGCCGGGTGCGCAGGATACGTATGCCCGAAATCTCGCGCTATTGCATCCCGTATACGCCCTTCACCGGCAAGCTGGAGAGCAGCCGTGTCGGAATTGTCAGCACGGCCGGAGTTCATCTGAGAAGCCAGCCCCCTTTTGTGCCGGAAGGAGATACAACCTTTCGCCTGATTCCAGCCGATGCAACTACGGATCTGACGACGGTCACCCACGACCACTACGACCACAGCGATGCGCGCCGTGATGTGAACTGCGTGTTTCCGGTCGAGACCCTGCGCGAACTCGTGGCGGCGGGGAAGTTGGGCTCAACTACGCCCGAGCACCTCTGCATGGGATACTCACAGGCGATGCGGGAAATCAAGGAGAAGGTGGCCCACGAGATAGCCTTGATCACGCGAAAGTGGAAATCGGATGCCATACTCCTGACCGCCGGCTGACCACTCTGTCATCGGACGGTCGTCACGCTCCAGCGCGCTATCGAAATGGAAGGGATCCCGACGGTTCTCATAACCGTGGACCCCGAGCAGAGCTGGCAGGCGCGCCCGTCGCGCGCATTCTATCCTCGAGGCTTCAAACTGGGACATTCGCTGGGCCAGCCCGGCGCCCGTGATCTTCATCAGAGACTCGTGATCGATGCTCTCGACCTCTTGATCCACCCGGAAGAGCCTGGGACCATCGCCGAACAGGAGTATCCCGAATACTCCCCCGCTTGATAAGTCTTCGTAGTTTAGTGCGGCGGAACCCAAAACCAACCTCCAAGACACGAAGACTCGAAGAAACTCCACGAACTTGGGTTAGGATTAGCCGCTGAGGCGGTTCAGATGACACAGGTTCGCAACCACATACTGGTGGGAGACGTCGGCGGAACAAACACCAGGATCGCCGTTTTCGCCGACCTGGGACAGGGAAAATTCGAGGCTGTCCGGCACAAAACTTACCGGAGCAGGAAGATGGGAAGTTTTCCTGCTCTATTGAAACGGTTTCCTTCATCGCGAAGCTAGAGGGTTGGTGCCGAGACTGAGACAGGCGTGCATCGATTTCGCCGGCCCGCTAGGTTCAGATCGATCCAGGGCTTATGTCACCAATCTTGGGATCGAGTTCCGCGCCGACGAGGTATTGGATGCGACGGGAGTCGAGGAACTCACATTCCTGAACGATTTCGAAGCCGTGGGATTTGGTCTCGAGGTTCTCCTGGAAAGCCGGCCCGAAGCCTTTGTGCGCTTGTCGGCGACTGGAAGGCTTCCAGCAGGACGGGGCAAGAAGCCGACAGCGGTGGTCCTGGGCGCCGGCACAGGACTGGGAACCACGATTCTGATCCACGATCCGGAACGCGGAAGCTACAGGCCGGTACCCGGCGAAGGAGGACACGCGGATTTCACGCCGGTCGAGGAGATTGAGTTTCAAGTCTCGCAATGGATCCGGAATCATCGGAATCGTTCCAGGCGGAACCCTCTGGACTGCGAAAAGATTGTGAGCGGACCCGGGTTAGTCAATGTCTATCACGCCTTGTCAGAGTTGGAGCCGAATACGGGCAATGCGGGCACGGCAAAGAAGATTCTCCGGGTGGACCCCCACGATCGGCCCGCCATTATTGTGAAACATGCCAGGCAGGACGCGCTGTGCCGCAAGGCCCTGGACCTCTGGCTGCGCTGCTATGCACGAGTCGCGAAGAACTGCGCCATCTTCCCGCTCGCCCCTGGGGGGATTTTCCTGGCCGGCGGAATCTCGGCCAAGATCCTGCCGGAGATTCAGTCGGGCGTCTTCTTGAGAGAGTTCACGCGCTGCGATATTCCATCCATCCGTTCACTTCTGAAACGCACACCGCTTTTTGTTGTGACCGACTCCCGAATCGGGCTCTACGGCTGCGCCAACGTGGCTGTGAATTTCCTTGAGGAAATGAAGAAGCAGTAGGCAGTTAGCAGGATATTGGCATCTTCTGAGAAAATATCTCGATCTCCGTCCTTACCGTAGCCGGGCCGGGATTCGGAGTCCCAAGCCAACATGGCGGCCAGGACCGGTAAACCGGCGGGCGATGCTCTGCTTACTGCCTGCTGTTTTTCCCGCCTACCCTTACCGACTACTGCTTCTTCCGGCCCGTCAGTTGCTTGCCCAATATCCTGTCCGCCGGGACACTCTTGCGGGTCTCGGAGACTGCCGAATTTTGTCGATCAGGACAAAACGAAGATTCGGCGTTCATGATTCTGGCATTCTTAATGGAATCAGCATGCGTTCAGAGTAAGTTTTGGGGCTGATCAATAACCAATGAACCTACGAGAGGTGTGATGCGCATCCATTCTTCTGGATTGAAATACAAGATTTTGGTCATTTTTCTTCTGCTGGCATCCTTCACCGGAATTCTGCTGGCCAATTTCTCCCAGCCTGAACTCGGTGTCACCGGTGGCTTCGGGCAGCTGACCTGCAATCAACAATTATGTCATTCCGGCAACGCCTTGAACGCGCCCGGCGGGAGTCTCACGATCAACGGCGTGCCGGCTGAATATCAGCCCGGACAGACCTACCCGATCACGGTCACACTTGCCAGAACGCGGCCAGTCGCGGTGGGGTTTCGAACTTGCCGTTCGGGCCGTGAGTGATGGGCAGCAAGCAGGGAACATAACCGTTACGGACTCGCTGCAGACCGAGCGGCGCGCCCAGTTCGGGATTCAATACATTCACCACACGCTTTCCGGCACATCCCCGAATACGCCTGGGCCAAAATCATGGACGTTCAATTGGACGGCGCCCGCCACAGCAGTTGGGGTTATCCGTTTCAATGCCGCCGGCAACGCGGCGAATAACAACAACACGAACCTGGGTGACTTCATTTACACCGCCCAGGCAGATTCCAATCCTCCTTCCACGACTCCTCCTCCGAATCCTCCGCCTTCGGGTCCCATCACGGCGCTGTTCTCGCATATGGCCGTCGGGGGCGGCTACATCACCAGCTTCACGCTCATGAACACCGGGGCGGATGCGGTCAGCGGCAATCTCGTCTTGCGCGACCAGCAGGGGAATCCGTTCGACGTCAACCTGGCGGAGATCGGGGCCGCCGGCTCGGTGGGAAATAGCTTTCCCGTGACAATCGAGCCGGGCGGGGCCCGATCCTTTGTTGCCACTGCCGCCGGATGGCGGCGCTTCCCTGAGGAGCGGTTGGGCCCGAGTGGAGAGCTCCGGTGGAAACCTCGGCGGAGTTGGAACCTTTCAACTGGGCCAGGGAGCCACGCTTCAGACCGTGGCGGGAGTCCTGGCTGCGGCAGTCGGTCGAAGCTGTAACCATCCCGGTTGATAATAGCAGCAGCCAGAACCGTTTCACCGGGTTCGCCATCGCGAACCAGAACAGCGAGGATGTCAGCATCCGGCTGGTCACGCTCGACGAGAATGGCGCCGTGATGGAAAACGTCACGCCGGCGGAGCTGAACCCGCTGGGCCCGCAAAAGCAGATCGCGGTGTTCCTGCACCAGATTCTCCCCGCGCGTGCGACGTTCAGAGGGTCGATTGCGCTGGTGGTCCAGGGAGGCAAAAGGGCGTCATTCGTGGCGCTGGTTCAGAATCAAAGCCTGCTCACCGCCGTTCCGGTGATCCGGGAGAAGGCGCCCCAGGTCCCCAACTGACGTTTGATTTCTTGGTGTTTCTTCGTGTCCTTGGGTCTTCGTGGTATTTAGTTAGACGGCTCTAACCGGTTCGCCGGCGCCGCTGGGAGCGCGTCCGTCGTTTTTGGGCCGGCTTCGCTTTCGGCGCGCTGCCTGATGCTGCCCGCCTGGTGCGGGATGATTTCAGGATCATGGTGGCGGCGTCGAAGAAGCGGAAATACGGGTTGCCGTAGTGCTGGTAGGCGCCCCAGGTGCGCCCGCCGGCACGGGTGGCGATCTCGACACGGGCTTCTCGCATCGCGACGTGCATCGGCTCGGGCTCGCCGACTTTGATCAAGCCGAGCAGCCCGGAATAGAGCCGGCGCGCGAAGCGGCGCGCCGCCTGGTCGTCGACCGGCCATGCGGTGCAGATGAAGTTCGCCACCCCGCGCTGGAAAAACGCCTCGGCAAAGCTGGGCGCGAGCGCTGCGTTACGCAGTTCGGAACGATCCGGCGTGATGCCTGATTCGCACGCGTTGGAGAAGATGAATTTCGGAATGCGATCGACGCGGTTCAGCTCGTTTGCGGTCAGCCGCTCGCGGCGCGAGAAGATCCAGCCCGAGTTGGACGGCTCCTCGGTATCGAAGACGCAATGTCCCGCAAAATGCAGCACGTCATAGGTCGTGAACATCAGGTGCCGAAGCACGTTGGTTCGCGTAGCTTCGTACGGGCCGAACAGCCGTACCACTTCGACCTGGTTGTAACTCAGATCCCGGTAAACGCCGTTGAAGCTCTCGAACAGTGCCGCCACTTCCTCTCCCTCGGCTTGCGCGCCCGGGAGCGGCGCATCATCGGCCGGATCGGCGACGATGAGAACGTTGAGCTTGCGCCGGGGCGGCGGCGGGGGCTCCGGCGGCGGCGAAAAGGTCGTGCGCAATTGTCGGGTGAGGCCACGGCTGGTGCCAAGGAACGCGTTCGAATCAAATGGCGGCTCGTCATCTTCCGGTGACACCGGTGAACCGGTCAACGGATCGCTTTGGGCCATCATTTCCCAATGGACGCGCGCCGTTGTGGCATCGAGCATCAGGATCAGCGGCGCACTGGTGTAAATCGCAGGACGGATATCGGCCGGCATCAGCAGTGCCTCGAGCATTCTCCCGCTGTCGAACTGCTCCTTGAACCCGGTCGCGGCAGCGAGCTCGTCGTTTGCCTGCATGACCAGCGTGGGGTCGAGCGGAATGTTGCGCTGCGGAACCGCCGCCGACTGCGTGAGCGCCGCGAACTGGTACATTTTGCGTTCGACCGCGACGGTCACCCGCACCGGAATCAATTCGTCGACGGTCCGCGCCTTCGCAGCGGCTCTTTCAGCTCGCGCTCCATTCTCTTGCGGCGCTGCTCAAACGCCTCCTGGCGCGCGGCCTTCAATTGCTCCTTGCTTAGCGGTTGATACTCGATCGTCAGACGCTCCCGCTGGCGCTCTTTCTCGGCTTTGAGCGCTTCATCGATCTCTTCAATCTTTGCCGGATCGTATTCGAGAAAGGTCACATGCGTGAGATGCCGCGCCCGGTCTTCGATGGAGCCGGATACCGCGCGCCCGATACCGCGCATCCAGCCGTTGACCGCATCGGCAATCGAGAGATTGCCGGCGCCGGCGCCGATCAAGACCGTGACCAGGTGCCGCTTGCCCATGCGGCCAAGAGCCCAGCACAGCTCCTGCACAAGCACGGTCAGTTCCGGCGCGCCGAAGCGGCCGGGAATGCCCATGCCGGCAAGCGCGATGATTCGTCGGGGATCGCGGGGGTCCTGGAGGAAAAACGGCTGGCCCAGCTCGCCGCGAATGGTTCCCCGCAGGGAAAACTGCGTGAGTAGCAAATCGGGTTCCTGGGCTTCGCGGGAGTTCTCCTCTGGAGAGACGGCCTTGCCGGGCAATTTCTTGCTGATCGCCAAGTCAAGGGCTCTCTCGGCGGCCTGCGGTTTCACGCCGATGTAATGACCGACCGAAATCGCGTCCACGCGCGGCCCTCCGATGCCGAGCTCGTCGATGTTCTCGATTGAACCATTGCACCAGGCCAATCTCGATGCGTTCGAGGGCTGGTCGTTCGGGGTCCGCCTCGGCTTCGCGCGGGACTTCGATTGCCGGAGCCTTCCCGGCGGTGACAGTTTTTGCCTCAGCGATCGGCTTCAAAGAAGCTTTTTTACTTCCAGTGGCAGCGCGCAAGAAGCCCTCCAGTATGATCTCTTCGGCCTCACGTTCGTCGGCGCTGACAAAGCGGCTTACGCCGGCTTCGACGCCTCGCGCCTGGGGACGGAGGCGCTCCGTGAGAGCCTTCAATCGCAGTTCCTCGGCGGTTTGCTGCGCCTGCTCCAGGCGGGCGCCGGCTTCGACCAGTTTCTTATCATCCAGCGACCGGCGAGCGGGCACTTGCTGATCGAGATGACAATGGCCGGTCTCCATCAGCTCGTCCGAAGCGCGGATCACATCTTCATCGGCCGGCAGGTTGCCGTGCTCGGCTTCCACGAAAAATGTCGGGATCCGCTTGCCGTTCTGCTTCAGAAAACCCAGCTCGTGCGGCACAGTCCCGTCGCCGAAGAAACTCTTGTCGTACGCGTCGCGCGAGTTCAGGCGCGCCAGATCCTTGATGTCGACGTCGGTGAGTTGATTGCAGCCGGCGACGTAGATCATCCGCTCGCCGTCCACTTCGGAGCTGATCCACTCGTGATGCTTGCGCGCGAGATCGAGCCGGTTCTGCGGTACATTCTGGCTGCCGTAAGTGGATGATTTGTAGAGATCGGCCATCTTCGGCATGACCAGCGGCGATGGCAGCATCTGGTAAGAGCCGGTAAAGGAATTCAGGATTTCGAGAACTTCCTGGAGGCTGTGCTTCAAATCGGCCGTGGCAAGGCGGCTCACGCTCGAGTTCAATCCGGTGATCACCTGGGGGATGGCGAACGAGCCGTGATTCGGGGTGCCGAGCATGACCAATCGCCCCCCGGCGGCGCCTTTGCCTTTGCGATCCCACATCGTCTTCCAGCGGGCAGGGAACATTTTGGTAAAGGTCCGCGAAACCAGGCCCCCCATTGAGTGTGCAACCAGATGTACCGGGGCGTCGTCGCCGAACCAGCTTTTGATGGCACCGTTCAGCGCTGTCGAGGAATCGCGCAGGTCCTTGCGCCAGTCGTACCAGAAGGCGCGGACATTCCAGTCCTGGGCCAGCGCGAGAAGCATTTCGCCATAGTACTTTTTTAGAACGCCGGTCGCCTGAACGTCGAACAGCGACGGTCCCTCCGGACTGCAGCGCAGCCAGCCGATTGCGCCGATCATTAACCGGGGGATGCTCATCCAGATGTGCTGGGAGCTACCGGGCTTCGTGACGGTAAGTTCGCTGCCCATGATCCCGTGCAGGACCACCACGTTGCCCTTGACTCGTCTGTCGGTCCCGCGCGTCGTGCGCGCTTTGACCGCCCGGTTGCGCATGCGCTCATAGCGCACATCGCCGAAGTGCACGCGCAATGCCCGCTCTTCGTCCGCGGTGGGCCGCTGCAGAATCTTGATCAGCTCCTCTGCGTCCGCCGCTTCAACGCGGGCGATAAATGCTCTTTCGTCCACCGTTAAGATCCTTTCGGAAAAATTGGTGACAGGCTACCCTTTTCCCAATTCCGAAGGGAAGAGTCACAGCCAGAACCGCTCGCAAGAACCGGGAAAAGCGTAGCCTGTCATCAATTTTGGATTTTTTCAATCTGTTCGTCGAGACGCCTGGCATCGGACTCGTCACCGTGTTTGCGCATGTCGTCCCGCAGCGCTTCGAGCTTCTTGCGGATGCGTTCCAGGTCCTTTTTATGTTCCCGGCGGAACTGCTCCACTTCCTCTTTGGCTTGCCGGGCTCCGTTCCGGGTCAACTCGCTCAACTCACGCAGGGCTTCTTCCGCCTCCTTGCGAAACCGTGAATTTCCAAGATTGCTTACCAGGCTGGCAGTCTGGTCGCTCAGCTGGCGCCAGTACTCCGCAGTCCACTTCTTTCCTTCCGCAATCCAGGAGGCGCCGGTCTGACGCTTTCCCTGAACCTTTTCGCCCTCCGAAAACAGGGAACCGGGTGAAGCGGGAGTCACGATCTCAATGGAACTGCTCCCAAGAACACCGCCGTAAGGCGCGGGTTTGAGATAGAACTCGGTGCCTCGAGTGATCTTGGGCACATAGTCTTCCTTGAGTTCGATTGTGACCCCGATCTGGTTGTCGACCAGGGGCTGAATCCCGGTTACTTTACCAACCGTGAATCCCTTCCAGGTCACGGGGGCCTCCGTCTCGAGGCCACCCGCGTCATCAAGAAGGACCACCAGAGACAGGTTACGGCTTCCGGTGAGAATCCAGATCAGCGCTAGAGCGACCACCACCAGAATGGCAATACCGATCCAAAGACCTTTTCGAGACATAGCGCCTCCGAAGAATCGGTGACAGGCTACCCTTTCCCCAATTTTAAGAGTACGGTTAATCATATTACCGGAGAGGAAAATTGGATCTGAAAAATCGGCCGCGCATAGGAGTGGTAGGCCCTTCGGAATGCTCGCCCGAGGTCTGGAACCTCGCCCGCGAAGTCGGTTTCCTGATCGCGCGCGAGGGTGGAATTCTCATCTGCGGCGGGCGGTCCGGCGTCATGGAAGCAGCCGCAAGCGGCGCGAAGCAGGCGGGCGGCGTGACCGTCGGAATTCTTCCGGGCCGGACCGCCTCGGAAGCAAATTCGAGCATCGACATACCGATTGTTACCGACATGGGTCATGCTCGGAACGTGATCAATGTCCTGACCAGCCAGGTCATCATTGCCGTGCATGGAGCTTACGGGACGTTGTCGGAGATCGCGTTGGCTTTGGCGTGCGGGAGGCCGGTGGTTGGACTGCAGACCTGGTCTTTGACTCCGCCCGAGGGTTCACTGCCTCCGTCGGTAATGCTTGCCCGCACAGCGGCTGAAGCGGTTGCCAGCGCATTTCGGCTGATCCGCGAGACGCCGCCGCAACCCAAGTGATCTTCGTATTTCTTGGCGTCTTCGCGTCTTCGTGGTTACGAAGCAACCCAAGAATTTTCGCAACTTTTTCGGCCAATCTGTGTTTGGGTTCTCATGGAGCACCTTCTTTGAGGATGGTGGAAGTGGAGATCGCACTCCCATGGAATTTGCTGGCAGTCATGCGTGAAGACACCCAGCCGGCGGCCCTCGATATCGACGTCGAGTTGATGCTCGGGTTCCAGGCTGGTGATCTTCAGGCTTTCGATAAGCTCTTTTCCCGCCACGCGCGTTCGGTCGTGAATTTCGCCTACCGCTTTGTCCGAAACCGCGAGGTGGCGGAGGAACTGGCTCAGGAAATATTTCTCAAGGTCCACGATGCGGCTCCGGAATACCGCCCGGAAGCCAAATTCACCACCTGGTTATTTCGCATCGCGACCAATGTCTGCTTGAATGAAATACGCCGGCCGTATTTCAAGGCCACCCATCGCTCGCTGGACACAAGCGCTACCGATGATTGCGAGCGGCCGGTGGAACTGGAGGATACCGAACGGCCGGGACCCCAGGCGGCAATGGAGAGGCGCGCGGTAGCCGCAGCGCTGAAGGATGCCCTGGAGCGATTGCCGGAGAAACAGCGCCTGGCCTTTATCTTGAACAAATACCAGGATCTTTCTTATGCTGAGGTTGCCGAGGTGATGAAGATCAGCGAGAAAGCCGTAAAGTCACTGATCCACAGAGCCAAGGAGGCCATGGCGGAACGCCTGAGGCCGTTGTCGGCGGAGTTATTGTGAAATGAATTGCGCGGATACTCAGACCAGGCTGAAAGTCTTCTTGAGCGGCAAGCTGGAAGGGACCGAGTCTCGGAATGTTCGTTTACACCTCGCGTCGTGTCCTCGCTGCGCATCGCTCTTGAACCCGGTGGATCGCGTCGAGATTCTGCCTGCGATCGACGAGAACCTTGAACTGTCGGAAAGCTTTCATGATCGCTTCCTCTCGCGGCTGGAGGCTCACCGGGCCAGGCAGGGTGGAGCGCGGCACGATTCAGGCTTCTGGTGGAACCGGCTTTTTCAATGGAGCATGCCACGCAGACTGGCCGCTGCCGGGAGTCTGGCAGCGGTTTTGTTCCTGGGAGTCTATTGGGCGGTTTTCAGGGTAAATGAGGATCTCGATGCTCTGCCGGCGGACATTACCATCGCGGAGAACCTTCCGTTATTGAGAGACATGAAGGTCATTGAAAACCTTGATCTGCTCGAGGACTTTGAATCAATCCAGGAGCTGGGAGCCGGCAGCAAATCTGCCACAGCGGTCCATTAGCATCTTTTCCGGTTCGATAATTAACAGAGATGCCGGGTGAAAAGATTGCAATGTTGCGGGTTCGCCCTATGGCTGGCGATAGCGCTGCTGGCGCCGGCCTCGGAGGAAGTGCCGGCGCAAAACGGGAAACCGCCTGCGCCTGCCTCCGCTCCGGCCCTCAGCGCCGAAGACAAAGAGATTCTAAAGTATCGCGACCTGCTGGAAAACTTTGAGTTGCTTCAAAACCTGGAGAAAATCAAGTACCTGGATTTCTTCACCGAGAAGAAAGAAAGAAAAAGCGGGGCGAAGCCCGCAGGCAAAGAAAATGCGCGCAAGGACAGCAGCGCCACGCCAAAACCCAAGTGAATCGGGCGGGTCCCGGCGTTTGAGCGCGGCAGCGAAAAATCCATCACCGCGGCGCCAAGCGGCTCGTCGTTTAGCGGCCGCTTCAATCATAGCCCTGATTTTGATTCTCGGCAGCGTCACTGCGTGGGCCCAGACGTCGCCCTCCGATCAGATAGAAGAGTGGAACAAGCTCACACCGGAACAGAAAGAGACACTGCGGCGAAGATACCAGGCCTTCAAACGATTGACACCGGAGCAACAGCAGGAGATTCTGGAAAACCGCGAACAGCTCCGGAAGATGGCCCCTGCGGAGCGGAAGATCGTGCTGGAGAATTACTCGGCTTTCCAGCAACTCACGCCCGAAGAGCAAAGATTTCTGCACCAGAAGTTCCAGCGCTGGAAGCGACTGCCTCCCGAGCGACGGGAACAGCTTCGAAATAACTACCGGCGCTTTCTTCAGATGACCCCTGAGCAGCGAAGCCGCTTCCTCGAAAACTACCGCGTTTGGCGTAAGATGACACCCGAAGAGCGCGCTCGTTTGCGCCGCGAGAGTCGGACGTCGGATCCGGCGAGCCGGAAGAAAACCTCGGGAGAACGCGGCCCGGATACACCTCCCAGCAAACGCAACCAGGAGCGCCCCTAGCGCTTTAGTCGAGTCTTTGCGTCTTCGTCGGTAGGTATTTGTGCCGCCGTACACCACGAAGACCGAGGCAAGGAAATTGACAATCTTCCGGAATGCGTGGCATGATTTCCGCCAACATTTTCCGCTGCGTACGCCCTTTCGGTTAAGAACCGCACCGAGGGGAGAACGAAATCATGCCCGAAGCCAGATTGAAGGACACGGTCGAGGAACACAAAAAGAAGTCCCAGATCCGAGCGAATGTCGCGGTGATCACGCTTTCCAGCTCTCGTTCGCCCGCTAACGACGAGTCTGGCGACATCATTCAGCAGCTGCTGGAGGACAACGGACACAAGGTTGCTTTGAGGAAGCTCATCTCGGACAGCCGCAACGTTCTTCGAGCCACATTGCGCGAACTGATTCGCCAGAAGAACGTGGACACCATTATCACTACTGGAGGAACGGGATTGGCATCGTCGGATATCACCATCGAGACCGTGCGTCCGATGCTGGAGAAAGAGCTTCCTGGATTTACCTCGCTGTTCATGCTTCTCAGTTACCCGCAGGCCAAGAGCGCGGCCATGCTCTCCCGGGCCACAGCGGGAACCATCAAGGGCAAGCTGGTTTTCTGCCTTCCCGGTAGTCCACGCGCATGCAAGATGGCGACTGAATCCCTGATTCTTCCGGAACTCGGCCACATGCTGATGTTACTGCGAGCCTGATGTCCGCTGCGTGGCCCCGGACCTGCCGGCTGTTTCTTTTCGATCTCGATGGAACGCTCATTGACTCGAAGGAGGATATCGCTCGTTCGGTAAACCTGACCCTGGCCCGGCTGCAGCTTTCGCAGATCCCGGTGAGGCAGGTCGCTACTTTTGTCGGTGACGGCGTGCAGAAGCTGATTGAGCGCAGCCTCCGGCAGGCCTCGGGAAGGGAGCCCGACAGCCAGGAGGTGAGCCGAGGGATCACGCTGTTTCTTCAAGAATACGAGGGCCATCTTCTGGACTCCACGCGGCTTTACCCTGGGGTCGAATCAGTCCTGGACCGCCTGTCGTGGGCTTCCCTCGCAGTCGTGAGTAATAAGCCCGAGAGATTGTCTCGGCGCATCCTTGAGGGCCTTGCCGTCGACGATCGCTTCTGTGTGATTCTCGGCGGCGACAGCACACCTTTTCGCAAGCCAGACCCGGCTCCCCTGCGCCACGCGATGGCGCTATGCCGTGCGGCTCCGCATGAGTCCGTCATGGTAGGGGATAGCCCGGTTGATATAAACGCGGGCCACTCCGCGGGTACCATGACTTGCGGAATTTCGGGTGGGTTTGGAAGCCGGCGAGAGTTGGAAGCAGCCGGGTGCGACCTGGTGCTCGAAGGCCTTCACCAGCTTCCGGATTTCTTCCAACCGCCCTGATCAATTGCGGATTGCAGATTTCGGATTGCGGATTGGACGCTGGATCAGACGTTCTGATCAGCGCCCAATCCGCAATCCGCAATCGAAATCCGAATGTTATTGGGGTTTCGGCGTGGTGCCGAAATCGATCGTGGCCTTGGACCCGAAGCGCTTGTAATCTTCGTAGGTGATGGTTTCTTCGATGTGAACCGTGTTCCCAGGGAATTTGAGCTGGCTATCTGCATGGGTCCAGACCGGAAACCAGTATTTCTCGTCTACAATCTGCCGGATGGTTTCGAAGTCCGGATACTTGTTATCTCTTGACTGCGGCACAGGTTTTCCGATGGTTCGAACGACCTGGAGGTCCTCATCGTCTACCCAGATCTTCCCCTGAAAATAGATCTTGCGGTTGTCGATTCGCTTGGGTTTGACTGAGAAAACGTAGCAGTTGAGTTCGTCGACTCTTTCCTTCCCTTCGTACTTCAGCTCGTATTGCGGCAACTCTTTGGCAGTCAGGGCAAAGGGTTGCAGATTGTTGAGCACCTCGGTGTCTTCAGGCGTCCAGCGCACGGATCGCAGCTCACCGCGCTTCTGAACCAGCTTTACCTCGCGGGTTCCGTCGTCCTTGAAGATGATCTCCGAAACCAGGCTCAGACGTTCCCTCGAGGGTCTTCCGTCCACGGACACCACTTTAACCTCGGCGATCTGTCGATAGGAATACTGCATCCAGGCTTCGTAAAACTCCGTCTCCTTGGCCGAGAACGCCTTGATGACCTCGTCAGGGCTAAGGTTCTGTTTCTTCGCCTCTTGAGATGACAGCCCGGGCATTTGCAAGAGAAGCATCCCGAGCACGAGCAGACGTCCCGATCTGGTAAGCCAGGATTGTTTCGCCATAGCCCAATTAGATTACCAAATGTGCCTGTTGTTTCAGTAGCGTTTTTCAGATCTTTGTATTACTAGTTCGTAACTTCTTGCTTTTTTGGCAAGATTCTTGGTGTTTCTTCGTGTCTTTGAGTCTTCGTGGTATTTGTTAGACAGCTCTAACCACGAAGGCACGAAGATACAAAGAAACACTAAGAGCACTTCGGTTGCGGCCTCGCGGCTGCGTTAGGATTTCTTGAAACCACCGCGAAGATTCCGTGGCCGTGCCTGGGAATGGGCCTAGCGGCCAACCTTGCGGTAGACTGAATTCAAGAGCCGCGAGTTAGAAACCAGGTACCTTGCTTCCAGGGCGAAGCAATAACTGTTGGAGAGGAAAGCTGCCCAGCCCAGAATGTGATGCACCCACACGGGAACCACCCTGGTGTGGGTGCCGCCGCCCAAAATGAACTGTGCCATCGTGAGCAGGATGGCCACCATCATCGACGGAAATAGTCTGTTTTTGTAAAGAATTGTCTCCTGTACGACTTCCGGGCCAAGACCATGCTCTCGCGCCAGCTCTTTGATGTGCTTGCCGGTTCCGATGAAGAAAAACATAGTCATGCTGTGGCCCAGGGAGAGCAGAAATGTCGAGGCCAGCGACAACGAGAAGTGCCGGGAGAATGCACCCGGACCCGGTATCCGGTATCCGTAGTATATGGAGGCTCCCTGTACGAGGAGACCGAGAAGAAGGGCCGTCAAAAGAGCGCTTGCCATGGGTACGGAGTCTAGTTCACGCGAACGCGGCGATCAACTGCCTTGACCGGTCCGCAAAATTGTCTGCGCGACGAATACCGCTAAGACACAAAGGAAAAAACAGACGATGCGCGCGAGTCCGCTGGATAACATCACGATCGTGCTGGTCGGAACCAAGTACCCTGGGAACATCGGATCGGTGGCCCGCGCGATGTGGAATATGGGACTCGATCATCTGCGGCTGGCGCGCCCCGTGTGCGCCATAGACGAGGAATCCCGGCGCATGGCGAGAAGCGGCGACGCTGTCCTCGCCCGGGCGAGGGTCCATCGCTCTCTCCAGGCTGCCCTGCGCGGCATTCGCTTGACCGTGGGGACTACAGCCAAGACCGGAGGTTACCGGAGACGGGCCCAGACCCCTCGAATAATGGCGCCCCAAATCGTGGCGCAGGCCGCCCGGCAGAAAGTCGCCATAGTCTTCGGGCCTGAAGATACAGGCCTGGTGGATCAGGACCTTCGCCTCTGTCACATGCTGGTTCGTATCCCGACGCACCGGCGAGGTCGCAGCATCAATGTGGCTCAATCGGTCATGCTCCTTTGCTATGAGCTTTATCTTGCGCAATCGAACCGAAACGTTTCTCAACCCCTGGCACTCGCGCCGGTTGAGCAGCTCGAGGCCATGTACCAACAGCTCCAGGAAGCCCTGCTCGAAGCCGGGTTTCTTCACTCGAAGAATACGGACCATATGATGTTTGCGCTGCGCCGCTTGCTGGGCCGGGCGGGACTGGAAGATTCTGACGTGGCGATTCTCCGCGGGATCGCCCGCCAGATCGCCTGGCACGCAAAGCGGGCGCCGAATTCCTAGCGGGATCTTTGCGTCTTCCCGACTTTATGGTAAAAGGCTGATAATAGACTCCACTGCCAGGACCCGAGTCGCATTAAGAGGGGCGTCGTTCCGGCGAGGAGCAGGACTTGCGACATGAAAGAAAGAGCAGCATCTATCTCGGCCTTTTTTCCTGCCTATAACGACGTCGGATCGATCGGCAAGATAGTCCACACCATGGCGTGGATGCTGCCGAGACTGACGGATGACTTCGAAGTCGTCATCGTGGATGACGGGTCGACCGATGGCACAGGCGCCCTCCTGGATCTTCTGGCTCGCGAGTACGCTTTCCTGAGAATCATCCATCACGGTGTCAATCGAGGCTACGGCGCCGCGCTGATCACGGGGTTCGCGAATTGTTCGAAGGAATTGATATTCTACACGGACGGCGATGGACAGTACGATGTTGAGGAGCTGCCGAAGCTTTTGGATGCGTTCGACGATGGGGTCGACATCGTAAACGGCTATAAGATCAGCCGGTCGGATCCCAGACACAGGATCATCATCGGCCGGATGTATCAGTTTCTCATGCGTGCGCTGTTCCGATTGAACGTTCGCGACGTTGATTGCGATTTCCGGCTCTTCCGACGAAGGGTGTTCGAGCGGGTCGAGCTTACTTGCGACAGCGGTGTGATCTGCGTGGAAATGATGAAGAAGTTTCAGGCCAACGGTTGCCGAATGGCGGAAGTCCCGGTCCACCACTACCACCGGTCCAGCGGGCGAAGCCAGTTTTTTAGTTTCAAGCATCTCCGTCGTGTCTTCATCCAGCTTTTTTCAGCCTGGTGGAAACTGGTCGTGCGGCGCGAACTGACGCGCCACAACGTGGGAGAAGCAGTAAGCAGCAGGCAGTAAGCAGCAACAACTTTCCGAATCCCCGGTGCCTGCTGCCTACTGCTTCTCTACTGCCTGCCGCCTATTGCCTGCTGCTCTATGCTGATCCCATTCCTGGATCTCAGCCGCGAATCCGAGCGCTACCGCGCCGAGATCGCGCGCGCGGTCAGTCGCGTTACCGAAGCCGGCTGGTACGTTCTCGGACCAGAATTGGCCGCTTTCGAGAAGGAGTTTGCGATTTATTTCAACGTGCCATTTGCCGTCGGTGTCGGAACGGGAACCGACGCGCTCACTCTGGCGCTCGAATCCAGCGCCGCCATCGTCCCAGGGGAGGACCACGAAGTCTTGACCTCGGCTCTGTCGGCCGGTTTTACGGCTTTGGCCATTTATCGCGCTGGTGCGATCCCCAGATTTGTCGACATCGATCCAAAGACACTGCAGTTGAATCCGGCACGGCTGGAGTCTCTTATCGGACCCCAGACTCGAGCGATTGTTCCCGTCCACCTCTACGGGCATAGCTGCGACATGGAGGCGATTGGGCGCGTCGCCGCGCGGCATGGCCTGGCCATTATCGAGGATGCATGTCAGGCGCACGGCGCTCGCCTGAATGGAAAGCTGCTGGGAACCCTGGGCGTGGCCGGAGCGTTCAGCTTCTATCCGACCAAAAACCTTGGAGCTCTGGGAGACGGAGGAATGCTGGTGACCCACGATGAAGAGACCTATCACCGCGCTCGCAAGCTCCGGCACGGAGGCCAGAGCCGGACTCATTATCACGGGCTCCTGGGAAGAAATTCCCGGCTGGATGAAATTCAGGCTGCCATCCTTCGATTCAAGCTGGAGAATCTGGAAGCTCGAAACCAGAAGCGCAGGAAGATGGCCGAACGCTACGATCGGGCTTTGTCGGGGCTCGATCTGGCGATACTTCCTGCAGACGACAGACTGCTTTTGAACCGGCACCTCTACGTCGTGCGCACTCCGCGGCGGGAGCCAATCCGCGCATTCTTGCAGGAGAAGGGAATTGAAACCCTGGTGCACTATCCAACTCCCCTGCCCAGCCAGCCGGCATTTCAACGATTCGTTCTACCGGGCCAGACCTTCCCTGAGGCCGAGGCCGCCACCCGTGAGATCTTTTCACTTCCGCTTTATCCTGAACTCACTGAGGATGAGTTCCAACATGTGGTGGAAAACTTGAATGAGTTTTTCGAGCGGTCATGAACGAAGAAGAATACGCTTTCATGTACTTGCAGGAGGAGAGTCACTGGTGGTTTGTGGGCATGCGAGCGATCGTGCTTTCTCTCCTGCCGACGTCCGCGCTGCCTCCCTCGCCGCGAACCCTGGATGCCGGATGCGGCACCGGTTATAACCTGAGCTGGTTTAAAGAGCAGTACGGAAGCAAAGCGAGTGGCCTCGACTACTATCGCTACGCTTTCCCTTTTTGCCGGCGTCGCGGTGAAATGGACCTGGTTCAAGGAGACATCGCAAGCCTGCCATTCGTTTCCGGCAGCTTCGACCTGGTGGCTTCGCTGGACGTCCTGCAGCAGGTGCCCGATGAGGGAGCCCGCGCGCGAGCGGTGATGGAGTTCCAGCGGGTTCTCAAGCCAGGGGGCTGGTTTGTGATTCGGGTGGCCGCTTTCGAATGGTTGCGCAGCAGCCACGACAACGAGCTGCTTACCCAGCGACGGTTTGGAGCGCGCGAATTCCGGGAGTTGATAAACGGCGCTGGTTTCCAGATCGTCCGGTTTACCTTTGCCAACAGCTTCTTGTTTCCGTTGGCGGCGCTCTGGCGCTGTCTCAAGAAAGTCGGCCTTGTGCCCGGCGGCTCCGATGTGCGCCCCACGACTCGGGGAACGGCTTGGCTGAATAACGCGATGGAGTCTCTCTTGCGGCTCGAGGCCGCTGTTCTTCAAAAGGGAGCCGTTTCATTTCCAATGGGGCTATCGTTGATCGTCGTCGCTCGCAAACCGGTGGTCGGCAGTCAATGAGGGTTTTCTTGTTAGGTGGCCACCGATCGCCCTTCGGTCGTGGTATCCTCAAACCGCATGTTGGAGTACGTCACTGACTTCTTCGGATCGCTGAGCCCAGTCTGGTTCTACCTCGCTCTCTTCGCCTGCGCCTATATTGAGAACGTGTTTCCGCCGATTCCCGGCGACACAGTAACGGTCTTCGGCGCCTACATCGTCGCCCGGTCGCAACAAAAGGTCCTGGGCGTGTTCGCTGCCACGACTCTGGGAAGCATGGCCGGTTTCATGACCTATTACGCCGTCGGAAGGCTCGTGCCATTGAGGTATTTCACTGAGGGAAAGTTCTGGTTTCTTCCCGCTGCGAGCGTTCGAAAGGCCGGCGATTGGTTCCAGACATATGGATACTGGCTGGTCCTGGGAAATCGCTTTCTTTCGGGAGTCCGGTCGGTGATCTCTATCGTGGCGGGTGTTTACAGGCTTCCCTGGCCCAGGGTTCTGGTTCTCGCGACCATCGGCTGCGCGGTGTGGAACGCGCTGCTGATATGGGCCGGGTATTTCCTGGGAGCCAACTGGCGCGCCATTGAAGATCTGCTTCGAGAATACACCCGCTTTGTCCTGATAGTCCTGATCCTCTTGGCCGGCGCCTGGCTGCTGCGAAGAAAGATTTTCACCGCACGCTAAGTCGGCGTTCGCAATTGCGCCCATGATATTCTGAAGCAGCGGTGAGGCCTGGAGTCAGCAGCCAGAGCCAGAATCGCCTTGGCATATGCATTCAGCAGTCGGCTGACTTCCTCAGGAGATGATCCTTCCTTCTGAGGACTGCCGTAACCCAGGTCGTGTGCCAGTCAGGTAGTAGCGGCTCTCTTCAAGCGAACCCTCGGCAATGTTCATGAATCGTGCTTTGTCGGCCTTGCCTCGCCGTTTGAAACCTTCTGCGACGTTCGCCGGTATGGACACGGCGGCCTTTCGCATTTGCTGCACCAGGCCATAGATCTCGCGCTGCGGGAACGATTCCGTGTAACGATACACTTCGAGCACAAATTCATGAGCTTTCTGCCATACCAGTAGATCGCGGAAGGTCTTTGCGCTTGGCCGCTGTGCTTGCATGATATCGCCCCATCTCGTGATGTTATCCTTTTCAGGTAGTGTCAACCAACTGGAGGATTCCATGAACGCCTTTTACCAACACATTCTTGCTCCTGACTCCTGACTTCTGGCTTCTAACGTGAACAAAATTCTCGTAAGCTCAGACCAACGGTCTAAGCACGGAGACGCCAAGCCGCAAAAACAAAAGGTTATTCGCGCGCGGTAAGCTTGTCGGAAGGGAGGCGAAATCCGAGCTGGGAACGGGCATCCTTCCACGGAACACCAAAGGAATCCAGCAGCAGTTTCTCGCTCGCGGCCTGAATATTTCCGCCGGGACCTTCGTACTGGAAGACAATCAACCGGTAAGTATTAGCCGTCGCGAGCCCACCGGACCGCTCGTAAGAGTAAGTCCCCTGGAAGCTCCCCACCCGCGTGCCCGCTTTGTCGACGACGTCGAGACCCTGCAGGGAGTCGGCCGGAAGATACTTGAGTAAAGAATTGGTGAGAGGGAGCAAAGTCTTCGGATCATTGAGTACGAAGACGTTTTCGTAGGTTAGCGCGTGGGCAGAGAGGGAGGAGTCCACGACGGCCCAGAACTCAACCCCGGTCAGCCCCGGCGCCCCGGCCCGAACCTTTTCCAACTCGCCGGCCAGCGCCGGCCAGTCGACCCGTTCGGCAGCGCCATTGAGACATCGATCAACCTCCTGCCACTGGGCCATCTTGGGCTTGCCGCGCGTTTTCAATTTACAGGGAAATGCGGTTGCCACCGTCTGATATGCCGGCGCGACCAGAGCATCAATCTTGTTCTTCAACTCGGCTGGCGGGGCCTGGAAGGAAAACACGAACACCCGGGAGACGGCAAAGACCAGGAGACCGATTCGGGTTGAATTCAGAAAGTACGCCATTCGTGTCCCGGCGGTATTTGTTTCGATCGCTTCCTCACGGTCTGGAGCCGGAGAGTTTGCGAATGGCGATTTGGGCCGCCGCGGCTACCGAACCGTCCTTGTCACGAGCAAGCGGTTCGAGGTCTTTCACGTTGGTCGCGTCGCCGAGCAACGCTATCGCCTGAACTGCGCTCAGGCGAACGCCGGGATGAGTGTCCTTGAGCGCCTGCTGGAACTGGGGAAGGGCCGAACGCACACCCATTGCGGAAAGGCCTTCAATCGCGGCCACCCTCACCTCGACCGCCGGATCCCGCAACACCTTCATCAATCCCTGAATTGCAATCTCTCCCTTGGCCAGCACGAGCACTTCAATCGCTTTCTGCCGCTTTTCAAGAGAGGTGCTATCTTCGAGCGCCTTCAGGGCTTGCTCCGGGGTTTCCATCGCGTCTTCAGCTCGTTTCGTGGGCGCGCCGGTACCGATGTACCTCAGGCTGGCCTCGCCCTTTCCTCGCGCAAAGATGCGAACCAGCTGAATCCGGTTGCCGGCCGATTCACTGGGCTCGTAGTAAAAGAACGAGTTGTTCCCCGATACGATCCTTTGTATGGCCTCCTGGAGTGGGACCCGGTAGAGGCTCACCGATACCGGCGGATTTACCTGGACCGGAACCTCGAAGACCACGCCGGTCTGGGCAGCCAGTTCTTCCAGGACATTGTGAAGGAGGGCATCTCGAATATCAGCCGAGACGTGATTCTCTTCCACGCGGATTTTCATCAGCGGCGTCACTGGAGCCTGGTAAAGGGCGAGCGCGCCGGCAGCCGCCGCTTCCATCGTGAGACCACAGACCAAAAATCCCACCAAGGGAACCAGGCGATTTCTAAGGGTTCGCGCAGGAAATAAGTGCAGCTGCAGCCCCCCCCTGCAGGCCGCAGCCCCGAAGGGGCGCGATCCTCAGCGTGCTTAGCGAACAGAAACCGGTTCATAATTGACCGCCGACTCTTGCGCCAGAATGTGAAGTTATTTTTGCGCGAGCCCTAAGACGAGCCGTTTTCATTCCTTGCCTGTTTCAACCGCATCGACAATTTTCATGAACAGTTGAAAGCGATACATGTCGAAGAGCTCGCGAAGTTTCTGATTGGGATTTATCAGGACCAGATTTCCCTTTCGATCTCGCATCAGCTTGAAGAGTCTGAGGACTTCTCCTATTCCGGAACTGTCCATGAAGGGGACGTCTTTGAAGTCCAGCACCACTTCACGCACGCCTTCTTCGAGTAACGAGTCCAGTCGAGTCTGCAGGTCCGGGCAATGCTCAAAAGTAATCTTGTTCTTGATTCGGACGATGCGCCGATCGCCCCGTGATTCAACTTGGATATCCATAGGCTGTGGTGGAAAATACTGTCACATTTCCCGCGAGGGGGCAAGCACCTCAGTCGCCATGATTTCAAGGTTCGTCGTCCACCGCCACAAGACCGAGAGATCCCATTTTGACCTCCTTCTGGTGGAAGAGGGCGTCCCGCGCTGCTGGTCTCTTCTCAAGGCACCACCTTCCCGGACTGGAGAGCACCGGCTGGCGATCGAAAGTGAAAGCTCGCCGGGTGAACAGGAACGCGGGGCTTCGTTGAATAAAGATGCTTTTGGTGAAGGAAAAGTCTACATATGGGATGAAGGAGACGTCGAAATAAAGGCCTCGACTCCACGCAAGCTGGTTCTGGTCTTCTCGGGCAAGAAACTTGCCGGCAGTTACGAAATGCTCCGCATGCTCTGGTACCCAGGGAATCGCTGGTTGCTGCGGAAATCGAGTCTTTGAAATTCCCGGAGTCTTGGAATCACTTCGCCCTTTCGACCAGCCCACTGTCTGTTCCCCTCAGCACTTTTTACTTTTCACTCTCCACACGGAGGCCATTGTGAGAAGAAAATGGGATTTGGCTTGACAGCAAATCGGAATCTAATAGAATTTTTCGCGCAATCTGTCGGGCGTCGCCGAATCGGCGTCCGCCTGTGGCTTCAATTCGCATTCAATTCCCCAGGGAGTCGAAATTGCGCACCGTTTCAGGACGAGCTCACTTTTCGCTCTTGCTGAAGGCCACAGCGAACTTCTCAGCGGCCTTTTCGATATCATTTCAGGAGCGATGCCGATGGCTCGTAACATCAACAATTGTTGCGGTAATGGCACTCTCCGGCAGTCTTCTGGCTGCGGCTGGCGATTGCAGGTCCCTTGCAGGCGGCGCAGCAGGAGAAACCCTCTCCCACTTCCGACTACCAGTACCGGAAGGACTACGCCGAGGTAGAAGAAGGGATCAAGAAAGAGGCGGACCCGCAGAAGCGGGCGGACATGTACCTGGCTTTCATCAAGGCGCATCCGCAGTCCCGGATGATCCCCCACGTTTCCTCATACTACAGCGAGATCGTCGCAGGCCACGCGAAGGCCGGCGCCTGGCCCAAGGTGGTCTCGATGAACGAGGCCTTTCTTGCGCTTGTGCCCGATGACAAGGCGGCGACAAGTTCCCTTCTCGCAGCGTACTTTCAGACGCAGAATTTCGCGAAGACTGTGGAGCTGGGCGAAAAAGTATATGCGGCCACGCCCGATAAAGGCGTGGCTTACATGCTAGCCACATCTTATCTTCAGCTGAAAAACACCGAGAAGTTCGCACCCTATGCCGAAAAGACCATCGCGGAATTTCCCATCGACCAGACTTTCGGGCTGGCATTGCCGCTGGCGGGCGTTTATGCCGGAAAGAAAGACCTGGACAAGGCAGCCGAGTATGCGGGCAAGGTCATGGCTGCGTTTGGAGACAAGGTTCCGCCCGGCCTTCAGGAAAATGCGTGGAATCCAAGCCGAGCGTTTGGTTACGGTCTGATGGGAGCGAGCGCATACGCGAAGAAAGACTACCCGAAAGCGATCGAAAACTACGAAAGAGCTGCGAAAGCCTCTCCGCAAGCCGAAGAACCCTATTACTACATCGGTCTTTCGAAATGGCAGAACAAAGACACGGAAGGAGCCATAGCGTCCCTGGCCAAGGTGGTTGTGCTGAAGAAGGCTCTGGCGCCCAAGGCTCAGGAATAGTCTCGAAAAACTGTACAAGCCGCTCCACAACGATTCGCTGGACGGCTTGGACCAGGTGCTTGCCAAGGCAAAATCCGAGCTCGGCATCAGTTAGCTCCGAATAAACCGCAAAGGGACTTGCCGGACTCAGGAACTCCCCTCCGAGCCTGAGGAAAATCAGTTGGGTCAGAATCAAACTCTTGTGTTGCGCTCCCGGAAATGTGCTAGACTTTGACACTATCAGGTGTCGATTTGAATCATCTCCTCTTACATAATCCAACAACGCTATAGTGCCGATCCGGGCACTATAGCCAAGGACTCCAGGCTAACTAGCGTGCCAGACGAAAAGAAAATCTCGATCCAGGAAGCCCTGGATAAAGAAGGCGAACAGCTGCATATCAGCGAGCTGCAAGCCTTGAATATCAAGGATCTTGCCAAGCTTGGCAAGAAATACAAGCTCACCGATGTCGGAAAGATGAGCAAGCAGGACCTCATCTTTGCCATCCTCCAGGCACAGGCGGAAAAACACGGGCTCATCTTCTCCGAAGGTGTTCTTGAAGTGCTTCCGGAAGGGTATGGCTTTCTGCGCTCTCCGGACTATAGCTATCTTCCCGGGCCGGACGACATATACATCTCTCCGTCGCAGATCAGGAAATTCGATCTGCGCACCGGCGACATTGTTTCAGGTCAGATTCGCATGCCGAACGAGGGAGAGAGGTATCTCGCCCTGGTGAAGGTCGATGCCGTCAACTTCGAGCCTCCCGAGGAAGCGCGTCACCGTATTTTCTATGACAATCTGACGCCGCTGTACCCGTACGAAAGGATCAGGCTGGAGACCATCAAAGACAATCTTTCCGCGCGGGTCATGGATATCTTCACACCGATCGGAAAAGGTCAGCGCGGGCTGATAGTGGCGCCCCCGAGAACCGGCAAGACCATGCTCCTGCAGACGCTGGCGAACTCGATCAGCGCGAATCATCCCGAGATCTATCTCATCGTGCTTCTGATCGACGAGCGCCCGGAAGAAGTGACCGATATGGAAAGATCGGTCAAGGGAGAGGTCATCAGCTCCACCTTTGACGAACCGGCGACGCGCCACGTTCAGGTGGCCGAGATCGTCATGGAGAAGGCCAAGCGTCTGGTCGAGCACAAGAAGGACGTCGTCATACTGCTGGATAGCATCACCCGCCTGGCGCGGGCGTACAACACCATCGTTCCTTCCAGCGGGAAGGTCCTCTCGGGAGGCGTGGACGCGAACGCCCTGGAAAAACCCAAACGCTTCTTTGGCGCCGCGCGAAAGATCGAGGAGGGGGGGAGCCTTACCATCATGGCTACGGCGTTGATTGACACCGGAAGCCGAATGGACGACGTAATCTTCGAGGAGTTCAAGGGCACCGGAAACATGGAAATCATCCTGGACCGGAAGCTGGTCGACAAGCGCATATTCCCCGCCATCGATATCAATCGCTCCGGGACGCGCAAGGAAGAACTCCTGGTCGAACCCGGCGATCTGAACAAGATCTGGATCCTGCGCAAAGTCCTGAATCCGCTTTCCATCGATGAAGCCATGGACCTGCTTCTCGATAAACTCCGGAAATCGGATAGCAACGGCGAGTTTCTCACCGCGCTGAACAAAGGGTAGTTCCCGGCGGTCGTGCCAGGGGAAGAACCCGGAGCGTTCGTCCTTCCTGATCTCGAAACCGCTAATCCTATGGCGATCTCTTCTTACTCCTGCTTCTGATCATATGCTTTCGGAGATCAGGGCAAAGCTTGGCTGGTTCGTACAAACCCTGGAGGACCCATGTTGAAAGAAGGAAACAAAGCACCATCTTTTTCGGTTCTGGACGATCAGGGCAAGACCGTGAACCTGTCGGACTTCGCCGGCAAGAAAGAGGTTGTTCTCTTTTTCTTTCCCAAGGCGGACACGCCCGGCTGAACCAGGGAGGCTTGCGGGTTCCGCGATGCGAAGCAGGAGATCGAGAAAAGGGGCGCGGCGGTCGTGGGGATCAGCGCCGACAGTATGGCGGCTCAGAAAAAATTTCGCGACAAGTTCAGTCTCAACATGCCTCTACTCTGCGACACGGAGAAGAAGATAATCGCGGCTTACGGGGTTTACAAAGAGAAGAACATGTACGGGAAAAAAGTGATGGGGATCGAGCGCACCACCTTCATCATCGGCAAGGACGGAACTATCAGAAAGATTTTCCCGAAAGTAAAAGTGGACGGACACACGGAAGAGGTCCTGGCGGCTCTTTAAGTCTTAGCGTGTCTTCGCGTCTTTGCGCCTTGGTGGTCAGGTGCTTGAGGAGCCCGGACAAACCATGAAGATCGTCGACGTTTTCAACCATATTTTCCCCAAGCGCTGCTTTGCGAAGTTTCAGTCAGTCGCGCCGCGCCTGGAAGATATGGGCAAACGCATCCGGAACATTCCGATGCTGACCGATCTCGACGTGCGTTTTCGAACCATGGACGAGTTCGGGGATTACCGTCAGATTCTCTCGCTGGCCTCGCCGCCGATCGAAACCTACGCCGGTCCCGACGTGTCCCCGGAGCTGGCGCGCATGGCGAACGACGAGATGGCGGAGCTGGTGTCACGGTACCCGGACCGGTTTCCGGGGTTCCTCGCTTCGCTGCCGATGAACAACCCGGAGGTCGCCGTCGCCGAGATGCACCGGGCCATCACCGGACTCAAGGCCCGGGGCGTGCAAATCTACAGTAACGCCGCCGGCAAGCCGCTCGACGGCGCGGAGTATGCGCCGCTGTTCGAAGGTATGGCCGCAGCCGACTTGCCGGTCTGCCTGCACCCGGCCCGCGGCGCCGGCCCGGCCGATTATTCCGGCGAGGAGAAGTCCAGGTATGAAATCTGGTGGACCTTTGGCTGGCCCTACGAGACCAGCGTCGCCATGGCCCGCCTCGTGTTTTCGGGGTTGTTCGACCGCCTGCCGGACATCAAGATCATCACCCACCACATGGGAGCCATGATTCCTTACTTCGAAGGGCGAGTCGGCTACGGCTGGGACCAGATCGGCACGCGTTCCTCCCAGGAAGATTACGCGGCGTTGCGCAAGTCCATGAAGATGCGCCCCGTGGACTACTTTCACAAGTTCTACGCTGATACGGCTTTGTTCGGCTCTCTTGCCGCCACGCGCTGCGGGCTGGAGTTCTTCGGGGCCGACCAGGTTCTCTTCGCATCGGACTCGCCGTTCGAGCCCCAGCCCGGCCTGTATATCCGGGAAACGATCCGTGTGGTTCAAGCTCTGGAGATCTCTTCTCTGGAGCGAGAAAAGATCTGCTATCGCAACGCCGCGCGTCTCCTCAAATTGCCCGAAGGCGAATCGCTCGCAGCCTGAGCGGCTGTGGCGTCATCTTGCGTTTCCTGCTGTCTTTGCGCCTGGGCGCTTAGCGCGCCTGGCCGCGTCGAATTGCTTCCGGATGAAGTCGACCGGGGAGACGCGAGGCTGGTCCTGCCCCTGGAACTGCACGACGCATTCGATGCCGAGCGCGTCCATCCGCTCCTTGAGCGCGAGCCCGAACTTCGGGTGGTGGACAATCAGGTTGAGTGACGTGTTCGGGCCGACCTCCTCGTTGGGAAGGCTGTAGCTCAGCAGGGCCGGCGGATCGTCTCTGGAGAGGTAGGTAATGGGCGCGAACTCCTCGTAGCGCTTGTAGGCGCGCGGCGTGTCGATCTCCTCGGCCTTGATGTCATAGAAGGGGAGAAAGAACTCGTGCCGCTCGAAATTGGGCCGGGGAATACCGATCTTCTCGGCAAAGCGCGGATCGTAAGACGACTGTCCGTTATCCACGGCGACGCAGGTCATCCGCGTCGACTGCCGGGCGACCGGGTCGGAGCTCTTGGGTTGCGCCAGGTCGTCGTGGAAGGCGAGCCACATCGACGTACCGGCGCCCGCCGAGCCGCCGGTCGAGGCCACGAGGCTGGGATCGAGGTTCCACTCTTTCGCGTGGTGCCTGAGAAACTGGAGCGCGCGCCCGCAATCCAGGTAGGCCGCCGGTGCGGGGGCGGTGGTGGTGAGGCGGTAGTTGATCGCGGCCACGGAAAAGCCGGCGTCGAGGTACGCTTTCAGACTGTTCGGGTTCAGGCCCTTCTTGTCTCCCTGCCGGAAGCCGCCGCCATGGATGAACAGCACCAGCGGCGCGGGCTCCGCGGAGCGCGCTTTCCAGAGATCGAGCACGTTGCGCTCATGCGGTCCGTACGATGCGTTCTGCACGTCCGGCGGAGGCAGGGCGGGGGGTGTCGTCTGGGCCGGCTGAGCCTTGCTCGGGGCCAGGGACGTCCATCCGGCGAAGAGAATAACCAGCACAATTCGTTTGAAACATTTCCATCATATCCGTCATTGGATTCCCCCTTCTGGGCGAAGCGGCAGTTGGCAGCAAAGAGCGGGCTGCGAGCCGTGGACAGAATCTAGCAGAAATCCAGGAGCCCGGGCAAGGTAACAGGGAGTTTTGGGAGGTTTAGCTGCCGGGCGAGTCTTGGTGTTTCTTCGCGTCTCTGTGTCCTCGGGTATTTGTTTCGCAGCGCTAACCACAAAGACGCGAAGACACGAAGAAACACTAAGTTGGTGTCCGAGGACTAAGGTAACGTGAAGGAGCTTTCGGTGATCGTCTGGTTTCCGCCCGCCTCTATTGCCAGCACCTCGAACAGGTGCCGCCCGGACTCGAGGGACGCTACGAATTCCGGCGATACCGTCACGCTCGTGATCGAAGCCGGGACGGTGACCTGGAAGTCCCCGAGGAGGACCTGGTAGCCGACGATTTCAATCGGTCTATTTGGAAAGCCTGCCGCCGAAGTTTTAACGGGGTCCCAGCTGATGGCCAGTGTTTTCCCAGGGCCGACGCGTGCCGAGATATTGGACGGCCCGGCAGGAACAGCGTGCGTGAGCATCGATGCGCCGAACAGGATCTTTCCATCGACGGTCCTGCCAAAAAAGTTGTATTGGCCCTCCGGGAACAGGCCCAGAAGCTCGTCGACCGGGACTTCGTCGAGTGATGGCTCCGCGCCCTCGAAGAAGAGCTCAGTCATTCCGAGTCTGCCAAAGCCGCCATTGCCCTCGACCTCGAAAATGGTGCGTCCCTTCGGGTTTACGATCTCGATCTCTTTCCAGTCTTCTGCGTCGAGGCGGACATGAAAGCCCGCATCGTTAGCCGTTCCGTTATACTCGATGAAGATCCTCGAAATGGGGAAGGGTATCCCCTTTTTCTGCGCCCAGCCTGTCGGAGTGGCGGCATTTAAGATCAGAGCCACCATGGGTGCCAGAAAAAGTGACAATACAGGTATGTGTCTGCGTCTCTTCATTTGGTTCCTCCTATTGGTTTATCAGAGTCAGGAAACCGCCTGACATTCGGACCAGCGGCCGGGTAATCGTGGGCGCACGGCGTTCCCGACGATCGGCAAAAGGAAGCACGCTCCTGATCCAGGAACGTGAGCGATTCATTGTTGTTCCTCAAACGGCCCCCGCTCCGCGTGGCTAAGGCTAGTTGGCACACGTTAGACAGGCGTAGGCCGGAGAATCCTTCGCTGACGCAAGCCGAATTCGCCGCCGTCATTGGGGCGCGTAGAATTCGATCGTACGGCAGGAGCGGGGCGGGATGGGAATCCCCGAGCCGTTGACCCGGCTGGTCCCAATGACGGCGGAGCAAGGGGCAGCGAGACCTAAAACCAAATCAAAACCAGGTTTGAAGAATGTCGAAGCGGTCTTGCGAAGAGCCGGGGCGGCCATGAAGGATGTCGGCCACAGGCGCACGTGCGGATGGGCGAGGGCGTCGCTTGCGGGAGATCTTTGCCTCGGGCGAGCTGTTCGTCGTCTACAACGAGGACCGCGATCGCTCGCAGCGAGATTTCGGTATCTTCAGAATCAGGCGCTGATCAACAAGATCAATCGTCGGTTCAGGTTTTGATGCTCAGCTCCACCGGCTTCCCGTGCGGCGTGTGTCTGTACGCGTCTTCCCACGCTTGCTTGCGTTCGAGGAGCGCCGTCTGGTCGGCCAGTCCGCGCGAAGTAACCAGGCCTTCGAGCGCCGCGAGCCAATGATGATAGTAGCGCGAGCCGTCGTCGGGTTCGCCGCGGTCGGACGCAGCCTTGAGCTCGGCGGCAAGCGCAGCAGCCCATTCCTTCCAGGTGAAGTGTCCCTGTTCGGAAAGTTTCACCGCTAGCGCGAACGCCTGCGCCTCCCACGGCTCGGCAAACACGGGTCCGCCTTCGTCGCGCGGAAGCCGCGGCAACGCCTGAAGGCGTTCGTCGTCGACTGATGACTTAGTCTCGTTCAAGATAGTGCTCCCACATGTCGACATAAACGTTGTCGCGCGGCGACGCTTGATCGCCCCAGAGCTCACGCGCGGGGAAGCGGACCGTGTAAACGTGCTGCGGCCCGCCAATCGGAACACTTTCGGTGTCCGTGTCCTGCAGATTCCAGACGCCGTGATCGCGAAGGATCGTCCCTCGCTTCCCGCGAGCGTATCGCGGCAGCCGAGTGTGACCGACCGGGTGCATATTGCGGACACGAACACGTTGGCCGGCCTTGTAGCGCGCGGGGATACGAACGTTCTGCCGCGCCGCGCTCCGCTGCGCACCGCCGGGCTGCTCCAGAATTCTGGGCGCCGGCGCTGACGGATCGGCTTTCCCGCTTTCGAGCTCTTTACGGGAGACGAGGCCTGTTCTGACGAGGCGATCGACGAGCACGTAAAACCAGCGCTCGTAATAACTCATGCGGAGGTACTCGGCAGCGGGTATCCGTTCGAGCTCGTACCGAAAGCCCCGCCACCGGCCTCTGCCCCATCGTCCTGTCGCGCTTATCAACGCGTAGACGCGACCTTCCCAGGTCGCGTGGAACACCGGCTCGTTGGCTTCGTATACAATCGGTCCCATGCCGTGCATGCCGCCCATGTCGTGAACGCTGTTCATGCGGCGCCTCCCGCCCGCCCGCAGAGACTTTCGCAACGCCAACCATCGCGTCCCGTGTGACCAGCTCAGCGAGCTGCTCCTCACTCAGTTTTTCCGTCCCGCCGGTCGTTCCGGGAGCACGAGATAGCGGACTTCGGCCGTGCTGTCCCAGACCCTGACCTCGACGTCATCGGAAAGCTCGAGACCGAACTCACGCAGGACACCACGAGGGTCGATCACCGCCCGCGATCGGTAGGGCGCAGACTTGTACCAGACCGGCGGCAAGCCCAGAGTTGGCCACGGGTAGCACGAACAAAGCGTGCAAACGATCAAGTTGTGCACCTTGGGTTGGTTCTCGACGACGACCATGTATTCGCCCTGCCCGCCGCTGTAACCGAGCTCGGCGATCGCAGCGGTCGAGTCGGTGAGCAGGCGCTTCTTGTACGCCGGATCGACCCACGCCCGCGCGACGACCTTCGCGCCGTTGCGCGGTCCCACCTTCTGCTCGTACGTCTCGACGACAGCATCGAGCTCGGAGGTGGTGACCATTCCTTTTTCCACGAGAACCGACTCGAGAGCTTTGACGCGCAGGGCAACGTCCGACGGAATCGCCTGATGTTCGTGTTGATGATCGTGATCGTGCCCGGCGGCCATGCGTGAGTCAGCTATGAAGGCGGCTGCACCGGCGGCAGCGTCTTTGAGAAACTCACGGCGGCCGGCTGGGCTTTTGGGTTCCTTGGTCATGCGCAACTCCCTTTTCGAGAGCAGATAGTTCGTCTCCGACACGCCTCAGACGCGTGTCTGACACCAGCCGGGCGTCGAGGGGTACACGCGCCACCGTGCCGCTCCTCGTGCTCTGAGTTCCGGAATGGCCCAGCGTCCGAGAAGCCTTATGCTAACTTTGACTGATGTTCCTCGGTCCTGGATGAGTCCCCGACTCTGCGGATTATACGCCAGGTGCATTGCCGGCGTGAAGAACCTGGCCGTGAATCGTGCGGCATTGCGGGCGCTGGTGCTCGATCCATACCGACACCGCGTCAGCATCAGGGTGAGCGACCGTGCGATGTCATCCGCGGCCGTAGAGCGCGCCTGCGGAAACGGCACTACCGCTTTAATTGCTGCGCGATGAAGGCCTTCACCATCTCTCGGGCGCGGTCCGTCTGCGGCCCCGGTTTGGCGACCCACTCGTGTTCGGACCCTTCGAATATCTGCAATTGACAATCGCCGCCAGCCGCCTTGTATGTCGTCGCGAATTTTTCCTGTACCGCCGGTAGCACGTTGTCATCGAGCTCTCCCTGCATGATCAGCATGGGAACCAACGTGACCGCTTCGTGGCGTTCGAGGATCTGCTGCGGATTGCCTTCATAGATTGATTCCCACGGGACGAAGAACGTGGTGTGGTTCTTGATCATGCTGTCGCGCTTCCGTCTCTCGGCGTTCTGAAAGCGCGCATACGGGTCGCTGATCGGCGACCGCATCGCGACATAGGCCACCGTCGCGTCGACATCGGTCGCTTCGGGAAGAGGAATCGCGTTGTAGCGCGGATCGCGCGGGCGCAGCGCGAGGAGTTGGGCGACGTGGCCGCCGCTGGAGCTTCCGTAGACACCTGGCTTCGATGGATCGCCATTCCATAAGGCTGCTTTCCATTTGAGCCAGCGCACGCCGTAGTTCGCATCCTGCACGCACGCGGGGTACGGGGCTTCGGACGCGAGCGTCATGTCGATCGCGACCACGAGCAGGCCGCTGGCGGCCAACGCGCGATCCATCGGCTCCTCTGCGAGGCGGTCTTTGCCGTTCCAGGCGCCGCCGTGCAGATCCAGCACGGTGGGGAACGGTCCAGCACCGTTCGGTTGATAGATGCGGGCCATCAGCACCCGCCCGGCTCGATTGCGCCGGAATTCGGCCTCGCTGACCTTGATCTCGAATCTAGCAGCGGGATCGTAGGAGATCCCCCTGGTGAGTCCAGGGACGATAGCGGTTGCAGACGCGGTTCGATGTCTCAAGGCGGACACGAAGGCACCAAGGCCGGCTGTGCCGAGGGCAGTCCTGAGAAATTCACGGCGTCCAGGAGGGTAGGTGTTCATCGTGAGACTCCCAGCAAGATGACCGGGAAGGTTAACCAAACGCTGAGCGGCAGACACACTATCTGACACGTGCCGGGGCGCCGCAAGAGAAAACCTGACGGCCCTGAGGGGATAGGTGCCCCTCTGCTCGCGCTACGACGCGCCGCAAATCCGGAGTGATGCCGGTCTCCATACCACTTGCGCGAGTTTCTCCTTGCCGCCAACTGTACTATGTCATATAGTACAGTCGTGCTGCCCTTCCAGGTCACTCTTCAACCAGGTCTGCCTCTCCACGAGCAGGTGACGTTCGCTGCGAAGAGGGCTCTTGTTTCGGGCCGGCTCAAACCTGGCGACCCTTTTCCGTCGGTGCGGGCACTCAGCAGGGCTCTCAAGATCAATCCCAATACCGCGCACAAAATCATTACGCAGCTCATCGAGGAGCGGCTTCTGGACGTACGGGCGGCGAGCGGCACCACGGTCGCCGCGCTGCCAGCCTCCACGCGTGCCGAACGCAGCCGGCTACTGCGCACCGAGGTCGAGCAGCTCGTTGTTGAAGCGAAGAAGCTCGGTCTGGCGCTCGAGGATCTGCAGGAGGCTATCGCCGATCACTGGCAGAAGCTGGCCCCGGCGCAGGCCAAGGAGGTCCAGGGATGATTCAGACCCGCAATCTGACCAAACGATTCGGCGCTGTAGAGGCGATCGAAGACCTTACCCTTACGGTGCCGGAATCGTCTGTTTTCGCGCTGATCGGGCCGAATGGCGCCGGCAAAACCACAACAATCAAGACGCTCATGAATATTTTGCGGCCCACGTCAGGGCGCGCGGAAGTCCTCGGGATCGACTCGCGCAAACTCGGCCCGGCGCAGTTCGCGCAGATCGGCTACGTTTCCGAAAACCAGAGCCTGCCCGACTGGATGCCGGTGGGGTACTTCCTGTCGTACTGCCACGCGTTCTACCCGGCGTGGGACAATGACCTCCTACACGCGCTGGTTCGACTCTACGGATTGCCGCTCGATCGCAAGCTCGGGTCGCTGTCGCGCGGGATGCGCGTGAAGGCGGCATTCGCGTCGTCGTTGGCCTATCGCCCACGGCTCATCATTCTCGACGAACCGTTCGGCGGGCTCGATCCGCTGATTCGCGACCAGGTGATCGAATCCACGCTCGATCGCGCTTCTGAATCCACCGTGCTCATTTCCTCCCACGACCTGGCGGAAATCGAAACCTTCGCGAGCCACATTGCGTGGCTCGAATGCGGGCGCCTGCAGTTCGTCGAGGAAACCCAGAGTCTGCTCGATCGTTTCCGCGAGGTCGAAATCACTCTGGACCGGGCGGCGCAGATTCCTGCCGAATGGCCCAGCCGCTGGCTGAATCCCGAGCAGTCATCAGCGATCATTCGGTTTACGGATTCGGGATTTTCGCGCGATCGTACCGAAGCGGAGGTGCGCCGGCTCTTTGCGGGAGTACGCGAGATCAGCGCGCGACCGCTGCCCATGCGATCCATTGCGGTGGCGCTCGGCCGCGCGTCACAGAACAGGGGCCGCACATGCGCATAGCCCTGCACATCTTCATGAAAGACGCGCGCCGGCTGCGGATGGAAATCGCGGTCACGGTGGCGCTTCTCGCCTACCTCGCGGATCTCGACCGGCAGCGCATGGATGCCGTTCCGGGCGCGCCCGAGGCCTGGCTTAATTTGCTCCTTCCGCTGGCGTGGGCGTTTCTGCTTGCAATGCTGGTTCACCAGGAGCCGCTCGTGGGCGATCGGCAGTTCTGGATCACGCGTCCGTATTCGCGCGCCGCGCTCGTAACCGCCAAAGGGTTGTTTGCGCTCGCGTTCGTTCACGCGCCCTCGCTCATCGCCGATAGCGTCATCTTGATTTCACGCGGCTTCAATCCACTCGACTCCATCGCGTCGCTTTTGTGGAAACAGGCGTTGCTGGCGGCCGGTCTCACGCTGCCGGTCGCGGCACTGGCTGCCCTCACGCGCAATCTCGCCCAGTTTGCGCTGGCGGCGTTTATTGCGGGTTCAGCCGGAATAGTGCTTGCCTCGTGGACTGCTCCGGGGCCGGTGGGATGGGGATTCCGCATCGACGACGACCGTGGTGTCGCGGCGTGGCTGCTGTTGATTTCAGCGGCGGTCGCCGTTATCGCCATGCAATACGCGTTGCGCCGGACAGCGCAGGCTCGAGCTCTGGCGGTCGCGGGAGCAGCGCTTGCCGCGGCCGTTTTCGTGTATCTGCCGCCCGAACGTGCATTTGCGTTTTCGCGCTCATCCGCCGTTTCGCTGTCGCTTCGTCTCGGACCGGACCTGCCCGAAAGCATGAGGTATGTTTTTGCCGTCGGCCGCGGCGCGCAGCCGCATGCGATCCCTGTACAGGTGACCGGCCTTGAGCCGCCGAACGGTGTCCGCCTCCGCTTGCTGGATTTCGAGATCCGGAGCGGCAACGGCGCCGCGTGGAGTGCCGAGGTACGGCCCAAAGAGCGGAGGCCGCCTCAAGCCGGGCTCTTTGTGAGAGACGACAATACGGGTTGGTTGCAATTCACGCTCGACCGCGCGCTGGCCGAGAGTTTCAAAGGCGTGAAGGTCGATGCTTCCGGCCGCCTTGGGGCGACCTTCTTCACCGAGCGGCAGTCGCTCCGCACGCCGGCGATTTTCGACACGACTGGAGCGCCGCACATCGGGCGGTGCTTCAGCAAATGGTCTCCAATGTGTTTTACGGCCGCGAGATGCTGAAAGTCACCTGCGAATCGCCCGCCCGACTCCCGGTGTTCACGCGAGTCATCATGCATCACCCCGCGACCGGCGCCGTCTGGAACCATCGACTCGCAGACGCCATGACGGTCTACAACCGGCCGGTGGCCACGTGGCTCTCGCCGCTGAATCGAGAGCAGACATTCTTTCATACCGCTGATCGACCGCGCGGCGAGGGCTCGCAATGGCTCGTCCCGGAGGACGCCGTTCGCGATTCCGAGATCAGCCTGGTCGCGGCGGTGCAAGCGGGCAAGGCCGTGCTGCGCTTTGAACTGAAGGATCTGGACCTCGGACAGTTTGCGTTTGAGCCGCGCCACCGGTGACGACTCGCTACGGTAGCGAATCGGAAAGCGAGTAGTAAGAGAGGTAAAGAGAGGGAGATAGATAAGATGAAATTAGGTATGAGTATAGAGGTGGAGAAATAAATAGCTGAGGAGGACGTTAGACAGGATATAATAGAGCAGCGGCGCGGGCGGGCACGACACGCAAGAAGGGCTACGGCGATGAGGGAGGAAGGCACGACGACGAACGTGAGAGGATCAGTCGGGTCCACACCGTACAGCAAGCTGGCGGCGAAACGCGTGACGCTCAGGGAAAGCGAGAAAGCCGAGAGCGATGACCGGTGAACGCCAACGCGAGGCCTGTCTCAGGATCATCGCGAGGATCCGCGCGGTGGGCACCAATGGCCAGGCGGATGCCGAGCTCCTCCGCCGACGCAGACGGCGAAGCTGATGACGCCGTAGACGCCGATAGATGGCAATCACCAGAGCCGATGGAGCCGGCCGTGACGGAGAACGCAGAGACGAGACGCGGGACGATCAAGGCATAGTTGAGATGACTGTCCATCGTGCCGGACGTCGAAGACGGCCAGCGATAGATCGGCGCGCCGGATGACCTCGCGAACGGATCGGCATAGGAAGCGGCGCGCGTTAGCTGGATTTCACGACGAGCGTGACGCCTCGCGGGTTTTCGACGGCAGAGTATCGGTCAGGATCGGCAGATAGATGGCTGGACGTGGGGCTTCGCCGAACGTGCGAGACTTAGCGGTCGCGACGACTCCGACGATGTCCAGCGGCTTGCCGTCGCCGAGGACACGCCGTCCGAATGGCGACGGGTACCGGGAACGACGCCCGGGCGAAGGCGTCGTTGACGATCGCCGGCCCTCGCCGTAAAGCTGGTCGACACGGAAGTCCTCTCCCGCGAGAAACGAAATCCCCATCGTCGTGAAGAAGTCTGGGCCGACGGGGTAGATGTCGGTGCGGACGCGTGGCGCCTGCGGATTCTTTGCGTTCTCCGCAGAGACGAAGTTCGAGTTGCTCATGATCAGCGTCAGCGGAACGGAGGTGGTCAGCGTGGCGGACTAGACGCCGGGACACGCGCGGGCTAGCGTCGAGAATGTATCGCAGCAGCAGTCTGGATTGCGGATCGGGAAGGTGATCCAGGCCAGGATCGAAAGCCAGCAGAAGCAGATTGCGATTCCATCAGCCCGAGATCGATCGCGCGCGTCGTTGCAGGCTGCGCAGAAAGAGTCCCATGCAGACAAGCAGCACTGTGCAGATGGCAACCTGCGTCACGACCAGTCCGCTGCGCAGCCCGAAGCCGATCGACAGTTGGACTTATGCCGCCGAGCATCAGCCTTCAAAGTCGGTGATGAGGTACGGCTTTAGTGGCTCGAAGGGCAGGGACCAGGCCAAAGGAGACGCCGGTCAGCGATAGACGAGACCGACTGCAGAAAAGCAGGACGCGGTAATAGAGGGAGACCGAGAGGTGTAGAGGCCAACCGAACGGCATGCGGATGAGACCGAACAAGCGAAGAGACGTACGCGGCGATAGAGCCAGGCCGCCAACGCCACCAAGCAGTGGCGAGCAGCAGGCTCTCGGTGAGAAGCTGTCGCAGCAGACGAAGGCGGCTGGCGCCGAGAGCCATCCGTGCCGCGATCTCCCGGCGTCGTACCGAAACTCGTCCCGAGAAGTAGATTGGCTGACATTGGCGCACGCCGTAGAGCAGACGAGCGTGGCGACGGCCAGCTGCCAGCGAAAAGAACGTCAGCGCCATTCTGCGGAATCCGCGGATCGACCTGCCCCGCCCGTTCGAGATGGAAGCCTCGAGATTCGTCGACGGGCGCATACGTCGGCGTTCAGCGTCCGGACGATGACGTCCAGTTCTCGCACGCGCTGCTTGCGAGTCGACGCCGGGACGCAATCTGGCGACGACGCTACAACCAGTAACGCTCCGGTTCTTGCTGACCGGTCCCCTGCGTGACTCGATCTCATCGAGCATCGAGAACGGTATCCAGAATTCCGGGACGATGCCCAGTTTCCGTGCCGCGGAAAGCGACGTGCAGTCACACCAATCGACGTAGCGGTTCGTTTGTTGATCGAGATCGGTACGGCGGACGATCGCTGGATCGCTGCCGAAGCGCCGATCGCCAGAGGTTATGGCTCAACACGACAACGGGCGGTTCCCCGAGCGTGTCGTCGCGACGGGTCGAAGCCGCGGCCGACAGCGAACCCGGGCTTCACGACAGCGAAGTAATTCGCCGGTGACGAGGGATCTCCAATGCCGTTGGGGATCACCCTGCCGCACCGATAGACAGCGGCAGCAAAGGATCCGCAAGCCGCGATGCCCTCAAAGGAGCGCGCGATGGCGCAGATCTCGAAAGTCCAGGTACGAGAGCTCGCTGACGGCTTCTCCGCTGCGCCGATCGATCTCCGACAGGCTCAAGAGTCGTCGGGCTCGCGCGACAGGTAACGGCTTGAGCACGGCGACGTTGAGGATGGCGAAGATCACCGAGCAGGCGCCGATGCTCAAAGCCGAGGATCCCACCGCGATCGCGGCAAACCCCGGCGACTTGCGCAGCGATGCGACGCCGCATAGCGCACGTCTGACGAGCACGTCTCGACGGATCGATGCCGAAACGACATCGCGAACGAGTCCCACAGCTTAGATGCTGCACAGCTCTAGTAGGGCTTCGTGGATTGCGCTTCTCTTGGCTCATACCGCTTTGCATCTTCTGTTAGACTGCAGTTTAGAGGAAGTGACGTCAGTTCATCATATAGCTCGTGTTCCATCCGCGTCTTACTGGAAGAGGAGCATGGAACTAGCTGATGAGGCGCCTGAGACGACGCCATCACGATCTCTGAGTGAAGCGTAGAGAATATTGGCGATTGCGGTGGTTTGCACGTATCAATTGCGCGTCTCTTGCCTGAGCTTGACTCGTCCAGTGACGGTGAGCGCAATAGTACTTCGCCAGCCGGTTGTTCTCAGTGACCTGCAATTCACCGGTGATCAGCCCGTCCCGCTCCAAACGGCGCAGTGCCGGGAATAGCTATCCAGCGTTGACCTGAAAAACGCCTTTGCAGAAGTGCTCGAGTCGGACGCCGATGCCGTACCGTGCATCGGTTCGAACGTGAGAGACTTTAGAAACAGCATGTGCAGCGTGACCTGTACGACGGTCTCTCTCTCTCTCTTCCCCGTGCATCTCTACGCTCCTCTAGCGAAACTCGATCAGCAGCTACGACTCGTCTCTAGATTGTCAAAAGGAATACATTCCGTTTTATCCCTGTTCGGTCGATTCGCCGGAGTTAATTAAGCCACATCAAGGATTTACGATAGAAGCGCATCTGATAGAGACACCTACGATCGTGAGATAAGACTCTTATGTGGTTCCGTGACTGCCGCCAAGAAAGAATTTTGACTATTTCGCTTGCGGGCACGGTGAACATAAGACCCGGGCGCAACAGGCCGGCAAGATGGCGATGGTCCCGCTGAAGGGTTCGACGGCTCAGGATTCGAGGATCGGATCGGTGTGATTGAGCAGTCATGTTCGTTTCACTCCGGAGGTGCTGAACAGAATGCTCCTTCTCCGGATTGTCGGCCTCATCAGGAGCTCCCGGGTTAAGCCGGCCAACCTGACGGACCGCCCCCTATCGTCCTCAGCTCTACCCGATGTTCCTCGGTCCTGGATGAGTCCCGACTGCGCGGATTATACGCCAGGTGCATTACCAAGCGTGAAGAAACCTGGCCGTGAAATCGTGAGATTTGGACTTAAAAAGCGCTCGGACCACCGATCTGCTTTCAGGCAGTCGCGGGCAAGACCAGTCTGCGGCTTGCAGGCCTGGTCGCGTACGAGACGCTCAGAAGGGCCAGCAGCACCAGTGGCATGACCCATATTTGCGCGCCATCGCCCGCCGAGTAGTGGGCGACGAACGCCATCACCCAGGTGAAAGCCGCGCCCGCGTAGGCCCATTCCTTCAGCAAAGCAATCCCGGGCAGCAGCAGGACGATTGCGGCCGCCGGTTTTACAATCCCAAGAATTATCCTGAGGTGCTGCGGGTATCCGGCTTTGGCGAAGGCGGAGACGACCTCCGGACTGCCGGTGAGGTAGCTCAGAGCAAATAGCAGCATCACTGCGACAAGTCCAGTGCTGGCCCAGTAGACAATCTTGCGAACCATGTGTCCTCCTGAATGCATTGGCTGCAATTATTGACCGAATTTCACTGACAGCGTTGCAGAATTTTACCCGGTTCCTGAAGGGAAAGGAGAAAAAGCAGGATCTTGGCCGCGGTCGGGTGATAACCTTCGGTTATCGAGCCTGAGATATTATTGGAGGCCAAGGGCGAAGTAAGCTTCGCCAGGCCCGTAGGGCCGACAGTGCGTAGCTCCGGACCGTTAAGGCCGGGTGGCAGCAAGACCGTAGTCTGAGGGCCGAAGGCCCGGCACTGCGACACAGGATTTGTGCCGGTCCTACGGACCTCCATGTCATCTGCACACGAACCACGCCCTGACGGGCGTGGCTACTCACTGCCGGGCCTTCGGGCCTGGCTACCGGCACCCGAGCTTCTGTGCCTGTGAAATGTCCAAGCTCCATGGCGAAGCAAGCTTCGCCCAACCAGGGCGGTAGCAAGCTCAGCAAGCTACCGCACTCCAGGAGCGCCCTTGTGTCGCGGCAGCTTGCTGCCGCGCCCAGGGTTCGCAAAATAAATAAGGTCACGCCAACCATGACGCAAAATTCTATTCGCAGGTTGATGATGCTTCCCCTGTTCGCGGCTCTTCTTTTGCTGGCTTACTGGAGCCTGGGTCTGGACCGGCTGGAAGGGCGCATCCTGGATGACAAGACTGGCGAGTCCGTCGCAGCAACGCTGGTGCTTGCTGATGGAGAAGGAAAGCCGCTCGAAATCGAAGGCAGACATTCCCACGTCGAGTACCTGGGCAAACGCAGATGCTACGTAGACGGGACCTTCGTATTGAACTCGCGCCCCCGTCGTCTCGTGGTCGAGCTGAGGCGTGGTCTCGAAATCCTCCCGCTCAAGACCGAGGTCGATCTGACCCAGCCCGGCAGCGAGCCCTTGACTTTCCGCCTGCGGCGCTGGGTGGATATGCGTGAGCTGGGCTATCTGAGCGGCGACACCCATGTCCATCTCCTGTCGCAATCCGAGTCGCATTTGCAAATGCGAGGCGAGGATCTGAATGTTTTGAACCTGCTGGTCAGTGACTTTACGCGTGACCGAGAGAAGTTCACCGGCAAACTCGATGCGGTCTCGACTCCTGGTCATGCCGTATTCGTGGGTCAGGAGGCTCGAGACTGGCAACAGGGACACGTTGCTTTGCTGCGCATTAATCGAATTGTCGAGCCCTTCGAGCCGTTTGGAGGGACGTTTCAGGGGCGAAGTGAGCCCAATCTCGTGCTGGCAAGAATTCTCAGGGAAGCGCACCGGCAAGGAGGCGTTGCCACCTGGGCCCATTTCTGCAATTTGCCGGGGGCTGAGTCTCCTATCGACATTGCTCTCGGGTTGGTCGATGCCATTGATCTGATTACCTATGACGACCCGACTCAACTTCCCAGTCACTGGGGCCCCTGGAAGAACTCCGGGATGTCTCAAGCCGAGTTCACCGTCATGCGCTCCATGGATCTCTACTATCAGTATCTCAACTCCGGCTTTCGAGTTCCGATTGCCGCGGGCACGGACAAGATGGGCGATGATATTCCGGTGGGGAGCAATCGACTCTATGCGCGCCCTGTGGGCGAGCCGAACTACGAGGGGTGGCTGGCAGGGCTCAAAGCAGGAAATGGCTTCGTCACCAATGGCCCGATGCTGACCTTCGACGTGGAAGGTCACACCTCCGGCGAGGTCGTTGAATTCACCGGGAGACGCAAAGTCAGGGCGCGAGCGACGGCCAGGTCCATTCTGCCTTTTGGAAGTCTTGAAATTGTGGTGAATGGAGAAACCGCGGCAATCAGGCGCATGCCCAATCGAAACCGTCCCGGCGCCGGATGGCCTGTACACGTTGGAGCTGGAGGGAACGTTCGACCTCGATCGAAGCAGCTGGCTCGCCGCGCGAGTGGCTGAAGATCCCGCCAGCAAGAGCCGTATGCTGCCTCGGGGTCTGACCGTATTCGCTCACGCCAATCCGATCTATTTTCTGCGGAGCGGGGCCAAAGTCCGGGAACTATCTTCTATCCGTTATTTGCAAAAGTACCTCAGAGGAAGCGTCCACTGGCTGAACACAGGAGCTCGCTTTGCCACCTCGGCCGAAAAGGAAGAGGCGCTACGCCTGGCCGATCAGGCGCGCCGCCTCTATGCTGAGCTGGAAAAATGAAGGCATTGATCGGCGCAGTGCGGTAGCTCGTGAGACCTGTGCACGCATCTTGTGTTAGGTCCAGAACGGGCGGTCAGGCGCAAGCCCGCGCCCTGAAGGGCGACGGAAATTAGTCGAGGTCAAGCGACGAGCGCTGCCCGACGGTGCGCACACAGGCTATTGAACCGCGGCCCTGCAGGGGCGCTGGATGCGACTGTCCATGACCTGCGCCCTGACAGGGCGCATGGACTATTCAATGCCCGAGCTGCGCTTCGCTTGCCTGGGCTAATTCCGTCGCCACGCTCCGTGGGCTGCAATCTCTCGAGAGCATCGGATGCAGTGTCAAGGTTCAATGCAAGCACGCGCACTCCAACGAGCCTGTATCACGCGCGCGCGGTCAGGCCGGCGCGGATGCCGGCGATTCCCTGGCGCAGCCCCTGCTGGTAGATCCAGATGTCGCCCCAGTAGGCCAGGCAACGGAAGCCCCTCTGGACCAGCGCGCGCCCGTCTTCCACGCTCGATGTCATGAAGCCCGCGGCCTTGCCGTTCTTCCGGCAGGCTGCCAACACCCGGTCCACCGCCGCCTGGTAAGCCGGGTGCGCGAACTGGGCCGGAATCCCCATCGAGTTGGTGAGGTCGAAGTGGCCGATCCAGAGCACATCGATGCCATCGAGCGCAGCGATGCTCTCGACATTCTCGATTCCCCGCGCAGTTTCAATCAAGGCGATGAGCATGGTCTCGGCGTTGGCGCTTTCCATCTTCCCCTGCACGTCGCCTTCGCTATAGTCGTCGTGCGCGACGTGAAACGACGCTCCGCGGCGGCCTGCCGGAGGGTACTTCGCCGATTCGACGATCATTCGCGCCTGTTCGACGCTCTCGACCATGGGCACCATCAACCCCATGGCGCCCACGTCGAGCGCGTGCGCCAGGAAATGATAGTGCGTCACCGGTACCCGGACCATCGGAACCAGATCGGCCGCTCGCGATGTCGCCATGAGGGAGCGCACGGTTTCAAGGGACCAGCCGGTATGCTCCATGTCGAAGAGCACAAAATCCGCCCCGGCGCCGGCCGCGATCCGGGCGATGCCCGTCGTGTTGAACTCGAACACCATCGTGCCTAGCGCCACGCCCCCCTGGCGCAGAGCCCGTTTCACTTTGTTTTCTCTCATGCGCCTCTACCTCCGCGCTCCGAGTTCCCGGAGCCTCTGATCGAGTCGTGGGTCCTGCAGAACCTCGCGATTCACGACATCGCGCGGGGTCCGCCCGGATGCAACATCGAGAATCGCGCTGCAAGCGCTCTGGCCGATTCTGCGAAGACACTCGTCAGTCCAGCAGAGCGCATGCGGGCTCACGATGACCCGGTCCAGCTTCAGGATCGGATCTGCGGGGTCGATCGGCTCGGTCTCAAAGACATCGAGACCTGCCCCCTGGATCCGGCCGTCGGCGAGCGCGCGTGTCAGCGCCTTCTGGTCAACGATCGGCCCCCGTGCCATGTTGACCAGGTATGCCGTAGGCTTCATCAGGGCGATCTTCTCCTCATCGATCAAGTGCCGGGTTTTGGGCGTCAGCGCGCAGAGGATGCAGACGAAATCCGCCTCGCGCATCAGCGACTCCAGGTCGACCAGTTCGACCCCGATGGCGGCGAGAGACTCGGCGCTCACGTACGGATCGTAGACGATCTGACGCATCTCTAGCGGGCGAGCCAGGGCGAGAAGCTCGCGGCCTATGTTGCCCGCCCCCACCACGCCGAGTGTCCGTCCCGTCAGTCCCATCCCCATGTGATCGAGCTTCTCGGCCCATCGGCCGGCTCGTGTCAGGCGGTCCTTGATCAGCAGCTTGTGGCTGAGCGCCAGGATCAGCGTCAGAGCGGCTGCCGCCACCGGCCGCCGCACGCCGTCGGGAGCAATCGTGAGGATTGTGACATTGCGGGTGCAGGCTTCGACATCAACCGTGTCATAGCCCACACCGAAGCGGGCTATGATTGCCAGGCGGCCCGCCTCCGCCAGTGTGGCCGCGGTCACTCGCGGAGCCAGCACCAGAAGCGCATCGTAGTCCCGAACCTGATCGCTTCGAAGCTCGCGGCTGTTCTCGGCCAGGAACTCATACTCCACATCGGGATTCTCATGGAACAGACTGAGGCCAATGTCACCGAAGCTGAGGGTGCCATCGGGCCTGAGGAAGTCGCGCGTGATACCGATCCGGAATGTCATACTACTTCCGATACACCACCTGGCCGCCGACCATGGTGTAGAGCACCTCGGTGGCGGGAATCTCGTCTTCAGCCACGCTCATGATGTCCTTGGAAAGCACGGTGATATCCGCCACCTTGCCCGGACTCAAAGAACCCTTGATGTCTTCTTCGAAGGCGGCGTAGGCGGCATTGAGCGTGTATGATCGGAGCGCTTCTTCCCGGCTCATTCGCTGGCTGGGAAAGAAGACGGAGCCGTTGTTCAGTTTTCGCGAGACCGAAGCATGAAAGCTGGCAATCGGACTCACGTCTTCGACCGGCGCGTCGGTGCCGTTGACGACCACGGCGCCCGATTTCATCAACTTCTGCCAGACATAAGCGCCTTCCTTCGCCCGGTTTTCTCCCAGCCGGGCCAGAACGTAAGGGGCATCCGAGGTGCAGTGAATGCCCTGCATCGAGGCGATAACATTCAATTGTCCGAACCGGGCAATATCCGCGGCGGCCAGGTGCTGGGCATGTTCGACGCGCCAGCGCAGGTCCTTCTTTTCGGGGTGCGACTTGAAGGTTCTTTCGAATACATCCAGCGTTTCCCGGTTGGCCCGGTCTCCGATCGCATGGACGCATAGCTGGAATCCGTTCTCGACCGCAAGCCGCGCAGTTTCGGCGAGCTCTCCAACCGGAGTGGTGTTCAGCCCGGTGCTCGAAGGGAGGTCGGAGTATGGTTCAAGCAGCCACGCGCCGCGCGGACCCAGCGCTCCGTCAATCGATTTCTTGATGGCGCGCACGGTCAGGCGCTTGCCTGCAGAGTTGATCCACCGATACTTGGGGAGATTCTGCGCCAGGCTTGCGTTGGTTTCTCGCACCATGACCCAGAGTCTCAAGCCGAGCTTGCCTTCCTCAGCCAGCTCCTTGAGCAGGTCGATCGTGGCAAAGGAAGAGCCTGCGTCCTGGAAACTCGTGACGCCTTGCGCAAGGCACTCCTGGATTGCCAGCTCTATTTCCTTGCGCGCCTGGGCTTGAATCTGCTCGGGAGAACGCCGGCTGCGCGCCTGGGCCAGGGCTTTGCTGACCAGCCCCGCCGCCGTCTCGCGCAAAACTCCCGTGGGCCTGCCCTGCGTGTCCCGGAGAATCTCGCCCCCTGGCGGATTGGGAGTGTTTTTGTCGATGCCGGCGAGCGCCAGGGCGCGCGCATTGGCGAAGGCGGCGTGGCCGCTGGCGTGAGTGAGTAGAACCGGATTGTTGGGAGAGACCTTCGAGATGGACTCTTGGGTCGGAAAGCCTTCCACGTTGGGCGCCGGTTTCTTATCCCATTTCTCCTGGTGCCAGCCTCGCCCGAGGATCCAGTCGCCCGGTTGTGCTCGCGTCACGGATTCGGCGACCATCGAGACCACCTGATCCCAGTTCTTGACCGTCATCAGATTGAGGCTCATCCTGGCCGAACCAAGGCCGGTCAGGTGGCCGTGCCCTTCAATGAAGCCCGGAATAGCCAGTTTTCCAGCCAGATCGATGACCTGCGTCGACTTCCCGATGTGCTGCTGCACTTCCTGATTGCTGCCGACTGCAAGGATAGTGTCCCCTCGAATCGCCAGCGCCTCGGCGGACGGTTTGGTCCGATCCATGGTGACGATCTTGCCATTTCGCAAGACCGTGTCGGCCGGCTGCGCGCGAGCATTCGCCCACGCCAGGACCATCAGAAGCGCAAGGAGCATGGATCGATGACGAGCCCGATTGAGCATTTGTGGAATCACGATTGGAGTCTTTGCGCCTTGGCGGTGGCTTCTGGGTTCGCGGCCGCCACTCAGGCCGGCACGGCGCCGAGACCTGGGCCTGTGAGAGTGCTGGTTTGCAACGTGCCTTCTTTGATGCGAAAGATTCCAGGGAATCTTGCTTCCCAGGGCTGATTCGCGGCGGGCACGTACTGCCGCGCATTGGCCTCTATCCCCGAAGAGCCCGGCACGTGAGCCGCGAGACCGGCCGAGTGGATCAGCGCCGCGCCCGGACAGGTGAGATCCTGAACGCAGAGAAACATCTTGTGCTTCTGCGCCGCCGCGCCCATCAGCAGCGCCTGGCTCTGTCCCTTGCACGCCTTGAGCGCCGCGCCCGTGTAGCCCATCTCTCTTGCCAGCATCAGGCTTTCCAGGTCGGTCAGCGACTCGTCGATTACCACCGGGCGCAGCTGTGAGGCCTGGTGCATCACGTTCGACCGATTCGCCTTCAGGTCTCGCGCAGTGGGCTGTTCGACATACTGAATGCGATAGAATCCCTTTTCAGTCTGTTCTTTCACCTTCCGGAGGAATTCGAGGACGAAGGCGACATTCGGACAATTCTCGTTGAAGTCGAGGCAGTAGAACCACTCGTCTACGCCGCGTTTCTTCTGAGTTTCGGCCGTTACGCGATCGATTCGGACGGTGCGGTCGATGTCTCCCGCCAGATCCTCGCCGTTCAACTTGATCTTGACGCGAATCAGACCGTTGTACTGAATCCAGTCCGGCAGCGTTTCAGGAAGGCCGTCGTTGAGGCGGTGCTTGAGGTCGGCGTCCGTTATCGCGTCTCCAGCTCCTACCGAATGGAACAGCGGCGTGCGCGGCGCCGGTTGCCGCTTCACGTACTGTTCCAGGTACTCTCCGGCGAAGTCGCGCCCGAGATAACGGGAGAGATCGTAATTGAAGAAGTCAGGGCCGTAGGTGGAATAGCAATTCAGGCCATGGAGTTTGCCGAACGCATCGTGGATGGCGGCATCGAACGGACTGGCGGTCACCTGGGTACAGAGTTTGGGAATCGGCGCAGCCAGCTTCAATTGTCTGGAAACTTCTTCGGCGGCCTTGAGGTATTCCGGTTCCAGCTCGCTGTTTATTTCTACCGGATGCCCCCATATTTTGCCGGCGGCCGTAATTTTCGAGACCCGGTCCGCCAGGACTTTCATCGCCCCGAGCGTCGTGTCGTACGACATGGTTTTCGAGGGAAAAGCCCAGACGTTGCCGAGCGGCATGGCTGCGAATCCCTTTGCCACGCGGCCATTCCTGGCATGAACTGTGCAGCGGACATTCAGGATCGTGGCGCGATCGACTGTTCTGCCGCCGAACTGGTAGGGCGCGCGGTATCGGAACTCATCGTACTGGTACGAGACGTCATCGATGATGATGTCAGTGGGCTTCGAGGAGCGCATGGCGAAACTGAACGGTCCTGCGCTCCTCAAACAGACGATGGGCGAAACGACGGCGGCCTGTATGAGACGTCGCCGAGTCCACTTGGTCATGGTCGATTCGTCAAGTTTTTGCGTCTTCGCGTCTCAGCGGTAAGAGCGCTAAACCTTATCAGGGACGACGTAGGGCGCGCGATAGCGGCGCGACAGATAACTGTCGGCTTGCTGATCGCCCACGAAACACTCGGTGTTGGGATCGAACACCAGCTGTCGCTTCAATCGATGCGCGATGTTGGACAGATGGCAGAATACCGTCGAGCGATGCCCTTCCTCGATGTCGGCATTCAGATCCGATAGTTTTCGTGACCGCATGGCGTCCGTGAAGTTCTTGAAGTGTGGCGAATCCCCGGTCCCCTTGAGGTTCATAGGATCGGCCGCCCCCTCCTTCGATTCCATGCTCGGTCCTGGCTGATTCTTGCGTCCAAGGTAGGTCCGCCAGGTTGATCCGTTCAGGTGCATCCAGCCCTTGGATCCGTAGAACAGGTTTCCGATCGTGATCCCGTCTTCGGCATTGGTGTAGAGTCCGCGCACCTCAAACTGGAGAATCTTGCCGTCGGCAAATTCGAGGGTTGCCATTTGAGTATTCGGTGTCTCCTGATCGCAATCGAAGACGAAGTAACCCCCGGCGCAGTGAATCTTGGCCGGGTAGTCGTGCTTGTTCATTCCCCATCGAGCGATATCCATCTGGTGCGGCCCCTGATTCCCCAGGTCGGTGCAGCCATAGTCCCAGAACCAGTGCCAGTTGTAATGGAACCGATTCTCGTTAAAAGGACGATAGGGCGCCGGGCCCAGCCACAGATCGTAATTCACCCCTTCCGGAACAGGGCCGTTTTGCTTTCTTCCGATGCTCTCTCTCGCTTTGAAGCAGAGCCCCTTGGCCATGTAGATGTCGCCGATCCCGCCTTCATGGAGAAACTTGATGGCTGCCCGAACGTTGGCATTGCTTCTATTCTGCATGCCCGCCTGCACGATCCGGTTATGCTTGCGCGCCGCTTCCACCATCTTTCTTCCTTCCCAGATGTTGTGCGACGTCGGCTTCTCCACGTAAACATCCTTGCCTGCCTGGCACCCCCAGATGGTGGCCAGGGCGTGCCAGTGATCCGGAGTGGCGATTGAGATCGCGTCGACTTCTTTGTCGTCGAGCACCCGGCGAAGATCAGTTTCGGTCTTCGGCTTCTTCGGTGAAAGTTTTTCCATGTTCGAGAGCGCCTTGGGAAACTCGCGCTCGTCGATGTCGCACAGGTAGCTGACTTCCACGTTGGGGATCTTGGCCCATTCGCTGTAGTGGGACTCCCCGCGTCCGCGGATTCCTATGACGGCAATGTGGATCGTATCGTTGGGACTGTTGTTGGCGGACGACCTTCTGACCACGGGACCGGCCGCGAGAGCGGCTGCCACGCTCCCGGTATTCCTCAAGAAGTTTCGGCGATTTATCGATTTCATCTTCGTTTCCTTCCTCCTCCTCTGCTCTAAGAGGTAAAACGCCTGCCTGGGCGGATATCGCTCTGAAGTCTGACTATTATAGTCCTAGGGCGCAAAAATGACAGTGCTTTTCCTATTCTCACACCTGCGAGACGCGGATCTCGAACAACCGCGCCGACCACGGGCACGTTCCATACGCCGTACGGGAATGCGGTTTCCCCACGAGGGCGAAGCAAGCTTCGGCACCAGGCGGATCAAGTTGCCTCGATCGCTCAGCGGCCGAGGATGGCCACGATTCTTAACGGCCCGCCGCTTCCACCCTGGATTTTCATGGGCAGGGCGATAACCTGGAAGCCTTTCTCAGGCAGCTCCTCCAGGCGGGCGACATTCTCAAAGGCCGGAATGCCCGCTTTAAACAGAATCTGATGGCTTTCGTATAACCGGGACTGACCCCGATCGATGCTCGGGGTATCGAGCCCGATCGCTGCTATCTTGCGATTCTCGACCAGCCATTTTGCGCCCGCAGGATCCAGGCCCGGAAAGTGCAGTTCCGCTACAGCCTCGCGGCCGCGCCGGTCGGTTCCCAGGTACTTCTTGCGATCGGGATAGAACTTCCCCCATCCGGTTCGGAGTAGCACGATCGTATGGTCCGGGATGCGACCGTTCTTCTTCTCCCAATGGGTCAGGTCCTGAACCGATACAAGATAGTCCCGATCGTTCGCGGCGCGAGCCTGCACGTCGACTACAATTCCGGGTGCGATCAGCCGTTCCAGCGCAATCTGATCCACTGTCGCCATGCCCTGAGCGAAGTGAACCGGCGCATCGATGTGGGTTCCTCCGTGTTCCGCGGCGCAGAAGCTGTTGGCCGCGTAGTAGTAGCCTTTTTCGGTCAACCCCGCAGCCTCGACCTTCAGTCGAAATCCTTCTTCGGTCGGCCAGTAGATCGTCTGCTCCGAGAATGAGTGAGTGAGGTCAATGAGCTTAGGGGATGGTGTTTGAGCCATTCCGAAGCAGGCAGGCAGGAACAGCCAGGAAAAGGTCAGGAGATGGTTTTTCATAGGCAATCCCAAGGGCTCGCGCAGAAATAACTTCACATTCTGGCGCGAGAGTCGGTGGTCAATCATGAATCGGTTTCTGTTAGTTAAGCACGGCGAGGATCGCGCCCCTTCGGGCTGCGGCCCGCAGGCCCGCTGGCTTTGTTGCTCGCTCCTCACGTACCGCACCGGGTACGCATCGTCGCTCGCGCCTCGCCAGCGGGCCTGGGGGCCTGCAGCAGAATGCGAACTTATTTCTGCGCGAACCCTAACAGGCCGTCGGGCCGAGCGTTCCTGATCATACGGCGAGGGCGCGAATCACGGCCGGCTCGGTTTCTCCGGGTTTGCGCTTCACCGTCCAGTTGCCGCGAACCAGCATCGCCACGACAACCAGGTTGACAAGCGCCACGAGGATGCCTGATTCGCCGACCCAGACGGACTTCCCCTGGGTAGAGGCGTCGAACACACCCTGGATGATGGCATTCCACGCAGCATGCACAAGGGTAGCCGGCCAGACGCTACCCGACTCGAGCCGGAGGCGGGCCGCCAGGTAGGCGAAAACGGTGATGTTCAAGAGAAAGATGCAGGCAGACAGAGCCGGGTAGGGTCCCGACGCGTACTGCCCGCTCAGTATGAGCGGCAGATGCCACAGCCCCCAGATCAGGCCGCTCGCCAGAACCGGCCGGGGAATCTTTGCGTCGATCAGCCGCGTCAACATGTATCCCCGCCAGCCGATCTCTTCTCCCGCAGCGAACAGCGTCCCGAAGACAGTAGCAAGGCTGAAAGTGAGGGCGAGTAGCACTCCGAACCGGGTTAAAGGAGGCGCGAGCTGCAGGTTGAATGGTTCCAGGAGTGGCGGTGAGAAGACGGATAGACCGGCAAGCCAGGCGAATCCGTAGGACGGTCCCCCTACGGCCAGCGGATAAATCCAGGCAACCAGAAGGGCCTTGGCGCCTTTGACTCCGCCAAACCGGAACGACACATCTCGAATGCCTTCGCGCAGCAAAATTCGCGCGATGAATGAAGCGAGTGCAGGCACCCACATCAGCGCGAATACGAGTCCGAGATGCTTTTCGATCGGGTCCCCGGTCCTCAGAAGCAGCCATTCCAGTAACGCGGATGCTGGAACAAGCACCGAAAAATAGATCGCAAGCCCCTGCCGGGCGCGCTGGACACTCTGGCTCATGAAACTCTCGACCACGAATCTTACGACAAATTTTTATCGGCGTCTTGGTGTCTTAGTGCGGTTTCATGAATACGGCAAAAGTGCCTGTAGGGGAAGACGTAGGCTAGGCGAAGCGGGAATGGGGGAGAGAAAGAGAGTCGAACGGTTTGAGGATCTGATTGGGTCTGTGGACGCGGATCAGAGGCTGTCGCAAAACCCCGTCCATGTGCGGACGGGCTATCAAGCCCGTCTTCGGCCCTGGAGGGGCATTCCTGAACTTTTAAGGTAGGCATAGCGATTACGTAACTTGCGACGGGCCCAATGGCCCGTCGCCACAGCGTGCTCGGAAAGTGTCACGCGTACTTGGAGACGGCGGACTTACGAGCTAGGCGGAATGAAGTTTCGACGGGCGGCGCTTCGAGTGCGCCTGATCCGGCCTGTCGCGTGTTGGTCGCGGGGTTATTGCAGCGTGATCGGGTTCACTCCTGGCGCAGCGACTGCGCGGGATCGATCCTGAGCACCCGCCGTGCGGGCACGTAGCAGGCCGCCATTGCGACAAGCGTGAGGCCGAGCGCCACGGCCAGCAGCGTCGAGTGGATCCGATGGCGACACGCCCACAAGCGCAGCCCGAATCAAGCCGCCCGCCACGTAGACGCCCGGCGCGCCGATCAGCACCCCCAGGCCCACGAGCCGAGCGCCCTCGCCCAGCACGAGTCGAAGGACGGTACGGTGATCGGCGCCGAGCGCGAGCCGCACGGCAAGCTCGTGACGGCGTCGCGTAACCGATCCCGAGATCACGCCGAACAAGCCCATCGCGGCGAGGAGCAGCGCGCCGAGCGCAAAGCCGGCGACGAGCACCGCGCTGACACGCTGCTGGCGAAGCGCGTCGCCGACGATCTCGTCCATGGTCCGCACATCGGCGAGCGCGAGTCGCGGGTCGATACGCCGGATTGCCGCTCGCACGTCCGGGACGAGGCTGTGCGGTTCACGCCCGGCGCGGAGCACGAACGACAGCGTGCGGTAGCCCCAGTCCTCGGCGCGCACGAAGAGCTGCGGACGGCCGTCCTGATGGACGTCGTACAGCCGAGCCTGCCCGACGACGCCGACGATGGTCAGCGAACGATCGCGGAACGGGATCTTTGCGCCGAGCGGGTTGCCGGTCGGAAAGAACTGCCTCGCGAGGAGGCCGTCGATCAACGCCTCGCGCACGTCGTCGCGGCGCGCGTGGTCGAAGGCGCGGCCGGCAAGCAGCCGCATGCCCATGACCTCGACATAGGCCGCGCGGGTGCCGATGTAATCGACGAGCGGCGCGTCCCGATCGGCATCGCCGGTGTTCCCGGGCGCGCCCGGGATTCTGATCGTATTCTGACTGGCGGAGGCCGTGAGCGGCAGCGCAGATGTGGCGCTCACGCCCGTGACGCCGGGTATCGCCGCAAGCGCGTCCTCGACCCGGGCCTGGAGCGCGAGGGCGTCGGCGATTTCCGGGAAGATCTGGGACGGCATGGGCACGCGCATGGTGAGGACGCCCTCCGGCTTGAAGCCCGGGTCCGCACCGAGCAGCCGCTCGAAGCTCCGCACCACCAGGCCGCCGGCGCTGAGCAGCACGAATGTCAGGGCAACCTGCGCGACCACCATGCCGCGTCGCATGCGGCCGTGACCGCCGCCGCCCCGCACGGCGCTTGCCGCGAGCAGCGACGACAGCGACGCGCGCGCCGCCCACACCGCGGGCGCGGTCGCGGCAATCAGACCGAGCAGCACACCCACGCCGATGACCATGGCTCCGATGCCCCAGTCGACCACGATCGCTTCGCGGCGCGGCAGGTCGAGCGGCGCGAGCGCGACGAGCGTGCGCGTGCCCCAGATGGCCGCCAGCGCGCCCGCCACGCCGCCCAGGAGACCCAGCAGCCCGCCCTCGATGAGGGTCGCGCGTACGATGACGGCGCCGTTGGCCCCGAGCGCGCGCGACACCGCGAACTCGTGCTCACGCTCGGCCGCGCGCGCCAGCAACACCGACGCGAGATTCACCATCAACACGAGCACCAGGAACACGCCGGCGAAACCGAGGACGAGGAGGGCGGGGCGGACGCGGGAAACCAGGTCGGGCTTGAGCCCGACCGGATACAACTTCAGGCCCCGGCCCTTGAAGTCACGCGCGTCGACGGCTCTGCCGACGGCGGCCACGGCGGCCGCCACGGCCTGCGGCGACGTGCCGCGGCGCGCGCGGATCAGACCCGCGTAGGATCCGGCGCCCGGATTGGTCTCCTTGAGATTGACGCTGAACGTGACATACGCGTCGGCGGGCTGCGGCGGCCCTAGACTGGCGTTCTGGACGAACGCGAAGGTCGGCGGCATCACACCGATAATCGTGTGCGGCTGCCCGTTCAATCGCACGTCCGTGCCCACGATCGATGGATCGGCGCCGAGCCGGTTCCACAGCCCGTGCGTCAGCACGATCAGCGCCGGGCGGCCTGGGCCCGCTTCGCTCGAGGCGAAACCCCGACCGAGTGCCGGGCCCACACCGAGCAGCTCGAAGAGGTTCGGCGTCGTGACCATCACGGTGATCTCGGTCGGGTCGATGCCCTCCCGCGCGGAGAATGTTTGCCGCGTTCGCAGCAGACCCACGGCGTCCTCGATGACGCCGCCGGACTGCTGCAGTTCCGCGATGTCCGTCCCGCCGAGCCAGCCTCGGTTGAGGTCGAAGTACGCCGTGTAGTCGCGCCAGACGAAGTAAAGATCGTCCGGATTCCGGTACGGCATGGGTTCGATGAGGATCTTCTGGACCACCGTATAGACGACCGCGAATGCGCCTAGTCCTACCGTCAGCGTCCCCACCATGGCCGCGGTCAACGCCGGCGAGCGCATCAGCCGGCGGGCCACCCTCTCCATATCCCGGCCCCAGTTGCCGCCGCGCCGCCACGCTGCCGCGGGCCGCGCGCGCTCGCCCGGACCGCTGCGCACCGAGTCGGCAAGCGCGTTCAACCACACGCCTGCGAGCCGAATGATGCCGCCGCGGTTCAGCGCCTCACGCGCGCGGTCCCGGTACGTCTCCACCATCGAGCCGCCCATATCGTCGCGGAAGTCGGGCGGGTAAAGCCGCAGCAGGAGCCTGAACCAGCGCTCGGACGCATTCATCAGGCGCTCGTCCTTCATTTCGTTACCCTCGTGAGCAGGCCGCCGATCCGCGCCGCCCGCGTCAGCGCTTCCAGCCGCCGCGCCTCCGCCCTCGCCACGCGCAGGCCTGCAGCCGTGATGCGGTAGTAGTTGCGCCGCTCGTCGCCCGCGTCCGGCGCCGGCCGGCGGGCCGCCGCCTCGATGAGCCGATTCTCCACCATGCGCGCCAGCGCCCGGTACATCGTGCCCACGTCGGGCACCCCTGTCTCGCCACGCGCCTGAATGTCCTTGATGATCCCGTAGCCATGCCGCTCGCCAGCAGCGAGGCTGAGCAGGATGTGAAACTCGACCATCCGTAGCGGCATGCTGCGGTCCCTGTCCATTGCCATAGCGTCACCTCGCCAGCACCGGTGTGTGAGTGTGCAGCACATATATGCACTACGCATACATAGCTGTCAAGTCCTGCGTCAGGCTCTAGGTTCTACCCGGATTGCGGCTCAGACACTTTCCGAATCCTCATGTGGCGACGGGCGATCAGCAAGCGTCGCCGAACCATGATCGGTAGGACTCTAGCCTAACACGCATCTTGTATTGGTCAGAAGACAGTTTGCCAGCTGCCCTTCAAAGGGCGAAGGGATTGCAGCAAGGCCTGCGTAGCAGCGAGCGCTGAACCGACGGCCACGCAGCGCCCCTTAAGTGACAAATACAGATCCATGACCATGAGCTGCGCTTCGCTGCCACGGGGCTAATTTCCGTCGCCCCTCCGGGGCGAGATCGCGAGACCTGATGAGATGCGCGTAACGCTAAGAGCAAGCTACCGCACTCCAAGAGCGCCCGCGTCTCAGGGCGGGCAGATTGAATCGGAAGAAACACGCAGGTATAATACTGCGCCACTATAGCTCGAATGGAGTTTCAGGATGAATCGTTGCTGCCTCGCCTTGTACATTTGCCTGACGATCGGACCGGTTTCACTTCCGGCGCAGCAGAAGACCGCAACCATCGCATTCGATAGCCTGACGAAGGACTTCGGGTCGGTCGTCGAAGGACAGAATCTCAAGCACGTTTTCAAATTCAGCAATAAAGGGGGCGCTCTCCTTCAAATAATCCGGGCTGAAGGTTCCTGAGGGTGCACTGCCACTTTGCTGTCAGCAAAGCAAATCGAACCGGGTAAGACGGGACAGCTTGAGGTAACGGTTCACACCGAAGGGATTACCTCCAAGGTAACCAAGACGGTAACAGTCACAACCAACGATCCTCGACAACCTCAGGTCATTCTTACTGTGATGGCGACGGTCCGGTCGGAGTTCACTCTTTCCGAAAACAGAATTTTCTTTGGAAATGTCCCGACAGGAAAAGAAGTTTCGAAAGAGATAGTGATAACCATCGTAGGCGAGCGTCCGCTCAAACTCTTGAGTGCTGTTTCCACCGATAACAACGTGCGAGTGAAACTCCAGCCTGTCCCCGGCTCAGGTAAAAGTTTCAAGCTGGTGAGCATCCGGAAACTGGACGCGAAACCGGGCCATCATTCCGGAAGCATCGTGGTGAGAACTTCCAGTATCTACAAGCCTGAGCTGAAAATCCCCGTCAGTGGCATGATCGCCCCATTCCAATTGACGATTGATTCGATTTACGATTGACGATTTACGATTGACGATTGAAAAGTCACGGAAGAGAACGTGCGGTCTTGATTGAAGCGACAACCATGGAAAGGAGTTCATCGGCTTCCTTCATCAGATCGGCAACCGGCAGCCGATATTCGATTTACGATTGACGATTGAAAAGTCACGGAAGAGAACGTGCGGTCTTGATCGAAGCGACAACCATGGAAAGGAGTTCATCGGCTTCCTTCATCAGATCGGCAACCGGCAGCCGACTCTTGTGTCTCATTTCGTCAAATAACTCCAGCCAGTAGAGCGATTCGTCGCACTCCTCCTCAACAATCTTCAACTTCGCAATGAAATCGGCGCGCGATCGAGCCCGACATGCAGAACGATAATTTGCTCCCACCGAGGTCCCTGCACGAACCAGTTGTCCTCCTATTACGTAAGATGCTCCTGAGTTCGGCAATCCTTCGACGAACTGAATGACTCTAATGGCAAATCTCTTGGTTCGCTTCCTGAACTCGTCAGCATTCATCTACCTTCTAACAGTGTGCCTTGAACAATTGCCAACAAAATCTCGGCTTTTAAATCGTCAATCGTCAATCGTAAATCGTCAATCCTTACATAAATGCTTTGATCAGTTCCGTCTGTATGACCTTCAGATTGTTGTGGGCATGGTCGAGTTCCGCAATCTTCGACTCCAGAGCGCGGATCAGGGCTCGTTTCTCGAGTCCGTTCTTGACTATCATGAGCAGAGCGTCGTTGTCCCAGGGCTTCTCGATGTACTGGTACAGGCCGACTTCGTTGATTGCTTTGATGGCGTTTTCCTTGTCGGCGTAGCCGGTCAGAAGCACTCGCACGGCTTGAGGCTGGACGTCCTTGAAGACTGTCAGAAAACGTATGCCGTCCATTCCCGGCATCAAGTAATCAGTGATTACCAGGTCGATCGTATGGTTCTTGGCGTCCGCAAGAGCTTGTTCCGGAGAGATATGGACGACGAGACGATAATCCGTTTGTAACCGGAAGAGGTTGCGCAACGAGGTCGTCACCATTTCCTCGTCGTCCAGGATGAGAACCGTAGGTCGGTAGTTTTGTTCAGCCATTCGCCTTCCTTTCCGCGCCTTCCTGTATGGGGAGCACAATGGTGAACGTTGTGCCTCGGCCTGCTTCGCTTTCAAGCTCGATGCGCCCGCCGTGGTCCTGGATGATCTTCAGGCAAATGGACAGGCCAAGTCCAGTTCCCAGCCCCGCCTGCTTGGTGGTAAAGCCGGGGTCGAAGACCTTGGATTGGAATTCGGGCGGTATGCCCTTGCCGTTGTCGCTGATCGCTATGCGAACCGTTTCGTCTTCTTCCCAGGTCCGTATGCGGATCTCGCCCTCTCCCTCGATGGCCTGTGAGGCATTCACCAGCATGTTCATGAAGACCTGGTTGAGCTGGTTAGGGTAACACTCGATCTCACGCACCGCGCCAAACTCCTTGACCACGTTTATCCGGCGCTTGAGCTCGTGGGCGACCAGCGTCAGAGTACTTTCGATTCCATCGTGAATATTGACCTTCTTTCGCTCTGCCTCGTCGAGACGAGCGAAGTTGCGAAGGCTCCGGACGATCTTCACGATGCGCTCGCAGGCCATGCGATTCGTCCGAATGGCATCGTCGACGATTTCGATAATACCTTCCAGCTCTTCGTTTGTGCCTTCCGGTTTCAGTTGCGACTTGAGGTAAGGCTGAACCTTCTGGAAGGTAAGGGCGAAAATGTCGTTATTGCTGTTAATACTGCCGAGCGGCGTGTTGATCTCATGAGCCACGCCGGCAACCAGGCTTCCAAGGGCCGCCATCTTTTCGGCTTGTAATAACTGCGCCTGCGACTCCAGAAGGAGCTTATGCTTTTCCGAAAATTTCCCTTCGAGCGAGCGGGTGTAGCTGGCCAGGTCCGCTTCCATCTTGCGCATCGTGGTCACGTCGCGGCAGATGCGGTGGATCAACTTCTGGCCGGCCGCCTCCAGGATCGAGCAGCTCACGCTCATGATGATTCGGTTCCCGTCCTTGGTCAGGAAGGGAAGGTCGCCGGTAACGCCACAGCCGCATCGCCTGCTCTACCAGGTCGGCAAATTCCTTGACCCGATCCATCTCGTCGGGCGGATACAGGTCCCGCTCGTTCATGCTGACGAGCTCCTCGAAGGTGTACCCGGTGATCCTCTCCGCTTGCAGGTTAGCGTCGAGGATTTCACCCGACGCGGCGTCAAGAGTGAAAATGGCATCGTTGGCAAGATTGAACAGTTCTCGATATCGCAGCTCGGTCTCGAGTAGCGCCTGGTTGCCTCGTTCGACGCGCTGTTCGAGAACGACGGCGTGTTTGAGCAGCATTTTTTCCGCTTCTTCCAGCCGGCGATTCTTATCTTCCAGCTCCTGCTGGTAGCGCAGATTCTCCTGCTCGAGCTGCCGTAGTTCGGTCGCGCGCCACACGGAGTTGCGCAGGTGAGCGACGTCGACGGGTTTCGTCAGGTAGTCCAGCGCCCCGTCGCGCAAGCTCTGGACCGCCAGGTCATGCGTGCTGTGGCCCGTGACAATGATGACGGGAGGCGATCCCGGGCGGCTCTTCAATTCCCTCAGGAAAGACATGCCGTCCATCTCAGGCATGTTAAGGTCGCTGACAATGACGTCCGGATCAAAGGACTGTTGGGTTTCGAGGGCTTCGCGGCCATTGGCAGCCAGCGCCACCTCGTATCCCAGGTCCTTCAGCGCCTCTCGCACAGTCTGGCGCGAGGCTTCATCATCATCGACAATCAGAACGCGATGAACCATGCTACTGCTCTACCACGCTGGCCAGCCTGCGGAGTCGCTGTACCAGGTGCTTGAAAAGTCCCTCGACAATGTCCACGTGGTCGGAAAGGACTTCGTAGAAATCATCCCGCGAGACAAAAAGCAGGCGAGACTCTTCCACAGTCTTGGCAGTTGTCGAGACGAGGCCCGTCATCGAAGAGAGCCCACACGCCGAAAGAGGTATTGGGGCCCATGCGGTCGATTTCCTCCTGTCCCCGGTGCATTCCCACAGATCCTGAAACGACGACGTAGAGTCCATCCGGAGCATCATTCTCCTGGTACAAGACGCGCGCGGGCTGGACCGTGACCTCCTCGGCGATCGCGGCGAAAAAGGAAAGTTGTTCGGAAGTAACATAGGAAAAAAGATCGATATTTTGCAACAGCAGAACTTTCTCAATAACGGTCAACATCGCTCATTACCAACAAAGCCGCGATTCTTAGCGTCTTTGCGGTTGGCACATCAAGACAAAAGCCCGCCGCAAGATACAGAGGCCCGATTGCTTGCCGGCGGGCTCGGTCACCGCTCACGGCTTTCGATGCATTTCAACGCCCACTCCGCTGTCTCGCGAATCAACGGATCAGAATCCGACGAAAGCTTGCGGCACATATCCGCCAGATCAGAAATGCGCTCATCGCCAATCTGATAGAGGGCGCAGACTTTCAACCACACATCAGGCTGCTCGAGAATCATCCTCAAAGCTTCCTTTCGCTCTCTTTTCTGGATGCCAAAGAGGCGCGACGCCCGATCGATAAGCCGTTCCGTCGAAGATTCCTCCAGCAAAGGAAGAATAATCGATTTCAGATTCTTGTGCAGCATGTTGTCCAGGAATTCAATCGCTGCGCTCCGGCGCTCGGCGCGAGCTCCCTTGAGCGCGTGGTATGCGGAATACATGTCTTTCTGAGGATATTGCAGGCCCAGCAGCCGGAATATGATCTCGAGATTCTGGTCCAGTCGCTCTTTCAATGCGCGGCCCAACAATCTCCGGCCGTTCTTTTTGCCATCGGGCGCAACGACCCATGGCGAGCGCCAGCGCTTCGTAATAAGCCTGGGTTTCGGCATAGATCCGCTCGGCGATTTTGGGACGCGGCTTGAGAAGTCCCGGGTTCGATTCGTGCAGTCGATTGAGCGCCTTTACTACGCGGTACTTCAGCAAAGGATCCCCAACTCCCAGGTTGCTTATCAGAATCTCCACCGAGCCTTCGCTTGGAATACGAGCGAGAATCCAGGGAATTTCGTGACGCAGGGCCACGTTTCTCTGCGGGTCGCAAAGCGCGTCGCCCAGGGTCCCCGTGATTCGGGCGCCATACTGGACGAGGGTCTCTCGAGACGCGGCCCGCAGGCGACGATCGGCCAGCATTGACATGATCTCCGCGACAAGCTCCACGTGGCCGGCGGCGCCCGCCGCTCGCGCGGCTGCGGCCGCGACCTGGCGATCGGGGTCTTTCAGAAGATCTTTGAGCAGAGGAACCGATTCGGCGGCCGGCAGCCGGACGGCCAGACGCGCCGCGGCCTCACGGGCTTCGCTGGCTCGGTCGCCCTCGACGTTCAGCAGACTTTGGATGAGTTCAAGGGAGGGCCGGAAATCGCTGCGTTCTGCAGCGTAGTGTGCTGTCGCCACGCGGGTGTCGAGATTTTCGTGACGAAGGAGGTGCTCGAGCTCTGACGACGTCCTGGCCGGATCCCGGGCGCACAGGTATTCTACGGCCGCCTGCCGCACCCCCGGGGAGCCGTCCGCTAACAGCCGCCGCGCCTCGGCCCTGAATTCACCTGGGAGCGCGATCAGAGTCCGGGTCGCCTCCTCCCGGACAAAGGGCGAATCGTGATTGAGAAGCGGCAAGAGTTGTGGCGCGAAATCGACGCCGCGGACTGATTGCAGCAGCCGAAGAGCATAAAGGATTTGACGCTCGTGCGCGCTCTCCAGCGTTGCCACCAGCAAGCGCACCGAGGCCGGGTCCGTGACGAAGCGCGACAGCGTTTCCAGATCCATCTCTCGAAGCGCGAGCTGCTGGCGAAACGCTTCGACATAACTGTTGCGCAATCGCAGGGCGACTACCAGGCAAACCCCCGTGATGATCACAACGGCAAGCGCGGTCCCGCGCAGGCCGAAATCAAAGGACTCCGCGGTGAATAAGAGTATGACGAATGCCGCCGCCGCGCGTCCGAAGCGGTCAATGAACACGTCGATGAATAACTTGATCTTCTTTCGTACTTCCGGGGAGAGCGGCAGGTAAAGCAGCTCGAGCCCGGACCGGTTGATCGAGTAGCGGAAGACCGAGTTGAAACCGAGCGCCATGGTGGTGCTCCGAAGGGAGGGCGCCGTGAAGACGGCGATCGAGCTGAAGAATAGCCCTGCGGGCAAAAACAGGATCGACGCCCCAATGCCGAGCCGGCTGACCACGAAACCGGTCAAGGTCAGCTGGAGCAGAATTCCGGCCAGGTTCGTGATCAGATTGAACCTGCCGCGAAAGCCCTTGATCTCCTGCGCCATTTCCGACTTGGGAAGATGCTGGAACGCTTGCTGGGTGGCGTAGTCTACCTGCCAGTCCGTGATCTGGGAGGCAATCATGGTCAGGAATATCAGGACCACCAGGAGGACGAGATGGCGCGAGCCAAATACCAGTTTGTAAAGGTCGTAAAAGCGTTCGCCCGACGCCGACGCCTCGAACCGGCGCGACTCGGTGATTTTCTCCGCTTCGGCCCGGCGGTGTAGCCAAACGAGATGGCTCACCAGGATGAGCCCGAGGCAAATGCCGACGCAGATCATCAGCATCGATTCCGAATTCATGCGTTTGAGAAAATCCGAAAGAAAACTGCCGGCGCTGGCTCCCGCGATCGCCCCGGCCCCCAGCACACCATAGATTCGCTTCGCTTGCCGGCTGTCGTAGATGTATCCGGCCAGTAGCCAGAACTGCCCCACCGAGACCACCGAGACGATCTGGACATAGACAAAGTAGGCGTAAGGAAGTTGAGCGAGGTTCCGGCCGATTGCCCAGCGGAAGACGAAAAGCGATCCGATAATCGCGATGTTTGTGACCGTCAGCAGCTTGAGAGTGGAAAGCCGGCCGCTAAGCTTGAAAACCAGCGTTACCAGCGGCCCCGCGATCAGGGCGGTCAATAGATACGCTTTGGGCAGATCGCTCGCGGGGAGTTCGCTGAGAAAGAGGGCGCTCCGCAGCGGCTTGAGGATGTAATAGAACGTCAAGACACCGAAAATGTACAAGAACATCAGCCCGGATACACCCCATTCTCCGGGTTTGATCGGAAGGGCCTGAGCTAATCGCTTTATCATCAAGTTCTAGCGTTTCGTCTTGGTGTCTTCGTGGTTGATTTACTTCACTTCCTTTATGAATTCCTGCATTTCGAGAAAGAACTTTCGAATTCGCACGGGGAAAAGGGGCGTTTGCTTCAGATCCCTGGGGACGTTGCTGATGGAGTCAACCACTTTGAGGCCCGAAATAACTTCGCCGATGATGGTGTACTTGCCGTCGAAATAAGCCACTTCCTGCAAGCAGATGAAGAACTGGCTCCGGCTGGTAGAATCATCCTTCGGATGCGCCATCGACACTGTGCCGGGATGGTGCTTCAGATCATTCGTTTCAAGCGCCACGGGTTCGACGGTAACTTCGGCCTCGAGCGCCTCGGAACGAGTTTGAGGATCGCCTCCCTGGATCAGCAAGCCGGGAAGGACTCTGTGAAAGAGTATTCCATCGAAGAACTTCGCTCGAACCAGACTCTTGAATTTCTCCACGGTCTTCGGCGATTCCTGGGAAAAGAAGCGCAGGGTAATTCGTCCTATATTGGTATCGATAACGGCAACTTCCTCCCGAACCTTTTCTTTCTTGGTCCCGTAGGCCGTCGTGCCCGGAAAAACCATAGCCGAACCGGCAAGAACGAGCAATGTACTAACCCATTTTGTCATTGCCCCATCTCTTCCTATGCGCTAGATAAATTCCTGTGACGCACATTCGAAAGGTTTTTGGCGATTCATTGCCTCTCCCCGTCTTCCGGGCGAACGTATCAAAACCGGCAAGACACGAATGCGCGGTGGGTCGCGGCGCTCTCAGCCGTCGAACTGGCCCGGCCTGCTCGAAACTTTGCCTGCTCATTATAGCTTGCTTTCTCTATTTCATGGGAAGAGCCCCATTCATGGGCCAGTGGGATAGCTTCGACTATCTGAAACAGATTGTCACTCATCAGTTTTCGGATTTGGGAATCGGACGCCCCGTTTTCATCGGATATAACATTATTCTCTGGGAGCTCGTGAGCAAAGTTTTCAGGCTTTCCGCGCTTGAGGTGGAGTCCGTAGTGGTCATCGAGATAGTTGTTCTCGGAGGCGCCGGAGTTTTGCTTTTCGATCGGCTGGCGCGCCGGATCCTGCCCGTTCGAGCCGCGCGGCTGGCGACCGTGGGCCTGCTTCTTTCGCCGGTTTATGCGCTCTACTCGGGTTACGTGATGACCGAGGTCCCCATGCTCGTGACGGCCATTGCCGCCGCGGCGATTCTCTGGGGAGCGGAGCCGGGCCCGCGCATTGGGCGCGAGGTGCTCGCCGGGCTGCTCTTTGGAATATCCGTCGGGATTCGAGAACAGGCCGTGACCCTGGCCGCGGCTTTCCTGTGGATACTCTGGGTGCGCCGTCTTGACTTCTCCTCCTGGGTACGCAGTTCACTGCGCTTCGGCGTCGCCTCCGTGCTGGTGATCGTGGCGCCTGCAGCTTTGTTCTATCTTTATGATCCTTCGAGATTCATGCAGCGAACCAGGGTCTGGCTCGGCATCCTTCCAACGGGCGAAGTCCACTTCTGGGAAAACGTCCAGGCAAGCCTGCTCTACACATTCGCAGTTTGTCCAGCCGCCTGGCTGGCGCTGCTGAGCGCGGGAATCTGGTATTTGTGGCGCCGGCTCCGCCGGGCCCGGAGACCGCTGGCGGCAGGCGGCGGACCGCCCTCCGCCGGCGACGCAGCGGGGATTCCGTCCCCCCTGCTTGGGTTCATGTGCTGTCTGTTTATCCCCCTTGCGATTCTCTGGCGCGACGCCGACGTGCAGATACACCCTCGTTACTTGCTCGTCGTTCTACCGGCGTCGTTGATTCTTTGCGCCCGGCTCTATCACCGCTGGACGGGCACCACTCGGGCGGCCGTGCGATGGGCCGTCCTGCAGCTTGTTGTCTTCGGCATCGCCCAGGCCGGGATGCAGCCGCTGCGGCAGCTCCAGGCGGAAAAGCGGGACTATGCGCAAATGGTAAGGTCTCTGGTTCCTGGAGAGGCGCTGTTGATTGCGGGAGGCTATAGCCCTATCCTGGACTACTATCGAGGGCTGCGAGACCGGCCCGGTTGGCGAATTCTCTGGTCTGGCTGGATATGGGACAGGGATAAAGCCGCTGCCGAGATTGCGCAGTCGTGGGCGCGCAATGAGCCGGTTTATCTGTGCGACGGACCGGCTGCCTGGCTCTATTTTGAGGATCAACGGCTGGACCTGTATTACATTTTGCGCGGCAGTCGAAGCGAGAAAGTAGCTCCTGGCCTGACTCGCGTCGAGCCAAGATGAGCGTTTCTTGCGTCTTCGCGTCTTGGTGGTATTTGTTCTGCAGCTCTAACCACGAAGACACGAAGACACGAAGAACATTCGATGAGTAAACAGGAAGGATACCTGGTGAAGGGATTCCAACACTTCCTGCGACGGCTCGTGGGAGCCGGGCTTTATCTGATTCTGCTCACGCCCCTTCTGGTGTGGCATGGCTTCCTGTTCCCGCATTTGACGGCGAAAGTCCTTGCCTTCCAGGTCCTGGTCGAAATCGTCTGCGCCGCGGCTCTGGCCCTGGTGTTACTTCAGATTCGCCGGCCGGCTCGACCCACGAAGTGGCATGCTACAACGTCGTCGCTGACGATTGGCCTGGCTCTTTACCTGATCTACTCCGTGGTCAGTTCATTTTTCGGAATCGATCTCAGGCGAAGCCTCTGGGGTTTTGTAGACCGTCAGGATGGGCTGATCCTGTCGCTGCATTTTTTCGCATGGTTTGCCTTGCTGGTGTGGTTCTACTCGAACCCCAGGAATCTCTCTCCTGCGGAACCGCACGGGCATCCGGTCAAAGACAAGGGCCATTCGCCGGACAGGGTCCATCCGCCGGGTTTGAAAGAGCCCAGGATCATTTCCTATGTGAAGTTTTCTTTCTGGGTGAGCTTTGCAGTCGCCGTGACCGCCCTGATGGAGTGGCTAAGCGTCAGGTACGCAGATAGCGTCCCTGTGCTCCTGCAGACACCGTTTCCGGAACGGCCCAGTGGAGTCCTTGGGAATCCGATGGCGATCGGGCCCTATCTTCTGGTTCACTTTTTTTACGGCCTTTATTATCTCGTCGTCATTGCCCGTCGCGAGACGCCTCACCAACACGCTTCCAAGAACCAGCGCCGCTCTGGCGTCAAGCCTCGCTGGCGTCCGAGTTTCTTATCCATCCTGATTCTGGCGGCCGAGCTCGTCTTGCTCGTCGTCATCCTTCTGGGCCAGACTCGCGGCGTGATCTTCGCGCTCCTGGGCAGTCTCTTCACGGTAGCTGTCGTTTTCCTCTTCAAGGGAGAGGGAACACGCCGGCTCAAATTCGCGGCTGTGATTCTCTGCCTGCTGGTACTCGCCGGTGGTTTGGCCGTCTGGAAGTTTCGCGAGACAGATGCCGTGAGAAAGATGCCCTTGCTGGAGAGATTGACTCGCATTTCGATTACCGAGAATGAGAGCACCCGCATGCGTCTCATGGTGTGGCAGAGCACCGCGAAAGGCTTCCGGGACCATCCCCTCCAGGGGTGGGGGCACAACAACGTCTATTACGCCTTGAACCGGCACTATGATCCGAGACACGTAAGCTTTCAGCCGGACTTCGCGGAATCGAGAGCCACCTGGTACGACAAATCTCACAATGCCTTGTTGGAGATGCTGGCTGAGAAGGGCTCTCTGGGAGCCCTCTTGTTCGTGGCAGTGGTGATTGCGGTTCTGATCAACTTATACAAAGTGAGAGACAGCGCCCTGTGCCTGTGTCTGATCGGGGCTCTGTCGGCTTACGCTTTCAGCAACCTGGTCGCGTTCGACACTTTTGGCTCTCTGTTCGGGCTATACCTGTCCTTGGCTCTCCTGGCGGCGTCGACACACTCCAAGGAAGCAATAAATCCCGAGCCCAGGAAGAAGGCCGATAAGAAACCTCCGGGAGAGCTAGGTTTCGCCCGGCAGATAGGCATCGTGGCTATCTCGGCGGGGCTGGTGCTTGCGCTTTATGTGAATAGAGAAATTGCCGTCGCGAATGCGAGATCCTTTGAGGCGCACACTGTATTCGATCAGTCTCCGGCGAGTGGTGAAGCGCTCTATCAAGAGGCCTTCAAACATCTTTCACCCTACCTGCCGAGGGAAAAGCTCAACTACTGCTATCGTGTCGTCAACAGTCTTATCAACAAGAGACCGCTCGGGAATAACAGCCTGGAACAAGCTCTGCAGGGGGCGAGGGAAGCGGTGGCGGCGCATCCCTTCGATGTGGCGGGTTACATGATTCTCAACGAGGTGTACAACGGCCTGGGGCTGCACGTCGACAAGAAGTATCTCGATCAGGCCGAGGTGGCCGGCCGGAGGGCTCTCGAGCTCAGCCCGACGCGGCAGGAAGCGATCTTTTTCCTGGGCCGCACCTATATCTTGCGCAATGAGCCTCGCCGCGCGGTCGAGCTGAACGAAACGATGGTCAAGAGCTATCCCGATTTTGCCCTGGGTCACTGGTTTCTTGGCCTGTCTCTCATTGCGGACAATGCGCAGGAACGCGCGCGCGCCGAGATCAAGCAGGCTCTTCAGATGGGCTACAAGTTTCGCAATGACGAAGAACGCAACGTGGTGAAGCAATTATTTGGTGAGAAGGCTTTCAACGAGTTGATAAACCACCAATGAATGTAGTTTTGTTAGTATTTCTTCGTGTCTTTGTGTCTTAGAGGTATTTGTGGAATCGTCCGAAGTCAGCACGCTAATACGCCGGAAAGAGAGTCTAGCCTCGACTGAGCTAGACCTCTCGCGCCATCTCTTCCTGGTAGTCCTGGGGGACTGCGTCGTCGTGCTTGCGGCGTATGTTGTGGCATTTCAGTTGCGCTCTTTGGTTCCGATCCCGTTCACGAACGAACTGCTCCCATCCGAGCGCTTCTTGCAGGTGAGGCACTACTGGTGGCTCATCCTCGCCCTTCAGCCCGCGCTTCTCTTTCTCCTCGACACTTACCATGAGATTCGTCTCAAGAGCCTTCGGGAGTTCATCCAATCGATAGGCGCCGCCAGCGGGATTCAGGTTTTGATCTTGATCGCGGTCTATTTCTTCAGCGGGAACCTGACGTTCCCGCGAACCATCTTTCCGATTTACTGGATGTTGAACTGGGCCGGCCTTGTGGTCTGGCGGCTGGCGGTCAAACGAACGGCGAGCCAGAGGAAACGGCGGGCGTTGATTGTCGGAACGGGACCACTTGCAGAGCAACTGATAGCAGAGTTAGAACGGACGCCCGAGATCGGGCTTGAGGTGGCAGGGATCGTATCGGATCGAGTAGGCAAAGGAGAATTCGTGGACCGGTACGAGGTTCTCGGAAGAAACGAGGATGTCCCCGACCTGATCCGCTTGCATGAAATCGAGCAGATCATACTGACGCCGGAAGAAACCACCTGGAGAGACCGCCTGGTGCACTCGATCAGCCGGCTCGGGGCATCCCGGGTGAGCGTCAGCATAGTGCCTTCGGTTTACGAGATCCTGATCGGACGCATCAAACACTTCAACATTCGGGACATTCCACTCATCGAGATGGTCGAGAAACCCAACGATCCGGTTGCCGCCTTTTTGCGCAGATCCCGCGACCTGGTCTTTTCGATCATGTTTATCCTGATTCTCATACCGTTGTGGGCGGTGGTCGCCGTGGCCATCAAGCTGTCGGACGGCGGTTCCGTGCTCTACGGTCAGAACCGGGTAGGGAAGGGAGGAAAGCTTTTTCGCCTGTATAAATTTCGAACCATGCTGCAAGGATCCGAGGATGAAACCGGACCGGTCCTGGCGAAGGCGGATGATCCGCGTCTGACTCGATTGGGGCGATTCTTGCGCGGCTACCGGATTGATGAGACCGTCCAGCTGGTTAACGTGTTCAAAGGTGACATGAGTCTGGTAGGGCCGAGACCCGACCGGCCGGAGTTTGTGTCGCGCTTCGCCACGGAAATCCACGGATACGACGAAAGGCACAAAGTGAAACCGGGAATCACGGGCCTGGCCCAGATCCGCGGTTATTATCATACCGACCCCGCGATCAAGCTGAAGTACGACCTGGCCTATATCTATAACTACTCCTTTTTTCTGGACTTGATTATTCTGCTTGAGACATTCAGGATCGTGGTGCGGAGGCGTGGAGTCTAGATTCTTGGTGTTTCTTCGTGTCTTCGTGTCTTCGTGGTATTTGTTTCGTGCTCATCGGGATCGACGTAACCTCGGCGTTAGCCAGCCAGACCGGCGTTGGAGTCTGCGTCCGCGAGCTGGTCCACGCGATGCTCTCGAGTTCGAATGGCGGCAACACTTTCCGGCTGTGCGCGGTCTCCGCGCGCCGTGATTCGTTGCCGCGCCTGCGCCGCGCGTTTCCAAACGAACAGGTGAAGTTCAAGGTCCGGCGTCTTCCGATGCGACTGGCCCAGCCGCTTGCAGATTTCGCACCGCTGCTGAGCCTCGAGGCGATGTTCGGGTCCATGGACGTGTTTCACGCCAACCACCTCATGGTTCCCGCTCCGCGCCGGACTGCGACGTTGATGAGCGTCTACGATCTGACGCCGCTCCGTTTCCCTGAGTTTCACCTCGCCAGCAATCGGTTCACGGCGCGCCAGCTGCGGCGCTGGACCGACCGGGCCGACCGTGTGATCGTGAATTCCCGGGCGACATCGCAAGACCTCCAGGATCTCGCCGGAGTCGACGCGACCCGGATCCGGGTCGTTCCTCTCGGGGTGCGAGCCTGTTTTCGTAAGCTCCCGGTGGAAGAAGATGCCGGCGGACTTCTGCGCGAGCTCGGGCTCGATCGGGACTATATTCTGGCGGTCGGCGCGCTGGAACCGCGCAAGAACCTGCCCCGCCTTCTCAGAGCCTTCCATATCCTGCGGGAGAATTACCGGATTCCCCACGTGCTCGCGCTGGCAGGTCCCAAGGGGTGGAATTCAGACGGAATTCTGGAGGCAATCCGGGAACTCAGGCTCGAGCAAGCGGTCCGGGTCACCGGATTCGTCGAGGACCGGACTCTGAACATTCTCTACAACCGGGCCTCCGTCCTCGTCTACCCTACTCTGTACGAGGGGTTCGGACTTCCTCCGCTGGAAGCCATGGCGGCGGGTTGCCCGGTCGCCGTCTCGAACTCGAGCTCAATACCCGAGGTGGTGGGCGATGCGGGCCTGTATTTTGATCCGGAGAAGCCGGACGAGATCGCCTCGGCGGTCTATCGGATCCTGGACTCGCCCGAGCTTCGGCGCAGGCTCGTGCAGTCGGGCCTGCAGCGGGCGCAGGATTTCGCGTGGCAGAAATCGGCGGAACGTGTGCTGGCAGTGTACGGTGAAGCCCGCGAGGAAAAGAGCCGGCGCGCAATACCATGAGCTCGCGAGCAGCTAACGCATCCAGGCGAGAGGTGATTATCGAGCGCCGCTCGGTCTCGGCGCCTTTCGACAGCATCCTCAGGAATCTGAATCCGCTCGCCCTGGCGCGCAACCTCTGGACGCACCGTGACCTGGTCCGGCAGTTCACCGGCCGGGAGATCGCCGGCCGGTACAAGGGTTCTTTCTTCGGTTTGTTCTGGTCGTTCTTTCACCCGCTTGTTCTTCTCCTGACTTACACGTTCGTGTTCGGTCTCGTGTTCCGCGCCCGCTGGGGCGAACGCGGCTCCAGTTCTCTCGGAGAATTTTCGCTGGTGCTGTTCAGCGGACTGATCGCCTTCAACATTTTCAGCGAGTCTGTGAACCGGTCGGCCGGCCTCATTCCCACGGTGCCCAATTATGTGAAGAAGGTAGTTTTCCCGCTCGAGATCCTTCCGGTGAGCGTTCTCGGCTCGGCTCTTTTTCACGCGCTGGTGAGCCTGGCGATTCTGCTGGGCGCCAGCCTCGCGTTCGGACCCGGGCTTCAGTGGACATTGATTTTGCTGCCGGTCGTAGCCCTGCCCCTCCTTTTCCTGACCCTGGGGCTGAGCTGGTTTCTCGCCGCGCTCGGGGTTTACGTTCGAGATGTTCACTACACGGTGACTCTGGCCGTTCAGGTGTTTTTCTTCCTGACTCCGATCTTTTATCCTTTAGAAGCCGTGCCTGAGGGCTTTCGAAGGCTTGTCGGACTGAATCCTTGAGTCCGGTGGTCGAAGATTTCAGGCGGGTAATTCTGTGGGGAACCCTGCCGGAGTGGAGGTGGTTTGGCGCCTGGCTCGCCGCCACGGCGGTCGTGATGCTTCTCGGATATGCCTGGTTCATGAAGACGAAAAAGGGCTTTGCGGATGTCATCTAGGCCCCGAATCCCCGTCGTGTTATATTCCTGACCCAGATGATCGATCAAACGGCGGATATGACGCAGCCGGCGCCGGCCTCGGGGCTTGCCCGGGACGTGGCAGTCCGCGCCAGCGACCTCGGCAAGATGTACCGGATCTACGACCGGCCGGAAGATCGTCTGAAGCAGATGCTTCTTTGCCGTCTCGGACGAAGCTACGGGCACGAGTTCTGGGGTCTGCGCCACGTCAGCTTCGAGGTTCGCCGCGGAGAGCGGTTCGGGATTATCGGGAAAAACGGGGCCGGCAAGAGCACGCTTCTCCAGATCATCGCCGGTACGGTCGCGCCCTCCGAGGGCGAGGTTCGGCTGCGCGGGCGCGTCTCCGCCTTGCTCGAGCTGGGTAGCGGATTCAACCCGGAGTTCACCGGGCGGGAGAATGTGTTTCTCAATGGCTCGATCCTCGGAGTGCCGCGCAGCGAGATGGAAGCCCGCTTCGACGACATTGCCGCCTTTGCGGATATCGGCGATTTCATCGACCAGCCGGTGAAGCTCTACTCGAGCGGGATGTTCGTGCGCCTGGCGTTCGCGGTGACCACGAGCGTGGATGCGGATATCCTGGTCATCGACGAGGCGCTGGCGGTTGGGGACATCTTCTTCCGCCAGAAGTGTTACAAGAGACTGGAGGAGCTGGTCGAGCGCGGCGTCTCGATCATCCTGGTGAGCCATGCGATGACGGAGGTGGAGCAGTTCTGCCAGCGCGCCCTCCTGCTCGATCAGGGCGCGCCGTTGCTTGTCGGTTCGGCTTCTGAAGCCGTAAAGCGCTATTACCTGCTCGAGCAGCAGGACCGTTCGGTTCCTGCGCCGAAGGCGGGTGCTGCAAGCTCAAACTCCCCGGAGAGGTTGTCGGAGGGGCCGGAGCCTTTCTTCCGGCCTTCGCCGGAAAGCTTTCTCGACATCAGCCAGGTTACGCAGGTGAGCAATGGCTGGGCCCGATGCACGGGTGTTGCGCTCTGCAACACGCGGGACGAGCCCTGCGCGGTCTTCGAGCAGGGCGAAACGGCGCGGTTTTTTTACGAGTTCGAGTTGCTCAAGGACATTGACGTGCCCATAGGCGGCATCGTCCTTCAAAACGACAAAGGTGTCATCGTCCATGGCAAGAGCACGCTCGAATACGGCTCTGAAGCGCCCAATTCGGTCAGGCATGGAAGCCGCCTCTTGTTTCGACAGGATATATGCCTGGAACTGGGCATCGGCGACTATACCTTCGAGGTCGGATTGGCAACAGTATCGCCGGCGGTCTATGAACGCCGGCATCTCCGCACCTGGCCGGAGTTGAGCTCGGCCATCGAACGGATCTGCCATTTGCCCGGCGTTGGTCAACTCGCGGTCATTTTCCGAACGGCTGCCGGTCCAACTCAGCTGATGCATCACGGCGTCGCCAACCTTCCGGGGAATTGTCATCTATTCGTAAGAGCCCCGGAGGTTGAGCTGGAGAGTACAAGGCATCTTGGTGTTTCTTCGCGTCTTTGAGTCTTGGTGGTATTTTGAGCCTTTCAGATCGGCTTCCCCGAATTACGGTAATCACTCCCAGCCTCAATCAGGGTGAGTTCATCCGGCAGACCGTTGATAGTGTCGTCTCCCAGGGCTACCCGGAGCTCGACTACTGGGTAATTGATGGTGGATCCAGCGACGGCACGCTCTCGATTCTCCGGTCTTATCAGAACGCGCTCCGTTACATCTCGGAGCCCGATGCGGGCCAGGCGGAAGCCGTTAACAAGGGGTTTCATCGGGCGACCGGGGACGTGATCGGCTGGCTGAATTCCGATGACATGTATCTTCCCGGCGCGCTGGAGACAGTAGGGATTTTCTTCCGCGACCACCCGGATACCGCCGTGCTATACGGGGACGCGTACTACTGTGATGATTCCGGAAAGATTCTGGAGCCGTATCCGACCCGGGACTTCGACTGGGAAAGCTTTTCGAGCGAATGCTACGTTTGCCAGCCCTCCGTCTTTTTTCGCCGGCGAGTCCTTGAGGATGTGGGCGTGCTCGAATCCAGCGCTTCATTTCTCAATGGATTACGATTTCTGGATCAGGGTCTTTCGATTACACCCTCCGCGGCGCATCCGTCAATTTCTGTCGGTTTCGAGGATGTACTCGCGCAACAAGACATTGTCAAACCGCCCGGCAGGTCTGGCGGAGACCATCCGGGTAGTTCGACATCATTACGGCCGCGTACCGTATAAATGGGCCTTCGCCTACGCAAGTCATCTCAGGCACGGGAACGACCAGTACTATGACAGACGGGCTCCCACGGTCGCCGATAGCCTGTCGGCCCTGCTCTGGCTGGCCTGGTTTAATCGAGCGAACCCTCGGTATTTCATCCAGTGCCTTGCGGAGAGGTTTCAGGCTCTGCGCTCCGTGGCCGCCCTGAAGCACTCGATTAATGAGCGATCCTAGGAGACTTTGGAGTGCGGTAGCTTGCTTCGCCTGGAATTGCGACGGCCAGAAGAGACTGTCGCAAAAGTCAGCTCTACCCTGAATGCGGCTAGACACTTTCCCACGAAGTCTGTGAGCAAACAGCCGCAAGGCCCGTAGGGCCGACAGTGCGTAGCCCCCTCCGGGAATGGGCTCACTGAGCGCCGACAGGTGCGGCACGGTCGGAGTGCCGGTCCTCGGACCTCGGACTCGGGTCTGCCAGCTTCGCCTTGACGGCGGGGCTATTCACTGCCGGGCCTTCGGCCCTGGTTAACTGCACCAGTATCCGTGCCTGCAAATGTCCAAGTCCAGGCGCCGCGCCATGACGCTCGGGAACGCTTGAGCGGAGTAGGAATTGGTTGAGGCCCGCAAAAGCCGGCAGCGGGGACATTTACTCTCGGTCTAATAAGTGCAAAATCTCTCGATGAAACAAGTGCTCCTCGCACCCAGTGACGTAGCCGCCGGCTACGAGAAAATGAGCGAAGTTTATCCCTGCATTCCCCCCTTGATTGTCTGGCGGGCGTGGGAGCTTGCCGCCTATAAGCGATACTCTCTGCGCGAGCCCATCCTTGATCTGGGATGCGGTGACGGTCAGTTCTTTCGTCAATCGTGGCCCGACTTGCGCGACGTCGTTGGAGTCGACATCAACCCGGGGACGGCGGATCTGGCCCGCCGGTCCGGAATTTATCGTGAAGTGTATGCTTCCCCGGGACATGAGTTACCTCTTGGCGCGGCGAGTTTTTCCTCGGCATTTGCCAATTGCTCCCTGGAACATATGGACCGTTTGCCGGATGTTTTAGCTGAGATCTCACGTACCCTTCGTCCGGAAAGTTATTTTCTCCTCAGCGTCGTCACTGATAAGTTCCTGAAATGGGCTACATTGCCGCTCATGATCAGCGAGATGGGAGACCCGAAATGGGCGGAATCTCTTCAGACCGGTTATGAGGCGTATCACCACCTTGCCAATCCTCTCCCGCTGGAAACCTGGACCGAGCGCCTGGAAGGGGCCGGCTTCCAGGTTCTCGAGCATGTTCCGATCCTGCCGGAGATGACGAGCCGGGTCTTCCTGTTTCTTGATCACCTGTGGCACATTCCGAACTCTTCGGGAGAGATCGGCAACATTCTTTACCCCTATTTCCAGTCCCTGAGTCATTTCTCTGATGTCTTCCAACGAATCATGAACGAGATCTTGCAGCTCGAACGCGACTGGACGGTCGGAAGCGGAGCGGTTTTCCTGGCATGCAAAGCCAAGTAAGAAAGAAGGCTCCTCAAAGCTGCTGGTGCGGCAATTCCGCGCTCTCGCCATTTTCGCCAGGCTACTTGAAATGTGATGCCTGCGAGACGCTGGTCCTGGCTGACATGCCCGAACATGAAATCGCCAGGGTAGCGCGGGACGAAGACGGCCTGTACGGAAAGTGAATACTGGTTCTCCCACCAGGAGGAGAATTTGGGAATCACGAATATAGAGCTCCGCGCGCGGACGGATCTACCTGAACGCTGTCTTCACTGGCTCAAGACGCTCCTGAGGTACAGGCAACCTCCCGCTTCCGTGCTGGAATTAGGGTGCGCGCACGGAGGTTTCGTCGCGCTCGCGCGAGCGGCGGGTTTTGACGCCACCGGCCTCGAACTGAGCCCCTCGATTGCGAATCTGGCGCGGCGCTTTTTCGACATTCCCGTTCTCGTGGGTCCGGTAGAGGATCAAAGGATTCAACCCGCCTCCCTGGATGTGCTGGCAAACTTCGACGTATTGGAACATCTCCAGGATCCGGTTGGAACGCTGCGTCACTGCCTCGCGCTGCTGAAGCCGGATGGACTTCTACTGATCCAGACCCCCCGTTACCGCGAGGGCAATACTTATGACTCGATGGTTGCAGCCAAGGATCCCTTCCTTAGTCTCTTGAGACCTGACGAGCATCTCTACCTTTTCAGCGAGAGCTCGATTCGCAGCTTCTTTCGCCGGCTGGGCGCCGATTTTCTTGAGTTCGAACCTCCGATCTTTTCCCACTATGACATGTTCCTCCTGGTCAGCCGCCAACCTCTGATCCGTCACGACCGCACGCCTGCTCCATTGGACAGCGGAGTCTCGGGTCGCCTGCTTCAGGCGATGTTAGATCTGGATGCCTCGATCCAGGATCTCGTGAAAAAATACGGAGAAATGGATGCAGACCGCGCCGCGCGGCTTGAGGTGATTCACCAGCAGGGGGCGCGGGTAGGCGAGCTGGAAGCGGAACGAAACAACCTCAAAGCCCAGCTCGACAGCTTGAGTCAGAGCTTTGCCTTCGCCGAAGCGGATCGCGCCGCGCGGCTCGAGGTAATTCACGCAGCAGGGGGCGCGGGTAGGCGAGCTGGAAGCGGAACGAAACAACCTCAAGGCCCAGCTCGACAGCTTGAGTCAGAGCTTTGCCTTCGCCGAAGCGGATCGCGCGGCGCGGCTCGAGGTAATTCACGACCAGGGGCGCAGGTTCGCTGAACTGCAGACTCAATATGAGGATCTTCGCGGCAAACTTGCTGAACAGCAATCCCTCGATCAAGATGTAAATCAGGAAACTCGGCGAAAGCGAGGAACAAAGATCTGCGCTGGCATTGGTTGCCGCGGCGCGGGCGGAGCAGATCCAAAGAATCTTGGCGCAGCTCAGAACTCTCCAGGACGCTGCTTCAGCTGAATCCGACATTCGAGAGCCTATCGTCTCATAAGACGTCTCGGCCGCTGGCGTTGGGTGGACGAAATCGTCAGCAAGTCGTTCAATGGGGTCAGTCCGCCTGACGAAAACAAAACGTCTTGACAAGGTTCACACAAACGAAGTTGAACTTTCTTATCCTGAACAAGGATCTTCCCGTTTTTCCCGGACGTGCCGGTCACGAGTACCTTCACACGACGCATTTGACCAGAGTGGCTCGAAAAGTTGGACTCGTCTCTCTGGTACATGAGCGCGAGCAGGAGCAGAAGAAGAGTAGCCTGATCGATTGCGGTGTCAGGCTTTACCTCTGGCGCAACCCTGATCTGGATGCGCCGGTTCCGTCCGGCCCAAGGCGTTCGTCCCTGCTGCGGCGGTTTGGCAGAGCGGTTTATGACAACATCCGCTCGCTCCCGGATCGACCCCTGGATACGATTCCGGAAGATCGCCAGTTTCGCAATCTGTCAAATCCCATTCAAACTGCTTTGAGCGAGGAGATCTGGCAGGCGCTTCTGGTTGTCCAGAGCAGTCTGGCGCACTGGATCGATTATCTGCCTCGAATGCCTGTCAGCGTCCTGGTGCTCCATGACGTGAGAGCCCTGGTTTACCGGCGCCGTTCACGTCTCGCTGGATCCGTCAAAGAGTGGCTCAGCTGCATGCGCGAGTATTACAGCTACTCCCGGTTTGAAGCCCGCTATTGCCGGGCTTTCGACCTGGTCATCACCGTTTCGTCATCGGATGAAGCATGGGTTGCCCGGAAGTACCGGCCACGAAAGCTGCTTACGATTCCAGTCCCGATAGATGTCGCGTATTTTGTCCCCGCTGCGTGGAATCGTCGAGTGCGAATTCCGGATCGTCTTCACCGGCCTGATGAACCACCCACCCAATACCGACGCAGCCGTCTTTTTCGCGCGCGAAGTCTTGCCGAGAATCCAGAGACAGATCCCGCAGGCTGAATTCTGGATAGTCGGACGCAATCCTTCGGAAGAAGTCCGCAGACTGGTCGGGTCGCCGGGAGTCGTGGTAACCGGGTTCGTCGAAGACATCCGTCCCTATATTGCCGAGGCAGCCGTCGTCGTGGTTCCCCTTCGCTTCGGATCGGGGATGCGCAACAAGATTCTGGAAGGTTGGGCAATGGAGAAGTGCATCGTCTCGACCAGGGTAGGCGCGGAAGGTCTCGATTATCAGGACGGACTCAATATCCTGATTGCCGATGATGCGGAGACGCTCGCCCATCGGACTGTCCAGGCGCTGAAAGACCCGGCTCTCAGGTCGAGGCTCAAGCATCACAGCCGGCAGTGGGTGGCGACGAATCACGATGCGTCCCGGAATGCGCGTAGCTACTGCGCCGCCGTACAAGAGGTCGTGCGCGAAAAGCGGCAACGAAGCCTTCCTGTCAGAACTCTGATTGACTTGCGCTGGATGAAACCTGGAATTGCCGGAGGGATCGAAACACTATCGCGGTCTTTCCTCCAGCACCTGATGAAAATCGACGGTTTCAACCATTATCGGGTTTTGCTGCCCTCTCAGGCGAGGTACGATTTTACTTCGGCCGTCCAACGGAATTTCAGAATGATCAGCGCGGATGGTCCCCTTCAAGACTGGCGTCGAGCAACCTGGAGGGCGGGCCAGTATCTTCACAGACGTCTCAAGATCGACTACTGGCGCTCCCCAGACGTGGAACGGCTCCGTACCGCTCGGGGTTATGATTGCGAAGTGGCGCTCTCGATGAGCGGTTACATTCAACCCGATCTGTATCCGCTGGAAAATGTTTTGATCGTACCCGATATTCAGCACGAGTTCTGTCCCGAGTTTTTCACGGCGGCGAGCCTGGCAGAACGGCGACGGGTGTATGGCGATGCGATTCGACGAGCCCGGCATATTTGCGCGATTTCCGAGTTCACGCGGCAGACGCTGCTCGAGAGGATGAACGTGCCGGCCGACCGGGTCACCACGACGCCCCTGGCGGCCGATCCCATTTTTCATCCCGGCAGCAAGTTCCGCGGGAGGTCCAGGGAAGTGCTGGCCAAGTACGGTTTGACGGCGGGTAGCTTTCTCTTTTTTCCGGGCAACACCTGGCCCCACAAGAATCATCGCACCGCTTTCGCGGCCCTGCGAGTGCTGCGCGACGAATACAAGCTCGATCCATTGCTTGTTTGCACTGGAAGCGCCAAAGAAGCCCAGTCGGAGCTCCTGAAGCTGGTTCAGGATCTCGACCTTTCGGGCCAGGTTCGTTTTCTGGGTTATTGCCCGGTCGAGGACATGCCTGGTCTGTACGAGGGCGCTGCCGCGCTGGTCTTTCCTTCCCTTTTCGAAGGGTTCGGGATCCCCCTCACCGAGGCCATGTGGTGTGACTGTCCGATCGTAAGCAGCAACGCGACCAGCCTCCCGGAAATAGCAGGGAACGCCGCTCTTCTGGTGGATCCGCGATCTCCGGGGGACCTTGCTCACGCTTTGAGTCAAGTCCTGACCGACGGGAACCTGCGCCGGGGCCTGATCGAAAACGGGAGGCTTCAGGTCAAGCAGTTTTCCTGGCACAGGTTTACCCTTGAGATTGTTCGCACTCTTTACCGGGTTCGTGAACAACGTTACTCCCTGGAGATTTCTTGACGTGGAGAAGCGGCCGCGAATCTCGATCATTACGCCATCTTTCAATCAGGGGAAGTACATAGCCGAGACCATCGAGTCGGTCTTCAACCAGCAGTATCCTGATCTCGAGCACATCGTAATCGACGGCGGATCGAAAGATGACACTCTCGACATTCTCAGGAGATACCCGCATCTAACCGTGATCTCGGAGCCTGACCGCGGTCAGGCGGACGCGATCAATAAGGGATTTCGCCGCGCGACCGGGCAAATCTGGGGGTTCTTGAACTCCGACGACACCCTGTTGCCGAATTCGCTGGAGCGCGTGGCCCGTGAAATCGATCCGGTCAGAGGGCGCCACATTGTCATGGGGCGCTGCAGATTCGTCGACGAAACGGGTTGTTTCACCGGGATTGAACACCCGAGCAGGTTTGACGGCCACCGTAGAGTCCTCGAAATCTGGAAGGGGCACACGATTCCCCAGCCTGCCGTCTTCTGGACGCCTGAAGTCTGGCGCGCCTGCGGGCCACTCGAGGAGGGTCTGAAATCTTCGTGGCTGGACTACGACCTGTTTTGCCGCTTTTCCAGGAAATACGACTTTTACTTCGTCGACCAGGTCCTGGCCACTTATCGGCTTCAGCCCGAATCCAAGACGGTCAGTCGCACCGAGGCCGAACGCCTGGCGGAGTGTATTCAGATCAGCCGGCGTTACTGGGGGTCGCGGTTTTCGCCGTTCTACTGGCGAATGGCACTTTCACTTCGGCGGCACCGGCTCACGCGCGACCGCATAGAGCGCGCCCGTAGCCTGTACCGGCGCTTCCAGGAGACGAGGCGGCACCAGAAACCGCTTGCAGCCTTGCCCTACGCTTTGGCTGCGGGCGTCCTTGCGCCGGAGGTCGCCTTTTACTACGGCGTCTATCCGGCGCTGCGCGACCGGGCAACCGGCGTGGCCAAAACAGTTCTGGAGCGTATCGGAGAGAAAAGACGTCTGGATCCGCAGACGGAGGTTTACCTGAACCACACCACCCTGTGGTCTGACGGCTGGGGCGGTCCCCGTCTGGTGTTTTCCCGAACTGCTGGACCGGATGCTCGGATCCTGCGGGTTCGGGGCACGACCAACCTGAAGTATTTACGGAAGCCATTTTCCCTGAGCGTCCGGATCGACAACCAGGAACCGAGTGGCCAACAGGTAGTTCAAAAGGGCGATTTCGCCCTCGAATTTGCGTTACCTCAGGCTGTTCCCGGTGGCGAGCACGAAATTGAGATCACGGCGAGCAGCTGGTTCGTTCCGCATCATTATTCACATAATCAGGATTACCGTCCGCTCTCCTGGCGTTTCGTGAGCGTTGAATTCGACACTGCTCCGCGCTAACCATAGCTATGCGAAGTGGGGGCCAACTTCGATGTGGCGCTACCGGCCACTCTGGTCAGTCTGTTCTCAGTTTCCGGTAAGCCGACTACACGGACAAGTGGCTTTTATTGGGGCCGTGGCTCACCAGCACCACTGGATCAGCGATGTGCTTTCTTCGTCAGACCGGAATTTTGCAGCGCCCAGAGCTAAGCTGCCGCGATGTTGAAGAACGCGAAATCACTGCGAGCACCGCTTGCCCGAGTTAGAGCTCGGAGCAACGTGATGCCGTCTTAGCCTGTAATGCGCTCCAGCATCGAGCTGGACTGGAGCACCGATAACCTTTAGAATCTGCGACGATTAAGATTATTTGTCTGGGATGGATATGACTATCAGGGCAAAGTACGAAGATGGCGTTTTTAAACCCTTGGATGAGGTGAACCTTAAAGAGGGTACAGTTCTAGAGATCTATCTGCCGTCGGGCAGGCAGAAGCGCATTCTTGCCGAGTCGCTTCCGATAACAGGCATGTGGAAGGATCGCAAAGACATCAAAGACGGCGTGAGCTACGTGGATCGACTGCGAGAAAACCCACGGGCGTGAATGAATGGCCCACTTGGTCGACACCGATGTCCTAACGATCTGCGCACACACCGGGCGCAAAGACTCGTGCGGCCCGCCGTTTGCCGAACTCAGGCCTTGGGCAGCACGAACTCGAGTTCGATCATTTGCGTAAGTAATCGGGATAGTTGAGTTCGCGCCGACGCTCCGCGACGTGCCGGGTGTCGATGTAATACAGCGTGTGACCGCCGCCAGGCGCTTTGTACCGCGTGACACGCTCGGGAGCAATGCCGATAAGGTTGAGAAAATCCAGCAGCAGACCGTCGCTGAAATAGAAGCTGTGAAAGAGTAGCCGCGCCGGATCGCGCTCCCAACCGCTGGTTAACTCGAGCGAGTGGCCGGGCATATCGCGCACGCCGGTATCGAGGATGAGCGTCTCGTTGGCGAGGTGGACCAGGCGGCAGAGCCCATAGAACGGCATCAGAAAATGGTTGTGGACCTCGGAGAGGAACACCACGTCGCGGGGCTGCAGGGTCAAATCCATCAGGAAATCAGTGTTGAGGAACTCGACGTTCTTGTGACCGAGCACGCCTGCGGCCCACACGGCACTGGCGTATGGCTGCTCGACGACTTCCACGCCCGTGACCGACCCGGCGCCAGCCTCCGCGAAGCGGAAGCTGAAGAAGCCATTGCAGGTGCCAAGCTCGAGCACCGATTTGCCGCGCAGGTCGGGCAGCACGGGTTCGATGTAAAGCCATTTCGGAAAGGGCCGCATGATGGACGCTTCGTCGCTCGTGAGCCGGCCTTCGAGAGTGTTGAGGCCGCCTTCGTCGAAGCAAGCCCACTTGTGATTCGAGGTCGAGCTGATGTGCTGCGCCGGGAACTCGATGCGCTGGAACCAGTAGCCCCAGAACGATTCAATCCCACGTGCCAGCTCGCTGTTGAGCGCGGCGAGCGTTTCGGGCGAACTGTCCCGGGCGAGCGCCGCACGCACTTGCGCGACCATGGCCTTCGCGCTCTCGGCGGTGTAGAGCTCGCGTACTGGGCTGGCTGCGAACGGATCCGGGCCGCGCCGGATTCCTGTCTGAACACGGTGCCTTCCTGCAAGCGTTGGCTTTTTACCCAAGTCTCGCCTTTGTTCGTCACGCAATCTCCTTTTCGACCTCAACGACCGCCCGAGCACGCTCTCGTGCAAAGACTGGCCGCCTACGGATCCTGCTCAATGCCTCAGGATACCTTTCATAATCGCGGGAAAGCGGAAGGGGAAAATGAAATCACGGTTTACAATAACCTCCCCCGCTTCGCTCGAACGTTCTCCACTGGCTGTTCCGGAGTTTAACGACGCGCGGATTCTACACCATTGAAGAGGCACAGTTTGTGAAATTTGCAGAAATATCCTGTTGGCCGTCCTGGGCGGAGCCCGAACGGCGCGTCGAGATTTCCACACGGCTGCGGCCCGGACTCAGGCGTTGATTTTCGAAAAGTGGCGAAGCAAGCTTCGGGAAACAAGGCGGTAGCAAGTGACCGCACTCATCCACACATTACGGAACGATGTTTCGTGCTATTGCCTTGACCTGTAGCGCGGGGAGGCGTATGAACTTCAATTCAGAACTCCTTTATTATTGCGATGGCGATTGCGATGGCGCTCGTCGCGCCGCTGGTGGAACTGGAATAAGAGCGCGTTACGGAGCAGCTCCGTTCCGCGCCCCTGCGCTGCCGCAGGTTCACATTCGAGGGGAGCCAATGAACAGAAAAAACGGTGTGGGTCAGTCTATCCTGCTCAGTATCCTGCTCTTGATATTCGCGGCGAACGGCCAGGCACAGGTCACGACAGCGACGATCGAGGGCCTTGTCGTGGATCCGACCGGCGCCGCTATCCCGGGCGCCGCCGTCAGTGTAGCCAACCAGGGGACCGTCCTGAAGAAGAGTGCGATTGCGAACGAGCGCGGCGAGTTCACCGTCACGTTCCTGCCGCCTGGAATCTACACGATCACTATCGAGGTGTCCGGTTTCAAGGCGCACCGTCAGACCGACCTCGAGTTGGTCGCCGGACAGAAACTTCGACACGACTTCAAGCTCGAGATCGGCACGATCGGCGAGCAGGTGACGGTGAGCGCCGAGCCGCCTCTCGTCAATGCCATGAACGCGCAGCAGGACATCAACCGCACCGAAACCGAGGTGAAAGAGCTGCCGCTCGCGCGGCGGGATCTCAGGAACATACTCAACCTCGGGACCGGGATCTCCGCCCAGACCGACGTGGGAGTCTCGATGAATGGACTGCCACCCCGCGGCTTCCTTTTCACCATCGACGGCATCAACGCCGCTGGTGACGCCGAGCTTCGCTCGCTCGGCCTGTATCAGGACTTCAACATCATCAAAGGCGTCAGCATCGAAGCGGTGGAGCAGGTGCAGGTCGCCAAGAGTATTTTTTCAGCGGACGTGGCCAACACAGTGGGTGGAAACGTCAACCTCATCACCAAGAAGGGGACGAATCAGCTTCATGGGAGCGTGTTCGAGAACTACCAGGCCGGCGGCCTGAATGCCCGCAACCAGTTTGCAACCACGCCAGAGTCTCTGGTCTTCCATCAGTTCGGCGGATCGGTCGGCGGCCCGATTCGCAAAGACTCGATGTTCTTTTTCGGCGCCTTTGAAGGATATCGGCTCACGGCCCAGCGGGCGCTCACAGGCTTCGTGCCGACCCAGGAATATCGAGACCTGGCCATTAAAGGAACTCCAGAGATGAAGGAGGCGCTGGATTTCATTCCCCTCCCGACCGATCCTTATCCTCCGGGATCGGATACCGGGTTCTACCGTGGCCGCGGCGCGGCAAAAGAGACCGAGAACCACGCTGTGGTCCGGTGGGATTGGAACGTCACTCCGGTAAACCTCCTGACCGCTCGTTACAAGCGCGGTCGACCCTACACGCTCTCGCCCCGCGTAGTAACCGCAAATGAGCAGACGCAGGTCGGAGTGGACGAGAGTATAGTCACCAGCTTCCTGCACGTCGCACCCGGCTGGAGCTCCGAAACGAGGGGTGGTTATAACCGGGACGATATGGATCGCATCGACGGCTTGTACAACTACGGCATTACGACGATCGCGGCGCCCAACGTCGCCTTCGGTGACGGCCGCGTGTTCATCAAATCGGGTTCCACTTCGACGATCGACCAGAACTTCGCTCTCACACGAGGTCGTCACGCGCTCAAGGTCGGCGGCACATATCAACTGTTGTATGTGCGCCGGCAGGACCAGGCCATCCCTACCTTCACGTATCAGACACGGGCCGATTTCATCGGCGGGATACCCCTGTCGGCATCGTACCGGTTCGGGCTGGACCCCTGGCAGATGACCTCCTGGCAACTCGGTGCCTTTATTCAGGACGACATCAAAATCAATCGCAGGCTGGTTTTGAACCTGGGCTTCCGTTACGACTACTACTCCGTTCCGCGGGAGCGAGACAACCGCATATTCAACCACGACGGCCCAGGCGGCCCGTTCCGGCCCCCGGACTCAGCCTGGAACGCCCAGTACAAGAATTTCTCCCCTCGGATAGGCCTCGCGTTGAGGCTGGACGAGGAGGGAAAAACCGTCCTCAGGAGCGGCTTCGGGATCTTCTTCAGCAGTCAGAACCTCTTCTCCGGGCCGGTGGAGACGGTCCGAAACGGGCCCGGCATTCCCACGAGCGTCACTTTCAGTCAGGCCGAACTGACGCGGTATGGCCTGAACTATCCGGATGGGGATGAGGAGGCACTCGCCTTCTTGACGGCCTCGCCGATCAACACGGACCTGACTGTCGATCCGAACTGGAAGAACCCGTACAGCCAGCAGTGGACCCTCGGTATCCAGCGACAGTTGACCGGGACAATGGTCTTCGACGTGGCTTACGTCGGCAGCCACGCGCTGCGTCTGCCGTACAGCCCGAGCTGGAATCGCGTGGACCGCGTCACGGGCCTGCGCCCGATTCCCGGTTTCGGGGCATTTGACTACTATCAACCCGCGGATTCCAGCAACTACAACTCGTTGCAGACGTCGCTTCAGAAACGGTTCTCGCACAACTTCAATCTCAACGTGAACTACACCTGGGCTAGCAACCTCGCCTACTTCCGCGGCGATATGCACTGTTGCGGCGCGGGGGAGCAACCTCAGGACCTGAACAACCTGCGGGCGAACCGGGGACCGACGACCTTCTTCGTCCAGCATGCATTCCGGAGCAACTGGATCTACGAGCTTCCGTTCGAGAGCTTGTCGAAGAGCAGGAGCCGGGTCTCCACCCTGGTGCTAGGCGGGTGGCAGGTGAGCGGGATCCTGATCGCCCAGACCGGCCAGTCTTTCGACGTTTCTCAAACCTCTGCCGTAACCGCCCGTCCGGATGTCGTGAGTCCGAACGTGTATACCAGCGATTGGAAAACGACCTTGCAGTACCTGAATCCCGCCGCATTCATGCGCGTGGCGGTCGATCCCGTCTCGAGGGCGACGGTTCGGCCCGGGAGCCTGGGACACCGCGCCCTGTTCCAGCCTGGCTACTGGACTACAGATCTCGCATTATCCAAACGGCTCCGGCTCAACGAGAGAGTCAATCTGCAGATTCGGGCCGACCTGTTCAACGCCTTCAACAAGACCTTCTTCGCCGGCGTCACGAGCGGCATCGACTCGACGTCCTTCGGACGGTTCACCAGCAGCCGCGGAGCGAGAGTCGTCCAGCTGAATACCCGGCTCCAGTTCTGAGCGTCGCGCTTTCGCTCCAAATGGCGCAATGGACTCCAGGATGAGGGAAATGCCATGACGACAACCAGACGAATCTTCATCGTGTCGCTCGCCCTGGCCTGCGTCTCGGGCTACCAGAGGTCGCCGGGCCCCGCGCATGTGATCGTGTCCAAGGAACCGGGGCGATTCGGCGGCTGGCCGGCCAACAACGGGATCTGGTCGTGGGGGAACGAAATCGTCGTCGGCTTCGTGTGGGGATACTTCAAGAACACCGAAAGAGGGCACGCCATCGACGGAGAGAAGCCGTCTCTGCTGCGCTTTGCGCGCAGCCTCGATGGTGGCGAAACCTGGCGAGTCGAGGTGCCGTCGTTTCTGGATGACCAGGGCGGAGAGAGGGATCCGCTCGATTATCCCGGCGGGATCGACTTCAGCAATCCGGATTTCGCCATGCGGGTGCGGATGAATGCAAACGGCGCCGCCCCCTCGCGCATCTATTACTCGACCGACCGCTGCAAGACCTGGCAAGGCCCCTACAAGCTCCCGATGTTCGGGCAGAAGCGGATCATGGCGAGGACGGATTATCTGGTCAACGGGCCGGGCGATCTGATGGCCTTCGTCACCGCCTCGAAGCAGGACGGCAGGGAGGGGCGAGTCTTCTGTACGCGAACCATCGACGGCGGCAAGACGTGGGAGTTCGTCTCGTGGATCGGCCCTGAACCCAAGGGCTTCTCGATCATGTCGGCTTCGGTCCGGCTTTCACCGTCGAGGATATTGAGCACCATCCGGTGCAAGGAAGGGCCTTCGCACTGGATCGAAGGGTGGTTGTCGGAAGATAACGGGAAAAGCTGGAACTTTCTCAACCGGCCTGCGGAGTCGACCGGGGGGTCGCAGGGAAATCCCTCGAGCTTGACCAGACTGAAAGACGGCCGTCTGGCGATTACTTATGGGTATCGCTCGGAACCCTTTGGGATGCGGGCCCGGCTGAGCAGCGACGAAGGCCGCACTTGGGGCACGGAGCGCATCCTGCGCGACGATGGAGGTTGCTGGGATCTGGGATATCCCAGGAGCGTTCAGCGGCCCGACGGGAAGATCGTCACGGTCTATTACTTCAACGACCGGAAGGACAGCGAGAGGTACATCGCGGCGACGATCTGGGATCCTGGGAGCGGACAGTAGCGTCAGCTTTTCCCGGCACTGGCGATCCGCGACTTCAGCTCGGCCTTCTCCTCGGTTTTCAGCTCCATGAACGGAGGCCTGCAATAGGTCTCCCGCAGCCCGAGCTCGCCCAGGGCGAACTTCATCTTGGGGATATCACTGGGAAAAACTTTCGCGGCTGCGTCGAGCCGCGCCTGCGCTGCAGCCAGATCGTTGCCGGCGCGGTGCTCCCGGAAAACGGCCGCGGTTTCTGCCGGGATGACATTCCCGTTCCCTGTGATGGCGCCACCGCCGCCGTTCTGAAGCGCCATGCTGATCAGCCGGGGCGACCCCGTCAGGATTTTGAGCTTGGGAAACTCCTTTATGAAGTCGAGCAAGCCTTGCTGATTGCCGGAGGAATCCTTGATGCCGTAGAGCTTCTCGTACCGCGACAGGCGTCGAACCAGCTCCGGTGTGATGGGGACCCCGCTGGTTGCCGGGATGTGGTAGAGCAGCACGGGTATCCGAGCCTTCTCGAGCACGGGGACGTAGAAGGCTTCCAGTCCCTCCACGCTCGGATTCTTGTAGTAGTAGGGAGGGAGGACCAGCGCTTTGTCCGCCCCCGCGCGCGCGGCGTGATCCAGCAGCTCCAGGGTCTCGGGAAGATTCGGGGTCGCGACGTGGCACATCACGTCGAGGTTTCCGCGGTGCTGGACCATCACCTCCAGAATCTTTTTGCGCTCGGCAACCGAGAACGAGCTGAACTCTCCCGTGGTTCCCAGCACGAGAACACCATCGACGCCGTGGCTCTGCAAATAGGCGAGGAGGTCGCGCGCGAGCCCCCCGTCGAATGCTCCCTTCCGGTCGACCGGGGTCAGCGCAGCGACGTAGAACTGCGGTCCTGACCGCGCCGGTTTCGGGACGGCCCAACCGGCGGCTTGCGCAACGGTGACAGCCCCCAGACTGCTCAAGAAAGTTCGGCGGGTTGCCTGCATGGTGTCTTCCTCCTCGTCGTGGATATCTGGCACGATCCAATCAGCGACGTCCGCTCTTCGGCGTCGCAGCCGCGGCGCTGACGCGCGTCGCGCGTGCTCAGATGGCTTACACGTGTTTGTATCGCGAAGCCGTCACCGGAACAAGCGAATTCCCGCAGCAATCGGCGCGGTCGGTGGCTACACTACGATTCGGCATCAATTGGTTGGGATAGCGACTTGGATGAATGTCTTTAGGGCCAAACAGCGCGAGAGGGACTTGCGGACCCTGGCTATTCCATCCGTGGGCAGGGTGGGGTGGAAGCTTCTGGGACACGGTACTACTTCGCTTCCTCGAAAACGGTCTGCTACCAGTCGAGATCTCGCTCGTATCCGGTCGCGATCAGGTGGCCGCCGTACCGCGACTTGAACGACCTCTTCACCCGATCCGAAAAGTATTGCCGCCAATCTCCGACGGCGCCTTTGCGGAGGTGAGACTCCCGATCCTCGAAGCCTCGCGGGCGGCCGCCACTAAGGGCCTGAAATCGATTCTGAACGACGAGGTTCGCGAACGTGCCGCGATCGAGCTCGAGCCCGAAGTCATCGATCACGATCTCCGAGAGAATCTCCACGTCCCGCTCCAGCAGGTCCTCGAAGCGAATGAGTCGCTCTCCGGCTTCCGCCCAGGTCAGCTGGATCCGGGCGCAGACGGCCAACCACTCGTCCATCAGGTAAATCAGGCCATCATCGAGGTCCATCCCCGAGAGGGCGCGACGCCACCGCACCAGGTTTCCATAAATCAGCGGATGGCTGTAACGGGCGCTGAAGTATGCGGATACCAGCGTGTCGCGCAGGTCGCGGACGACGACGAAGTGCCGTGACCCCGGCGGCGTGGCCGCGGCGTGGAACTCGTGGTACGTGACATACACCGTGGGGTACACTTTGCCCGCCTGGAGCGGCCAGTGTAGGAACTGCGTGTTGCCGAATAGAGGCGGCACGATGCGGTCTCCGAAGCACTGCAAGAGGATCCTGTACAACCATTGTGAGCCAGCCTTCCAGTGGGTCACGTGGAAGAGGGTCGGCGCGAATTCGGCATCCGGTTGTCCTCCGGTCGTCCGGGGTCCGGCCGCCAGCACCTCGAATGCGCACTCACTCGGCAGATCTACCATGCCATGATGAGTCAACTGGCCGTCGTCGCGCGGGATGACGGTGAAGTTAATGGCTCCTGGCACGCGGCATTCCTCCTGCAGGCGCGGCCCGAACCCTTCGTGTCTCAATCGGTGCCCCCGGTAGGCGTCGTATGCTTCGTCGTCGGTGGATGCGAGTCCGAGACAGATTTGGTACTCGCCGATGGCGAGCGACAGGCGCACGGTCTGATGGAACCGCAGCCGCGTTCCGGGATTGATGACGGCCGGCAGCTCCAGGCCGTACTGATAGGAGTTCTTGCCGAACACGACGCGCCCACTGGACTCGGATAGCTCGATCCCGCCGCTCGGCACCGTGATCGAATCGAGCAGGTCGAATTCGTAGAAAACGTGCGCCAGGTCTCCTTGGCGGAAGGCGGTCGTTGCGTGACCGGAGGCGTCGCATAATGCGAGTCGGCAGCAGCGAGCCCGCCGCTGGGTCAGTTGTTCGGCCTGCTCAAAGTCGATCCACGCGTCGTTCGTCGGCTCCACCGCGTCTTCTCAGGCGTATCACTCATCGTGGAGTCCACTCTGGCTGCCTGGATCTTCGGACCACATCCGAAAACCTTATAGGTATTTGTATCGCCAAGGCGTGACCGGAACAAGCGAATTCCCGCAGTAGATTCGCGCAGTGGATGTCCACATCAGGCTCAGATCCTATGGTCTTGATCACCTGTGTCGAACACGGGAGACGTTTCAGGTCGCTCGGGGCGGATGGTAATCACGCGTCCTCCAGTCGGCCAAACGTTCGGCATCAGCCACGGGCGCGCTGTCATCCTCAGACAACGGACGAACGCCAACTTTCGCGCCGCCGGCGGCTGAATGCCGTTGTTACCCCGCCGCCTCAAGAAGAACCCGCGGGTTCTTGTGTGCGATTGCGAGGAGCGCGCGGGCCGGTCCTGACGGAACGCGGCGCCCCCTGCTCCCACTCCTGCAACGTTCGGACGGAAACATCGAGTAGCCGCGCAAACTCCGACTGGGACAACCCTACTCGAGCCCGGGTTTCTGAAACCGGAGGAACCGTGACGACACGGCCAATTTCCTGCGTTTGAGCCGACGAATCCCTTCCAGGATTTCAGCTCCAATATCGCGTGGGCGCTTCTTAGGCGCTTGGTGAAACATTCAAACCACCATGTTGTCGTTCACAACGGGCCTTCCGTTCGAGGCGAAGTCCCCGAACGAACCTTCGACATCTTGCAGTCTCCTCACGAATCTTGCGCAAACATGGCGAACCAAGTATACGGCAGAGACGGACATCATGCTAAAGGGACAAAGCGGTCTAATGATCGGCGATGAGCGGCGGCCTGGCGACAATCGAGGTGTACCCACAAAGCTCAAACAAGACGGCTGCCAAGCCTTCCGGTTGACGGCTCGAGCGCAAAGTTGGGCGGCTCAGCTCACCGCTGCGTCTTTAGCATTCGGCCGCCGTGCCGGCACGCCCGTCAGCATTCCCTGGGCGCTGAGGTCTTCATCGATATCCGGCCAATGCACTCCCTGACCATCACCAATGATCTCGTAGTGCGCCCTTTGTTCGGGCGTAGCGTCCGAGAGCCGCCATGACCATGCCAGTGGAACACTCACCGTCCGACCATCTACGAGTTCGAATGTGATCCTGTCATCCGTCACTGACACTGCCTTTACACGCGGTTCGATGCTAATTACAGTGCTCATCCCATGCCTCGATAATCTTCGCCAGGCTGGAGCGAATCTGGTTTCGAATCGTTGTCAATTCACGCGGTGAGATGTAGAAGAAGAATCGATAGGGTCGGCAATGTCCTTGATGCGCGTCATGCACTTTTCATTCATTTCGCGGAGTCCGAACACGGCTTACTTTAGCACACCGACGCTAGTGAGCTAGCGTACAAGTTTCTTTCCGGAGGCGCTTGCCGGAATGACTGTTGGCAGGCGCTGGACAGAGATTCATCGGACGGTGCGCCCCTTCTACGGATAGTTCTTAGCTGCCGGAGACGAGTTCAAGCTTTTCGATTTTGAAAGAAAGAGGACGATAGTCGTCGTTGCCCAGGATTTGATGAGGCACGAGATAGGAGCTGGAATTGATTCGCAACTGGTAAGTACCCCGGTGCGGGATTCCGATGGGCACGTGCAGTGAAAAACAAGCCGGAGTCTGGATGGTTGTTTGTGCCAGGCGTTGGTTGTCGAGATAAATCTCCAGCTGCAATGGTCTCATGGGGTCCAGGGCACCGTGGCTCCCTTCGAGGCGGATGTGTGTATGGCCTGGTTCGATCTGGAGCAGCGTATGGAATTGGGGACCAACCCAGCCGTCGGCGTGTCGGGCGACGAAGTCCTTCCAGGCGAGAGTCTGCGGATATGAAGGAGAGCGAGCGGGTTTCCGGGGCGGGCGGCGGATTCGCCTCACTGCGTTGGCAATGCGAGGTTTCATTGCCGGAATGAGGACGACGTCGAAAACCATGTCCGGAGCTAGAATCGTGCCGGTCGTGAGATGGCCGATGGCGCCAAAATGATGCGCGCGTCGCCACATGTCCCGGCCCCTTCGGAAGTGGGAGAGGGCCCGCCCGCGCCGGTCAAGGCGGAAAAGAAGATACGAGAACGTAAGTTGCCAATAGAGAAGCGAGAGCGGACTGCCCCAATGCCGCCGGCTGACTTGAATGGCGGGTTGAAGTCTCTCGAGGTCCGCAACTGAAGCTGTGTTGTGATCCCTCATGCAGTCGGTAAGTTGCAAGGACCCGATCGACGAAATGGAAAGTGTAATGTCTGCTCAGCCGGCAGAAAAGGTCGTAATCTGGAAGCAGATGTTCAGTGGGGTCGAACCTGCCTGCCCGCTCCCAGGCTTCGCGTGACCAGAAGACGGCCGGTTGCGGGATGCAGTTGCCCCTTCCAGATCTCCAACACCCTGCGATGGCTCTGAAAGTGGCTTGGGTGTTCAACTCCCATAAACTGTCCGTCAGAGTCCACAAACCGGCAGCGACCTAGAACGACATGTTTTCGCTGCATATTGCCCAGTTCACGAGCGACAGTGTGAAGTGCGCCGGGGAGGAGAGTATCACCGGAGTTCAGAAATGTAAGAATGTCGCCGGTCGCCAGAGCGAAGCCCTTGTTCAAGGCGTGTGCCGGCCGGGAGTCCGGTTCTCTAACCAACACGAGATGATTGTATCGGTTGAGAATCGCACAAGTGTGATCGGTGGACATCCCGTCAACAACTATGTGTTCCACATTTGGATAGTCCTGGATGAGAACGCTTTCAATAGTCTCTTGTATGAAGCGATCCTGATTGAATGAAGGCGTAACGATCGATATTCGAGCCGGGGTGTTCATCAACTTGATGGTTGCTGTCGAAGCCGGCGATGAAGTTTGTAAAGCAGCGCTATGATTTCGAGGGTGTGCCGTCTCCAGGAAAATTGATCCGCGCGTTGTTGGCCTCGTTCAACAAGTTCTTTCCTGAGTAGTCGGTCATTGTACAGATTGTGAACGGCTGCTGCCAATCCCTCGGCATCGCAGGGATCACGCATCAAGGCGGCCGCCCCCGCGATTTCAGGAATGCTGGTTGTGTTACTGCAGACGACGGGGCAGCCAGACGCCATCGCTTCGACGACTGGCAGCGCGAAGCCTTCGAAGATAGATGGAAACAGGAGGGAGAGAGCATTGCGATAGAGAGCTGGTAGATCGGAGGCCGGGCAGTAACCAAGAAAGCGAACTGCATCCGTCAAATGAGCCTTGCAAATCTGCTCGTCAATTTCAGCCTGGGCCTCGCGGGCGCCACCGGTGCAGACAAGCGAGAGGGAAAGCTGATGCCGGTCTCTCAAGATCTTGATTACCTCGATGGCGGTGCGATGGTTCTTGTGCCTCCATGTGTGAGCGGGAAAGAAAAGATACTGGTTTGTCTCCAGGCCGTATTTCCTGAGGACCGCTCCGTCGGACGGACCGGAAGCGGGACTGAACCGTGGGTCTGGAGCGAGATGTACGGTTGTTACCTTGTCGGGGGGGATGCCGAAGCGCTCGATCACGGTGCGGCGGGTATATTCCGATATGGCGCAAATATGATCTGCGCGACGGGCGCCATCTGCGTAGAGTCGGTGTCGTTCCTCCAGAGCCTGAGGCGAGAAAAACTCAGGATGGTATTCATGCTGTAGATCCGGAATGAGGAGCAAATGGCGCAAGGGGGTAGTGTCGGGATAAATGTACCCCGGAAAGGAATAAACCAGGTCCGCTTCAAGGGACCGTAAGAAGCGCAGGGTAAGTACGTCGGAAGACTGCCAGTAGTCCAGATGTAACCTGGCTGAGACAGAGCGAAGAAAATAGCGCGCTGCGCGTTGCAGGTAGCGACCGAACGAATCTGTTGCAATAATTTTGACATTGGGGTTTCTGCGAGTGTCGAAGTCATAGCGACAGCGGGCAGGCAGGATAAGGGTGTAGAAATTGTGCCGGTCAATTGAAAGAAGATGGGGAAGGAAAGAGCGAACCAGGTTCTCGAGCCCGCCGGCCAATCCGGGCAGCATCCAGCGCAAATCGAGTGCTACGCGCATGGGCGCTTCCGTACTGGATCGGTTCGCGACGACTTGCGCGATCTCGCGGCTGTAGTCGCGGGCGATTTGCTCTGGATCGTGATGTTGAAGAACTGTCTGACGACCGTTCATCCGGATCCTGTCGCGGAGGTCGGAGCTCTGGAGAGCGTCAACAACCGTAGCCGCCAGTTGGTTGGTACGATCGGCAATCAGGATGTTAACGCCGTCCTCATACTCCAGACCTTCGGCGCCTACGGTCGTTGAAACGACACACTTCTGCATGCCGAATGCTTCAAGTATCTTCTGGCGCGCGCCGGAGCCGAAGCGCAAGGGGACGACGACAACCGCGGCCTCGGCAATGTATGGTCGAATGTCCGGGACGCCGCCGGTGACGTGTACGGCAGGCAGAGTGCCGAGAGCTGTGACTTGGGGTGTGGGATCACGACCGACGACGAAGAATTCGGAGTTCGGGCAAGATCGCCGAATGAGCGGAAAGACCTGGCGGGCAAAGTAAATGGCTGCATCGGCGTTGGGCGGATGATTCATGAGGCCGGTGAAGACAATTCGTCCTGGAATCTCCTTGGTGGATGGCTGCGGCTGAAAGTAGCTGGCGTCGACAGGGAGAGGTACCGTGATGACCTTGCGCGGTTTGTAGTGCAGCCGGAGCCAGTCCGCGTCATTCTTGGACACGGCCACGACAAGATCGTACTGCTGGCAGTAGTACCGCTCAAAAGCGCGATAGCGCCGCGCCTGGCGCCGGGCGACGAAACGAGACCAGAACGAAGGAGCGTGATCCGCGCTTCGTTCGTACATGACGGCTCTGATGTCATGCATGACGAGGATGCTGACAAGAGGCCGTGGTATATAGTCAATCATTCTGGCTGCGGTGCTCTGGATTACGGAAACGACCTGCCAGTTGTTCGAGGACAGAGCCTGGAAGATACCGGAGGACATGTTTCGAAAACACCCATCCATGATTATCGTGTCGACTGGCCTGTCGGGCCACGCTTTGGAAGCCGCGACGGCGCGTTGCAGCAAGCGGTGGAGGGCCCTGAGAAGCGGGCGGGAGGATGTGTCGTGGGGTGGCAGGTCGATGCCTGGGCTCTCCCATATGTACAGGTTCACACCCTCGTCTGCAAGGGCGCTTGCGATGCTAAGGTCGTTCCGAGTGTGTGCCATTGACACGAGGGCGATGTGATCCACGACTCTGGCAAGATTCCTGGTAGTGAGGTATTCGACTCCGCCGCCGCCGGGGAAAACGGGCAGATGGGTATTGAGGATAAGCAGATTGAAGTGCCCGGCCGAAGGAAATTCGGTGACTGGCTCCAAATTGCCTGGCAACACATCCAATCCTTTGGCCATTCTTAACCGGGCAATTTGGTGCCTGTCACCGAATTTAAACCAGCCTGCAAAAGGGAATAATGTCGCTGTTGCCGCACCAGAAACCCGGGGGCTTATCTCAGCGGCCCTTGGTGCTAGAAAGACCTGGCCGCCTCCGGTCGCCCAATCCTGCTCAATGCCTCAGGGCAAAGCGGAAGGTCAAAATGAAATCACGGCTTACAACGACCTCCCCCGCTTCACTCTAACGTTCTCCACTGGCTGTTCCGGAGTTTAACGACGTGCGGATTCTACACCATTGAAGAGCCACAGTTGTGAAATTTGCGGAAATATCCTGCTGGCCGTCCTGGGCGGAGCCCGAAGGGCGCGTCGAGGTTTCCACACGGCTGCGGCCCAGACTCAGGCGTTGATTTTTCGAAAAGTGGCGAAGCAAGCTTTGCCAAACTAAGTCGTCATGGCAATAAATACGGTAACCAAAAAGTAATTGAAAGACGCCCCGCATCTGACATCCTCATGACCCAGCGGAGGCGTGAAAATGCCGAAAGAGTGGCCATACAAGATCCTTCTTTCCTCAGAGGAGAAGCGCGAGTTAACCGCAAGGGCCGCAAAATATTCGTTACCGTATTTTCAGGTTCAACGATCAAAGATGATTCTGTTGGCGGCTCAGGGCTTGGATAGCAATGAGATTGCTCGTCGCCTCGACACTCGAAGGAAGGTTGTTTGGTTGTGGTGCAAACGGTTTTACGAAAAGCGACTCCAGGGCCTGGACGAGCTCCCTCGCCCGGGTCGCCCCCGGGCTTTTCCCCCCAGAGATCGTAGTTCAGGTAAAGGCTCTGGCGTGTGAGTTGCCGTCTACTTATCACATCCCGCTTTCGCGTTGGAGCAGAGCGGATTTGGCGGCTCAAGTGCGTCAATCCGGATTGGTCGCAAGTATTAGTGGAACCACCGTATGGCGATGGCTTAACGAGGATGTGATTCGACCTTGGTACCACCGATGCTGGATTTTCCCTCGCGACCCAATGTTCGGAGAGAAAGCGGGCCGGATTCTCGATCTTTACGAGAGAATCTGGAAAAAAGAGCGCTTGAAGGATGACGAGTTCGTTTTGTCTGCCGACGAGAAAACCAGCATCCAAGCACGGGCCCGAAAACACAAAACGCTTCCGCCAAGATCTCGTTCTGCAATGAAGGTGGAGCATGAATACAAACGGTGCGGTGCTTGGGCCTATCTGGCCGCTCTCGATGTTCACAGGGCCAAACTGTTCGGCAGATGCGAACCTAAGAACGGGATTGAGCCCTTTGATAGGTTGGTTGGGGATGTAATGGCACAATTGCCCTATCGCGAGGCACGACGTGTCTTTTGGGTCCTCGACAATGGTACCGCGCACCGAGGGCAACGTTGTGCAACACGGCTGCAGGCGAAACACCCTAACGTGGTTGTGGTCCATGGACCTGTTCACGCGAGTTGGCTCAACCAAATTGAGATCTATTTCTCCGTCCTGCAACGCAAGGCACTAACACCAAACGACTTTTCTTCTCTCGAGGCCCTCAAAGAACGGATCATGGGCTTTCAATCGCACTACGAAAAAACGGCAAAACCATTCGAGTGGAAATTCACCCGTTGTGATCTGGCTAGGCTACTCGAAAAAATGCGTGTTGCCGCTTAAGTTTTGGTTACCGTATTTATGAACCAGAGTACTAAGGCGGTAGCGAGCTCTGAACCTTACACGCATCTTGTATTGGTCCAGAACCAACGGTTACGCCAGCTCGCGCCCCCTCCGGGGCGAAATCGCCGAGCCCGATGAGATGCCTGTTAAGGTTAAGAGCGAGCTACCGCACTCATCCACACCTTCGGAACGATTGTTTCGTTGCTATTGCCTTGACCTGTACCGCGGGGAGGCGTATGAGCTTCAATTCAGAACTCCTTTCTTTGTCAAAACGGCTTGCGATGGCGCTCGTCGCGCCGCTGGTGGAACTGGAATAAGAGCGCGGTACGGAAGCAGCTCCGTTCCGCGCCCCTGCGCTGCCGCAGGTTCACATTCGAGGGGAGCCAATGAACAGAAAAAACGGTGTGGGTCAGTCTATCCTGCTCAGTATCCTGCTCTTGATATTCGCGGCGCACGGCCAGGCACAGGTCACGACAGCGACGATCGAGGGCCTTGTCGTGGATCCCACCGGCGCCGCTATTCCGGGCGCCGCCGTCAGTGTAGCCAACCAGGGGACCGTCCTGAAGAAGAGTGCGATTGCGAACGAGCGCGGCGAGTTCACCGTCACGTTCCTGCCGCCCGGAATCTACACGATCAATATCGAGGTGTCCGGTTTCAAGGCGCACCGTCAGACCGACCTCGAGTTGGTCGCCGGACAGAAACTTCGACACGACTTCAAGCTCGAGCTCGGCACGATCGGCGAGCAGGTGACGGTGAGCGCCGAGCCGCCTCTCGTCAACGCCATGAGCGCGCAGCAGGACATCAACCGCACCGAAACCGAGGTGAAAGAGCTGCCGCTCGCGCGGCGGGATCTCAGGAACATACTCAACCTCGGGACCGGGATCTCCGCCCAGACCGACGTGGGAGTCTCGATGAATGGACTGCCACCCCGCGGCTTCCTTTTCACCATCGACGGCATCAACGCCGCTGGTGACGCCGAGCTTCGCTCGCTCGGCCTGTATCAGGACTTCAACATCATCAAAGGCGTCAGCATCGAAGCGGTGGAGCAGGTGCAGGTCGCCAAGAGCATTTTTTCAGCGGACGTCGCCAACACGGTGGGTGGCAACGTCAACCTCATCACCAAGAAGGGGACGAATCAGCTTCATGGGAGCGTGTTCGAGAACTACCAGGCCGGCGGCCTGAATGCCCGCAACCAGTTTGCAACCACGCCCGAGTCTCTGGTCTTCCATCAGTTCGGCGGATCGCTCGGCGGCCCGATTCGCAAAGACTCGATGTTCTTTTTCGGCGCCTTTGAAGGATATCGGCTGACGGCCCAGCGGGCGCTCACAGGCTTCGTGCCGACCCAGGAATATCGAGACCTGGCCATTAAAGGAACTCCAGAGATGAAGGAGGCGCTGGATTTCATTCCCCTTCCGACCGATCCTTATCCTCCGGGATCGGATACCGGGTTCTACCGTGGCCGAGGCGCGGCAAAAGAGACCGAGAACCACGCTGTGGTCCGGTGGGATTGGAACGTCACTCCGGTCAACCTCCTGACTGCTCGTTACAAGCGCGGTCGACCCTACACGCTCTCGCCCCGCGTAGTAACCGCAAATGAGCAGACGCAGGTCGGAGTGGACGAGAGTATAGTCACCAGCTTCCTGCACGTCGCACCCGGCTGGAGCTCCGAAACGAGGGGCGGTTATAACCGGGACGATATGGATCGCATCGACGGCTTGTACAACTACGGCATTACGACGATCGCGGCGCCCAACGTCGCCTTCGGTGACGGCCGCGTGTTCATCAAGTCGGGTTCCACTTCGACGATCGACCAGAACTTCGCTCTCACACGAGGTCGTCACGCGCTCAAGGTCGGCGGCACATATCAACTGTTGTATGTGCGCCGGCAGGACCAGGCCATTCCTACCTTCACGTATCAGACACGGGCCGATTTCATCGGCGGGATACCCCTGTCGGCATCGTACCGGTTCGGGCTGGACCCCTGGCAGATGACCTCCTGGCAACTCGGTGCCTTTATTCAGGACGACATCAAAATCAATCGCAGGTTGGTTTTGAACCTGGGCTTCCGTTACGACTACTACTCCGTTCCGCGGGAGCGAGACAATCGCATATTCAACCACGACGGGCCAGGCGGCCCGTTCCGGCCCCCGGACTCAGCCTGGAACGCCCAGTACAAGAATTTCTCCCCTCGGATAGGCCTCGCGTTGAGGCTGGACGAGGAGGGGAAAACCGTCCTCAGGAGCGGCTTCGGGATCTTCTTCAGCAGTCAGAACCTCTTCTCCGGGCCGGTGGAGACGGTCCGGAACGGGCCCGGCATTCCCACGAGCGTCACTTTCAGTCAGGCCGAACTGACGCGGTATGGCCTGAACTATCCGGATGGGGATGAGGAGGCACTCGCCTTCTTGACGGCCTCGCCGATCAACACGGACCTGACTGTCGATCCGAACTGGAAGAACCCGTACAGCCAGCAGTGGACGCTCGGTATCCAGCGACAGTTGACCGGGACAATGGTCTTCGACGTGGCTTACGTCGGCAGCCACGCGCTGCGTCTGCCGTACAGCCCGAGCTGGAATCGCGTGGACCGCGTCACGGGCCTGCGCCCGATTCCCGGTTTCGGGGCATTTGACTACTATCAACCCGCGGATTCCAGCAACTACAACTCGTTGCAGACGTCGCTTCAGAAACGGTTCTCGCACAACTTTAATCTCAACGTGAACTACACCTGGGCTAGCAACCTCGCCTACTTCCGTGGCGATATGCACTGTTGTGGCGCAGGGGAGCAACCTCAGGACCTGAACAACCTGCGGGCGAACCGGGGACCGACGACCTTCTTCGTCCAGCATGCATTCCGGAGCAACTGGATCTACGAGCTTCCGTTCGAGAGCTTGTCGAAGAGCAGGAGCCGGGTCTCCACCCTGGTGCTAGGCGGGTGGCAGGTGAGCGGGATCCTGATCGCCCAGACCGGCCAGTCTTTCGACGTTTCTCAAACCTCTGCCGTAACCGCCCGTCCGGATGTCGTGAGTCCGAACGTGTATACCAGCGATTGGAAAACGACCTTGCAGTACCTGAATCCCGCCGCATTCATGCGCGTGGCGGTCGATCCCGTCTCGAGGGCGACGGTTCGGCCCGGGAGCCTGGGACACCGCGCCCTGTTCCAGCCTGGCTACTGGACTGCAGATCTCGCGTTATCCAAACGGCTCCGGCTCAACGAGAGAGTCAATCTGCAGATTCGGGCCGACCTGTTCAACGCCTTCAACAAGACCTTCTTCGCCGGCGTCACGAGCGGCATCGACTCGACGTCCTTCGGACGGTTCACCAGCAGCCGCGGAGCGAGAGTCGTCCAGCTGAATACCCGGCTCCAGTTCTGAGCGTCGCGCTTTCGCTCCAAATGGCGCAATGGACTCCAGGATGAGGGAAATGCCATGACGACAACCAGACGAATCTTCATCGTGTCGCTCGCCCTGGCCTGCGTCTCGGGCTACCAGAGGTCGCCGGGCCCCGCGCATGTGATCGTGTCCAAGGAACCGGGGCGATTCGGCGGCTGGCCGGCCAACAACGGGATCTGGTCGTGGGGGAACGAAATCGTCGTCGGCTTCGTGTGGGGATACTTCAAGAACACCGAAAGAGGGCACGCCATCGACGGAGAGAAGCCGTCTCCGCTGCGCTTTGCGCGCAGCCTCGATGGTGGCGAAACCTGGCGAGTCGAGGTGCCGTCGTTTCTGGATGACCAGGGCGGAGAGAGGGATCCGCTCGATTATCCCGGCGGGATCGACTTCAGCAATCCGGATTTCGCCATGCGGGTGCGGATGAATGCAAACGGCTCCGCCCCCTCGCGCATCTATTACTCGACCGACCGCTGCAAGACCTGGCAAGGCCCCTACAAGCTCCCGATGTTCGGGCAGAAGCGGATCATGGCGAGGACGGATTATCTGGTCAACGGGCCGGGCGATCTGATGGCCTTCGTCACCGCCTCGAAGCAGGACGGCAGGGAGGGACGAGTCTTCTGCACGCGAACCACCGACGGCGGCAAGACGTGGGAGTTCGTCTCGTGGATCGGCCCTGAACCCAAGGGCTTCTCGATCATGTCGGCTTCGGTCCGGCTTTCACCGTCGAGGATATTGAGCACCATCCGGTGCAAGGAAGGGCCTTCGCACTGGATCGAAGGGTGGTTGTCGGAAGATAACGGGAAAAGCTGGAACTTTCTCAACCGGCCTGCGGAGTCGACCGGGGGGTCGCAGGGAAATCCCTCGAGCTTGACCAGACTGAAAGACGGCCGTCTGGCGATCACTTATGGGTATCGCTCGGAACCCTTTGGGATGCGGGCCCGGCTGAGCAGCGACGAAGGCCGCACTTGGGGCACGGAGCGCATCCTGCGCGACGATGGAGGGTGCTGGGATCTGGGATATCCCAGGAGCGTTCAGCGGCCCGACGGGAAGATCGTCACGGTCTATTACTTCAACGACCGGAAGGACAGCGAGAGGTACATCGCGGCGACGATCTGGGATCCTGGGAGCGGACAGTAGCGCCGTCAGCTTTTCCCGGCACTGGCGATACGCGACTTCAGCTCCGCCTTCTCCTCGGTTTTCAGCTCCATGAACGGAGGCCTGCAATAGGTCTCCCGCAGCCCGAGCTCGCCCAGGGCGAACTTCATCTTGGGGATATCACTGGGAAAAACTTTCGCGGCTGCGTCGAGCCGCGCCTGCGCTGCAGCCAGATCGTTGCCGGCGCGGTGCTCCCGGAAAACGGCCGCGGTTTCTGCCGGGATGACATTCCCGTTGCCTGTGATGGCGCCACCGCCGCCGCTCTGAAGCGCCATGCTGATCAGCCGGGGCGACCCCGTCAGGATTTTGAGCTTGGGAAACTCCTTTATGAAGTCGAGCAAGCCTTGCTGATTGCCGGAGGAATCCTTGATGCCGTAGAGCTTCTCGTACCGCGACAGGCGTCGAACCAGCTCCGGTGTGATGGGGACCCCGCTGGTTGCCGGGATGTGGTAGAGCAGCACGGGTATCCGGGCCTTCTCGAGCACGGGAACGTAGAAGGCTTCCAGTCCCTCCACGCTCGGATTCTTGTAATAGTAGGGAGGAAGGACCAGCGCTTTGTCCGCCCCCGCGCGCGCGGCGTGATCCAGCAGCTCCAGGGTCTCGGGAAGATTCGGGGTCGCGACGTGGCACATCACGTCGAGGTTTCCGCGGTGCTGGACCATCACCTCCAGAATCTTTTTGCGCTCGGCAACCGAGAACGAGCTGAACTCTCCCGTGGTTCCCAGCACGAGAACACCATCGACGCCGTGGCTCTGCAAATAGGCGAGGAGGTCGCGCGCGAGCCCCCCGTCGAATGCTCCCTTCCGGTCGACCGGGGTCAGCGCAGCCACGTAGAACTGCGGTCCTGACCGCGCCGGTTTCGGGACGGCCCAACCGGCGGCTTGCGCAACGGTGACAGCCCCCAGACTGCTCAAGAAAGTTCGGCGGGTTGCCTGCATGGTGTCTTCCTCCTCGTTGTGATGTCCGGCACGATCGAATCAGCGACGTCCGCTCTTCGGCGTCGCAGCCGCGGGCGCCGAAGCGCTTTGCGCGTGCCCGGATGGCTTATGCGTGTTTGTACCGCGAAGGCGTGACCGGAACAAGCGAATTCCCGCAGTAGTCCCGATTGCCCAGTTTGAAATCCGGTGCGTGAAGCTGCGTTCGTGACGCGACCGCGACACAAAAACTGCTGGAGCCGGATGACATGGGCGATTAGAATAGCCGTATGACGAGAGCCTACGAGGAAGTCATCGATTTCATCGCAGCCGGAACCACTCCGACCCGTGTAGCAAATTTCGAGGCCTCACCATCCGTCAAGGAACGGGCGGCCGATTTGATCCTGAGAGAGAAGACTACTGGTCTTTCTCCCGATGAGAAATCGGAGCTGGATCACTACATGGAGCTGGAGCACATCATTCGATTGGCCAAGGCCCGGGCGCGCCAGTATCTTGGCCAAGAGTGAACGCATTGGCAACGAGATCCGTAACCTTGTTGCCACCCGCGCCGAACAACGCTGTGAGTACTGTCTCATCCATGAAGACGACACCTTTCTGGGGTGCGAGGTTGATCACATTATTAGCCTGAAGCACGCTGGCCCAGATGACCCTGGCAATCTGGCTTTTGCTTGCGTCTTTTGCAATCGCCATAAGGGAAGTGACATTGCTTCAATCTTCCCCCCAACAGGCGAATTAGTTCGTCTATTCAATCCTCGCGAGGATCGCTGGGCCGATCACTTCCGGATTGACGGTGCCCGGATCCTGTCTCTAACGAAGATCGGAGAAGTTACTGCTCGAATCCTCGGCTTCAACTTCGCAGAACGAATTCTAGAACGGCAGGCATTGCTCTCCTCCGGTCGTTACCCACGCCCAACTCACTAACCGCATCCATCGGCCTTGCCACTCGACTAGCTCGGGCGCGATCCTACGGGTCTTGATCACCTGTGTCGAACCCGGGAGGCGTTTCAGGTCGCTCGGGGCGGATGGTAATCACGCGTCCTCCAGTCGGCCAAACGTTCGGCATCAGCCGCGGCCGGCGCGCTGTCATCCTTTTGACATCGGACAAGTGCGCACTTTCGCGCTGCCGGCGGCTGCATGCAGTTCGTTAGACCGCCGCCTCAAGAAGAACCCGCGGGTTCTTGTGTGCGATTGCGAGGAGCGCGCGGGCCGGTCCTGACGGAACGCGGCGCCCCTGCTCCCACTCCTGCAACGTTCGCACGGAAACACCGAGTAACCGCGCAAACTCCGATTGGGACAACCCTACCCGAGCCCGGGTTTCTGAAACCGGAGGAACCGTGACGACACGGCCGATTTCCCCGCGTTTGAGCTGACGAATCCCTTCCAGGATTTCAGCGCCAATATCGCGTGAGCGCTTCTTATGGGACATCTTGCATCAATCTTCCATCAACCGACATTCTTGCGGAGAACATGGGCGGGAATCTTGTCCGCCACATTCTTTGCATAAAGCGTAAGCATCCAAATGACTCCAGGCCGCGTGCGCCCGTAGTAGATCACGCGAAGGCCACCCCGTTAGCCCGGCCACAAAGGCTCACCGGAGCTTACGCACTCCACCACTGCCAGGAATCGGGCGCCCGCTTCTGGGTCATTCTCGATAAGGCCGCCTGCTCGCAGCTTGAGGTACTCATCCTCGGAGAGGTGATCATAGACAAGGCGACTAAATAATGGAGTCTCGACGCACGCAAACACAAACCAAGTATACGGCAGAGACGGACATCATGCTACAGGGACAAGCGTGATCGCGATGAGCGGCGGCCGGCGACAATCGAGGTGTACCCACAAAGGTCAAACAAGACGGCTGCCAAGGCTTCCGGTCGACCGCTCGAGCGCAAAGTTGGGCGGCTCAGCTCACCGCTGGTCTTTCGCATTCGGCCGCCGTGCCGGGACACCCGTCAGCATTCCCTGGGCGCTGAGGTCTTCATCGATATCCGGCCAATGCACTCCCTGGCCATCACCAATGATCTCGTAGTGCGCCCTTTGTTCGGGCGTAGCGTCCGAGAGCCGCCATGACCATGCCAGTGGAACACTCACCGTCCGACCATCTACGAGTTCGAATGTGATCCTGTCATCCGTCACTGACACTGCCTTTACACGCGGTTCGATGCTAATTACAGTGCTCATCCCATGCCTCGATAATCTTCGCCAGGCTGGAGCGAATCTCGTTCCGAATCGTTGTCAACTCACGCGGTGAGAACCCATGATTCGAGCAGAGTTCAACGGGCTCTAACCAAAACTTGGAAATCATGTTCTCCCGGCGGACGTGGATGTGCTTGGGCTCATTACAGTCAAAGCTGTAGAAGAAGAATCGATAGGGTCCCGCAATGTCCTTGATGCGCGGCATGCACTTTCATTCATTTCGCGGAGTCCGAACACGGCTTACTTTAGCACACCGACGGTAGAGAGCTAGCGTACAAGTTTCTTTCCGGAGTCGCTTGCCGGAATGACATTGGCAGGAGATGCACAGAGACTCATCGACCGTGCGCCCCTTCTACTGATAGTTTTTGAGCTGCCGGCGATGAGTTCAAGCTTCTCGATCTTGAAGGAAAGAGGACGATAGTCGTCGTTCCCCACGACGCTGACGAGGCACGAAATAGGAGCTTGAATTGATACGCGCGCTTCGGTGCTCAAGTTTGTGAGACCCGATTGCCTCGGCCTTACAGACGGGCTACGCGGTGGCGGCCTTCCCCCAGCGCAGATCCATGTCGCAACTTTGAGTTGCCGCGCTTAGACGCGTACTTGACTTGTGCTTTCAATGTGATTACCGTAATCACGGATTTTTCAGGAGCGCTTGTTATGGAAAGGAAACTTCAGGTCAAGAGACGCAAGAGGATAAGGCTCGTTGCAATTGGAAACTCAAGAGGAATTCGTCTCCCTAAAGAAACGTTGTCGGAGTACGGTTTCGGCGAGTCCCTGATCATGGAAGAAACGGACAAAGGGCTTCTGCTGATGAGCGAAAGACGCGGGAAACTGTCCTTGAAGGAGGCAGCGCGGGAAATGGCGAGTGAGAGGGAAGACTGGACTGATTTTGATGTGGCGGTCGCGGATGGCTTGGAAAGCGGCCGCTAACATCAAGCGATACGAGATCTACCTCGCAAATCTCAGCCCGACTCTTGGCGCCGAAATCAGCAAAACACGGCCGGTGGTTATCGTGAGCCCTGACGAATTCAATACTTACCTGCAAACGGTTACCATCTGTCCATTGACAACGAAAATTCATCCGCGATGGCCTACTCGGCTCCCGATTTTTTGCGCAGGTAA
>CAWHCF010000027.1:0-46007 GCA_963827655.1 uncultured Acidobacteriota bacterium
TTTCCTTCACTTCTCCGATATGCCGACAATACACCAAATGGATTGCGAACGGTAAACACTGCGGCGTTTATCGCGAGTAAACCCTAGACCGCCCGCACTTGCAATGGTAATATCCCCCACAATGTGGTTTAAGAGCAAGGCACCGGTCCTCGGTGATTTCGAACAGCTCGTCCTTCTCGGTGTGTTACGTCTCGAGCTCCAGGACTCCGCGTACGGAGCCGCTATCCGACAGGAGATTCACGCCCGCTCGGGGCGGGATGTGTCGATCAACGCCGTCTACACCACCCTCGACCGGCTCGAGAGCAAGGGTTTTCTCAAATCCTGGGTCGGCGATCCCACCCCGCAGCGGGGCGGCCGCCGTCGGAAGTTCTATGCGCTGCGGCCCACGGGTGTCGCGGCTTTGCGCCAGGCGTACCATGCCTTTACCGCCATGGCGGACGGCCTCCAGAGCCGGCTGGAGGTGAAGTGAAAAAGACGACCGATCCGCCTCGGCTTGCGATCTGGCTATTGACCAGGCGGCTGTCCGCCGAGTGGCGCGACTTCATCGTCGGGGATCTCGAAGAAGAGTTCGGGACGCGCAGCGGCGATTCGCCAGTCGCGGGCCACGCCTGGTTCTGGTGGCAGACGATGCGCTGCCTGGCTGCGCCGCCACCCGTTCGCCCCAATCCATTGCTGCATGGATCGTCACAAGGAGACTCGAGGATGCGTACCTTGTTTGCCGATCTTCGTTATGCGTTCCGGGTGATGTCCCGGACACCCTCGTTCGCCGTTGCGGTCGTCAGCGTGCTGGCGCTTGGCATCGGCGCTAACACCGCGATCTTCAGCATCGTTAACGCGGTCCTGCTGCGTCCCCTGCCTTTCGAGGAGCCGGAACGCCTGGTGCGGATCTTCACCCGGACGCCGGGCGGTGGACTCTTCGAGCTATCCCCCGGCAAGTTCTACGACTGGCAGCGGGATGCGCAGTCGTTCGAGGGCATGGCAATGTATCAATGCTGCGGCTTCAGGGAGCTCGCGCTCACTGGCACGGGCACCGCGCGAACAGTACGTGCGACAGCCGTGAGCGCGGGCTTTTTCGAGGTCGTCAGAGCCCGGCCGGCGCTCGGACGCGTCTTTCGGCAAGAGGAGGACACGCCAGGCGGCAAGTACGTCGTCGTCCTGAGCGACCGGTTCTGGAGAACCGAATTCGGCGGACACCCGGACGTGATCGGCCGCACGGTGAAGCTCAACGACGAAGCGTACACCATCGTCGGAGTCATGCCGGCCACTGCCTCGGTCGCGTCATGGACCGGGATGGCGAGCGACGTCTGGGTCCCGCTCGCACTCACCGACGAGCAGCGCGCCGCCCGTGGGAATCACAATCGGGACGGCGTCGCGCGTCTGAAGCGAGATGTCGAACTGGCGCAGGCGCAAGCCGAGATGGACGCGATCTTCGCACGGTTCGCGCGTGAGTTTCCCCGAACGGACGGACGAGGCTGGGGAGCCGTGGTCATCCCGATGCAGGAGGAAATCGTCGGCAATAGCCGCACGATGCTTCTCATGCTGCTCGGCGCGGTCGGGTTGGTCCTCCTCATCGCCTGCGCCAACGTCGGCAACCTGCTCTTCACTCGCGCCCTGAGCCGACGCAAGGAGATCGCGATTCGCTCGGCGCTTGGCGCGGGACGCGGACGCGTGTTTCAGCAGCTGTTGACCGAAGCATTGCTGCTCGCGGGCGCCGGTGGCGCGCTCGGGCTTCTGCTCGCGTACGGGGCACTCACGTCAGCCTCGACGCTGCTCGCCGGCCAGGTGCCGAGGGCGGAGGAAATCTCGATCGATGGGCGAGTGCTGCTGTTCGCGGTGGGGGTGTCGATGCTCACCGGCATGCTCGCCGGGACGCTGCCGGCCGTGCGCGCAGGCCGGTCCGACCTCAACGACGCGCTCAAGGAAGGTGGGCGCGGCGACGGTGCGATCGGTGTCGGCACGCGCCGCTTGCTGATCGTGTGCGAGGTCGCGCTGTCGCTGGTGTTGTTGATGGGCGCCGGCGTGATGGTCCAGAGCCTGCTGGCCCTTAGGCACGTCGACACCGGCTTCGATCCGAACAACGTGCTCACGATGCGCGTGCGCCTGGTAGAGGCGCGGTATCCGACGGCGGGGCAGCGGTCGGCATTCTTCGAGGCGGCATTGCAGCGCATTCGCGCACTGCCGGGTGTCGTGGCTGCGGGAACGATCGACGACCTGCCGTTCGCCGACGGATCCTCACAGACGCTCGCGCTTGAGGGATACGCGCCTCAGCGCGACCCGGTGGCAGTGCAGGTCCGGCAGATCAGCCCCGGCTACCTGCGCGCCATGGGGATTCCGGTGCTGCGTGGACGCGACGTTCTTGACAGCGATGCGGACGTGCTGCTCGTCAGTCAGGACGCCGCAAAGCTGTATTGGGGAGCCGACGATGCGATCGGACGCCGCGCCACCTTACCGGCCCTGTCGAGGACGGTGCTTCGTCAGGTGGTTGGAATCGTGGGGGACGTCAAGCAGCGGAACCTCATTGAAGGCGCCACGCCCACGGTGTACTTCTACACGCGCGAGCCGTATGGCAGGGCGACGTTCGCCATACGGACATCGGTGCCGCCCGCCACGCTCGCTCAGCCTGCCGTTGCAGCGATCCGCGCGATCGATCCAGAGCAGCCGGTCGTGGACACCCAAACGATGGTGCAGGTGCTCGACGGGAAACTAACGCCGCAGCGCTTCAGTGCGCTGCTACTTGGAGTCTTTGCAGGAGTCGCGCTGCTGCTCGCCGCTGTCGGAATCTACAGCGTGCTTTCGTACATCGTCCGGGGACGCAGCCGCGAGATCGGGATCAGAACCGCGCTTGGCGCGCAGAGAGCCGACGTCCTTCGTCTGGTGATCGTCGAGGGCATGTCGCCCGCGCTCGTCGGCATCGCGGCCGGAACGATCGCCGCGCTCGCGTCGGCGAAGGTCATGGAAACGCTCGTCTTTGGCGTGAGCGCATCAGATCCGCTGACGCTTGCTGCCGTCGCGGCCACGCTGGCCCTTGTTGCATTGATGGCAAGCCTGGTGCCGGCGTACCGCGCCTTACGGCTCGACCCGGTAAAAGTCTTGCGCGCGGACTAGGGATTGAGCGTGTCCTTGCGATGAGACCGCGGCGTTCCGCGACGGCGTTGCCCACAGTCCTTTGAGTGGCAACGTCGGTTCAATCCACGACGCGCGGCGCGCGGCCGGCCATGCTGCTAGCAGAACCACCGCGAAGTCGCGACGTGGAGTGCCCTGGCGGCAGGACGTAATCGACCGTATCCGCACGAGGCCGGTAAACCACGTTAGATCCTACGCGAAGCCACTCGCTTCCACCGGGGGCGACGCTGAGCGTCTGCGAGTTCGTGATCGAGATCTCGTGTATGTCCTCGGTGAGCGCATGCTTTTCAGCCTGGGAAACAAGGAAGTGAACTGGCTCTCCGTGAGGCAAATCGCGGATCTCCGACGAGCCGCTCAGGGAATCGACGCGTAGCTCCGGTGGTGCGACTCCAGGCTCTTCGAGGTCTACCCAGGCACCAACGCACTTGACGCGGCGATACGAATGCCTGTAGCATAGGTGGCTATGACATCTATCGACACGCGAATGCTGGACCGTGAACTGAAGAAGGGATCGGCGGAGCTGATCATCCTCTCGATCGTCGAGCCGCGAGCCCGTCATGGATACGAGATCAGCAAGATCATCGAGACGCGCTCGGCCGGGCAGCTGAAGTTTCACCTCGCGTCACTCTATCCGCTGCTATATCGGCTGGAAGAACGTGGGTGGCTTCAGGGGAGGTGGGTCGAGAAGCCCGGTCAGCGCCGCCGCCGCTTCTACAGTCTGACCGCTGAGGGCCGCCGCGTCCTCACACGCCAACGTGATACCTGGAAGACCTTCGTCCACGCCATGGGTCTCATTACGGGAGTCGACCATGCCTGAATGGAGCGAGCACCTGCGCTCGCGTCTCGCTCAGCTGCGACTGAGCGCTGCGCGCGAGGCGGAGATCATCGAAGAGCTGTCGCAGCATCTCGACCAGCGCTATGAGGAGCTTCGCAGTGGTGGCGCCAGCGACACCGACGCACGCCGTCTGGCGAGCGAGGAATTGCTCGAACCCGAGGCGCTTGCCCGCCACATGCGATCGCTTCGCCAGGCGAACGTCCCACCGCCGATCACAATGGGAGCGCCTGGCCGATTTCTCGTCGGCGGTCTCTGGCAGGATCTGCGGTATGCCGCGCGCACGCTGCGAAAGCAGCCCGGCTTCGCAGCCGCGGCCGTCCTGACGTTGGCGCTCGGCATCGGCGCCAACAGCGCCATCTTCGCACTCGTCGATGCGACCTTGCTGCGTCCGTTGCCATACCCCCACCCCGAGCGGCTCGTGATGATCTGGGAACGCACGAAGGCCGCGCCGCGGAGCAGAGTGGCGCCCCTCAACCTTGTCGACTGGAACGCACGAAATCGCACGTTCGATATAATCGCCGGTTTTGTCCCCAATGTTGGCGGCATGGTGATGGGCGGCGCCGACGGCAGCGTGGAAACGGTCGACCGTCAGTGGACGACGGCCCAAGTGTTTGACGCTCTCGGTGTCAACGCGATTGTGGGTCGCACGTTTCTTCCCTCCGATGACGTTCAGCGGGCCAATGTCGTGGTCCTGAGTGAAGGGTTCTGGCGGACCCGTTTCAACGCGGACCCGCGCGTCGTCGGCCGCGACCTCCGGCTGGATGGCGGACGGTGGACGGTGGTCGGCGTCGTTCCGCAACAGGCACAGTTGCTTGGCCGGACAAGTATCTGGGCCCTGGCCCCAATCACGGGTTTGCCGCCGGCCGCGCGCGGTCAGTACGTTCTTCAGGTGATTGGACGGTTGAAGTCCGGCGTCACGCTGGACGGTGCCACAGCCGACATGGCAGCCGTATCTGATGCACTCGCGCGAGAGTTCCCGCACACGAACTCCGGCCGGGGAGTCGCGCTCGAGCCAATGCGGGATGCCGTGATCGGCAGCGAGCTTCGTCAGACGTCCATGATGTTCCTCGGCGTCGTCGGCTTCGTGCTCCTCATCTGCTGCGCCAACGTCGCCAACCTTCTCTTGGCGCGCGCGACAGTACGCAGACGCGAGCTGGCGATACGGTCAGCGCTGGGCGCTGACCGGCGGCGCATCATTCGCCAACTCCTTACCGAAAGCCTCGTGCTCGCAATTCTCGGGGGGACGCTCGGACTGGTGGTCGGCGCGGCGATTCTGAACGGCGCGCCATCGGTGATTCCCCACGAGCTACTGCCAGCCGCTGTGACGCTCACCTTCAACGTGCGCGTGGTCGCCTTCTGTGCCGCCACCGCGCTGCTCGTGGGATTGCTGTTTGGCCTTGTTCCGGCGTGGCAAGCCACCGAGCTCTCGTCGGCGCATGTGATCGCCTCGGACAGCCGGACGGCGACCGGGCGCGGTGGCAGAATCCGAGGCCTGCTCGTCGTCGGACAGGTCGCGACCGCCGTGATTCTGCTCTACGGCGCCGGGTTGCTGCTGCGTACCCTCCTGGCGATCGAAAGCGTCGATCGCGGCTATCGGGCTGAGAGCGTGCTGACCATGATCGTCGACCCCCCGGGACCGCAGCGGGTTCCCTGGCGGCAATTCTACGAGGCCGTCGAGCAGGAGGTCATGGCGCTTCCCGGAGTTCGAGGCGTGGCATGGGCGACCACACTCCCACTGGGGCGTTCCTACCAGGGTCCATCCTTCTTCGAGATCGTGGGCGACCCGCCAGTTGCCCAGAGCCAGCGGCCGACGGCTGACTACCAGATCGTCAGCCCGGCTTACTTTACGACGCTCGATCTGCCGGTCGTGGCTGGCCGGGGGTTCGACGACCGCGATGCACCCGGCGGCGTCCAGGTCTGCATCGTCAATGAAGCGTTGGTCCGCAGCTACTTCCAGGGGCGATCGCCGATCGGTCTGCGTGTGGCCATCCGCGCCGGCGGCATCTGCGCAGTCGCCGCCCGTCGTACGCGAGATCGTCGGCGTCGCCCGGCAGGTGAAGGCTCGACCCAATGAAATAGAGGACCTGATTCAGATCTATGTGCCGCTGGCCCAGGACACCCCCGGTGACATTTTCATGGTAGTTCGACCGGTATCCGGACCCGCGGAAGCCCTTGCGCCGTCGGTGCGTTCGGCGATGGCTCGCGTGGACAAGGAGCAACTGGTGAGCGTGCGCAACGTGATGACGCTGGATGAGGTGGCGTCGGTAGCGACGGCACGCCATCGGTTTCGGGCGATCCTGGTGATGGGGTTCGCCGGGCTGGCGCTCCTGCTGGCGATGGTCGGACTGTTCGGCATCCTCGCGTACTCAGTCCAACAGCGCGTGCGTGATTTTGGCGTGCGGAGGGCGCTGGGCGCCACGACGAGCGACGTGCTTTGGCTCGTTGCCGGCAGCGCCAGTCGAGTGATCGCGACGGGCGCTGTCATCGGGTTGGCTCTGTCGACGGTTCTGGGTCGGCTGCTTGCCGCCATACTGTTTGGTGTGCAGCCATTGGATCCCATGACGTTCGCATCCGTGACGATCGTCCTGGCCCTCACCGCGGCGGTGTCGACTATCGGTCCCGCCTGGCACGCGACCCGAATCGATCCTGCGGTTGCGTTGCGAGGCGAGTGATCGATTATGGTAATGCTCAACCTTCGCTCTTTACGAATCACAGGGCCATGGTGGCTCTCATTCTCGACCAACTCGCCGCTGGGTAGGAGACGTGTTTCGTTTCCCACTCAGGACGGGGGACTTGTCTTTGGGAATCTGCATGAACAGGTGACCGCGGGGTCGTACTGGCCCACGTGCGGCAGGTTCAACAGGGAGGGTTGGGAGAAGCAAGCGGCGGGTACTTGAACATCGCACACGCCGATTCCTTCGACCATGCGGCAAATTCCGGCCGCCGCGAGATTTCATCACAGACGCTCACTTGTGATAAGACTTTCCACATGAACTATGACTTCCTGATAAGCGCGTATCAAACGGAGCGCCTCAAGGTCCTGAGCGTTTGGAGCATGTTCCGGGACGAGGACATGAATACACGTCCACACCCCGAGGATAGGCGAGGCCGCAACGTCCGAGAGCAGATGATCCATCAATGTCTGAGCGAAGACCTCTGGTTCCGCAGATTCTTCGGCATAGATGTCGGGACCCAGGAGCTTCCGAAGGAAGAAACAAGGCTTGCCTTTATTCAGAAGTACGGCGCGGATTCCGAACACCGAGCCCGGATCCTCGCAACGCAGAAGGCGGACTGGTGGGAACAAGAGGTCGACTTCTTCAAGACCGCGCGGACACGTGCATGGGTGATGGTCCGCCGGATCGCGCACACCGCCCATCATCGTGGGCAACAGACCGCTCTACTGAGGATGCTCAATCGCGAAATCTATTCCACCTACGGCCCGACTGCCGACACGGGCGGACTCCCCAAGCATGGAGCACTCACCATTTATCCATACGCCGACGTTGAATCCTTGATTGCCCGAGAGTCCACAGGAGGGGCCAAAACGCCACTTCCTGAACTGCCGAACGGGCCGCTAACGGAACGCGGAACCGGGACAGAATAGTACATTGCCGAAAAACACATCGTCGGGCTATGGCGTCGTACCGGACACCTGCTGAATCTTAATCTGCCAGTTCCTCACGTACCGATCGGGTACGCATCGTCGCTCAGGCCTCGCCAGCAGGCCTGGGGGCCTGCAGCAGAATGCGAACTTATTTCTGCGCGAACCCTTAGTGGTTTTCTCTCTTTTTGTGCAGATCGAGGAGTTGCAGTTTGAGCGCGTGGCGTTTGTGCCAGAAGAGGAGGATTCCCGATCCAAGAATCCCGAGTATTCCGGTGATGACGAACAGCTCGCGGACGGCAGGGATGCCGACACCGAAGATGAAAACCGTCGCAAAAGCGAAAAGCAATCCGATCGCGCCTTCGACCGGAATTCGATCAATCCGAATGCCACGGTGATACCTGACTTCATTGGTCCGTGGGCTACCCATAAGAATTCGTCCTTTCAAAACCGCTTGGGGGCTTTGAGGAAATCGCAAGAAAAAGTGAATCGAGCAGACAACCTGCCGCCAGTACCAGACCCTGGCTCTGAAGACCCCGCAACTGGGGACGATGACGGCAGTGAATATTTCGGTCAAGTCGCCTGAAATGTTATCGCGAAGCTGATCGGGAAGCAGGAACCGAAGCAGCCGTTGCGCGATTTCCGGCGGCTTCGCCGTCATACGCATTTGTGTCCTGGTCTTCCAATGGTAATTCTCGCTCATGGCTACCTCAACAACGGATCCAATCCCGCCCACATGTTGTCGAGAATCTTGCGAGATCGCTCCAAGGCCGCTGATCCTTGCGCTGTGATCTTGAAGAACCGTTTCGCCCTTCCACCCCTCTCCGGCGTCGGGTCGCCAACCTTTGAGGAGATGAATCGTTTGGCCTCCAACCGATCGAGTGTCGCATACACGGCCCCGATTATTACCGACCTTCCCGTACGCTTTTCAATCTCTTCCCAGATCGTCACGCCATAGGCATTCTTGCCAAGACGAAGCACGGCCAGCAAGACTATCTGCTCAAACTCACCAAGGTAGTCGCCTTTTCCCATACGACCTCATATGTTAAGCAAAGTAGGACAAATAAGGCTCGATGTCAATAGCCGTGTTTTCTTGATGGCGCGGTCCCGGTTGTGGAGCGATCCCTGACGCGAGGCAATAAGGGCTCCTATCAAACTCTATCAGACTCGAACCCTGGTAAGAGAATTTTCGGCTTAGATCCGGCTATGGGCAGTTGAGGGGGAGCAGAATTTGATTGGCACTACTGAAAAGGTAACGTCACGAGATGGGGTAGGTTACCGGCGACTTCAAGAAGGACGGATGAACTCCGGAGGAAGTAAGCCACTGCTGAATGCATATGCAAAAGACGAATCTGGCAATCTGGTTCTGACTCCGTGGCTTCTATCCCGCTGCATTTGGCGGGCTATCAAGATCGCAGCCCAAAGTGTTGGTTGTTCTTCCTATCCGCCGATGTCGCCATAGCCTGGGCCGACTATGAAACGGTTGGTCAGAAGTCGCGTGGTGGTAAGGAAGCGCCCCAGAGGCGTACTCACTCAACTTGGATTATGACCAGGGAGAATGGCAAGTGGCCGATCGCTAAGATCGGTGCCCGGCACGCAGCGACACCGGCATAGCACGTGCGTGCGTTCAGTGTATGGCTGAAACGTCACAGCGATCGCGCAACAACCTTTCCGCTCGCTTCGTGAGCGGGAGCGAGCCTTTTATTCTGACGGCCATGGTGTCGCTCCTCGGAGGCAACCTCTGGTTGTTCCGGGAGCGCGAACTGCTGCTGGGTCACTTCTACCGGCCTGAAATTCTCTCGATCACCCACACCCTTACGCTCGGCTGGATCTCGATGCTGATGATGGGCGTGCTGGTCCGGCTTGCGCCGCGCGCCATGGGAATTTCGATCCGGTCACGACGGTGGCTGCTGGTTCAGTTTCTCCTGATGTTCGTCGGCTACACGGGCATGGTGTTCCACTTCTGGATCTCCGGCTGGGTAGCCATGGCGTCTGCCGCCGTCCTCATTGTCCTTGCGGCTGTCGTCCAGATCTGCAACTTAGCCGGCATTTTCACTCGATTACGAAGTGGCGACTGGCTGCACCGCTACGTAGCCGCGGCTCTGATCAATTTCCTGCTTGCGGCAGTCCTGGGCGTGATGCTTGGTTTCAACAAGGTCTACGACGTTCTTGGTGGCGAGTTCTTCCCGAACATTTTCGCTCACGCCCATCTGGCGGCCGTTGGTTGGGTCACCATGATGATTGTCGGTTTCGAGCATCGCTTGCTTCCAACTTCCAGGCCGGATCCTCATCCTGCAAACGCCTGGCCGGCGATTCGGTTCTGGTTGCTGGAAGCTGGTATCATCGGCCTGGTCGTAAGCCTTCTGGTTGGGGCGCGCGCGACGCCGCTTTTCGCCGCGATGATCGTTGCGGCCCTGGCGCTTCATGCCTGGCGCCCCTTGTGGACTCTCGTGCGAGGAAAGGTCCAGGATCGTGCCAGCCTCTGGGCAACTGTCGCCCTCGTCTTCTTACTCGGAGCCGCGCTTTCGGGATTCTTCCTCAGTCTCGACCTCCCCTCGCCGAATTCGGTGCTCCGGATGCGCGTTCAGTTCGCGTATGGATATGTCGGACTGCTGGGCTGGATCACCCTGACCATTACGGCGCAGGTCTACAAGCTCTTTCCGATGTTTGTCTGGGAGGAGCGTTTCCGGGACTTATGGGGGAAGGAGCCTGTGCCAGCCATGCGAGACCTTTACAGCCGACCCTTACAGACAGTATCCAATGGCTTTCTGTCTCTCGGTATTGCAGGAACAGCAGCGGGAATCGTGACGAATCATCTTCCGCTGATCACCTTCTTTCATGGCCTCGTGATCATGGGCGTGCTCGCCTTCCTGATCAACTTCTTCATGATGGCACGATGGGCGCTCCTGAGGACGACGTACCATCCGAGCAAGGAAGACTGGGAGCGATTTCACGGGAATCTGCAGGCTGCTAAGACGCCAGGAAACGCCAAGGGGGCGCAATAAGCCACTTCGTCTTTGGTGGAGAAGTCGGGCGATATTTCTCTGCTTCACCTGATCGATGCTGATTTCGTTTCGCGGGTGAGTGACGAAGGCTTCAGTGATCGCGAGTCTGCCACGAATCAGATTCGATAAAGGGTGAAGAGCGATCGCACGACATTGTGCAGAAGGGCGAGGATTCGGAGGGTGTGCAGGACCTATGCGCACCGCCGCTGGACGCGAGCGTTGGGCACGTGCCACGATCGTCCGGCAGGCGCAAGAATCGCCCTGATCCTCAAAGATTTGACGCGTCCCCGAGCCCCTTGAAGTGTTACCATCGGGAGAATATGACGAGCGACTGGATCGCAACTTGTCTCGAAGTTGCAGCGCCACGTGACGGCTCCTTTGAGGAAACCCCGGCGCGACCTTGAGTGTCTCCTCGATCGGCTGCCGCCGGATCTTGGACATGTAAAGGAGGTAAGTGCGTGCATTACAAAAACAGACGAGCGCTGCTGGTATGGATGTGGCTTGGTATCGCCGTCGAAGCTGGACTGGCGCAAGGATTGGCGCCGGCGCGGCCTCAAGAAGTCGCCCTTTCGCCCGAGCGGCTCGAGCGTCTCACCGACGCGTTTCGAGGCTATGTCGAAAACGGCAAGCTGGCGGGCGCTGTGGTCCTGGTCGCGCGGCGCGGCAAGGTTGCGTACCTTCAGCCGTTCGGTTGGAGCGACAAGGAGTCTCGGACGTCGATGCGCCAGGACGGAATCTTTCGTATCGCGTCACAAACGAAGCCGATCATCAGTGTGGCGGTGATGATGCTCCAGGAGCAGGGAGCGCTCCTGATCTCGGATCCTGTGGGCAAATACCTTCCGGAGTTTCGCAAGACAACCGTGGCAGTGCCGAAAGATGGAAACGGCTACGAAGTAGTTCAAGCCAAGCGGCCGATTACCATCCGTGATCTCCTCACCCATACCGCGGGCATCGGCTACGGCTCGGGCACCGCCAAGGAGCGATGGGGGGAAGCGAAGATCCAAGGATGGTACTTCGCGGACCGGGATGAACCGATTGGTGCCACGATATCCCGCCTTGCCTCGCTCCCCTTCGACGCGCAGCCCGGAGAACGGTGGGTCTATGGCTACGCCACGGACATCCTCGGCGCTCTCGTTGAACGTATTTCCGGGGTATCGCTCGAGGAGTTTCTCCGCACACGGATTTTCCAACCGCTGGGAATGCTGGATACGCATTTCTATCTGCCGGCGGCCAAGCGAGACCGACTGGCTGCTGTCTATTCATCGACTGAGTCCGGTGCGCTGGGGCGGGCGCCCGATCCGGGCGGCATGGTGGGGCAAGGAGCGTACATGAACGGGCCGCGCAAGAGCTACTCGGGTGGTGCGGGGCTCCTCTCGACCGCGATGGACTATGCTCGTTTCCTTCAGATGATCTTGAACGGCGGGACGCTCGACGGGACCCAGATTCTATCGCGCAAAACGGTCGAGCTGATGACCACGAATCACATCGGATCGCTTTTCCCCACTCCCGGCGTAGGTTTCGGACTCGGATTCAGCGTGGTGACGGATCTGGGGGCCCGGGGGCAGCTGGGCTCCGTCGGTGAATTCGGCTGGGGCGGAGCCTATCACTCGGCGTTCTGGGTGGACCCGCGCGAAGATCTGGTCGTGGTCTACTTCACGCAACTCATTCCGTCCGGAGACGTGGACGACCATGGCAAGTTGCGGGCATTGGTGTATCAGGCGATCGCGGACAGCAAGCCCAAGGAGCAACCGCATGAGGCTTCACGATCGGCTCGGCCGGGCCTGTGATAATCCCGATTCGAACCTGAGGGCCGACAAGTGCCAGGATTCTTGCCTCATCGGTAATTCAAGGGCCGCGCGGGTGGCAATTTCGGGTAATCTATCGTCGGCGACAGGAATAACGGAACGGCATCAGCGTCCGAAGCTTTAAACCTTCACCCGAATGATGCCGTCGCGAGCGCGAGAGTGCTCCTCGGACTCATTACAAGATTTTGGTGAACTCGGCGGCCTGGTCATGTCTGCCGGAGTTGAAAATTCTCCTGGATATGAATGATCGTCCCGCGTCACGCCGTCAGTGGATTACACGGCTCAAATCGACGCGACTTTCCCATATTCGGCGGCCTCAAACGACGGACAACCTGAATGCTCTGTGATAGATGTTTGCGACTGAAGTTCCCTCTGTGGGTTGGCATCTTCTCCCTGTTACTGATCCACAGCCTGCGAGCCGATCAGGCTTCGATTCCGAAGGTGCGTGTCATCGGCACCGGTGGGACCATCGCGAGCAAAGGAAAAGATTCGCTGCAGCTATCGGCATACTCGATCGCTCTCTCCGCGAAGGAGATTCTGGAATCGGTTCCGGGTCTGGAGAAAATTGCGCAGGTTGAGGCCGAGCAGTTCAGCAATATCGGCAGCTTCGCAATGACGCCAGAACTGTGGCTAAAGCTCTCGCGACGTGTCACGCAAGCCCTGGGTCAGGATCGCGAGTTATCCGGAATCGTGATTTCCCACGGCACCGATACGCTTGAAGAAACCGCATTCTTCCTGCATCTGACGGTTCGAAGCGAGCGTCCGGTTGTGCTTGTGGGCGCCATGCGGCCGGCCTCGGCGCTTTCGGCCGACGGTCCGATCAACTTGCTTAACGCGGTCAGAACGGCGACTTGCCGCGATGCGCGCGGGAAAGGTGTCCTCGTCCTGCTGAACGATCAAATCTCTTCGGCGCGAGAAGCGACCAAGCAGAGTACGTACCGCGCCGACGCGTTCCAGCCTGGTGATTTTGGTTACCTGGGAACGGTGGATTCCGATCGCGTGGTTTTTTATCGAACTCCCGTGCGAAAGCACACTCTGCGCTCCGAGTTTGATGTGGAAGGCTTGTCAGCCCTGCCCCGAGTCGATATCGTTTACTCGTACGGAGGAGCTGACGGCGTGATGATTGACGCTGTCGTGAAAGCGGGGGCTCGGGGTATTGTGGTCGCGGGAACCGGCGCCGGCGACATGACTTATGGAGAGAGTGAAGCAGTGCTACGGGCCCGGGAAGCCGGCGTTATGGTCGTGCGCGGCACCCGAGTCGGTTCCGGCCGTGTGGTAGATTCCGAACTTCCCATGCGAGATCCAAAAGTTCTCCGTCCAAGATATCGAGAGAAGGGTATAATAACTTCCGACAACTTGACGCCGCAAAAAGCCCGGGTCCTGTTAATGCTTGCCCTCACGCGTACGCAGAACCCGCAAGAGATTCAACGCATCTTCGACGAGTATTAAAAAGATTGACGATTGACGATTGACGATTGCACGGTTGTCGCAACGTCGAAGTCAATCGTCAATCGTCAATCGTACAATCGTCAATCGAGATGGGTTTATTCGCACAACGGAAAGTCTTCACTGTATTCGAAATCACTTCGGAGATTAAGCGTTCTCTCGACCGTTTCGGTGTGGTCTGGATCCAGGGTGAAATTTCGAATTTCAAGCATCATTCGTCCGGCCACATGTACTTCACCCTTAGAGACGCTCGGGCGCAGCTCAAGGCGGCCTGCTTTCGGAGCAACAACTGCTATTTGAAATTCCGTCCCGAAGATGGACTGGCAGTTGTGGTCCGCGGTCGACTCACCGTTTACGAGCCGCGCGGGGACTACCAGATGGTCGTGGAGTATATGGAGCCGCTCGGCCTCGGGTCGCTCCAGCTTGCTTTCGATCAACTCAAGGAGAAACTCCGAAAGGAAGGTCTCTTTGAAGAGGAACGCAAGAAACCATTGCCGCTCCTGCCTCGGAAGATTGGAATTGTGACTTCCCCAACCGGAGCGGCTATACGTGACATGCTTCGAATTCTCAAACGGCGCAACGCGTCGCTTCACGTGCTCATCTATCCCGCCCATGTGCAGGGTCCAGGCGCGGCACAGGAGATCATCCGGGGTGTGCGCTATTTTAACAGCCGGCGCGATATTGATGTGATCATCGTGGGGCGTGGCGGGGGTTCAATCGAGGATCTCTGGGCGTTCAATGAGGAAGTCGTGGCGCGGGCTATCTTCAAGTCGGCAATCCCCGTGATTTCGGCCGTCGGACACGAGGTCGACTTTACCATCAGCGATTTTGTTGCCGACGTGAGAGCGTCTACCCCTTCCGCAGCCGCGGAAATGGTCTCGGGGGCCCGCGGTGACCTGGCGGCTACGGTTCGGTCGCTGATGGGCCGCCTGATACAGGCGATGCGGCTGCAGATCGAACGCCGGCGTTCGAGCCTGGAGCGTGTCTCTCGAGACCGCGCGTTCGACGTCGCGCCCAACAAGATCCGTGAGTTTCAACAGAGCTTCGATGAGTCGACGCTGCGCATGACCCAGGCAATGATTCAGTTCGCATCGAAGCTGCGCCACCGGGAACATGTCCTGCGGACGCGACTGGCCAGATTAGATCTGCGTCAGGTTGTGACTCGAAGAAGACAGGCGCTCGCCGGCGCCCGGCAGCATCTCTTTCTGGAGATGCGAAGCCGGCTTCGGGGACAGAGATCTCGCCTGGGAATCGCGATCGGTCAGGTAAACGCGCTCAGTCCACTCTCAATTCTTCAGAGAGGCTATGCGATCTGCAGGAATGAAGCGGGCGCCGTTCTGAAGGATTCGGACGCCGTATCGCCTGGAGCTCGGGTGGACGTAACACTGGCTCGCGGCGAATTGAATTGCCGCGTGGAGACGGTTCATAAGGATTGACGATTGACGATTTACGATTGACGATTTAAGAATCCAGTGACTCGCGATCCTGGTCAAATCGTCAATCGTCAATCGTAAATCGTCAATCGATTGGGGGGTGTTGTGTGGAAATGAAGCTTAAGGATTTTGAATCGGCTCTGAAATCGCTGGAGGACATTGTCGCTCAATTGGAGGCCGGTGACCTGACGCTGGACAGAGCCCTCGAGCTCTTCGAGCAAGGCGTGAAGATCAGCCGCTTCTGTAACGGCAAGCTGGAGGAGGCTGAGCGCAAGGTCGAGACCCTGATAAGGAATGCGGATGGCAGCCTCGCTGAAGCTCCGTTTACTGGCGACGTTGAGGACGAAGGAACCTTCGAGAGTGGTCAGTAACCGGAGAAATTCGGTGACAGGCTCCAAATTGCGTAGTCACGAAAGGCCAAAAGACTGCTTTTTTGCCACGCAATTTGGTGCCTGTCACTGAATTTCTAGACCGTTATGTCCGAGCTTATGAGAATTTTGTTCACATTAGAAGCCAGAGGAGTCAGGAGCAAGAAGTTGGTTGGCAGTGCCTGAAAAGGATAACATCACGAGATGGGGAGGTTACGGCAGACCTCAAGAAGGAAGGATGAATCTCCTGGAGGAAGTCAGCCGCCTGCTGAATGCATATGCAAAGGCGATTCTGGCTTCTGGCTTCTGACTCCTGGCTTCTATCCCGCTGCTTTCGGCGGAATATCAAGGGCGCAGCCCTTGCCTGGTTAGCGTGGCGGTGGGCCGCAGGATATGGATATTAACCGGTATCTTTCGGAAGCGAAGGCGGCCGTGGACCAGTCCCTGGACCGATTGCTCCCGGCGGAGTCTGAAGAGCCCCCCACTATCCATCGCGCGATGCGTTACTCCGTGTTTGCCGGCGGAAAACGCCTCAGACCTGTTCTGGTCCTGGCGTCCGGAGAGAGCGCGGGCGGAAATCGTGAGACCCTGCTTCACCTCGGATCGGCCATCGAAATGATGCACACCTATTCTTTGATCCACGATGACCTCCCGGCTCTCGATAATGACGATCTGCGCCGCGGACAGCCGACCTGCCATAGAGTTTTCGGGGAGGCGATCGCGATTCTGGCCGGGGATTCACTCATGACCCGGTGCTACCAGGTTCTGTCGGAGTTGCCCGGCATCTCTGACTCCGAGCGCCTCACGATTGTGCGCGAAATGGCGTACGCGACTGGCACCGTGAACGGCATGATCGGAGGCCAGGTTGCTGATCTCGAATCCGAAGGGAAGAAAGTCGGCGCGGCGATGCTTGAGTATATCCACCGGTCCAAGACCGGAGCGCTTCTGGCCGTGTGCCCCCGAAGCGCGGCGCTTGCCTCAGGGGCGAGCCCGGAGAAGCTCGAGCGTCTGACGGAGTTTGGGCGAAAGATAGGCCTGGCATTTCAAATCATTGACGACATCCTGGATCTAACCGGCTCCAGCACGGATCTGGGCAAAACGGCTGGGAAAGACGAGAGGGTCAAGAAAGCGACGTATCCAGCCCTGTACGGAGTTGAGGCGTCACGCGCAAAGGCGCGGGAACTGATTAATGCCGGCATTGAGGACCTCGGGGATTTCGGCGCCGGCGCCGACCCTCTTCGCGGGCTTGCCCGGTTCATCCTGAATCGCACGGCGTAAGAATCAGGGACGTCTCCCTGGTTTCCTTATTTCGTCTCCGTCGTTCTTCAATGGCAGGCCTTGCAAAACAGGGAAACCAGGGGACGTCCCTGGTTTTTACCAATCATGACGAAGCGGAGAATTGACCACCTTCTGGTCGAACGCGGGTGCGCGGAGAGTCGCCAGAAAGCGCAGGCAATAGTACTTGCCGGACAGGTGCTGGTCGACGAGCAGAAAGTGCAGAAACCGGGTCAACTGGTTGCTTCCGGAAGCGCGATCCGAGTCATCGGGCAGCTGCCGTTTGTCAGCCGCGGAGGCGTCAAGCTTCAAGCGGCGCTCGACGGCTTTCAAATTCCGGTGGCGGGACGCTTTTGCGCCGACCTCGGCGCCTCGACCGGAGGCTTCACCGATTGCCTCCTGCAGGCCGGCGCGCGCTCGGTTCATGCATTTGATGTCGGCGCGGGACAGATTGCATGGAAACTTCGCTCGGATCCTCGCGTCGTGGTGCGCGACCGGTTCAACGTGCGCAATATTACGGCGCATGATCTTCCCTTGCAGATCTCTCTCGTGACGGCGGACCTGGCATTCATTTCTCTCGATAGAATCTTGCCGCCCCTGAGCCAGGCTCTCAGGGAGAGGACCCGCGAGTGGAAGGATCGTCCTGCCGATTTTCACGTTGATCTCGTGCTGCTGGTAAAGCCCCAGTTCGAAGTCGGGAAGGGCGAAGTGGGCAAGGGAGGGATCGTCCGCGCCCCGGAGAAGCGCTTGCAGGCCTTGGCGCGCGTGGAGTCATCGGCTACCAGCCAGGGGTACGAGGTGGTCGGCAATATTCCATTCCCGATTTCCGGGACGAGAAGGAATCAGGAGTTTCTGTTATACCTGCGATTGTTTCCTGATCTATGATCCGAGCGCGAGTCGGCCTTACCCTCCGTCGCGGTATGCGTTTCGATAAGGCGAAGATCGCCGCTGAACTATGAATCCGGTCATGAACAAGGTCGGGCTGCTTTTCAAACGACACGATCCGCGCGCCGGGAATATCCTGGCCGAGCTCATCCCCTGGCTCGAGTCGCGAGGAGTGGAGGTGATCCTTGATCAAGAATCAGCCCGGCAGTATTCACAATCGTGCCGGACGAGTTTGCCCGAGAATCTTCCGGCACACTCGGACGTGATCGCTGTCTTTGGAGGGGATGGAACGCTGCTCCACGCGGCCCGGTTGGTGGCGGGGAGCGGTATTCCGATCCTGGGAGTTAACCTTGGCTCGCTCGGTTTTCTGACTGAAGTGAAGCTGGAGGAGTTTCGCCTGGCTTTTGAGGACTTGCTTTCCGGGGACTACACCCTGGAAAACCGTATTCTGTTGGGAGTCGAGGTTTTCCGTAAAGACCGCGTTCTGGATCGCTACCTTGCCGTCAATGACGCCGTTATCAACAAGGGAGCGCTGGCAAGGATCATTGAGCTCGAGGTGACGGTCAATTCACAGCTGGTCTCGCTGATCAGAGCCGACGGCCTGATTGTTGCCACGCCGACAGGCTCAACCGCGTATTCTCTTTCCGCCGGAGGGCCAATTGTTTATCCCACACTGGCCGCCTTTATCATCAATCCCATCTGCCCACATACGTTGACCAATCGTCCGGTGGTAGTTCCGGATGATGGAACCATCGGGGTCTGCCTGGTCCACGGTTCCGATGTCATGCTGACCGTCGATGGCCAGGTGGGTATGCCGCTGGAACAGCAGGACTGTCTCAAGCTCCAGAAGGCCGGCCCCGTCATTCGTCTGGTGCAGGTCAGGGGCAATACTTTCTTCAAGGTCTTGCGGGAAAAGCTCAAGTGGGGCTAAGGGTTCCTGGGCATCTTTGGGTCCCGCTTCTTTGATGATCGAATCAAGTCAAGCAAAGGGAGGTTCATCTCGCGGCACATGCTATAAAAGGCGGCGATGGGAAAGCCGACAATATTGAAGTAGCACCCCTCGATACGATCCACAAACATCGCCGCGTATCCCTGAATGCCGTAAGCGCCTGCCTTGTCGCGGTAATCCGCAGTTGTGAGATACCAATCGATCTCTGATCCCGACAGTCGCCGGAAGTGCACCCGTGAGGTCACGCTGCGCGATCTCGCGCGTTCAGTCTCGCAGTCCATCAAGGAGATGCCCGAGACCACCTCATGCCACCGTCCTTCAAGGGCGCGCAACATGCTCCGCGCTTCTTCTTTTCCAGAGGGTTTGCCGAAACGTTCGCCGCCGGCCACGACGATGGTATCGGCGCCTATGATCAATCCGCGGTGGTGTCTTTTGCTGACATCTTGGACCTTGCTTCTAGCGACCCGCGCAGCGTAGCGCGCGGGCGTCTCTCCCGGAACCTGTCCGGGTTCGGGTATCCGGCTGGGATCTACCACAAAATCCAATCCTAGAGCCTCTAAGATCTCCTTGCGCCGCGGGGAAGCTGAGGCCAGGATCAGTTTGTGAACGGAGGCTTTGGATGTTGCCATCGCTGCGTGTCTTCGCTATCTTAACATCAGAATCGATGGCAGCGCACCGTTGGAGTGCGGTAGCTTGCTCCGAACCTTATGCGCATCTTGTATTGGCCCAGAACGAATGGTTACGCCCTCGCGCCCTGAAAGGGCGAAGGAAATTAGCCGGGGGCAAGCGGAGCGCTGCCCCCGGTCAAACAAAAGCAAAGAGATGCGCCCCGGAGGGGCGCTGGACGCTGCCCCTCAATGTTCCTGCGCCCCTTCAGGGCGCATAGGCTATACACCCCAAACCCCGGGCTACGCTTCGCTTGCCCCGGGGCTAATTTCCGTCGCCCCTCCGGGGCGAAATCCTGTATCAGCCTGTGCCGCTCACGCGAAATCTACAAACTCCAGGCGGCTGACGTGTCAAAGCGCCACGGCTTCTCGCTTGTTCCTGAGTCAACGATGAAGATAATGCGTCTACTTTCCGTTCTGCTGCTGTTGATAGCGCTCGTCATGATGGAGGCGGGGCTTGGCGGGCAGTTGCCCCCGGATGGCTCTTTTCCTGAGAAACTGCTAGGGGAGATGTCCCCATTCCACGTGGCTCTATTCCTTCACGGGGACATCCGCGGCAACTTTGGACCTTGTGGGTGACCGATGAATCCCATGGGTGGATTCGCCCGTCGGATGAGCTTCTGGAACGCCTTTAAGCGCAAATTCCCGGAACGGTTCTCATTAAGGCTGGACGGAGGTTCCATTTTCGACTCCGCGTCGGCCCAGGCGCCCCTGGTCAATCGCTGGATACTCGAGGGCACTCTGCGCTCGAACCTCGACGCTCTGAACCTGAGTGCCTGGGATCTTCCCGTCTGGCGGCTGATGGGAGACCTGACCGCGGCGGGCCAGCTGTCGAAAGAACTCTTGAACATCGCGCTCGTTTCCGCAAACGTGAAGGCGAAGGTGCCCAATTTTCCGCAAGTTCAGCGCTACGTGATCAAGGAATTCAGCTTCGATTCAAACGCGGGCAGCAAAGGTTTTCGGATTGGAATAACCGGATTGCTCTTCGATCCTCAAGAAAGGATTTCGCGCCAGGACTTTGAAATCCTCGATTATCAGCGGGCCGTCCGCGAGGTGATGGCTGAAATCACCAACAAAACCGACTACCGCGTCATCCTTACCGACATGGATATTGGGAAAGCCATCAGCCTTGCGATCCAGGTGCCGGATATAAACCTGATCCTGGTGGCTCACAATTATGAAGGGGCCTCTGAGCCTCAGCGAGTGGGCGATACTCTCATTGTGACTTCGGTCAACGAGGGTCGAGCGATCAGCGAAGTTCGTCTGGGTCTATCAAAGGATTCCGGCAAGGTCGACATCCAAAGCCGTTTCGTGCAGCTGGACAAAACCGTCCCCGACGACCCTGTCCTGGGAGAACTGGTACGCAAGGCTCAAGCCGAGCTGGACGACTTCAATAAAAGGAGTAGGCAGTAGGCAGTGAAGAACGCGACATCTTCTGACGCATTGGCCTCGGCGCCTGCCTTATGAAACCTATCGCGAGCATACTTCCTTCAATTTTTCGAGGCTCCCCGGATCATCGGCTCTGGGTAGTGGCTTGTCTGGAGGGAAGCTGGGAGGAAATCGTGGGTGACGGGATCGCCCGTATATGCCGCCCTTTGAGGCTGGATAATTCGAACCTGGTGCTGGAGATACTGGATCCGTCCTGGGAGAGTACGTTAAAGGGCATGGAGCGCGACGTGCTCGAAAAGATCAGGCAGTTCGCCGGCAACGAGGTCAAACAACTCTCGTTCCGCGTACTTACCGCATAGAACGGCTGAACCCTTCCGCAGTCGGAGTGAATCTAGTCACTTTGAGCCGTCAATGATATGATTCTTGATTCGATACGTCATGTATCTGAAGTGTCGTGACTCTTAGTGTCCCGGTCTTTGCGGTGAACGCCAACAATCGGCGCAGCTCAGCCCCGGGGCCCAGAGCCTCGAAGAATCGCACTCAGGGAGAGAAGGATGCTTTTGAGTACTGCTGTTCGACGGACTGCGTATGTTCTACTCGCGGGAGTGCTGCTGGCGGGATTCGCCAGCGAGGCCCGTGGCCAGAAGCGCGTTTTCGCCAGGGTGGAGCCCGAGGCGCTGTCGTTCGACGTGAATATCGATGGAAGCGATAATATCGCTCCCAACATCATCATTTCGGCAGATGGCAAGCGCGCTTTTGTGGCGTATACGGGTTCCGGCGTCATTCTGGTGTTTTCGAGTGAGAACGGCGAGATTCTTAACCGCATTCAGACCGGTGGCAAACCTTACTACATCACGCCTCTCGCGGACCAGCGCTCACTTGGCCGCCGTCTCCGTCCAGGATAACCGGGTATTTGTTATCGACCCGGATTCCAGCAGCGTGACCGCCTTCTCGTTTACCGGCGCGCAGTTTGGTTTCGGCAGCGTTCCAAGTCTGTCTCCCGACGGCACTGTGGGCTACATTTCCTCGACCGGCACCGGAGAGTTGATCAAGTTCGCAATTTCGGATGGCCGGGAACTCGGCCGCCTCGGGGGGTTTCAGGGCCCCGCGCAGATCACGGTATCGAAAGACGGCGGCCTCCTCATGGTGGTAGACACCATCAAGGAAGAACTCGCTTTCGTCGACTCCTCTTCGCTGACCAGGCGCAATGCACTGTCGGGGACACCATTTGTTACAAACTTTACCCTCTTTAACAAGGCAGTCCTCTCTCCGGACGGCAGCACGGCGATCATCGGCAGTCGAGATAACAACGGTCTCCTGGGTGCGGACACCATCTTCTATTTCAGCGTGTCCACAGGCGAGGTCATTGCAACGGCAACCATGGGATCGGAACCGGGCTATGCGTCTCTGACTCCGGATGGCCAGTACTGGGTCATACTGAATCAATTCAGCGTAAGCGTCATCAGCACACAGGATTTCAATGTCCGGCGCGACATGCAGTCGGCTCTGGGAGAGCTGCTGGCCTCAGCCAATCTGATTTTTTCGCCGGATTCGCGCTACGTTTTCTATTCATCTTCTGCCGCGGACCTGGTATTCCAGCACGATCTCTGGACCACGTCGGTTGTGGCGCAAATTCCATTGGGGGATGACCCCAACTACGCGCTGGACCAGACGTCGACGCTTGCCATGACGCCTGACGGGAAAACCATCGCCGCCGTGAATTTCATCAGCAACAATATTGAGTTGCTGGCCGATGCGTGGGTAATGGATTCGGCCAAATTTGTCAACTCCGCGGACAATTTCACCGGACTGAGTCTGATAAATCTGGCGCCGGGGCCTACTACTTTCCGGATCACGGCTCTGGACAACTTCGGCCAGCTCATAACTGGAGAAGGCGTGTCGAATCCGTTCGACTGGGAACTCCCGGCTGATACTCAGATTTCATTGTCGATGGCTGAGCTATTCGGGTTTGACAGCACGGAACGTCTTGGCTGGATTACGATCCGCTCCGATCGACCGGAGGTTGCTGGATACGTTTCAACCGGCGACACCAACCTCACTCGGCGCGACGGAGTTCCCCTGTTCCGGAAGCCGTTGTTTGAATGGATCATGCCTGAAATCGTGAAAAGAGAGGGAGCGGCGACGGAACTCAACATTGTCAATCCGTACTACAACCAGACTTCCTACACGACCGATCGAGTGCTCAAAGATGGCACGGTCGAAGAGGTGCAAAGCAACAACACTGCGTTTCCGACCAACCGGCACGCCCGGACCTTCGGCGATACTTTTGTGAGTCCTGACGATGTCACCGATGGGTACCTGAGGATGAGTGCGGGACAGGGCCTGTTGTTCACCGAGTTCTTCGGAGGAGAAGGTTCCGTCGGTGCTCTTAACGGCATCGATATGGAGCGGTATGGCGGAGTTACGAAGATCTACTCACCTCAGTTCGCGATCGTCCCAGGGTTTAAAACCATGCTGAACGTCATTAACGCCAACGAGGAGGACGCGGAGGTCACCATCACGCTTCACCGTGAGGACGGCACGGTGATTGGCGAACCTTACAAAAGGACCCTGGTGAAGGGGGAACAGATCAAAGACGATCTGGCCGAAATCTTCAAGGAACAGCCGGACGTAAGGGATGTGACCGGCTGGCTCGAGGTCGAAAGCACCCGTGATCGCATCGTGGGGACCATCACTTTCACCAATGAGGAGCAGGTTTTCCTGACCAGTTTTGAGCTTAGCGCCGTGGCGGAGCCCCGCCTTCTCTTCCCGATGCTGGCTCACGACGAAACCTACCAGACCGGGGTCGCTCTGCTCAATCCGAATCCCGAGCCGGCGGCGGTGACAGTTGAAGTCTGGGGCCCGGGAGGAACCAGAGATCGTTCAACCAGCCTCGTGTTACCCGCCAATGGCAGTACGTCATTCTACCTGGACAACTACTTTCCGACTCTGGAGCCTCGCCTGGTGGGCAACCTGCGGGTGCGTTCGGACCAGCCGCTACACGGGTTTGCGCTCATCAACGACCGCAACTTGACGCTTATGGCGGCGGTACCGGCAATTGCTCTACGGTAGCGCCGGCGTCAGGCTTGACCTTGGAGTGCGTCAAACTTGACTGTCGACTCCTTAGTCTCGCGATCGCTTCGCCTGCCGCCCTCCCGAGCACTCACTTAGGCCTTCGGCCCGATAACGACGCGAGGACTCGGAGCATACCGGCTACTGTCTGAATCGCAGAGGCCTGACACCACGCTTGCAAGACCCCGGCCTCTGTGCTATTTTTCCTCTTTGCCTTCAGGATCCGTAGGAGGATCGTTTGCCGCTCACTCGGGAACATAAGACCCAGATTGTAGGGACCTATCAGACTCATTCCACCGACACGGGTTCTCCCGAGGTTCAGATTGCCATCTTGAGCGAAAGGATCAATTACCTGACGGGTCATTTCAAGGTTCATGCGAAGGACCATCATTCCCGCAGGGGACTCTTGAAAATGGTGGGCAAGCGGCGCCGCCTCCTGGACTATTTAAAGTCCAAAGACGTCGCGCGTTACCGCGTCGTCATCGAGAAGCTTGGAATCCGAAAGTAATCGCGTATTGCTGCCCGACAGGCGTCGACGGAAAGGCCGTATTGCTCTATCACGACTGCCTTCCTCTGTCTCTCACGATTCCGTGGGCCTCGCCGAAAAGCATCACAGGGCCGGTTCCGTCAGGATCGATCAGCAGTAAGTCTGTTTTCGTTAACTTTCGTAGAAAGATAAAGATCGACTCGAAGCGCGGCAGGTAACACCAGTAGTACAGCTGAGTTTCTTGGGCGTGAGTTGTGTGTATTATGAGTTATGAGTTAATGATTACCAATCCTCGCAGAGGCGACTAATCCTTAACTCAGGACTCATAGTCATAATTCCCATCTAACTCCGCCCAGCGTTCTTTCCTGCGACGATTCACAGTATTTGGAGGCTAAACATGAGCTATAGAGTTTCTGCCGAGGTCGGAGGGCTCGAGTTTTCTATCGAGATGGGAAAAGTTGCCAAGCAGGCGGATGGCGCCGCTTACGTGTCGTACGGAGATACGGTAATCCTTGCGACGGCTTGCGCCCAGAAAGAGCCTCGCACAGGAGTAGACTTCTTTCCCTTGACGGTTGATTACCGAGAGAACACCTATGCCGCGGGCAAAATACCCGGCGGCTTCTTCAAGCGCGAAGGCAGGCCGACCGAAAAGGAAACCCTGACTTGCCGATTGATAGATCGGCCACTGCGCCCCCTGTTCCCTGAGGGCTACAACTGCGAGACCCAGATCGTGGCGCTGGTGCTTTCAGCCGACAAGGAAAACGACCCCGACATCATGAGCATAACCGGGGCTTCCGCCGCGCTCTATTGTTCTTCGATTCCGTTCGACACTCCAGTGGCGGCGGTTCGGGTTGGACTGGATAACGGCAATTTTGTCATCAATCCGCGGATCAGCGCCTTGAAAGACAGCAGCCTCAACCTGACGGTTGCCGGAACCGAAGATGCGATCGTGATGGTCGAAGCCGGGGCGAATGAGATCCCGGAGGAACAGATGGTGGAAGCGCTCGATTTTGCCCACGGCATCATCCGCAAGTTGATCGAGCTTCAGAAGGAGCTTTACCGGCAGATCAACCCGACGAAGCGCGAGGTGATCAAGCCCTCGTTCGATAAGGCTGAATACGAAAGGATTCAGGAGAAGTATTCTCAGAGTATCTCGGAGGCGCTGCACCTCAAGGGCAAGCTGGTCAGCTATGCGCGGGTCGATGAATTGAAGGAAGAGGTCATCGAGTCTGTTCCGGAAGAGGAAGTCGAGCGTCGAGCCCAGGCCGGACGAATTTTCCATCATCTCATGGAGTCGATCTTCCGAAAGGAGATCTTGCAGGACCAGCTCCGGCCGGACGGCCGCCGGTTCAACGAGATTCGGCCCATCAACATCGAGGTCTCGGTTCTTCCTCGAACTCACGGCTCGGCCCTTTTTACTCGGGGTGAAACTCAAGCGCTGGTAACCGCGACTCTGGGGACGGCCGACGACGAACAGCGCATGGACACTCTGGAGGGAGAATCCTTCAAGCGTTTCATGCTTCACTACAATTTCCCGCCTTTCAGCGTGGGGGAGGTCAAGTTCCTGCGCGGGCCGGGCCGGCGCGAGATCGGGCATGGCGCTTTGGCCGAACGGAGCATCGGATCGGTGATGCCTGGTGAGGAGGCTTTCCCGTATACGGTGCGGGTGGTGGCGGATATTCTCGAGAGCAACGGCTCTTCTTCCATGGCGACGGTCTGCGGTGGAGTCCTGGCCTTGATGGACGCCGGCGTTCCGATTAAGGCGCCGGTTGCGGGTGTGGCGATGGGGTTGGTCAAGGAAGGCGAGAAGTACGCTATTCTGACCGACATCGCCGGCGCCGAGGATCACTATGGCGACATGGACTTCAAAGTGGCCGGGACCGAGAGAGGGATTACCGGCCTCCAGATGGATATCAAGGTCGGCGGGATCACGCGCGGCATCATGGCTGAGGCTCTGGCCCAGGCGAGGGAGGGACGTGTTTATATCCTGCAAAAAATGGCCGAGGCGCTGGCCTCACCCCGACCGGAGATATCGCCCTACGCTCCGCGCATCATTACCATTCAAATACCCAAGGATAAGATCGGCGGCGTCATTGGAACCGGCGGCAAGGTAATCCGGGGGATTATCGAGCAGACCGGGGTCAAGATCGACATTGACGACGACGGCAAGGTCAATATCGCCTCGACGGACACGGAATCGGCCCAAAAGGCAATTCGGATCATCAACGATCTGGTCATGGAAGCGGAAGTGGGCAAGACCTACCTTGGGACGATCACTCGTCTGGTAGATTTCGGCGCCTTTGTCGAGATCTTTCCGGGAACCGAGGGCCTGCTTCATATTTCGGAAGTGGCCGATTATCGGGTCAAGGACATCAACGACGAGTTGAAAGTGGGCGAGAAGATCCTGGTGAAGGTGCTCAGCATCGAACCGCCCAACAAGATCCGCTTGAGCCGCAAAGCTGTCCTGCGAGAGGCCGCCGGGCTTCCGCCGGAGGAGCCAAGCGAGCGGCCTCCGCGCCGTGAATTTCACGATCGAGGCCGAGGCGGCCCGCCGCGCGATCGGGATCGGGATCGGAGTAGAAACCGCGGTGGCGGCGGCAGGCGATTCTGAGTGAAGTCGGGACCAATCTACCGCGAAGACGCTAAGGCGTTGCGCGACAACCTGAACGACAAGTGTCACACTAATCTGCTGCTCGCAGCTCCGAAGGGCGCGACCCTGAGGGTGCCAGACTACGCAGCCAAGAGAAAACAAGGTTCAAAATTGATCACCGACTCTCGCGCCGGAATGCGAAGTTATTTCTGCGCGAGCCCTGAGGTTCGTTCGACGGGACTTCGGCCCCGAACGAAAGCGCCCCCTTGTGAACGACAACGTATGGTTTGAACGTTTCACTAAGCGCCTGAGAATCGCCACTCCACATGAATCGGCAAAACCTCATCGCCCTTCTGGAAGCGGTTCACCAGGGGAAGCTTACGCCCAAACAGGGGGTCAAACGTCTCGAACACCTCCCTTTTGAAGACCTCGGGTTTGCCCGCGTAGATCATCACAGGACCCTGCGCCAGGGCTTTCCCGAAGTCGTCTTCGGTCTCGACAAGAAGCCCGAACATGTCGCCGCAATCGTTCGAAGCTTGCTTCCCTACAAGACAAACGTCCTGGTGACACGCTGCACCCGCAGAGTCTTCGCCCGGATCAAGCGCGTGACGGTAAAGGCCCGGTATCATGACGCGGCGCAGGCGGCGAGCATTACTCAGGATTCCAGCCTGTACGGAGCCGGCGTCATCCATGTGGTGTGTGCCGGGACGTCCGACATCCCGGTCGCCGAAGAGGCCGCGTTAACCGCCCGCCTGATGGGGAACACCGTTCAAACCACTTTCGACGTCGGGGTTGCAGGCATCCACCGGCTGTTGAGCGTGCGCGAGGCTCTGGCTGCCGCTCGTGTGATTGTCGTCGTGGCGGGCATGGAGGGAGCGCTTCCGAGTGTGGTGGGCGGAATGGTCAGCGTTCCGGTGATTGCGGTTCCGACCAGCGTTGGTTATGGCGCTTCATTCGGAGGCATGACCGCGTTGCTTGCGATGCTGAATAGCTGCGCCTCGAACGTGACCGTGGTGAACATCGACAATGGTTTTGGGGCCGGATTTGTGGCCAGTCTGATCAACCGTAAAAAATTGACCGATTGAATTATTGACTCATCGAGTTGTTGACTTAATAATTCAATGACTCAGTCGTCAAATAAGCAACCAGACAAGGGCTGGGTCCTGGATAACTCGACAATGGACAGACGGTATGAGCGCTGAAGCGTAAAACCTCTGGCTTTGTCGGCTGAGTTGTCGGTCGTATCTTGTGGTTTTGAATTTCACGAACGGGAATGAACTCTCGCAGACCCGCGTTGCGGTCTGAGTGAACCAATCTGTTCGGCGGCGGACTCTATGCCCCTGTTCACGGATGGACTTCTTGACGAAGTCCGGAATTCCGTCAACATCGTGTCGCTTATTTCCGAGTACGTGGCTCTCAGAAAGCGCGGGCGGAATCACGTGGCGCGGTGTCCCTTCCATGCCGAGAAGACGCCCTCTTTCAACGTCAACGAGGAGAAGCAGATTTTCCACTGTTTCGGCTGCGGAGTCGGCGGAGATGCCTTCAAGTTCATGATGATGGCAGAGCATCTCTCCTTTCCGGAGGCAGTGCGTCTTCTGGCTGAGCGTCATGGCATCACCATTCCTCAAAATCTTCCGTCCGCCGGGGGCCAGTCGGGTGACGCCGATCTTGACGTACTTCGCAAGGCGATGACCGAAGCGGCGGCCTTCTACCATCATCAGCTGGTTGACGCGGAGGACGGGCAAAGCTCGCTTTCCTACCTTCAGGGAAGAGGGGTGACCCGCGAGACCATCGAGCGCTTTCACCTCGGCTACTCTCCGGCCCGTGGAGACACGCTGATCCAGCACCTGCTCAAAAAAGGTCTTTCCGTCAAGAATCTCGAGGAGTGCGGCCTGGCCAAGCGGTCCGACGACGGTTACCGCCACTACGATGCTTTCCGCAATCGCGTGATGTTTCCGATCACCGACATCCAGGGCAGGGTCATCGCTTTCGGCGGGCGCGCGCTAGGTGACAGCCAGCCGAAGTATTTGAATTCCCCGGAGACCAGGCTCTATAATAAAAGCCGGAATCTCTACGGGCTGAGCTTGGCCCGTGAGGGAATCAAACGAACGGATTTTGCCATCCTGGTAGAGGGATACATGGATCTGATCGTCCCCTACCAGTCCGGCATTGATAATGTCGTGGCTTCGCTGGGGACCAGCCTTACCCCCCAACAGGTAAAGTTGCTGGGTCGGTATACCCGCGAGGTAGTGGTAAACTACGATCCAGATTCAGCAGGCATCGCAGCGACGCAGAGGTCGCTCGATTTGTTTTTGGAGGAGGATTTCAGGGTCAAGGTGCTCCGGTTGCCCGACGGTCAGGATCCCGATGCTTTCATCAGGAAATCGGGGGCAGCGGAATACCGGAACCGCCTGCGCGAATCAACTTCTTACCTGGACTTCGTGCTTGAAACGGCGGTACGAGGCCAGGGCACGATGGATAGTCCAAGAAACAAAATACAGGTGCTTAACGCGGTGTTGCCCTATCTGGCGAAGCTGCCCAACGCCGTCGAGCGATCCGATTACGTTTTCCAGTTCGCCCGGAAACTCCGGATCGAGGACAAGCTGTTGCTGGCCGAAGTGAGAAAGGCGGCCCAGCAGAAGCGAACTCAATTACCGGAGGCTCGCATCGTCTCTGTTGGGGCGATGAAGTTCGCCGAGAAAAGGCTGCTGCAATTGCTGCTGGGAAGCACCGAGCTTCAGTCTCAGATGCTTCCGCGATGTTCGAGTGACGATTTTACCGGGCTGGCGACGGAGCGGATATTCGCAGCGGTGCTCGAGGCTTTTGGGAACAGCCAGGTGGCTACTTTCGAACAATTGCATCAGCGCTTTATGGACCAGGCCGAACAGACTCTGCTGGCTCAGATCCAGATCGAGGAGGTCCCTGAGAGTCCCACCAGAGAGACCGCCGAGAGTCTTCTCAGTGCTTTGCGCAGACTCAGATTGCTTTCGTTCAAACAAAAGATCTTGTCGGAAATTGCTGAAGCAGCCCAAAGAAAAGACGAAGAGGTGCTGAACCGGCTCATTGAGCAGCGCGTTCATTTGGACCGGCAGCTGGTCAGCCTGTCGAGGAAGTAGCGGAAAGGAGACGCTGAGTTTGTCTATCGAAGAAAAGTACGACGAAGTCAAAGAGTTGATCCTGATGGGAAAAGAGAGGGGGTATCTCCTCTACGACGAGGTGAACGACCTTCTGCCTGAGGGGATCTGTTCCTCGGATGAACTGGACAGTATCTTTTCCCTCTTCGGTTCCGCTGGCATCGAAGTGATCGACTCCGAACAGAAGTTCCAGGACGAAGGGAAAAAGGACGACAAGCGCGATGACGGTGGTGAAGAAGGAGAGTTTGACTTTGGCGCCATCACGCTCGACAAGACCAATGACCCGGTTCGCATGTACCTTCGGGAAATGGGCACGGTCCCTCTACTCAGCCGCGAGGGCGAAGTGGAGATTGCCAAGCGCATCGAGCATGGTCAGAAGGTCGTCTTGAAGGCCTTGTCCCGTTCTCCGCTGGTGGTGCGCGAGCTGCTGGCGATCGGTGACAAGCTCAAGAAGGATCAGGTTTATATCCGGGACATCGTGACTCTCAATGACGATGAGCTGACCGAGGAGAGGCTGGAAGAGAAGAAAGACTCGGTGCAGGAAGTCATCGAGAGTATTCGGCGGCATGAGCGGGCAGCCAACCGGATCCGGATCAAGCTGGGTCGATGCCGGAAGGGCTCGCGCCTCTACAAGAAGCATCTTTCGATGCTTGCCCGCTATCGAATTCCAATCGCGTGGAAGGTGCGCGCGCTGGAGCTCAACGGGAGTCAGCACGAACGGCTGGTCGGGGTGATCAAGGAGACGGTCGACCAGGTGGTGACGGTCGAACGGGATGTCCACCGGTTGAATCGGAGTCTGGAGACGCCGCGCCGCCTCGAAGAAGCCAAGGCGATCAAGAAGAGGGTGAAGCTGCTGGAAGCGCGGTTGAAAGTCGTGGAGAAAGAAGCCTTCGCGACCGTTCCCGAGCTGAAGCGCACGCTGGCGACGATCAAGTCAGGAGAGCTGGAAGCGGATATTGCCAAGAAGGAGCTGGTGGAGGCGAACCTCCGGCTTGTGGTTTCAATTGCGAAGAAATACACCAATCGTGGACTTCAGTTTCTGGATCTGATCCAGGAAGGGAACATCGGGTTGATGAAGGCGGTGGACAAGTTTGAGTATCGCCGGGGATACAAGTTCTCGACCTACGCGACCTGGTGGATCCGCCAGGCGATCACGCGAGCGATCGCGGACCAGGCGCGCACGATTCGGATACCGGTCCACATGATTGAGACGATCAACAAGCTGATTCGGACGTCGCGCAGCCTGGTCCAGGAGTACGGGCGCGAGCCTACCAGCGAAGAGATCGCGAAGAAGATGGATTTCCCGGTGAGCAAGGTGCGGAAGATCCTCAAGATTGCGCAGGAACCGATCAGCCTGGAGACTCCGATCGGGGAGGAAGAGGACAGCCACCTGGGCGATTTCATCGAGGATCGCGGAGTGATCTCGCCGGCGGAGGCGGTGATCAACATAAATTTGAAGGAGCAGACGGAATCGGTCTTGAAGACACTGACTCCGAGGGAGGAGCAGGTGATCAAGATGCGATTTGGCCTGGGGGACGGCAGCGAGCATACTCTGGAGGAGGTAGGGCAGCGGTTTTCGGTTACGCGCGAGCGCATCCGGCAGATCGAGGCGAAGGCGCTGCGTAAGCTGAGGCATCCTTCGAGGAGCCGGATGCTGAAAGCCTTCCTGGAGGGAACGGTGCTTCGGGATTGAAACCTGCTATCCGCAATCTGAATCTGCCATCGTGATGTGGGCCCATAGCTCAGTTGGTTAGAGCAGCTGACTCATAATCAGCGGGTCGCAGGTTCGAGTCCTGCTGGGCCCACCACAAAACAAAAGACTTACAGCCCCGACATCCCACCTCAAAACCCTCAAAACCGGAAATTGTGCCCATTTTTGTGCCCTAACGCTCCCAAAATTTGTTCTAAGACGCGGCTTTCTTGATAGTTGCTGGAGCCGGCCTGGTGGCGATCGCTTCGAGTGCCTGTCTTTTTGCTTCCGTTCGGATATGCGCGTACCGGGAAAGCATCGTCCGGGACACATGTCCCGCGATCGCCATGATGGTTTCGTCAGCGGCGCCGCTCTCGGCAAGTTTCGTTATCGCCGTATGCCTCAGGTCGTGAAAACGGATCGTAACCCCCGCCTTCCTGCGAACGTTTTTCCACGAGGTTTTGAATGACGAGATGGGGCGATCTGGATGGTACTTCCGGCAATCACCAAACGGGAACACATACAGCTGAGAATCGACCGGGCAGACGTTGGTTTCGTACCAGGTCTTGTGTTCCGCAAGGGTAGAGAACAGTTCAGCGTTGATCGGAATTGTTCTGCCGGTTCCCGCGCTTGTCTTCGATTTACCCACTGTGATGATGCGTTTCAGGAAGTCCACCTGGTTCCATCTGAGCGTCCGGATTTCTGACTCGCGCATCGTGGTGTTCAACGCAAGCATGATCACAGGGCGAATCGCCGGAGACCGGGTCGACGTCAGGTCCATCTTTTCGCCCTTCATTACTTCGGGCACCCGCGCAGCCTGGAGCAATGCTTCCTCTTCCTCTGGTGTGAGAGCCTGTCCGCAGTTTTCATTTTTTGGAAGTCGGAGCCTCCTCCCGCGCCTCAACTTCAGGCGTACTGCGTCCCCGATTTCATCCATGATGCGAAGCGCAAACATCACCTCGGCGTTGATGGTGCTTCCCATGCGCTCCTTCCTTCAGGCGGATGTTCTGATATTCGAGAATGATATCGGGGGTAATTTCTATGAGCATCATGTCGCCCATGTGGGCATTGAGATGAGCGAGGCGTTGCTTGAGGTAGCGGACACTGTTCTCAGCGCGCCGCAGGCGATAGTCCCTCAGGAGTCCATCCGCGGCCTGCGAGAAGTTCTGCACTCGCTTGGTCCGGTCCTCGCCGGCAAGCCCGTTGTATCCCTCCTCCAGCTCGCGCCGGCGCTGCTTTTCAGCTTCCTTTGCCAGGGTTTTACTCGAAGTCATTGCACTCTGGCGGATAAGTTTGTTCGCGAAGTAAAACTTGTACCACCAGACTCTTCCGCGCTTGAACACGCTCATTTTGATACCTCCTTTGGGCCCCTGAATTCCTCTTAAGACCAACCGCTTCAATCCATTGCTGCCCGATTGCGCCTCGGGATCGGAATTGATGCGAATGTCGGGAAGGTTCCGTCCATGGATAGCGGGCCCGAGTCTTTCCATGTCCGGGGTCAAAGCGAATCGTCATTGGTTTTTTGCAGAGATCGCCGAGAGTTTGCGCCCCGGCTGAACGACCGCCTGTGTGCTCTGCTCGACGTAAGCCTCGATGTCAGCCAGGTTATAGCGGATGAGGCGACCCAGTTTTACGAATCGCGGCCCCCTTCGTTCCCGTCTCCAGCGGCGAAGAGCCGCGATTGTGCAATTCAGTGTCTCTGCTGCTTTTTGTTCAGTCAATAGTTGCATGTTCCGTCCTCCATTCCCGGAAATACATCGTCGGGATGTGACACAAGTGCTTCCAAACCTTAAGCTTCCACGATAGGTCGAACCAAGATACTCCAGCAATGGAACACCGAGGTTGTCGCCGCAACCCCCAGGCGCATCGGTGAAGCCGACTTGGGTCCAGGCTCGGTCATGGCTTCGGCACCGACTGTGCCGGGCCACCGCACGAGTCCAAAAAAACCCTTCATTCGATAAGAGTGAAAAAAGGCCTCAAAACTTACCCTAGAAAATTTCCACCCTGTCGTTTTTTTACCAGGAAGGTGCCCTCGCGTAATTGACCGAGAGAATTGGTTCAGATCTCCGGCGTCATGATCGCTAACCCTCGCCTTCTCCAATCCGAGCGCGCGAGGTTTTACTGGCGATCATCTACAAGAACGCAATGACTGGTGGGGCATATCTGGAAAGTTACGAATAAGATACAACAGTCACTGGCCCTGGACTTGTCAGAGTTTCTTTGGTGTAAAACGTGACAAAGTGGCTACTCGGGCACACCACTTAAGAACGAATGGGAAACCGCACGACATCACCGGGCTCACGACAGACTGCGAAATGCGTAATCGAATCGAGAAGAGCGGCGAGCGACTGTGGCGGTTTGAGGGTTTTCCCGGCGTTCCCGTCTCGGCTTCGCGGATGGCGCGACAAGGAAAACTACAGCGGCTGAGCGAGGGCGTTTATTACCGCGCCCGACAGACGGCCCCAGGCAGTAGCCTGCCAAACCCAGCGATGATCTAGAGGCTTGCCGCCGCGCGCAAGACTGTGTTTCCCGCTGGTGTTGCCACCGCAAACCTTCTCGGTTTCACCACGCAGGCCGGTGGCCGCGAGGTTGCCACGAGCGCGTTGAGCCTGCCCCGAAAAGCGCGTTGGCGGCGCAACAATGGGTGGGAGCGGGCATTCGAATCACCGCTGTTGGTATCTTATTACTGACGGTTTCGCCTCGAATACCCAGCGAAACCAGGCGTAACGACGACACCCTTCCGCCGGAGGATACGCAACGTATCTAACATATTGGTTGAGTTCGCAATGAGTGGCGGGCTGATCAGCGAGGCAAGGACAGTCGGTAGCCGTAGACGGGGTAAGGCCTTGGAGGAGGCGATCTTCGAGGCCGTGTGGCAAGAGCTTGCTCAAGCTGGTTACGTCAACTTCTCGATAGAGAGGGTCGCAGCCGGGGCGGGCACCAGTAAGCCGGTGATCTACCGGCGCTGGCCTACCCGCGCCCGGCTTGTATACGCCGCATTGAGAGCAAACCGACCTGTTGTCTCACGCGAGCCACCGGACACTGGAACCGTCCGGGGCGATGTCTTGGTCATTCTGCACCGCGTTGCAGAAATGGTGGACGAATTAAGTCCAGAAGTAATCTTTGGCCTGATTGCAGAGCTTCTCCACGAGAGGAGCGAGTCATCGCTCTTTGCAGAAGTGCAAGAACGCAACGCCACAATAATGATGGAAATTCTAACCCGCGGGGTTGGACGCGGCGAAATCGCTGCGGAGAAGCTTACGCCTCGCTTGGCTGCGCTGCCTTTCGACCTCGTGCGCTATCAGCTCATGATACTGCAGCAGCCGTTGTCGGCGCAGGACATAGAAGAGATCGTTGATCGGATTTTTCTACCTCTGGTCCGAGCCGATTGAGCAAGAGATATCGAATTGAAAATATCGGTGTGCCCGGCGTCAGTCGCACACGACACGTGCGATTGGTTTTTGAGGGAATGGAGACCCTTCTACATGAAGCCTAATGAACCCAGCCGCACGGCCCTGAACATCGCCCGACAACGAGCTGCTCATCAGGTGCTCGATCATGGCTCAATCCTCTATGACCCATTTGCCATGAAGATTCTGTGTGAAGACGAAAAGGACGTGCTTCAATTTGCAAACCAACACCCCTCGGCCAGCATCGGACGTCTATTCACCACCGCGCGAAGCCGGATTGCGGAAGATGCTTTGTCTGGAGCTGTCGAAAGAGGGATTCGGCAGATCGTTATCCTTGGGGCCGGACTCGACACTTTCGCTCTCCGGAATCCCCATGGCGCACGACATATCCTTATTTATGAGGTGGATCACCCCGCGCCGCAGGCATGGAAACGCCAACGCTTGGCTGAAGCTCAAATCGGACTTCCGCCATGGCTTGTCCTCGTGCCAGTCGATTTCGAGCGGGACGATGTGGGAGAGAAGCTCGTCGCCGCAGGCTTTCAGCAGAACTCGCCCGCGTTTTTCACTTGGCTCGGGGTTGTGCCATATCTGACGCAGGACGCTATCGGCCGCACCCTGGACTACATGTCGTCAATCCAAAACTCGGAGGTGGTGTTCGACTACCTGGAACCTCCCGAGGCATTCACAGAAGAGCTAAGGCAAAAAGAAAAGGAGCGGACCGAACAGCTTAAGAAAATTGATGAACGTTCGGTCAGCCGTTTCGAACCGGATGGCATTGCAGCGATTCTTCGCTCGCGCGGCTTTTGTGACATCGAAGACATCAATTTCCAGGAGATCAGGTCCAGGTTCGGCCGCGCCGTTCAAGGGCTCGCGCCCGGACAGGCTGGTCTTCATGTTGTCCACGCTAAGCACTCTAGGCGCGCGGCATAGCGGATATGGTAGGGCTCGCTCGCCCATCGCGGCAGTGCACCGAGAATCGCGAGCGCTCGGTTCTGTTCCGTCGCTCAGTTCAGCATTTGCCGCCGTCAGGTGCCCGCGCCTATGCGGCCCGCGCAGAACCATGCGCGGGCCGATCTTGATGGGAGAACCCTGCGGACCGTCGGGGATTCGTGCTCAAAGACCTTCGAGCCACTTAAGGATCGTCGCGTCCGTGCGCCAAGAGACGAGGCAGTCGGACTCATCCAGGACCGAGGAACATCGCGCAAAGTTAACATAAAGCCCGTTCTCAGAACCGAGTTGCCCCGACTCGAGCTGAAAATGACGCTTGTTTCTCTTATCCACCTTCGACATAGAGGTAGGTGGCGAGGCCGCCAACTAATCCGGTAGTCGAGACCGGCAGCGGAAAAGGCTCTCTGTATGAGGTCAGCAGAGCCAAGAGTTGTTCCACGCGCTTCTCGAAGAAGGTGTTGACGAAGATCTGCACGGTGGCCCTTTAGAATTATCTCATTCTGCTTAGGGGGCAGGCCGGAGGCCTACCCTACTTTGCTAACGCTGAAGCGAATAGGCCGAACAAGAGCCGTTTTCCTCGCGCTGCCCCGGCTGCGGGGTCGGCCCAGTTTCCGATAAGGTGAGGATATTATGCAACTCGAGGGATCTCGTAGGTCAGAACCTCGCCGTCGTCCAGGAACTCGCGGAACGCGAGCATGTCATCGTAGGCCGCGACCGCATCCTCCACCTCCGGCAAGGCCATGTCTTCGTAGCCTTTCATGCGCGGGCTGAAAATCTGCATGCCGTCCACGCCGCGGAGCCAGAGGTGCCGCAGGATCTCGCGGTAACGTTCCCTCGACAGGACCGGAAATTCGAGCTCCGGGGGTTCCGAGACCCAGCGCGTGACCCAGGGTATCGACTCCTTCTCGGGTGCCCAGCGCTCACCCAGCTTTCCGGCCAGCGAGACCTGGCGCAAGAGCAAGTTGGTGTAGACCTGGTCGACGTGCTGTTGATCGCGTTTCTCGTCCTTGCCCCGGGACTTCCAGACCCAGGAGGCGGCGCCGTACGCCGTCGGGTTCCAGGCGGTGACCAGCGGCGGCAAGTGGATCGGCCCCGGTTGCCGCTCCATCCCGGCTGCGGCTCATCGGGCGTCGAAGGCTGCGCGAGCCAGTTGGTCACCGAGCACTTCGGGTAGAACTCCAGGACGGGCGCGGCGTAGTACGCGCCGAAGAGGTCATAGAACTTCCGGGCCGGTCAGGAGCATGACTTGTGCCCCGGGTAACTCTGCTGGCGGCATGGTTGCTCGGCTCCTTATGGTGATGCCGAACGCTGGCGGTGAGCCGCCGCCGGAAGCGTAGGCGAAGCCGAAGCCGGAGGCGGTGGGCTCCAGTCCGTGGTTCGGCGAGGACTCGGCCCACAGGATAGACTGCGCATCGAAGCCGACCCCTTCTGCGCTGTGGTCCCCGCCAGGTGTCTAGCTCACGCGCCACGTGAACGTGGCTACGGCCCCGGACTATCTCGAACTGGCGCGGCAGGTCCGGGTAACCCCAGCGCGTCCCACCGCTGGGGGCGAGCTGGGCGCTCTGGTTGTCAAACTGCAACGCCGTCGTAAACCCGGTGTTTTGCATCGTGGTCGGTTGTCCCGCGTCCTTCGTCAGCCGCTGTGAGTGCACCTGGCAACCCGGCGACGGTGGCGGTCAACGCGTGTGCTCCTGTATCGCGATCTGCGCTGTCTGGGTTGGAGCCACTGCGTCACCAGCCCGGCCGATCCCATAGGGCCTCCGTGCCCTGGAAGTCGCCTCCACCTCACGGCGTTGCTCCGCACTGGCCCCATCGTCAATATAGAGGCGCGCCGTGCCGTTGCCGTCATAGAGGGTTGGCCCGGGAAAATAAAACCCCATAGCGAGCGTGCGCCCACCCAGGGTGACGCTGCCATTGCCTTGCCGGACACGCAGCAGCCAGACGCTGGCGCACCACCCCTGGTCCATCACCATCAACTCCCGCACACCGTACCGCAGGGACAGCATATTCCATCTGCAGGTCTCGATAAAGTCTGCCCTCAGGTTCCAAGCCATGGAAAATGACCTCCTTTGTAGTGTGTGATGTGGTAATGAAGAGCCGAACGCTATCTAGACATCCTATAAGAATGTCTCCCCTATATCACCCGCTGATATCTCCGCAGGGTACTATTCGAGTGCTGTAGCCCCTCGTGATGCGGCCGATCCAAGGGATGGCCCAGCCGCTCAAGGGTTTGACTCGCGCTTGTGGCAATGTACCTGTATACGCAAACTCCATGTCGGCAAATTCCACTGGATGTTCTTCTGCGCCACGTAGTAGTTCGCGTCAGGCCCATCAGCAAAGGGCCGCGCACCAAAACCGACACCGAGCCCCTCGATGCACAGGTGCAGTCGCCGCTCTGGCGATTCAGACTGCGGAGCATGTAGATGACGTAGACGGACGAGGCGGCATTGGTCTGGCCATCCGTAGCCAGGGCCGGGTCCGAAGACACATTGTTCACCCGCAACATGGTGTTCGATCGCATGCCAAGCGGTGCCGGAGAGGTAGGATTGACCAGACTACCCGCCGCGTTTGACCTCGTCGATGGCCTGGGCAAAGCCGTCGTTCAGCAGGATGGTAGGATCGCTGGCAGCAAGAGTAAAGCCCGTACATAAACTTGGGGACGCTGTCGTGCATGATGAAGTTGACCGCCCCACGGGCCTGGTCATCCCGTCTGGAAAAATCTAGACTGATTGTCCCGTTCTTTTAAGAAGCGTAGGTGCACAGCATAATTCTGGTCCTTGAGCGAATAGGCCGAACAAGAGCCGTTTTCCTCGCGCTGCCCCGGCTGCGGGGTCGGCCCAGTTTCCGATAAGGTAAGACATTATGTCAACTCGAGCGCGCCCGGTCCGACCGTTCTGCGGCATCCGATTGGCCGATCATAGACCAAAATTTTTAGGCTGGGATGAAATTTTGCAGGCTTTCGCCACGGCGGCGATCGGGCGGTCACTCAGACCGGTTCATCAGGGTGAGAGGACGAGCGTCCCGCTGCTGAGGCGATTGGTGGCGCCCGCGAAGGCAGGCCGAGGCACTCGAGGATCGCCCGGATCGCATCCGGTGGATGGATGGCGGCGAGAATCCGCATGCGCCCAAGACAGCGGGGGCACTCGAGAACATCAATGGCCCACACTCGGTGCATTAGCTCGGCCCAGGAGTAGTTGCGAGGTCGTTGCCGGCAGCCCGATCTGCCTTGCCGGTGTGATCGCTCTCGAGGATTGGACTTCCCACTCTGTGGCCTTGGCGAATCGCCGCCGGTTCTGCGGTGCGCGCGACAGCCGGAATGGGGAGATGTCTCGGCTTGACGGGGCAGGCTTGGCGGGACGATTTCCGGTCTCGAACGCGCCGCAGGGGCCAGCACGCCGTGGTACCTTACCAGGTTGAATCTAGGCGGCGGCACGAGCGCCGCGAGCTTGGCCACGAGCTCGAGCGGCTCGAACAGCACGTGAGTCGAACCGTCCCGCCACGGATGTTTCAGACGGTAGAGCACGCGGCCGTCGGCGAGCAGCGACAGTCGCTCCGTGGCCACCGCCGGCCGCGCACAATAGCGGCAAAGCCGCTCGAGGCGCTCGCGATCGCGGGCGGCCACGCAGACATTCGCATGGACGTTGATACCCGCTACACTGGCACACCGGGGGCTGCCTGGGACCACGAGAGCCTCGACGTCGACTCCATCTCCGACGGTCGAGATGCGTTGGCGGGCGCGGGGTCCCGTGGCGATCCGGCCGTGCACCGACGCGCCGTAGAGCTCGGCCAGGAGCGGCTGATCGCGCCGAGTGGGTCCGCCTCGTCGGGATCGGCCCGGGGCCCGAGCCCGCGCCGCTCGAGCAACGCGAGGATGCGGCGGGCAACACGGCCGGTCACGCGCGTCACCTCGGCATCGTCGGGTGGGGGTAGCGCGTGGAAGCGCGCGCTCCCGGCCTCGTCGATGGCATAGGCGCCGTCGAGCACCAGCGTATGGAAGTGGACGTTCAGATTGAGGGCGCCCCCGAACCGCTGCACGAAGGTGACCGCGCCGCACTGCGCCCCCCGGACTCCACTGCCGGCGCGAACCCGCTGCCGCAGGGAGCGGAACACGGCAGATGAAGATCTGCAGCACGTCGCGCACCAGACGCGCGTCGTAGGCGAGCCGGTAGCGCAGAGCGAAAGGCAGCGAGAGCACCCACTGTCGGATGGGGACGGGGGGGCAGCACACGATCGACCAGATGCGCGGCGGTGTCCGCCATCCGGCGCCCGGCGCAGGAGCTGCAAAATCCACGACCTTTGCAGGAGAACGCTACAACGCGGTCCTTCCGCATGTCGCGAGTGTCACCCGCAAGAAGCCGTGGGCCAGTACACCGCACTCGAGGAACAAGCGCAGCTCGCATTCGACGAACCGCGGCACCGGGCGGTCGCGGCGGAAGTGACGGCCTAGTGGAGACAGAAAACATTTGCGCGTTCACGAAACCTCCGTGAAAGCCTCAATAATCCGCACCTCAAACGCCGGCGTATCGGTTCCGGTTGCTCGGTTGACTTGTTATCGTCACCAGCAGAGCCCGAAAGACACATCATCGGTCATTATCCAGCGTTCGGCTTTGACGGGCCGAGACCCTCTCCCGGCTTGCCGAGCATGGCGAGAAGTTTCGACGACACACAGGGAGACAGCGGGGGGGCCTCCTCGAGGAAGAAGCCGAGAAGATCGTGTTCCTCTAACAATAAATGCTCCTTGTTCACATGCGTCCCTCACGACCCTGCTCGAATGCGCGTGGGGCTTTGAGCCGATTGGTCTGCATCAGCGCCCGTTGTGGGAACCTCGATCATCCGAGAGATGGTTGTGCGTCCGGAATCCCATATCCAAGCTGTCTGTAACCCCGCCGGCGCCGCTCGAACATCCGCTTGAGCATCGGAACCTCCATGTCGGCGTAGTCATAAATTGTGACCTCGTGCTTCCCTTGACGGGAGCGATTCGACCCCCTGTCGTATTGTGCCAGCGTTCCCTTCCATGAGATGGGCATCGCCAAAAGTAGATATCGAGTCGGTCATCGTCAAAGCCCTCTCCAAGGTATCGACCCGTCGCTAACACCAGGCGAGGGCCCTCCTCCTGCAGACTGAAATGGCAGCCCTCCTCTGCTTTTGCCCCATCCCGCCTGTCAGTACGACCAGATTGGAAACCACCGGGGCGAGACGTTGAGCCAGGTATTCCAGATGGGCTCTCCTTTCAGTCAGAATAGGTGCGGACAGCCACCGTTTTCGAGGCAGAGAGAAGCGATTTGATCGAGCAGGAATTCCCTTTGCTTTTGCACATACGACAGTTCATCTTCCGCAATCTTGAGCAGCCGCTCAATTTGGGCAAGGCGTTCCTGATTCATGCGGATTCTGATCTTTGGCTTGGTCGGCTGCAGCCGGTGCGCCGACGAACTGCGCCTTGGGCCTAGTACGGTCTGGCGTCGTCGCGATCTGCGCCTTCAAGCCAGATCGGTTCGCCTTGTGCCTCCCGCTCGAAAAGAAGATCGGAGCCTTTGATGCTGTTTAGAGCCCGCGTCAAGCGCACGTGGATGTCCCAGAAATAGGACTCCTCAGAATCGAACTTAATCTCGACCACGCCCTCCGGCCAGACGCGCTTTATGGTCTCCAGCACGTCTTTGCGCAACCCGGCGTCCTGCTTTCCAGCTTTTGGAAGGGACGAGCCCCGCTTCTTCGCCATGTTTCACGTCCTGTGGTTAGATGGATGTATTCGCGGATACATATTAGCCCAACCTCCGCGATCAAACTCGTTTTTGGGATTCGACGCACGCGCCCGTCGTTCCTGACCTAAGGGCCAATTGACCAGACCGGCTTCACGATGGTTCCGACGGACGAGAATCATGTCGCACGGGCACAGCTCGATAGTTCGTGGCAGCGAGACAGTGAGCTTCTATGCGTGTCTGCCGACATCGAATGGATGGTTGTGACCATCCAGCCAAGCCGGCCAGCTTCAACGCGTTCAACCTTCGAGCGTTTGGCCATGCTGAATGGAACCAACTCGTGCGTTAAAAGCGCGCGTTAAAAGCGAGAGTACGGCAACGGGCAAGATCGCAAATCGATGAGAAGATCCGGCAGCAGGACGCACACGAACAAAGCAAGAATGAGAGGAATGCTCTGGATGCTCAATAGCAAATTAATCTTCACAGAGGAAGATAGCGAACGATATTATCGAATTCCGTTTCGAGACTGCATGTCACCGTTACCTCAAGGTCATCTATCGCTCGACTGAGTGGCAGTCGCCGCGGCACAACGATGACACCCATCATCTTTTCGCCCGCGGCTATCCGATCGGCGGCATGGACGGGCATAGTTTTACGATCGTGGGTGATGATGATGCGCCCGGCCTCCGCTGCCCATGCCAGTAATTCCGGATCCGTGACGGTACTCAGACCGACCTCATGGGCTGTGAGCGCGTCCAGCTCTGGGATGCGGCGCACAAGACCGCGCAGAATATCCTGATCAAAATCCTGATCGATGAGCAGCCGCAGCATGCCGGTCGCAATGTGGAATGCACGGACTCGAGGCTATCGCGGCAATGACCACCGGGACAACAAGCGTTCGCGCATTTCAGCTATTGCTTTCTGGTATTGAGGATCACCCTCAATGCGCTGCTGCACGCGGTCGCTCTCCGCCTCCTGTAGCCGCAAATACTCCTTCACAGACTCTCGGTGGTTGAGGTAGTAGGTGATGACAGCATAGATATCGGCGAGTTTCAGGGATGGGAATTTATGCGCGATTTGCTCGGCAGTGGCGCCAAGCTCGAAGTGATGCACGACTGAGTCCAGGCTGACCCGTGATCCTGTTATTCGGATCGTGCCATCCTCGCTTATCGTGAGGGGCACGGTTTGCGTTGTATCGGGTGTAGTCATGCAGGTCTCATTATACACTATCAATGCCGGGCGCAGCGGCGCTCATCTGGACGACATGGACAACAGACCTGATAACCAGGCCCCGCAGGCTGAGATAATTGAAAAACTCAGCTTGATTGAATCTCAGCCATGAAGGACCAGCCGAGTCTGGCTCTGGTTGGTAACGAGCAGCGAGAATCCGCCGAACCACATCCTTGTTGATGTGAATTTCGAAAGCCAAAGCGATTTGTTGGGCGATACGCGGACAGCCCCACTTGGATTCCGTTGCTTCATTTGGACAAAGGCTGCAATGACTTCCGGGCTAGGTCCTTTTGGGCCCGGCTTCTTCCGCAGTTTGAGCGAGAACAGTAGACGGTACTTGCGGTTCTTCAGCGCTCGATGAAGGCTCAAGAGAGTTGACGGTTTCAATACGATTGCGGAACGGATAGTCGGCCGGGGCGCATGAGGAGAGCACACAAGCCGGCTACGACGCGATCGCGGACGCGCAGATTGGGTGAACGGTGTCGGGAACGATTCGGATCAGAAGTTGCTGCTTGACCAGAACAGATTCGGCGACCACAGAACGCGCGCCACCGGGACCTGCGAGTCGGGCGATCGTCGTAATGAGATGGATGAAGAGTACAGCTAGATCACGCATGACAGAGCATCGTAACAGATCGCGAAATCCAAGAAATGCCCCAATTAGCAATTCGCCATCGACAGGGTCAAGGCTGCGTGCGTAACTGCGAGCTTTATCCGAAGCTGTTTGAGGCGTGAGCAGCGCCCTCATCAGGATGCAGGCGGGAGAATTCGGCAGCCAATCCTTCCTATCCATACGAACCGAGCTGCGTCGTCTTTTCGTGAGACGATTCCGGACTGCTCACTTCAGTGCGGACCGACGAAGCGAGGTTTGTCAACCTGTCTAGCCAAGCGACCATCGTTGTGCGTCAGCAGCATCCGGCTATACTCGTGCGCTGCCAAATATGCGCCAGAGTAGGTCGGCATCTAATCGCGAGCGCCTACCATGACTGACGTACGCGGGCCCGGAACATTTTCATCCTTCGTTGCGGTACGAAGGACCATGTCTTACTCGTGCCGCAGAGCCGCCAGCGGATCGATTCGGGACGCTCGCCTTGCCGGCGCATAGCCAGCGAGAATCGCGGCGCTTAGGAGGACGACACCGGCCAGCGCCAGGGTTCCCGGATCATTGGGCTGGGTCCCGAACAGAAACGATTTGACAAGCTGGGACGCGCTCAACGCGGCAGGCACGCTGATCGCGAGTCCCACCGCCGCCAGTAGTAGAACGCGGCGCAGAACCATCCATACCACGGCGCCGCGTTGCGCGCCCAGCGCCATACGGATTCCGATCTCGCCGGTTTGCCGCGCGACGTTGTACGACATCGTTCCGTAGAGCCCCACGCACGCGATCAGGAGAGCGAGAACCGCGAAACCCGTGCATAGTTTCGCGAACGTGATTTCCCGGCTGATCGTCCGATCGATTTCCGCTGCCTGTGTGACCACGTTTGTGACGGGTATGCGGGAATCTGCCTCCCGCACGATCTCATGCACACTCTTGACATACCTCAGCGGATCACCCGCAGTGCGCAGCGCGTAGGTCATTCGGTCCGGAGAAAACTGGCTGACCGCTACGAACACGGTCATTGGATTCTCCTCTTCATTTTTCAGACCACCGTACCGCAGGTTAGCCGACACGCCGACGATTTCGAGATCGCGCTTCTCGTCCGGGAGCGTGATGCGCCGGCCCACCGGATTCTCGTTCCCGAAGTAAGTCCGCGCCAGCCGCTCGCTGATCACTGCAACCGGCGTGGAGCCCGGTTGGTCGCGGTCGTCAATCTCACGCCCGGCCAGGATCGGAATCTGCATCGTCGTGAGGAAACGCGGTCCGGCGGCCAGGACGCGTGCGCCTTCGATGGTAACGGCGCCGATCTTCATGGCCCCCCTGATCGCCTCCCCGGCACGGCCGGCGCTGATGATCGAGGAATGCGAAAGCGTCGCGCTGCTCACTCCGGGGATCGATTCGAAGCGCTTGCGCAGGTCCGTGTAAAAAGTGGTGATCTCCGGGTCGCGATGCCCGGCCTGGCGCGCATTCAACGAGAACAGAAGGATGTTCTCGCGGGCGTATCCCAGTTGGACGGAGTGCAGCTTGTTGAGTGTCCGGACAAACAGACCCGCGGCGACCAGGATGAGAAAAGAGATCGCGATTTGGGCAACCACCAGAACGTGCTGCGTGCGGCGGCGCGGTCCGCCCCCGCGGCCATTCTTTAGCGCGGGCATGACGTCCGGACGCGTCGACTGAATCGCTGGAGCGAGGCCAAATAACAGGCCGCAAACCACTGAGAGCGCCGCCGTCACGCCCAGCACGTTCCAGTTCAATTCCGCGTGCAGCGTAAAGTTCTCCTGCCCCTTGGAGAACAGAAACGTCAGCGATCGCACGCCCCAGATCGCAAACAAGACCCCTAATGCTCCGCCGAGCGACGCCAGCATCACACTCTCGGTAAGCAACTGCCGCACGACGCGGAACCGTCCCGCTCCCAGGCTGAGCCGGACAGCCATTTCGCGGCGTCGCGCGGCGGCCCTTGCCAGCAGCAGATTGGCGATGTTCGCGCACGTGATCGCCAGGATCAATCCCACCATCGCCAGCAGCACGTACAGAGGCTTGGAATACTGCGCGGCGCAAACTACCCAGACCGGCGGCGCCGGGATTCAGCATCAGCGCGGGCAGTTTGGCGCGCTCACCGTCGGTCGTCGCGGTGGTGGCAACCCATTGATGGAAACGGGGAGCCAGCGCTGCCTGCGCCTGGGCCATGCTTACGCCGGGACGCAGGCGGCCCATCATTTCGATCCAATAGAAGTTTCCGTCGCTATACACCCGATCCGTTCCGGCTCCGTCGACGAGCAGATTCGTGTGCAACGGAAGGTAAATGTCCGGCGCCGCCGCTGGGTCGACTCCAAAGAATTCCGGCGGCGCAACGCCGATCACCGTAGCAATATG
>CAWHCF010000028.1:0-41936 GCA_963827655.1 uncultured Acidobacteriota bacterium
TGAGTTCGTCGGCCGACATGTAGAACTCCCGCGAGCCTGGCGCGTGGAGAGCCTGCCGATCCGGATTGGTTCGCAGGCCGATCGTTCGCGTCAGCCGCCGTATTTGACCGATGTTGCATTCGAGTCCACGCCGTGTCAAGCCTTTTCTGGAAGAGCGCGCGACTGAGGGTTCGAAAATTAGAACGGTACGTTCGGGCAACGGCTGCACGCGCTCGATTTCGCCAAGCACGGATATCCTATTTGAGCTTTCGCCAGGGACGGCCGGGAACGATCGCCCTTTGAGTCCGCACGCATGAGTGAGTAGGCATGACTTGCATCAGCAGCGCTTCCGGACCTCATCGAGGATGCTGCGTCCGATTGGCACTGGGCGCGTCGACGGCTTTCGACCGCGCGAATCCCTTCACATCATCATTCCGCCGTCGATCACGACGGCTTGGCCGGTCATGAAGCGGGAGTCCTCCGAAGCGAGGTAAAGAGCGAGAAGCGCGATCTCCTCCGCGGTTCCAAGCCGACCCATCGGTTGGCGGGCGACGAACGCCCGGCGCCAGTCACGCGCGTCCGGATCGGGTGTGTCCGCGACGCGCTGGCGCATGGAAGGGGTATCGACGGTGGCAGGACAGATGCAGTTGACGCGGAGACCGTCCTTGATGAAATCTGCGGCCAGGCTCTTGGTCAGCCCTATGACCGCGGACTTCGAGACCGAATAGGCGCCTCGATTTTGTACGCCCGTCAACCCGGCGACGGCGCCCATGTTGATGATGCATCCACCCCCCTGCTTGACCATCAGGGGAACCGCTTCCCGGCTGAGAAGGTACATCGATCCGATATTGACATCAATCGTTCTGCGCCACTGCTCCTCGGTGCAGTCGACGAGACTTCCCACGGGGACTATTCCGGCGTTGTTGAACAGCACGTCGAGCCGACCGAAACGCTCCATCGTACGTTCGATGACCGAGCGGCAGACCGAGGGGCTCGAGACGTCGCCGGCAATATCCAGCACGGCGGCCCGGGCCTGCCCGAGATCACGAACCAGCTTTTCGAGTTCGGCCCGATCCAGATCGACGAGCACCAGACGCGCGCCCTCGCGTGCAAAGAGGCGCGCCGATGCTTCGCCAATGCCCGCGGCCGCTCCTGCGATGATCACGACTTTCTCCGTCAGCTTCATGGTTCTAATTCCTCCCGCTCGCCCGTTCGGGACGCGATTTGTTTCAAATGGCTCACCTGCGAAAGAGTGCTTTCAACTCGCTCAACTTTGATCGCACCCACCGGTTCGTGATGAGCGGCCTTGATGAGCTGCCGTTCTTCCGGGGAAGCACGTCCGCGCTCGAGAAGGCTTTGGGAGGCTGGCAGCTCTCCGGGATCTGGACCGTGCAATCGGGCACGCCCTTCAGCATCATCGACGCGACCTCGGGCACGCTTTACGGACTCAGCGGTAGGGCGAGTTTTGCGCCGGGCGCAACGGCAGAAGCCGCCACCCTCTCGGGTTCCACTCGAATCCCGACTGAACGCCTATTTCAACACAGCGGCCTTCAACAGGGCTCCCTCGATTCCAGCCGGCGGATCAGACTCCCGACGGTTTCCCGGTCTCGGCGGCGGGGACGGTCTTCGGCAACACGGGGTGAACATTCTCCGGGGACCGGGCCAGGCCAACCTGGATCTCGGTATCTTTAAGAGGTTCAGCCTGGGAGAGGAACGAAGGCTCGAGTTCCGAGCCGAGTTCTTCAACGCGCTGAATCAGGTCAATTTTGATTTGCCCGGCTCCTCCGTCTCCACGCCGGCAACCTTCGGCGTCATCAGCGACACGACGGCGGCTCCACGGGTGATTCAGTTTGCCTTGCGACTCATGTTCTGAAGGGACTGATTTTCAAAACGGCGATCACGTTAGAAGCCAGAAGTCAGAAGTCAGGAGCAAGAAGTTGGTTGGCAGTACTTGAAAAGGATAACATCACGAGATGGGGTAGGTTACGGCAGACCTCAAGAAGGAAGGATGAATCTCCTGGAGGAAGTGAGCCGCCTGCTGAATGCGAAAGCGATTTTGGCTTCTGGCTTCTGACTTGGCTTCTATCCGCTCAGAAATCAGGAGCAAGAAGTTGGTTGGCACTACCTGAAAAAGGATAACATCACGAGATGGGGTAGGTTACGGCAGACCTCAAGAAGGAAGGATGAATCTCCTGGAGGAAGTGAGCCGCCTGCTGAATGCATATGCAAAAGCGATTCTGGCTTCTGGCTTCTGACTCCTGGCTTCTAGTCCCGCTGCTTTTGGCGGGATATCAAGGGCGCAGTCCTTGCCTGGTTAGGAGAATACGCATGTCGGAGATGTATGGGTATCCCGTGAGACTTCACATTGTCCGGTGGCTCGTCCTTGTCGCCTCTGCTCTCCATTTCGCTGTTGTCGCCGATGGAAGGCCAGGGCGCCCGGAGAACCAGACCTCGATTACGTCCCCGCAGCCAGCGCGCTCTTCCACTGGCAGGAAAGAGGTCGGCATTTGTGCCTCAGGGGCGCTGGAAGTCTATGCCCGGAACGAGGCGGAGGGCTGGGCGAAGACGCGTTGCGCGCCGGCTCCGCCGAACGTCCCGAGCGACAAGAATGGCCTGGCCCTGAACTGGCGCGACGCGGCTGTCAAGAAGGCCGACGGGCTGACCTATGTGGTTTTCCTGATCCCGGGGGAGGATGCCGGAGGTCAGATCCGATTCAACGACGCTCCCTCGTATAGCGCGGTCGTCGTCGGGCACGGCGGGGGAGGTGGCACGGCCTGGCCCTTGAAGGCGCGCGACGGCGGACGGGAAGACGACACCGACTGGCAGGACCTGCAGGACAAGCACGGCATGAGGGTGGTGGAAGTCGCGTGGCACGACGCCGGAATCAAGAATGGGGGACGCTTCACACGCAATTCGCCGGCCGGGCGCACGCTCGGCGACATGCTGGAGCGGCCCAACCTCCTCTTCGAGTGGATCTACGACAACTTGAACGTCGAAGGGAAGCCGTTTGGCCTGATCGGTTCCAGCGGTGGCGCAGATGCCGTGCTGGCGCCGCAGGTTCTGCAATCGAGGATCAAAGACAAGATTTCCTATCTCGCGCCGGTCTCCTATCCGCCTCCCTTCTACGATCCGGTCGTTGCGTGCAACGGTCCCACTCCGCCGGGAACCTTCGTGACGGCGGCCACGGCATCGCTGGGCGAATCCGGTATCGGCGTCAAGGTGGGGTCGGGGAAAAATGTGGTGGATAGCATCCTGCGCACGCCCGGCCAGAACTGCGCCGCCCAGACCATGACGAAGGCGCTCGCCGGCGGGTCGAGCACCAAGGAAAGCCTGGATGCCATCCTGGCGCGAGGAGGGAGCGGGTACAAAGGGGCGCTGCACGTCCTCATCGGCACCGCAACCACTGAACTCCGCAACAGCGATGTCGGCAACGGAGTGGTCTGGTCCTCGGGCAACCTTTTCCATCACCCCTACTTCGCCGGTGCCAGACGGATCTGGTTCGAGAGCGCCACTGAGGGCCATGGCGAGCCGTTCTGGAATGCCAGCGGCCCGGGGTTTTCTCAGGTGCACCGCGAGCTGGTGCGCACGTTGCTGGACCCGCAGAAATGATCGCCCGCGGGTCGAGAGGAGTTCCATTGGCTTTGAGTTTCCTGGTAGATTGGGAACAAAGATGACCGCCACGCTATAGAGCGGGTTGTTCCGGAAGATGACGTTGAAGTCGGTCGATCTCGTACTCCCGCGTGGAGTCCAAACCGGATCCAATTCTCCAATTCTCGCCGACATCTCCGAGACTTATTTGGGCCTGGGAATAAGACCGTCTCTACTACTTCACGGCGGAACAGGCGCCGCTTGTGCTTCCTCACCAGGCGTGCGGAGTGTATGCTACGCCTGTGTCACGCCATGTTGCCCCGATTAGCTCGCCAACAACGGGGTTACTTCTTGGACTCATCGTCACCCTGGCGGCAGTGGTGGCGTATTCGTGGTACATCACACGGCAGATCTCCGGGCTGAGAGAGCTGCAGACCGACCTGGTCGAACGCAACCGCAAGGACTCCCTTCAGCTGCTCCGGATCCAGAACGACCTCAACTCCCTGGCGCTGGCGATGCGGGACATGCTGGATACCGAGGGTCCGTACCCGCTGACTGCATGGTCGGCCCAGTTCCGGCGCATTCGAAGCGATCTCAAGGACGCCCTGGAGACAGAAGCGGAAGTGGCCGTGGCTCACCGGACGCCGGAGCAGAGGAAGTACCTGGAGAATTCCGTGACGCAGCTTTGGGACGCCGTGGACCGTATGTTCGCGCTTGCGCGCGATGGGAAGGAGAGCGACGCGCGCGCCCAGATCCGGCTTTCGCTGCAAGCGAGACAGGCGGCGCTGAGCTCAGCTGTGGCGCGGCTTCTGGTCGAGAACAATGAAAGCGAGCAGCAGGCAGTGCAACGCATCGCCGGGATCTACGACAGCGTACAACGACAGGTCTACTGGTTTCTGACTGCGGCGCTCGTGGCGATCGTGCTCACCAGCCTCTACCTCATCCGCTCGAACCGCCGCTTGTTTGCGCAACTCTCAGCGCTGTCGGAGCAGCGCAGCGAATTGGCGCAGAAGCTCATCGCGACTCAGGAGTCCACGCTTCGGCATATCTCACGCGAGCTGCACGACCAGTTCGGTCAGGTCCTGACGGCGATAGGTTCAATGCTGGCGCGTGCCGGGAACCACACAGCCGAAGGTTCGCCGCTGCGCGCGGAACTGCGCGAGGTGTCGGAGATCGCGCAAGACGCGCTCAACAATGTCCGCAGCTTGTCCCAGGCGCTCCATCCCGCCCTGCTCGACGAGGCGGGCCTGGAGGGCACGCTTGACTGGTACCTGCGCACGGTGGAACGGCAGACCGGTCTCGTCATTGTTTACCAGAAGTCCGGGACGCCGTTTTCCGTGGACGGCGACAAGGGAATTCATGTATATCGCGTGCTGCAGGAGGCGCTGAACAACGTCGTTCGACATTCCGGAGCCAAGCAGGCCTGGGTCCGGTTGGGTTTTCAGACAGACTCCCTGGAGCTGGACGTGGAGGACCACGGTCGGGGGTTTGAACATCAGCGGGCACAGCAGGGGATCGGCGTTGTAGCCATGCGAGAACGGGCCGAGCTGCTGGGCGGGAGTATCGAGTTCCTGCGCCCGCCTGAAGGGGGGACGCGCGTGCTCCTCAGAGTGCCGCGAGAACGAGTGGATTCAAATGGCCGGTGAGATCACGGTACTGCTCGTGGATGACCACAGCCTCGTCCGCCTTGGCTTCCGCCGCCTCCTCGAAGATGATCCCGAAATCGCCGTGGTCGGAGAAGCGGGCAACGGAGAAGAAGCGATCCGGCTCGCCGGTGAGCTGAAGCCGATGGTGATCGTGATGGATTGCGCGCTGCCCGGTGTTAGCGGACTCGCGGCGACGCGGCGGATCCTGGAGTCCTCACCCGAGGTCGCGGTCTTGATGTTGAGTATGCATTCGGAGGACACGCTGGTGCGTCAGGCGCTCGGAGCCGGCGCGCGCGGCTACGTGCTCAAGAGCGCCGTGAATCTCGACCTGGTCGCGGCCGTGAAGCGCGCGGCCGCCGGAGAAACCGTACTCGACTCGCAGTTGTCGCTCTCTCCGGCGTTGAAAGGCGAGCGCAGCGCCGGACTGACACCCCGCGAGATCGAAATCCTGCAACTTATCGTCGAGGGGAAGTCGAACAAGGAGATTGCGGCGCAGCTCGATCTCAGCGTGAACACTGTGGCGGTGCATCGCGCCAACATCATGGACAGGCTGGGGATCCACAAGACCGCAGAGCTGGTCGTCTACGCCATCCGCAATGGCCTCGTGAACCTTCCGTGAACCGCTGGTACCTCCTGTCGGTCCTGCTCGGGGCCGGAATCGCAGCTTCGGTGGTGGCGGCCGCATCTGGAGATCCTCAGCACACCCCGGGTTTCCGGTTGGTCAATGTAACCTTCGCTGCGGGGATTGAGTTTCGTCACAACAGCGGCGCTTACGGCGGCAAGCTCCTGCCCGAGACACTCGGCTCGGGTTGCGCGTTCCTGGACTACGATCGCGACGGCTGGCAGGACATCCTGCTGGTCAACGCAATCGACTGGCAAGGCCACAAGCGGCAGCGGACGACGCTCCGGCTCTACCGAAACCTGCGCAACGGCACGTTCGCTGACGTGACGCGCGCGGCCCGCGTCGATGCGGAGATCTATGGCATGGGCGCCGCCGTTGGCGACTATGACAATGACGGATTTCCGGACATTCTAGTCACCTGCGTCGGGCAGAACCGGCTACTGCGCAATACAGGCAAGGGCACATTCGTCGACGCGACGGGGGTAAGCGGCCTCGCCGGGCGGACGGCCTTCAGCACTTCCGCGCTGTGGTTCGATTTCGATCGCGACGGTTGGCTGGATCTTTTCGTGTGCAATTACGTGCGCTGGTCCCCGGAACACGACGTGTTCTGCAGCCTGGACGGAGTGCATAAGTCGTATTGCACGCCCGAAGCCTATCGCGGCGATACATGCTGGCTCTTCCGCAACCGGCGCAATGGAACGTTCGAGGACGTCACCGCGTCCAGCGAGGTCTTCGACACAAGTTCGAAATCGCTCGGCGTCGCCCAGCTCGACTACGATCGGGACGGCTGGCCGGACCTGGTAGTGGCCAACGACACGCAGCCCAACAAGCTCTATCTGAATCTACGCAACGGAACTTTCAGGGAGGTCGCGCTGGAGGCTGGAATTGCTTTCAACAGCGACGGGAAGGCTCGAGCCGGCATGGGCGTCGACGTAGCAGACTTCGAGAACTCCGGGAAGCCGGGCATCGCCATCACCAATTTTGACAACGAAATGATCGGGTTGTACCGCGCCGCCGGCGACGGGCGGTACGAAGACATGGCGATGCAGGCCGGAATCGGCCTTGCGTCAAAGAACACGCTGGGGTTCGGATGCGGTTTTCTCGACGCGGATCTCGACGGATTGCTGGACCTCGCCGTCGCAAATGGTCACATCGAAGAGACAGTGCGCAACATACGCGGCAACGTGGGGTACGCGCAGCCGCCCCAGCTTTTTCTGAACGCCGGCAACGGCCGGTTTCGTGACATCGCTTCCGAACTGGGAGGCGGCTTCGATCAGCCGAAGGTCGGTCGCGGTCTGGCGTATGCAGACTTCGATCTGGACGGCGATCTCGATCTCCTGATGACCACAAACAACGGGCCTGCGTTCCTCTTCCGCAACGATCAGCTCGGTGGGAACCGGAGCATACGTTTTCGACTGGTGGGAACGAGATCGAACCGCGACGCCGTCGGGGCCATCGTGCGGATCTATTACGATGGTTCGCTCCAATCGCGCACGGTGAAGAGCGGGTCGAGCTATCTCTCCCAGTCAGAACTGCCAGTGACGTTTGGACTCGGCCGGCGCGACCGCATCGACCGCATCGTAATCGAATGGCCGAGCGGACGTAACGAAGAATTCAAGGATCTTGCGCCCGGCAGGACCTACGAATGCGTGGAAGGAAAGACCATCACGCCATCCGCGCGCCCCTAGTACTTTTGCATTATTGCCATCACGCCGTTGATCCACCTAATCTCTCCCTACATGGCGAACGTCTTAGCCATTCAGTTTTGAAGCGGACGCAATTGACTCCAGGGACCAAAGTCCGCAGACGCTACACGGGGGCGCTGGTGAATTTCGGTCTCACCGATCATTCCAATACTCGCGGAGTTTGCGACTGCCAAACGGGAGGGGACCCAAAACCGGTTAGTAAGGAGTGACCCGATGAGGTTTGAGACGCTTTGGGGAAAAATAAGCCAGGCGAGCCGAAACTCGGACAGGGGGCAAGTCTTCGCCCGGCTCGTGGCGGCGGCTGCACTGGCCTTTGGAGGCCTGGGCATTCTCACCCCACAATCTCTGGCACAGGGGTGAGTGGCCGCTCGACAGAGTGCGCCCGTGATTGGCGCCCTATGCGGCTCGGCTGTGCCGACCTTTGTCCAGCCAAGAACAGACGCGTGGTATCACGGTGTGGAGCTGACGACTGCTTACCGCTACCAGTCTTCCTTCCGTCACTTCGTCGGCACGGTCGAGCAGAAACAGCGGGAGCTAGACGGCACCCAGATCGTCAATAACTACCACCTGTTTGATGTTGCGGTCGCCTACCCATTGACCCGCCGAATAGCCCTTACGGGCAGTTTGCCGATCCTGCTGGCCGAGCGCAATCAGCTCTATGCCCCGCGGGGCATCTACAACGTGAATGGAATTGGCGACATGACCTTGGGGACGAGAACCTGGCTATTCCGTCCACCGACGGAGTCCGGCGCCAACATCGCGCTCGGATTCAGCCTGAAGTTTCCTACCGGCAAGTACAACGCCACGGATCTCGCGGTCAGCAGCACGGGTCAAACCATCCTCGCCACGGCGGATCAGTCGATCCAGGCAGGGGATGGCGGTTTCGGATTTGTGCTCGACGCCCAGGCGTATCAACCGATCTTCGGCCGGAGCATGCTCTACTTCTCGGGGACTTATCTCTTCAATCCGCGCAATACCAACGGCGTGAGTACGTTTCGGAGAAGGCGCTACGAGGAGGTGATGTCCGTAGCGGATCAGTACCTGTTTCGAGGCGGTATCTCGCGTCCGGTTCCGAAGATCCGGGGTCTGGTCGCAGGCTTCGGGGGACGGATTGAAGGTGTTCCCGTGCGCGACGCCTTTGGACGGAGTGATGGGTTCCGCAGACCCGGCTACGCGATCTCACTAGACCCTGGCGTGATGTACGTTATAGGTCAGAACCTCTTCTCGCTCAACATTCCTTTTGCGGTCGAGCGAAACCGCAGACGAAGCACAACTGACATTCTGAACGGTGTGCATGGCGACGCGGCCTTCGCTGATTACGCCCTCGTGATGAGCTATACCAGACGTTTCTAACGTGGCGCATCCGCAGTCCCCTTTTGATGTGACCGTGTCTTGACGGCATAGCGGTTAGACCGGTCGAAACGACTACACCAGGGTCAGGGAATCCTGGGCGAAGACGCCGTCCGCAACATGCGGAACTTTGTCGAATCATGCCCGTCTACTTGACCGGTCCTTGGGTCGGCCTGTAGTCCAATATCGCTTCCAGAGCAGGATCGCGATTGGAACTGTACAGGTCAAACGACGGCGGTGCGTAAAGGAGCGGTGCAATCCAGACTCGAAAATCTGTAGCGCTGGAACTTTGCCAGTAGAAGTCAGAAATGCTGCCCTGCATTCCACCAAGGTAGCCGGATGCCCACATCCTGACCAACGAAATTCGGGCTGGATGCCTTTGGCTCGCCGACGAACACGGCATCGGTGTTGCGCTCGATCCCGGTCGCCAGCATCATTCCGGCCGAGAAAGTGTAGCGGCCTACAACTACAAACAATTTGCCTGCCTGGTTGATCTTGTCGTTGCGAATAAGGTGGTGAATCAGTTGCTGGTTCAACAGCCGGGTTCCCCCAGTGTTCCAACGCAGATCAATAACAAAACGCTCGACATCGTGTTCGTTCACGAAGCGAAATAACCTGTCCAGGAAGAGCCGTAACGGCTCCTTTGCCTTGCGCACGGCGTTGTGCTGAAAAAAGACTAGCTTCGCTTCGGCAACATACCTCAAAGCCCAGCGTTCCGCTCGTTGACGACCGATCTAGGAGGTCCTCACTCATTCGAACTGTGACCCTCGGATTCAGAACGGTCTGCGCGCGCGACTCTGAGAAATTTTGAGACGACGCCGCGACTCGGCGCTCCGGGAAGTTTTTGGGAAGTCCCGACCTCTACGATGCCTCCCGTGCGATATCGACCTTTCGCGTTCTTTCTTGAAAGGAGTTTTCTATGGGAGTCTGGTGGAGTCGACGGAGCGGGCGCTTCGTCATGGTTTTGTTTGGAGCCTTAATATCGAACCTTGTCGCTGGCGCGCAGACTAACAGCGCGACGCTCAGCGGTACAGTCAGGGACGCCACGGGCGCCGTTGTGCCGGGCGTGGCTATTCGGGTTTCGAGCACGGCGACCGGGTTGCAACGGCAAACGACGACCGGTAGCGATGGTCTGTTCACACTGACGCTTCTGCCGCCGGGCAGATATTCGCTCCAGGCTGAGCGGCAAGGCTTCTCGCTCGTAGAGGTAAACGGCATTGAATTACCGGTTGCCGGACAGGTCTCGCACGACATTATTCTGCAGGTCGGAGGCGTTACTGAAACAGTCGACGTCGTCGCTGTGCCGCTTCTGCAGTCGGACACGAGCGCGCTCGCCGACGTTGTCAATAACCGGCAGGTCGAGCTGCTGCCGATCAACGGTCGCGATTTCCGCCGTCTGACGGTCTTGCTTCCGGGCGCGGCGCCTCGTTCTCAGCGAGGCTCGCTCGGATCGTTCACAGTCAATGGCCAGCGAGAGAAGGCCAACATCTTCCTCATAGATGGCGTGGATAATAACGATTCGTTCCGCAATCAGCCTTCTCTCAATCAGGGCGGCGTGACCGGAGCGCCGGCGACTCTGCTTCCGGTTGATGCAGTCGGTGAATTCACGCTGCAAACACAGGGCGCGGCTGAGTACGGGCGCAATTCGGGCGCCGTGGTGAATCTCATTCTCAAGAGCGGCACAAACCACTTCCACGGCACGGCCTATGAATTTCTTCGCAACGATAACTTCGATGCGCGCAACTTCTTCGAACGCGGGAAAAACGAATTTCGAAATAACAATTTCGGCGGGGTTCTGGGCGGCCCGATCGTCAGGAATCGAACGTTTTTCTTCGGCGGTTTCGAAAGTCAGCGCGAGTTTGTCTTTTCTCCATCGGTCGTACGCGTACCGGACGCCGCCGATCTTGCAGCAGCGCGCACGGCCAACCAGGCGGCGGGACTCCAGGAGAACGAGCTCAGCACCAGCATCCTGCAATTCTTTCCGCAGCCCAACCTGGCGGCCACAACGGGCAACAATTATTCGTTCGCGGCTCCAAATACCAACAACAGCGACAACTTCCTGGCAACCATCGAGCATCGCTTCGACGACCAGTTTAGTCTCAGCGGGCGGTACATTTTCGGCGATGGCAATCAGGTCTTCCCGCTGACTACCGGCAACGGTTCGCCGCTGCCCGCATACCAGACTGTGGTTCCGACGCGCGTCCAGGTCTTCGGGCTGAGCCTGTCTCAGTTCCTGACCTCACAGCTCGTTAACGAAACTCGGGCAGGTTACAACCGTTTCGTGCAGACCTTCACACCGCTGGATGCGGATTTCGATCCGGCCAGCATTGGTCTCATTACCGGAGCAAAATCGCTCCCCACGGTCACAATCACCGGCTTCGTGCCGCTCGGTGCACCAACCAATGTGCCGCGCGGACGCGTGAGCAGTGCCTATCAGGCCGTCGACAACCTGACCTGGGCGCGCCGGTCCCATGTTTTCAAAATCGGCGGTGAATATCGCCGGGCTATCGTCAACTCCTACAACGACCAGCTGGCGCGGGGCCGGTTGAACTTCGACAGTCTGGCCGATTTCCTTGCGGGCAGAGTCGCACCCGCCGGAACCGCCGTCCTGCGAGGCGCGACCCGGCGCGATACGTTCACGAACAACTTCGGTTTGTTTGTGCAGGACGATTGGAAACTGACATCCCGGGTCACGCTGAATCTGGGACTTCGCTATGAGTATCTGGGCGTGTTCCGCGAGGAAGGAGATCGGCTCTCCAACTTCATTCCAGCACGCGGGCTCGTACGGGTAGGTGAGCCGGGCCTGGATCGTCTGTACGAGCCGGATTACAACAATCTTGCCCCCCGGTTCGGTTTCGCGTACGACCTGACAGGGCAAAGTCGAACGGTTCTGCGCGGCGCATACGGTCTGTATTACGACACGCCATCTCAGGACTACTTCCTCTTGCAGGGCTTCCAGAACGGGGGTCCGGGAAGCCCGGCACTGAATCCCTTGCCGGGCCTTGGAGTATTCAATCTAACCTTTCCGGCGGGAGCGACGATTCCTTATGGACCAAACGTACCGATCTTCGGCAGCGCGAGCGGGTCGCTGCCGACCACGAGCATCTCGATCTTTGCGGTCGACCCGAATCTTCGAACTCCTTACGTGCACAATTACAATCTGAACCTGCAGCACGAAGTGGCGCACGGAACCGTTTTGCAGGTGTCTTATGTCGGTTCCCATGGCGTGAAGCTTTATCGCGTGCGCGATCTTAATCAGGCGACTGCCGGTCCGGCGTCCACACGCCAGCAGCGGCGCCCCTTCGGCACACAGTTCCCGGATTTCTCCTTCATCAACTATCTCGAAACGTCCGCCAACTCAAGTTACAACGCATTACAAACGACCATCAGGCAGCGTCTGGGGGGCCTCGATCTTTACGGAACTTACAGCTGGTCGAAGTCTATCGACGATGCCTCAAATGGAATTTATTCGGGCACTCGCGGCGTCGCGTATCCGCAGGACACCAACAATCTGCGTGCGGAGCGCGCCCTGTCCAGCTTCGATCTGCGGCACCGAGTCACGGTCAACGCTACCTACGAACTCCGTTTTCTACCGAATCGACTCCGCTCCTGGCCGAAGCGGCTCACGGATGGATGGCAGGTTAGCGGCATTTATACAGGTCAGAGCGGGTTGCCGATCACACCCTTCCTGAGCCTGGACATCAGCGGCACTGGCGAACTCAACGATCGGCCCGACCTTGTGGGCGACCCGAACGCCGGACCGCGCCGTCCCAACGAGTGGTTCAACAAAGCGGCGTTTGCCCAGCCGGTTCCCGGCACATTTGGAAATTCAGCCCGTAACGTGATCATCGGTCCGACTCTGAGCGCGGTCGACTTCTCGGTGACCAAACTGTTGAAAGTGGCGGAGCATGCTTCGTTACAATTTCGCGCCGAAGTTTTCAACGCCTTCAACCGCGCGAATTTCAGTCTGCCGAACGTTGATTTCAACGCTGCAGCCTTTGGCACAATCAGCGAAACTCCGGACGTCACGGCCGGAAATCCACGGCTCGGCGAAGGCGGCCCGCGCGTGGTTCAATTCGGACTGAAGGTTATTTTCTAGCTGTAAGGCTCTTCGAAGAGACGCTGCGCGACTCCGAGGACTCCTCGAAATTGAACACTTCTTTCGTCGAGTCGCCGATCAGCGTTCTTCGCTTTACCTTGACGCTGCGATCGTTCCTACAGGTCTTGATCACCTGGCCGTACAGACATGCTGGCTCCAAAATGCGACGGATAACTCTCTTGTAGAATTCGCATCCGTCAGTGGTGAGCAGCGTGACACGTTCAAGATCAATTCGGGCCGGCTACGTCTTGAAAGAGAGCGAGCGTGTTCGGTAGCTTCGGCGTCTGCGACCGTCGTAGCCAAAGCCGAGACGGTCTGATTGCCGAACAAGAGTCTAGCATTGAAGGACCGATCGCTTGGACGCGGCGTACGGCAGCTACGATTCTCATGCGAGGCTTGAGGGGAGGATCAGCGCGATCTGCGGGAGATCCTACCGGCGATAGGTCCCCTCGACGGAGCGGCGGTCCACGGCCGTTACCTCCTCTCGTGATCGCGTAGCATAATGAGTAACATGCGGGCCCGCTCAGGCGCCATCACGGCGTGTGGGATGTTGGCGGGCATTCGAACTATGGTTCCCGGCGTCGCGCGGACGGACGTGCCGCCGATCGTGAGGGTGAGCGCGCCTTCGAGCACGATCACAAGCGCATCGAAGGGCGCCGAGTGCTCACTGAGTTCTTGGTCCGCGTCGAGCGCGAAGAGCGTGAGATTGCCTCCAGCGGTTCTGGCCAGGACCCGGCTCGTGATCCCCTGTTCCGTGGGGGTGATGAGCGAGTGTATGAGGTGCGCCTCTGCAGGCGGAATTGTCTGGGTAGTGGTAGCCATCGGCTTCTCCCGCGGTGTGCGTCTGTGGGTTGTGCTTCGCCAAAATGGATCAGGCACTCAATCCCAAGTGTATCCTTAAGTGTTCCACAAACGTATTGTGTTTGAGATCAGGTGCTCGACTGTTGGCACCTCGATTCTAACCCATAGTCCAGAGTATCAGTATCCTTCGCGTCCACCGGCGGCGACAGCCTTGCCGCGGTGAATCCGGAAGAGAACGACGAAGTAAAGGATAGCGAGTGGAAAGCCAACGACCCACCACGCCAGGGCGATCTCGAGGCTCCGAATCGACACACTCGAGTTGTACGCGTCCAGCGAGCGCGCGCCATCGTCGATGGCTCGCAGCATGACCGGGAACACGCAGGCAGCCGTCGCGGCGAGCAGGCCTGCGAGAAACGCGCACGAGCCAAGAAACGCGCGGAGATCCCGGCGTCCGCGCAACCCAAGACCGACTGAGATCAAGCCGGCCACCGCTACCAGCACGGCCAGCCATGCCACTGGGCGGCGCGGCAACGCGGCAAACATCTCTCCGTTCACGCGCCACGTCGCCAGCGTCAGCAGCGGCCAGCACACCGCAGCGGCGCCGTACAGCCAGATGGCGGCCGTGCGGCTGCGCGTCTGCACCACGCCTTCCGATTTCCACGCCAGAAACGTCGCGCCGTGTCCACCGATGGCCAGCAGCCCGAAGATGCCGGCGACGACCGTGTACCAGTCGAGGATGCCGACCGGCGGTCTCGCGCTGAAATCCGTGAAGAACGGCAGCGAGAACCAGCCATCCTGGCCGATCGGGAGACCGCGCAGTAGATTGCCGAGCGCGACGCCGAACAGCACGGGCAGCACCGCGCTCGCGGCGCAAAACAGGAAGTCCCAGGCCGCCCGCCAGAGCGGATGCTCGATGTGACTCCGGAACTCGATCGAAATGCCGCGCACGATCAGCGTCCAGAGCACGAGGAAGATCGCGAAGTAGAATCCGGACAGCCCGGATGCAAGGACGGGCGGGAACGCGACGAACAGCGCGCCTCCCGTCGCGAGGAGCCACACTTCATTGGCATCCCAATAGGGGCCGATGCTGGCGAGCACCTGCCGGCGCTCCGCGTCGGTTCGCGCCACGAACAGATGCAGCAAGCCTGCGCCAAAATCAAATCCGTCGAGCACGACGTATGCAGTGAGCATCAGGGCGGCGATCCCGAACCACAACTCAACCACCACTCACCTCCCCCGTCCGGTGCGGCAGCGCCTCCGGACCGTGACCATTCTGCGGAGCCGGGCCATGCGCGATCTCGCGGCCAATCAGGAACAGGAACAGGACGCCGAGCACCAAATACAGTCCCGAGAAGCCCATCAGCGTGAACAGGACGGTCCCGGAGTGCACCATGGGGCTGGCGCCGTCTCTGGTGCGCATCAATCCGTACACGATCCAGGGCTGGCGTCCCAGCTCCGCCGTCATCCATCCAGCCGTGTTCGCGATGTACGGAAAGGGGAATGCGAGCATCAGCACCCACAGCATGCGCCGGCTGCGTACGAGCGCGCCGCGCCACTCGAGAGCCGCCGCGGCAGCCATCGTCACGATGAACATCGTCCCGAGTCCGGCCATCACGTGAAACGCGTAGTAGAGCAGCTCGATGTTGTCGGGCCACGTGTCCTCGGGAAACCCGTCCAGACCTGCGACGTTCGCGTGAAAGGTGCCGTACGCGAGAAAGCTGAGGAAGCCAGGTACGACGATTGGATTGTCCAACCGTCTCTCCTTCACGTTCGGCTGCCCGATGAGGACGATGCCGGCCCAGGTCCCGCTTTCGAATCGTCCCTCCATCGCTGCGAGGCTCACGGGTTGGTGCCTCGCGATCAGCTTGGCCTGCCAATCGCCCGTCGGGAACGCAACGAGGATGCTCGACAGCAGTCCGGCCGCCACACCCACGCGAAGGAACCGCCGGGCCTGCTCCCGATGCGCGTCCTGCAACGCGTAGTAGGCACCGACGGCCGCCATCACGAACGACGCCGTCACGACCGCCGCGACCATATTGTGCGCGTATTGCGCGAGCGCCCAGGGGTTCAGCACGAATGCCCAGAAGTCGGCGAGGTACAACGTGCCGTCCGGGCCCACGCCGTAACCGGCGGGACGCTGCATGAACGCGTTCGTGCAGATGATGAAATAGCCGGATAGCCAGCTCCCCACAAAGAGCGCGAGGCTCGCCAGGAAGTGTGCCCGGCGTCCGATACGGCGCTCGCCGAAGACGAGAAGCCCGAGAAAGGCCGATTCGAGGAAAAACGCGAACAGCCCTTCCATCGCGAGCGTCTGGCCGACCACGCCACCGGCGTACTTCGAGAACGCCGACCAGTTCGTCCCGAACTGGAACTCCATCGGGATGCCGGTGACGACGCCGACGGCGAAGTTGATGCCGAAGATCCGGATCCAGAAGCGCGCCGCGTCATCCCACGCGCTGTGGCCCGTGCGCAGTCCAGCCACCTTCAGCACGACGATGAGCAGCGCCAGCCCCATCGTGAGCTGGGGAAACAGATAGTGGTAGACGATGGTGAAGGCGAACTGCAGGCGGTGCCAAAGCAGGGGGTCGGACATGCGGTGCTCCAGGCGCGCGGTCGTCTATCGCAAGAGACATGCCAGGCACTTGGCCTGCCGGGACCGCGGGCGTCTTATTATGCGGGTGCTCGACAGGGTCGAGCTTCGTGTAAGCTGACCGGGCATTATCATCCGTCGACTCGCGATGTGTCCCGCGACCCTGGCTGTTGCAGTTGGATCCTTCTGAGAGCAAAGATACGCATGATCATTCCGCTAGCGTGTCGAGACGCTCCAGTGGCGCGATTCGTTCAATTCGTGGCAAGTCATTGTGCAAAGTCTATCTGACTCCTTGACAAGCGCCGGCTGAAGATCTTGGCTTTCGGCGCGAACGGAACATCGGCGTCGAGAGGAAACATCGGGCGCCGGCAACGGCGATGACCGAGGCTGCGCAGATTGGCGCTGGTGGCTCCAGGAGCATCCACATCCACATACCGCGCTGCCCAATCCCTGAACATGTGGGGCTCGCATTGCGGCGACTTCACGACGACCACGTCAAACCTCCCAGGATCCTGACCGTGCGCATAGAAGAGCGCTCGATCGTACAGGTGCACGGCGCGGCTTATCAGGACGAGCGTGTAGCCATTCGTCCGCACTACTGCCGTGCACCCCGAGTTCCACAGGTCGCCGGTTTTCTCGCTGCGAAAGAGTCCCTCGGAGAGAAGATGAACACGACCTTCGATCGGCAGGGGAGTGAAGCGCTGCGGATCGAGCGTCCCCCCGATCTTGGTCCTCACGATATTTCCCACGCCTGCTGCGAATGCGGCCTCCGCTGCCGGTGCGTCGACGATCGGGACGAGCGCCGTACCTCGAAATTCCGCATCGATCAGGGCGCGCAGGATGGCGTTGCTGTCACCCGATGCTCCCGAGCTCGTGGCGTCGGCCGCATCCACAAGCACCACGGTCCCGCTCTTGTTCTCGCACGCGATGCGCGCAGCGTCGCCAAGCGTCGTCAGCGGCACCTGCATCGCGGCGTGATGGCTCCAGAAGATCTCCGCAATCTCGATCGCAGCCTGTTCCGCGCGCGCCGCCTCGCCATCGGTTACGACAAAGGCGCTCGAGCACAGAGCCGGTACATCCGTGAACGGGTTACTCCAGAACATCCCCGCCGACAATCCATACTTGCTCTGCTCCGCCTCCTGTGCCGCCCGAACAACGTGGCGGATTAAGCCATTCTCGGTGATGAGCTCGTCGCCCCGCACGAGGGCGGGCACGTCGACTTTCGCAGTGACTGGCTCGACTTCGCGAGCCATCAACCGCAAAAGGAGCCGGGCGGAACGTTCGCCGGTGTCCAGAAAGTCGACATGTGGGTACGTCTGGTAGCTGACGACAGCATCCGCGTGCGTCAGCATGCGGTCGGTCAGGATCCCGTGCAGGTCGAGAGAAACGACGATGGGAATCTCTTCGCCTAAAATCTTCCGGGACTCGGCCAGAAGATGGCCCTCGACATCATCTTCGTTTTCGGCCACCATGGCGCCGTGCATCGAGAAGAAAGCGCCGTCTGCGCGGGGCGCGGCCTTGAGCGCGCCGAGGAACTCCCGTTCGATGCGCCCGAAATCGCGCGCAGCCAGAGGCCCGCCGCATGTGATCATCGCCGCGCTATAGGTCGGCAGCAGGTTGATATCGGGGCGTGTGTCGAACACCCGCAAGGCTCCACCGATTTCGTTCCCAACCTCACGATGGCACTGGAGTATCTCCTCGCCAAAGCGAACGGTGAAATCCTCGTACCGGCTCGGGACAGGGTTGAAAGAGGAGATCTCCTGTTTGCACTCGGCGATGATCACTTTGGGCATGAGAGGATTATAGCCTGATTCGGACGACTCCGATTCTTCCTACATTCCGAAGCGATGCCTGGCTGACATCGCCTCCTGCTTCGGGCGAGTCTCCAAACCCGTCGATGGTTGTTTTTCTGATTTTCAAACGCGGCAATTCAATTCAAAAGTGGAGAAGGCACGCGAAACCGATTGTCCCGACTTCGGTGTCAAGACTCAGCGGCTTGAGTCACTTCCGGGAACTTGGGAGGTTGTGCGCGTGATGATGTATCGAGATTAGAGTACAAAAACTTCATACGTCAGCAGGTTGAATCACGGCTCTGTCGCCGTCACCGAAGCTGTTTCATCTGGTGAGACACGTTCAAGTGCTCCTCCCGGATAGAACGAGTCACGGAGGCGCGGCGTCAGAGCTCTCCAACGTGGGGAGGCAAAGGGTTGATCACGCTCATCTTGACACTCGTCGCCATTGCCGTTATGTTTGACGTAACGCATAATTTAGCTTATATGGGCAATGATCATCAATTATCGCGACAAGCGAACGAGAGACTTTGCCGCTGGAAAATGGGTCAAGGCTTTTTCCAGCATCGAACGGGCCACGCGGCTGAAGATCGACCGACTGGAAGCGGCTACCGCGCTTCGGGACCTTGCCGGCTTACCCGGTAACCGTTTTGAAGTGCTCAAAGGTGACCGCAAAGGCCAGTACAGCATTCGCATCAACGACCAGTGGCGGATTTGCTTTGAATGGCCCGAAGGGTCCCCCGGACCCCACAATGTGGAGATCGTTGATTATCATTAGGAGAATCGCTATGGCCGTACCCGCAATTCATCCCGGCGAACATCTCGCCGAAGAACTGAAGGAACTCGATATGAGCGCTGCCGCACTTGCGCGCAAGCTCAAGGTTCCTACGAACCGGATTACAGGGATTCTCAACGGGCAGCGCGCCATTACGGGTGATACGGCTCTGCGCCTGGCCCATTTCTTCGGCACGAGCGCGGAATTCTGGCTCAACCTGCAAAAACTCTATGAGTTGCGTTTAGCCGAGCAGAAAGCGGGTAAGACCATCAAGGCTCTGCCGACACTTAAGAATGAACACGTTCACACCTGATATAAACTCCTGTCGTTTCCGAAAATCCCGTCCAGATTGAAACTGTTGCACTTGCCGGATTCGGTTGATAGCCTCCCGACCATGAATTGTGTGCTGGCTTCAATCATTTCAACCCTCCTCGTCGCCTTCCGATCGCGCCTCGCACTCCAGGCTGAGATCCTCGCTCTCCGCCATCAACTCAACGTCCTCCGCCGTTCTGCTGACGCGCGCCGACATCTGCGTACCTCCGATCGCGTCCTTTGGGTCTGGCTGTCGCGGCTTTGGCCTGATTGGCGTTCAGCTCTATTGATCGTCAAGCCAGAAACAGTCATTGGTTGGCATCGTCGGGGCTTTCATCTTTATTGGTGCTGGAAGAGCCGTGGCCCAGGACGACCCGATACTGAACGAGAGGTCAGAGAACTCATCCGGAAAATGTGCATTTCCAACCCCAGCTGGGGAGCCCCACGAGTACACGGTGAACTGCTCAAGCTGGATAATTGACATATCCCAGTCGACGGTCTCCAAATACGTGGTAAGACCTCGGAAGCCGCCTTCGCAGACCTGGCGGACGTTTCTCGAAAACCATGTCAAGCAGTTGGTGTCAGTGGACTTCTTCGTCGTGCCGACCATTGATCTTGAATCTTTAGACTAATCCTACCAACAACGGAAGACGGACGCACCGGATGAAAAAGAGCAAACCTCCGCTGTTCCGTGGACGCTACTTCGAACCTGAAAATAATTGTCACCTGTGTCCGTTGATATCTGCGATTTTCGATGAGCGTACGAATATCCAGGAACTCATGGCAGAGCGCGGCCGATTAGTTGGGACGGACCAGATTAGTCTCTGGTCGGCCTGTTGGCGCCCCACGGCTCCAATAGCTTCAGGTTCTTCTTATTCAATTCCCGATAGCAGTCCGGCAAGTCAAAGGTCTTTAACACGCCGGGCAATAACGCCGAGAGGGGCCAGTTGTAGTCCCTGGCTTCCGCGACCTCTGAGTAGGAGTTCAAGGCGTTCTTCAGCGTTACCTGAATTACGTGAGCAGAAAGCAGCGCGGCGAATGTTGCGGGCAACGCGCCATAGCCCTTTGCGGCCAGGTGAATTTGTCCGTAGCCCCATGCGTTGAGCCAGTCAAGCACCCGGAGAACGTCAAAGGTCCGCTGACCGATGTAGGGATAGTCCAGCATGATTGCGTGCGACGAATAGAAATAGTCCGTGCTGTATTCGCCACGGTTGTTGAGACTGGTCGTCTGTGGTTCGGAGTCTCCGACGCCGCGCACGTCACATGTATAGAAAGCGGCTTCTGGTTCGGCCGCGATGAGATCTCGAATGAGTGGTTCACTACGGAGCTCGTCGTCTGCCGATTCCTGTGAGACATATAGGATGGCCTTGTTGGTTTCTCGTGGTGGACGCGAGAGCAGCGGCTCTTTGGTGAGTCTGTAAACAATAGCGTGCACACCCGGGTCGGTTTCCACCATATATGGAAGCGCGTGTCTCAGCGGATACTTGCGGTCAGGCAGCGGCCTTAGGATGCGGAATTCCGGAACGCTAGTCCGCCGCGGGCAGCCGAAGCGCCTCCGCAATTGTCTGTGGCAACGCCGCGCCGTCCAGATCGAGACGTTTCGCCGCCAGCGACCTCGATTTCTCCTGCGTGAACCTGTAGATCGGCTTGGATTGCAGCTCGGCTACTTGACCGTGCGGTGTACACCACAACGTCTCTTCTTTTTCCAAAACCAGTTCCGGTTCTGTCTTGGCGTCCGAAATTCCCGTGCAGCGGTTGAACCATCGATACATTGCCTCCCGGTTCTCCTTCGAGTAGCCGTGGTAGGTTGGTCCCACGAAATAGGCAATATTGTCTTCCGCGCCAAGCAGACGATAGAGACGCTTCAGCCGATGGTAGGCCGCTTCATTGCCGCGGACGTCAAAGTAATCTTTCTCTTTAGCCAGGATGATAATGGGTTTCGGCGCGAGCGCGGCCAGGAAGTCTTCATGATCCAGGCCCAACGCCAGCGCCTTCGGGGGGCACTGCTCCGTGTCCGCCCCGAGTTCGTTTTCCATATTCCGCCGGAACTCGGTGACGAAGCAACTCGGTGCCGCCATTGTCCAGCGCTGTTCGAGCCCGCACAGCCACGTAGTCATTGTTCCACCGCCGGAGTTGCCCGTAATGCCCAGGTGCCTGACATCCACTTCCTCGCGAGAGATCAGGTAATCCAAGGCGCGAATGCCGTCCCAAGCACGCCACATGCAAAAGCACTCGTCGACAAGAAACTGCTGGACGCCGGCGTAGTTGTGCTCTCCGGTCCCTGTCCCGCGCATGGGCTTCCAGTTCGAATCCACGTACTGCATCCGTTCACCCTGGCCGATCGGATCGAAGATCAAAACCACATAGCCCAGGCGCACGAGCCCCTGGCAGAAGGCTTGATACGTATCAATGGCCTTGCCATTGGCCGAATGCCCGCAAGAAGCCACCACGCCCGGAAGCGGGAAAGTCCGCCCCTTCGGAATGTAGAGATTCGCCGACACCAAGAATTGTGGACGGCTTTCGAAGAGAACATTCTCGATCTTGTAGGCATCCCGTTGCACGACCTTCGTCACGCGGGCATTGAGTGGGGTCTTTTCGGGATAGGGTCCGAAGCATTCGCCAATTTTCCTACGGACGGTTTGGACATAGGCTTCGGCGTCGGCCCGCGTAGTTAATTCCCACAGCCGCTTCAGCCGTTGCTGATGGACCTCATTCTCACGCTCCACGAAGAACTCTTGGACCATCCGTGGGAAACGGTTCAGCGGGCTAAGTGGACGCGTTTCGGCCGTGCGTGCTGCCTGCATCGCGTACGTGGGAAACTGCCCGGCCACGGCCACACCGACGCCGCCGACGGAGAACGTGTGTAGCATCATGCGACGCGAGATGCTCGTGACGCCAGCAGGTCTTTTTTGAGTCATGTTCGAGTACTCCGGTAAACGATCTGCCGGATGGTCTTTGCCAGAATCCAGCATCTGATCAGGGATCTCTTTTTTTCTCTAACTACGACGCGAGAAAGTCTCAACCGAGTCTATGCGGATCATACACCAGAAACATACCGAGGCTGTCGCTAATGCAGAAAGCCTCCCTTGCCGTCGCTGAATGCCTGCGTGAACCCTGCCGCGATTGCTTGAAAACCCGATTTCCGGTAATATATCCGGAAATCAATCGGAGGGTTCTGCGGTGACGAAAACTCAGAAGACCCCGCTTGCGAATTATCGCAGCCGTATGAAGCGCCAAGGCGTTGTCCGCCTCGAAATTCGAGTGCACAAGAAGGATGCCGCGCTCGTCCGCAGGATCGCTAGAGCGCTAATCGACCCCGAACGTGAGGCGGAAACGCGGGCACACCTGCGGCAGCGTTTTGGGAACCCTACCCCGCAGGGGCTTAAGACGTTGCTCGCGGCGGCGCCGATTGAAGGTGTCGACCTCGAACGCAGTCGCGATACAGGGCGGGCGGTTGATCTGTGAGTTACCTGATCGACACGAACATTATCTCTGAAGTCCGGAAGGGTTCGAGCTGCGATGAGTTGGTTGCATCGTGGTACGCGTCGATCGATGATGCCGACCTCTATCTCAGCGTGCTCGTGCTCGGTGAAATCCGCAAAGGCATTGAGCTCGCTCGGCGACGGGATTCGGTGAAAGCGAAAGCATTGGAATCCTGGCTGACTCAAGTCGACGCCGCCTTTGGCGACCGCGTCCTTGCCATTGATCGGGCGGTGGCCGACGAATGGGTGCTTCCCCAATCTACTGTTGCTAGCTCGGTCCCATCTAATTGTGTCTAAGATACTTATGTCCGATTTAGCTCAGATTAGAACTGCTGAAGTCAAATTCGTCTGTAATATCCTGCCTCATAGAGTTTAAGTCCATCCCAGCAACACTTGATGACGGAAGCACCACTCCGAGGACTCCTCGAAACTGAACACTTCTTTCATCGAACGGCTGAACCTCACGATCCGACAGGGCTCGGCCTATCTCTTTCGGCGCACGATCTACCACGCGCGCTGGAAGAAGCGTCTCGAAGATTCCCGTCGGCGATGCTTCTTTCGTTTCGGAGAAAGTCAAGTTCGGACAATCGACCGTCTTGGTCGTTGTCGATGAGACGCGGATGCCTCTGGCAGCACAGCAACAATTGATGATTGGAAGCACCGTGCAACTCGGCGAAGGTCCGAACGAATCCCTTGTTGGGCCTTTTGTGTAGACCAAGGTTTGACAATTTGAGCAAGCCCTTCGGGTCTCAATTTCTATCGCAAACTACCCCATTTTGCTTGTACCCAGCCTCGCAGGCCCAATTCAGAGCGGCAAAGTCGGAGTCCCGGATCCAAGGCTTGCGCCTGAGCACGGGATCTTGCCGCCTCCTCTTTCCGGGCCTGTTTTTCCAGCAGAAGCGACATCTGATAGTGAGCGGGAGCAAAACCGGGCGCCCGATGGAGCGCAGACTGAAACTGCTGGAGAGCGGCGTCATGTTTTCCCGCCTCCAGCATTTTAATTCCCGCATGCGTGGCGAAGACAGCCGCTTCGACGTCCGCCCTCTGCCGGCGCTGAGACTCCGCCGTGCGGATCTCTTCCAGGGCTTCTTCATTGTTGCCTTGCTGGCGCAGAGCCAATCCGAGGGAGTAATGAGCTTCGGGGAACTGGAAGCGAATCTGCAGCGACTGACGAAACGCACGGATCGCTCCCTCCAGGTCTCCTTGGGCCTTGGAAATCGCTCCCAGGGCAAGCATCGCCTCCGCGTACTGTGGCCGCAGATCCAGGGAGCGACGAATCCAGGATCTGGCGGCATCAAGCCCGCCCTGTTGCCACAACGACGTGCCCACGGAGTACAACGCCTCGGGAAAATCCGGTTTGAGTTGCGCGGCTTTTTCAAAATGCAAGAGAGCGTCGGCAAGACGGCCCTGTTCCTCGAGAGCCTTGGCGAGATTGAAGACGATGACCGGATCGTTGGGAGCCGTTGTTAAAATGTCTCGATAAACTTGTTCCGCGGACCGGGCGTCCCCTTTCTCCATCAAGGCGACTCCCAGGTTTTGTTTGGCCTGTAGATGATTGGGATTTTGCGATACCAGGCTTCGAAACGTCTGCGCGGCGCCTTCCGGATCCCCTGAATGCAGCTGAGCCAGTCCCAGGTTGTTCTGGGCGTCGGCAAAGCCCGGTTTCAGATGCAGGGCCTGTTCGAAGGCGCGGATCGCCCCGCCGTAATCTCCGAGTCCTCGAAGAGCCGCGCCCAGATGGTTGTAGACTTCGGCCTTGCCGGCTCCAAGGCGAATGGCTTCTTCAAAGTGATGGACGGCGCCGTCCCAATCTCCAATCTCGCGCAACCCCTGGGCAAGGAAATGGTGAGCCGGCGCGAGATTGGGATCCAGTCGCAGGGCCAGCTTGAGTTCTTCAACGGCGCTCTGAACCTGTTTTGTCCAGAACAGAGTAACACCCAGGCTGTAGTGGGCCTCCGCCGAACTGGGATCGATTTCCACGGCTCTTCGCAATTCCTGAAGAGCCTCCTGCCACTTTCCCTCCTTGCTCAGCTGAAACCCGCGATCGATATAGGCGCGAGCCGGCTCGCCCTGGAAGGAAACCGCCAGTCCTTCCGGAGAAAAGGCCAGGATACTTCCCAGCAGGCTCGAAAGAGCCGCCAGCACGCCGATTGATTTCAAGGGACGAGTTTTAAGCTGCATCCGGTTTCACAAAGGCGGTGATTATAGCACGGCATGGAGAGCCGCGGCCGGAGCAGGCGCGGCTGCAAAACCGCACAGGCCCGGCGTTTTCATGATTCCATGCTCTGATCGCCGAAGAATCAGGTTGACTCCCAAAGGCGCTTTGTGAAGTACTTGTCGACAATGAGTCGACAGACGAGAATTCCGGCGCCGCAAAGACTGACAGATCGAGTCTTCAAAGCCTTGAAGGGAGAAATCATTACCTGCAGACTCGCGCCCGGAGAGGTGCTCAACGAACTTGAAGTGGCCAGGAGATTCAAGACTAGCCGGACCAGATCCGTGAGCCGGCGGACTTTCTTGACCCGGGTAGGCGCAGGCACTCTGGCCTTTCCCTGGCACCCGGCGAAAAGCTTGAGTGCCCAGGGCTCGCCCAATAATCCCGCCCCTATCCCGGAGCCCCATTTCCCTGACCGCCTTCACTTGTTCGTGTGGCGCAACTGGGAGCTTGCCAATGCGGATCGAATGGCGCAGGTCCTGGGTACGACCGAAGAGAAGGTACGCGAGATCGGAGCTTCCCTCGGGCTTCCACCCAAACCGCGGCTCACGCCGGATCAGCTCCGACGGATCTACATCACGGTGATCCGCCAGAACTGGCACGTGCTTCCAGAGGATCAACTGATCCAATTGCTGGGCTGGGATCGAGCCCGCTACGAGTTCACTCTGAAAGAGGACGATTTTCTGGACCACAAGCTGGGGTTCAAGAAGCCTCAGTGTGAACCACTGCGCTACGAGACTCCTTCCCCAGGAGCCCGCCGGCGCGCGGCAGAAATCAAACGGACGATTCAGAAAACCTTCGGGTCTTCCTTTCATGAGCCGGGTGAAGCGGCCTTTCGCTTCGTCGAAGATCTGAGCAGTACGTCGTTTGATAGAATCCGGGTTCCGGAGACCAGAGCTGCCCGGGAAGAAATCGATCTGACCGGCTGGACGCTGGTCACATCAGAGGCAGAGCTTGTCCAGGGCCGCGTACGCCGCTTTCAGTCCTTCCTGAAGGACGCCCTGGCTTGTGAAACGGGAATAGCCGCCGGTGGGGCCGCTGCGGGAACGCGCTCCGTACGTTTTTCCGTCGATCCGGGCCTCTCCCTGAAAGCCGACAGTTTCGAGATCGATGCTCAGGCCGACCGTCTGACCGTAACGGCCTCCAGTCCCGAAGGGCTGCTGCAGGGGATTTATCATCTGCAGGGTGTAATGGAAAGCCGGGGAGGTCCTTTCTTCCCCATCGGTAAGACACGGCGGTCGGTGCGGTTGAACCCGCGCTATCTCTACTCCTACTTCGCTCTTTACGGTGATCCCTTGATGGAGCAAGAGGTCGATCCTTTCCCCGATGGGTACCTGGAAAAGCTGGCGCGAACAGGGGTCAATGGGGTCTGGCTGCAGGGGGTGCTGAACAATCTTGCCCCCTCATCCGCATTTCCGGAATTTGGCGTCGGATGGCAAACGCGCATTCGCAATCTGAGCCGCATGGTGGAAAGGGCCAAGAATTTCGGAATCCGAATTTTTCTCTATTGCAATGAGCCTCGGGCAATGCCCGAGGAGTTTTTCAGGAAATATCCCGACGTCAAGGGGACCTATGCGCCGAATGTTCCACAGTTTTTCACGATGTGCACCAGCGTGCCGAAGGTACGCCAGTGGATCTCTGACAGTCTCGCCCACATTTTCAAGGAGGTTCCGGATCTTGGTGGGATCTTCTCGATCACCATGTCCGAGAACCTGACCAACTGCTTCTCGAAGGGGAGTTCCCAGTTTTGTCCGCGCTGTTCCAAGCGCCAGGGCTGGGAAGTGGTAAGTGAAGTGCTTCACACCTTATACGAAGGTGTGCGCCGCAGCAGCGCAAAAGCGGAAGTCCTGGCCTGGGATTGGGGCTGGGGCTTCGATTGGGTTCGCAACGGAGCGGAATCCGAGAAGATCATTGAAAACCTTCCCAATGGTATCCGGCTCCTGAGCGTCAGCGAGTGGCATCAGCCCGTCCATCGCGGAGGAGTCTCCACCAGGGTGGGCGAATATTCCATTTCTGTTGTCGGGCCGGGCCCCCGGGCCAAGAAACACTGGGCCCAGGCGAGCAAAAGGAACCTGGGAACGCTGGCCAAGATTCAAGCCAATTGCACATGGGAGATCTCTGCCGTTCCTTACATTCCTGTCCCCCATCTGGTCCGCGACCATCTCCAGAATCTCGTGGAGTCGGGCATTGAAGGAATCCAGCTCTCATGGACGGTGGGAGGGTACCCCTCGCCCAACCTGGAGGTTGCAAAGGAGTACTACTATTCGCAGGCGGCTCAGGGCGATGAAGCACTCGAGCGAGTGGCGGCCAGAAGGTATGGTTCGAAGGCGGTTGCCCAGGCTCTGCAAGCGTGGAAAGATTTCAGTACCGCTTTTCAGGAATTCCCGTATGGCGTTGCAATCTACACCATCCCCACCCAGCATGGGCCGGCAAATCCGCTGCGTCTGAAGGAAACCGGCTACTCCAATGCCATGCTTCTGTTTCCGTATGACGATGTGCGGCATTGGGTCGGACCCTATCCTCCAGAGGTCGCCCAATCTCAGTTCGCCAGGATGGCGGGGCTCTGGAAGAAAGGCTTGGAGAGTTTTGGAAAGGTTCTCGAGCTGGTTCCTCCGAACCGTCTCAAAGAGACTCGCAGAGATCTCGGAATCGCGGAAACGTGTTACCTGCACTTCCAGAGTGTCGCAAATCAAATCCGGTTCTGGCTGCTTCGAAATGATTTGAATCGACCCGGAGAGGACAAGAGATCGATCGCCGCGCAGATGGAAATGATCGCGCGCGAGGAAATCGAGCTAGCAAAGCGCCAGTATCGGATAGCCAGGGCGGACTCGCGGATTGCCTTTGAAGCTACTAATCACTACTACTATCGGCCGCTGGATCTGGCGGAAAAAGTCTTGAACTGCGAAGAGGTGATTGCCGGCCTGAGGCAGATCGAGAGGTTGAGAGTTACTGACAGTTTCTTCCGGGGCGGATCCATTGGGCAAGCTTAGAGCCGGCGTCATCGGTGTGGGCAGTTTTGGAGAACTTCACATCGCTGCTTATCGGACTCTTCCCGATGTGGAATTGGTAGCCATCAGCGATAACCGGGAGGAAAGGTTGCGAGAGGTTGCGGCCCGATACGGGATCGGCGAGAGCTACACGGACTCGACCGAACTCTGCGCCCGCAGCGACCTCAATATTGTCAGTATTGTCACGCCCGAGAGTGAGCACCTGGCTCCCGCGCTGGCAGCCGCCAAACACGGCAAGCACATCTTTCTCGAAAAGCCGATCGCAACTTCGCTTGGAGGACGGCCAATGTATCATCAGCGCCGCCGAAAAGGCGGGCGTGTACCTGATGGTCGGCCACATTTGCCGTTTTGACAGTCGATACGCCAGCATGAAACACATAGTCGACGAGGGACGGTTGGGGGACCTCGTTTCCATTCATGCTCGCCGGAATCGCCCGAAAAGGCTGTACGCCGTCTACGGAAAGCGAGTGCCTGGACTGCTGGTCAATGCGATTCACGACATCGACCTTTGTCTGTGGTACACGAGACAAAACGTCGTTCGGGTCCGCGCTTTCACCCGAAACATTCAAAAGGGACAAAACCCTGACATTAACTGGGGTTTTCTGGAATTCGAAAACGGGGCAGTGGCCTGCATCCAGACTCACTGGCTCATGCCCGATCAGTCGGGCGTCGTCACCGATGATGGAATGCAATTGATCGGAACAAAGGGCACGGCCAACATCGATCTGACTACCTCGGGATTACAGCTCTGGACGGAAGCTGGCAGCGAGATGCCCAATGTTTCCTACGACGCCTGGTTCCATGACGAGGTTCACGGGCCCATCAAGGAAGAGCTGAGTTATTTCGTGCGCTGCGTAAGGGAAAAAAAGAGCCCTACCATCATCACTCCGGTCGAAGCCCTTGCAGCCCTCCGGGTCGCGCTGGCCCTGGTCCAATCGGCCCGGGAGGATCGGGAAATCAAACTGGCAAAGCCGCCTGGAGCCGGGAAAAAGGCGTGACCGACAATCTAGCGCTGGGCCTTACTCTTGTCGTGCTGGGGGGCGCTTGCCAGGGCAGTTTCATGCTGCCGATGAAGTACACGGAAAAGTGGCGATGGGAGAATGCCTGGCTGATTTTTTCCTCTACGGCTTACCTGATCTTGCCCTGGCTGGTGGCTTTCCTAACCGTCCCTCAACTCAGAAACATCCTCGCCCACACCAGCCGCACTACGATCCTTCAAACCTTACTGTTCGGGTTGGGGTGGGGACTGGGGGCTTTGACCTTCGGGCTGGGAGTGGACCGTCTGGGCCTTGCCCTCGGCTTTGCCATTATTCTCGGTCTCACTGCCGCTATCGGAACGCTGGTTCCTCTATGGGTCCTTTCGTCTGAGCCCCTGACCGGTTCACAGAGCCGATTCGTATTGCTGGGAGTCGGTCTGATCATTATCGGCGTTTCTCTCTGCTCCTGGGCCGGCAAGCTGAAGGAAGACGCTCTGAAAGGGGAGACCGGGTCGGTCTCGAGTAGCGAACCCAGATCCTTTGCTATTGGATTGATCTTCTGCATTGTGTCGGGGGTATTGTCGCCGTTCGGAAATCTGGGTTTCGCGTTCGGGTCCGAGATCAGCCGTGTTGCCCTCGAATTTGGGACATCTGAATTCTATGCCGCCAATCCCTTGTGGGCGGTCATCACCCTTCCGCTTTTTCTGTGTAATGCGAGTTTCTGCGCCTATCTACTGATTCGACGATAAGAGCGCAGGAAAATTCCTTTCCTCTCCCCGGTACTATTACCTTCTCTGTGCCTCCATGGGAGCTCTCTGGATCGCAGGCATGGCGCTCTACGGCTCCGGGGCAAACCAACTCGGACCCCTGGGACCGTCGATCGGGTGGGCGATCTTGATGTCTTCCATAGTCCTTGTCGCCAATATCTGGGGAGTTCTCACCGGAGAGTGGAAGGAGAGTGGACGAAGCCTCTGCGCGTCATGGGTGTTGGGGCCTTCGTTCTGATCGTCGCCATTTTTGTAATCGGGTTAGGCAAACCGTGACGGAGGTGAAAGGGAGAAGTCATCAGAACCCCATCGATAACCCGCCGCGATTCTTCTGAAACTGCACCAAAGACGCGAGCCTTCGCCGGTTGGTCGAAGGCTCGTCAGATTAGCGGGGGCGTAAGCACACCAACCAGCCGACCAGGCCCGTCGCGCGGAATTCGAATCGGCAAGGGCCCGGCATGGATCAACTGAAGAAGAGTTCTTCGGCGGTGCGATGCAGGATCCACTCCCGGTCCGTCGCGGAGAGGAAACTCAGATGATCGCGTATGACGGCGATGCTTGCTTCATAAGGTTCGTTGAGGATCTGAAACGGGCAGTCGGAACCCCAGAGCAATCGCTTCGGGCCGAAGGAATCATAAACGCGCCGGATGAGACTGGAGAGTTCCAGATGAGGAGGCCGTTTTTCGCCAAGGGCGTAAAAGGCCGAGACTTTGACCCGGACTTTTCCGTGCCGGCATAAATCGCAGAGCGAACGAACCTGTTCCTGCTCAATAGGTCCGCTCATCCCGATTCGTCCCAGATGATCCACAGCAACCGGCGTCTCGGGAAACCGCGCGCAGATTCTGGAAAGGGCGGGCAGGAACTCGGGGTTGATCAAAGCGCAAAGGACCATACCCATCTCTGCCGCTGCCTGAAACATCGGGTCCAGGGCGCCGCTTTCCAGGTTTTTCGCAGCAGCCTGGTCGATCAGATAAATTCGAAATCCCCGGACGCCCAGCGGCTTCAGCCTGTCCATCTGCCCGGGAACGTCTTTCCCAAGCGGATCGATGACTGCGACGGCACGGAAAGCCTCCGCTGCCGATGCCACGACGTCGAGCATGTACCGGTTGTCGGTGCCGTAGTAACTCATCTGAATGAGCACGATTTTTCCGACTCCGCTGAGCCGGGCATGGGCGAGAATCTGATTCGGCAAGAAAGCGCCGCAGCTCCATCGCTTCAACCGAAACGCCCGGCGCCAGTGGATAGCGCTCGAAGTCATCCGTCCAGACATGAACATGAGAGTCAATGTAATCCACAGGTCACCCGAAGCAAAAACGATGCGATCATTGTTTAGACCTTCGGCGCGCGATGCAGTATAAAGCACGTTGAACCGCACGCAAGCGCCTCGCTGCAACACACCAGGAGGAGCATCGTGGAGTACGTGGATGGCTTCCTGACTCCTGTGCCAAGGGCGAAGAGGATGCGTACTGCATCCGCTGGGGAGAACGTGTTGCAAGAACCGGCGGATGAACTCCGCGGCAGGTACGGTGACCGCATTTGCTGACACGGCCTCCGGCTGTTAATGCGATGCGGCGAAGGAGGAATTCATGTGGCAGCGGCGTGAACGAGAGACAGGCTTGTTGGCTTCAACCCCATCCCATGCTCTGGAATTCAGGCATTCCCGGATGCTCGTGGGGGCAGGCAGCAGAGTCTGCCGCAACGGTCACCGATTGGTCATCCTGATCGTTCTGGTCCTGGTTTCCTTCGGGTTAGTCCAGGCGCAGGTTACGGCTGTCGATTTTTCCCGCGAGGTAGAGCGTTCGCTCCCCATCGAGGAGCTTTACGATCACCACAAGCAGTTGTCCAAAGGCCCGGTGCATTCTCCTCGTCGTCAATTCCGGCGCGAAGCCGGAAGCCGCGGAAATGGCCTTGCCGGAGCAGGGATGGACGTTGGTCTGGAACAGGCACAGCTCACCGGTGCTGGAAAACGCCGCTCGGGATTTTCAGGACTACCTTCAGACATCGATGCAGGTGCGGGGTGACGGCGGAGGGCCGGGATTCCTTGCAGCCGTGGGAGAGCCTGAGGCGGACGATCGTGGTGGGAACGCGCGACCAGCTGCCGGGGTGCGGCAGCCAACTCCAAGGTCCCAAGGATTACCAGATCCAGGTTTCGCCCGACCGGCTTGACGGTCTGCGGGTACGACGAACGCGGCGCCATGTACGGGCTTTACAACCTGGAAGCGCGCATGAATCTCCGCGAAGGGCCTTTTCTGCCGGGTGAGTTGAAAACGGTTCGGCACAGCCTCTACAACACCCGCATGGTTCTCTCCTGGATGGGATGGATGGAATGGCCCGACAATCTCCTCGCCCACCTCGCTCACGACGGCTTCGACGCCATCTTTACATCCGTCTACGCCAACCCCAACGGAGACCGAGGCCCTGCCGATACTTCGACCGAGTTTTATGCGCGGTTGCTTTTCCGGATTCGCAAACAGGATCCGGCCCGCATGCGGGACCTGATCGAACGGGCGAGCCGATTCGGCATCAAGGTTTATACCCCCATCATCTACCAGTATCTCGGAACCCCTGAGAGTGAAGCGGGGCTGCGCAAGCTGGTGCGCGACATCCTGAGAGATTTTCCCGACATCCGGGGCTACGTCCTCCTGACCGAAGGGTTTTATTACAAGGAATGGAGGGCGGGCCACGCCGACAATGAAGAGGAGATGCAGGAGTGGGCCAGGAACTGGACTCGAGCCGTCTCGATTGTGGCCGAAGAGTGTCACCGCGTGGATTCTGCCATCGAAATCCTCCCCTGGGAGTACAACATCGACTTTCGTCCGGAGAAAGCGAACTTGAAGCGCTACTTCATCCAGCAGCTCCCCGAAGGCACGATACCCCTGCTGACCTGGGAAAATGGGAAGAGTTTCGAGATCGACGGGCTGCGCGGCTACCTGCGCGATTACTCTTTGAACCAGATCGGTCCGGCCGAGGTCACCGAGGCTCAGATCGAGGAGGCCCGCAATCGGAGGATGAAGGTCTATTCCAAAGTGGACACTTTTGCCAGCTGGCAGTTCGGCACCATCCCCTATCTTCCCTTTCCCTACCAGTGGCACGCGCGATATCAGGCACTGGAGAAGCATGGAGTCAGCGGAACCCTCGAAAGCTGGAGCAGCGGCTACAAACCAAACTTTATTGCCGAGATGCGGGCCTGGTACTGCTGGAGCGAGGCGCCGCCCCTGGAGGATCTACTCGGCGCCATTGCCCGCCGTGATTTCGGGGCCGGCGCCGAGAAGCTGGTCCTGAAAGCCTGGGATCACTTCAGCCGAGCCATTCGTCTGGTGCCCGACACCGGTCCTCACATGGGGACCAACAACGCCGTCGGCAATCCCCTTTTCTTTCAGCCGCCCCCGGCCCGGACCATGACGCTCAATTACTCTTGGCAGGATCAGGACAAGTGGATGGGGTATTTCGGCGGAGGGATCAACCCCTACTGGCCCTTCACGGTTTCCCGCATGGTCTTCTACCCCGATTTCAGCAACCAAACCAACAAGTCCGAAGCGTATGCCAGAAGCGTTTCGGGAATCGGACGTCTGAAAGGGCAGGAAGGACTGGAACTGAAGGTGCTTCCGGTATTCATGAAATACCTCCTGCTGGCCGCCGATGAGTTGGAGGAAGGGCTGAAACTATACCGGCAAGCGGCCCTGCTAAGCCCCGCCGACAAGCGCCAGAGGGCCGTCAGGGAAGTCGTAGTGGCTGAGCAGATCGAGAGGATGCTGCGCAGCAACCAGGCTATCCTCGAATTCGAGGACTTGCGACTGCAACTGGCGCGGGAGTCCGATTCCGGAAAGGCCAAGGCTCTCCTGGACCGGATGGAAATTATCCTCCGCGCCGAAATCGCGCGCACCGAGCTCTCGCTGACGGCCGCCAGCCGGGATTCCCGACTGGGTTTTCAATTCGAGCAGGATTACGTCTACACTCCCTTTTCCCTGCGGGAAAAGCTGGAACTCTTGCGGGAATCCCTGGAAAAGCAGATTCCGGCTTACCGGAAAAAGCTCTGATTCGATTCGAAACGAGTCGCGGATCATCCGCGAGCCGCGGTCAGAAATTTCATCGAGCGTCAAACAATTCCTTGACAGCAGTGAAGTAATCGGTTCATTCTGGAGCGCACGTTGGCGAAAAATCGACGATTCACTAGAACTAGCGGCTGGTGATCCGAGCTTCAGGCTTGAAGGGGCGAGTCATCATCCGTTGGTTGGGCCCTGGGGTCGGTTTCACCGCTAGACGATATTGCAACGTCAAGAGATCGTGCTCTGTTCTGGAGTTTCTTTGGTCACGGGGTTTCGCCGAGGAGGCTGAAGAATGAAGCAAGTCAACCATAGAATTCTGGCTTCTTTTGTTGTCCTTTACGCCTTGTGTGCTCCGGTCCTGGCACAGGTGCAGACCACAACGGCTATCACTGGAACCGTGACGGACTCCTCCGGCGCGCTCCTGCCTGGGGTCGAGGTGGTAGTGACCGACCAGGATACCGGCACGGTTCGCCGCACTATTACCAACGACACGGGACTCTATGTGATCCAGTCCCTGAAGCCCGGGACCTACAGCATCTCGGCCAGTCTCGCCGGGTTCAAGACCGCCTTGGTGAAGGACCGGCAGGTTCAGGTGACTATTCCCGCCCAGGTGAACCTCGTCATGCAGGTGGGAGAGCTGACGGAGACCGTTACGGTGTCTGGAGTGGGTGAAGAAATGGTCAACAAGACCACGGCCCAGCTGGCCACCACGATCAATGAGAACCTGGTGAAAAGCCTTCCCGTCGAGACCCGCAACTACTTCGATCTGGTGGCGCTGGCCCCTAACACGTCCCCCGAGTACCTGAACGGGAGCATGTCCTTCGGGCAGCACTCCATGAGACGGGTCAACGCGGCCTCAAGTTTCGAGTCGTCGGGCATCTTCGCTGCCGGGGAACGTGACTCGTCTTCGTTTGTTTCGATCGACGGGGCGAGTCCCCAGATCGCCAACTACAACCAGACCGTCACGATCCAGTCGGCTTCCACCATCAAAGAGCTGAGGCTCGAGACCGCCAGCGCCAATGCGGAGTTCGGCAACGGGTCCAACGCGGTCAACGTGATCACGAAGAGCGGTACGAACGATTTTCATGGCGAGGTTTTCTGGCAGCATCGAAACGACAACATTGACGCGGTCGGTTATTTCACGAATCTGGCGGGCCGGGTGCTCCCGGAATACAAACGGAACAAGTTTGGCGCTACCCTCGGCGGTCCGATCATCAAGAACAAGCTGCTCTTCTTCGCGAACTACGAAGGATCCAGGCTGCGACAGGCGGTACAGGGAAATGCCCGGGTTCCTACGGCACTGGAACGCAGCGGAGATTTCTCGCAGACTCAACTGTTTGCTTCACCCGGCGTTCTGGCGCCGCCCAGAGAAATCTACAACCCCTTTAGCTACGACCCGGCGACGGGACTACGCGCGGCCTTTCCTAACAAGAGGATTCCTTCCACTCTGCTCGATCCTTCAATGCAGGTTGTCCTCAAGTACACTCAGTTGCCCAACACAATCATCGACGGCATACCCCAATATTCGGGGCTGAACCGGACCGACCTGGACGAGAACCAGTATACGGCCCGGATCGACTGGCAGAAGAGTGAAAAGACCCTGGTCTACGGGCGGTATACGTTCGGGGAGAGAGAGGCTATCAACTCGGGACTCCTGCCACCCCTTCAGGGAGAGAGCACGCCGGCTTCCTCGAGAACGATAGTCGTCAACTGGAGCCAGGTGATCAGCTCCACCAAGCTCAACGATCTCTCTCTTTCGTACGTGCGTCCGAAGTGGGGAATTGGTCGACCCATCGTAGGTGTTCCGGATGTCGCGGCCGAGATGGGGCTGACAAACGCCTCCACCTTTGGGGGCTCGCCTCTTTTTGGTGTTACCGATTTTACAGTCGCCTCGTCCGGTCAATTCGTCTGGGATCCCACCCAGAACACCTACCAGGCCAAGGACGACTACAGCTTTACGATGGGCCGGCATTCTTTCAAGATGGGCGCGCACCTGACCGACCGGCGCCTGTACTACCTGATTGCGTCGACGGACAAGGGTCGCTTTAGTTTTCTCGAGACCTATACCAAGCCGTGTCCGGTGGGAAGAACCGTTTGCGACCAGGCGCGTACTGGCGCCGGCATACCCGATGGCGGGCTGGCTCTCGCTGATATGATGCTGGGTGCGTCCAACCTTGTGGACCTGCAACTCAGGGGGGTCGTCTGGCATGGGCAGCAGAAGTATTTCGGCGGCTACTTCCAGGACACCTGGCAGGTAAGCCAGAAACTGACCCTCAACATGGGTTTGCGTTACGAATACTGGCGTCCGTGGACGCTGCCTCGCAACGCCGCGGCCACGTTTGATTTCAGCGGCGACGGGAAAATTGTCTATTCACTACAGAATCCCCTGGACGTCTATGATGCATCCAAGGACTACGGGAGGGACGCCCCCCTCAACCCGAATGTGCCGCGCCAGGGATACACGACGAGCAACGTGAATCTGGCCCCTCGGCTCGGATTTGCCTATACCATGACACCTAATACGGTAATTCGAGTGGCCGGCGGCATCTTCTATGCCGGGAACATCAACGTCAACCAGATGTCGGACAACCAGTCAGGACCTCCTCCCTTTACGTTGCAGGGTGGTTCGGTCACGGACCGGACCGAACAACTTCCTCCCATCCTGGTTAAGAACAGCTACGCCCTGCCGGCGCCTACGTCGATACCGGTGGCCTACAGCAATCCGCTGCCGACCGCGCGAGTTCTGGGGGAAGATTATTATCCTTCACCGGCGGTCTACCAGTGGTCTTTCGGTCTGCAGCAACGGATCAGCGCAAGCTGGGCGATCAACTTCGACTACATCGGATCCCACACGATTCATAACTCGCAGTTTGTACAGTTCAATCCGGGTGAGTTTCCTGTGGGACCCCTGGCCAATCTGTCGCTCCAGGAACGGCGGCGACTGAAGGGATGGCAGGGTGTCGACGGCTGGGTTCCCTGGGGTTCAGGGAAGTATGAATCGGGCACGGTGGGCATCAAGAACCGGGAATGGAATGGCCTCTCCTTCATGTCCAACCTTACCTGGGCAAAGAATCTCACCACGAGCCACAGCTTGCTCGATAGTGACAGAGGCAACAACCATTACGCGTACTATGACAGCTGGCGCGGACGTTCAAATTACATTCCAACCTGGCGCAGCATCAGCGCCTGGTCTTACAATCTTCCTTTTGGCCGCGGCATGAAGTACCCGCTGAGTGGAGTGGCTGATGCGGTTGCCGGCGGCTGGACCGTCAGCGGGATCACGGAGTTTTCTACCGGTGCGTTCAACGGTGTGACGAGCAATGACAACTCGGGAACGGGTAGCGGGTACCAGCGCCCCAACCTGGTTAATGGTTGCGAGATCGGCGATGCAGCCAAAGATCGCTTCCAGTACTTCAACACGGCTTGCTTTGTGGATGCCGCATTCGGAACCTTTGGAACCGCCAATCAGGGATTGATCCAAGAGCCGGGCATCAACAACTGGAACATCACAATGAAGAAGAGCTTCTTCTTTGCTGAAGGGAAGGAATTGCAGTTCCGGGGCGAGATGTTCAACGCCTTCAACGTTACCCAGTGGGGTACCCCAACCACGTCGCTGGCCAGCACGAACTTCGGCCGTGTCCTCAGCACCCGCCCGGCCCGACAGCTTCAGTTCGGCTTTTTCTTCACGTTCTAGCTCGAATGACTGCTTGCGCCCCCTCGGGGGGCGCAAGCGCCTCCTGCCTGTGCGGACGGGCTATCAAGCCCGTCCGGCTTACCCAGCGGCACAAATCAATTTTTACGCCGGACACGCCTTGCCGGGCCGCAGGCCCGGCAGTGAATAGCCACGCCCGCAATGGCGCTTTGCGTTACGAGACGGTCTCAAGACCGGCCCAGACGCATGTGCCGGACGGGCTCATCAAGCCCGTTCCGGCTACGGCGGGAACGCGAGCTTCAGGGCCAAGGCATGCCGTACGCACCGACGGTGCGCAGCTGAGCCCGTCGACTCCAGGAGTGTCGCTACAAGTGTCGCGATGATATCCGACACTGCAGTTCGGCCGGAGTGGAATCCGATTACTTGCTGGTCGTCAGGCGGGCCTGCTTGTTGTCCACTGCGAAGCCGGAAGAGACTGCCACTTGCCTCTGACTGATACCGTCCCGGACATGGACTTTGAGCACATATTCACCGGGATTCAAACCGTTGAGAGAAAGTCCCTTGATCAAAACCATTCTCTGGCCGGAATAGAACTGGATTGATTCACCCCGCCTGTCGATCACTTCCCTGAGCACTTTACCCTGGCTGGTAATCGTGTAGGTAACCTGCACGAAGGGCGCTTGCGTCGATTGATCCAGGCCGAAATTGTAGAGCTGAAGATAGACGCCCAGCGGGTCGGAGGGCAGGAACACCTTGTCAATACTCGGCCTCACTTTGACATCGCCCAGGACAAACATCTGATCCTGTTCGGGGGCCTTGCCCAGCGTCTGGATAAACTCCGCCAGGACTAGAGAACTGGCTTCCAGCTGGTTGGAAGAAGGCGCAGGCGGAACCAGCCCCTTGCTGATCGCTCCTACTTTGCCACTGTTCAAGTCTTTGACCACGAGGTCCACTTTGTGCCGGATCTTTGAATTGAGCGGTATGATTTTCTGGTACATCGACCGTTCCAGCAATCCCTGCTCCATCTCTTCAGGCCGGTAATTGGTGCTGACTACATCCTCAAACTCGAGCACGACGCGATTGGTCAGATCGGTCACCATGCCATAAACGGCCACCCGTATGGAGTGGCCCGCCTGTCGCCGCCTTCCAGGTCAGATCCTTGTTCCGGAACTGGATCGTAAGGGGCGCCAGCATCTGTGCCTCATTGAGTTTGAAGTAATCCTGGCGCACCTGGAACGGAAGATCGGTATAGGTGACGTTGACTTTCACCATCTCCTTGAGGTCCGGGTACTTCAAAGGGGGTGGTTTCTGAACCCCGAAGAAGGTCTCATAGCGCCGCATCGGGTCGTCCTTGGACCGCGTATTCATGCCCGGGTAGGGCTCTCCATAATTGGAGACAAAGTAGGGCCGGTCCTTCTTGGCTCTGAGCCCGAATTCCTCCGCCGGGTCGGTCCGAGCCCCTCGCTGATACAAAAGGGCGTCCTTCTCTTCGGGGCCGACGCCAGGTAATACTCGTTGCTCATCTTCGGGTCTATGAACTCCAGTTCGACATCCGAGCCGACTCCGGGCAGGTTCCGATACCACCAGCGCTCAAAGGGGTAAACGCTGGTAAAGCCTCCACCTTCGTTTTCCCTGCGCTCGTAGTTTCCGCCCGTTGGATAAGCCTCCCTCTGGTCCGGAGGACCATGAATGATGTAGATGCGTCCGCGATCGGTCTTCCAGCCTGCGAATCCGCTCTTGAAATTCTCGTTGGCATACGCGATGCGGCGGTAGTGTTCTTCTTTGAATTCATTGACCGCGGTCTTCGGATCGGGATCGCGGCGACTGCCAGAACTGTTCAATGAATTTGTCTCGTTCCTCGGTTGTCGTGAGCTTCTGGAAAACGTCCTTTTCCTCCGGGGAGATGATGTACACGACCGTTTCCTTCAGCCAGTTCTGGTAGTGACGCTGACTTTCCTTCTGAGCCCGATTTTTATTGCCTTGCGCGAAAGTTGGTGGACCTGAAATCCACAGCAGGAGGGAGCCGGTAAGTGTCAGGATAAAGCGAAGGTTCATGAGAGCCTGACCTCCGAAAAATCGACGGGTGTTCCAGCGGAAGCTACGATCGTGCAGAATGATTCTCGCCAGGTGATTCAAATTAAACAATGGTTCTCGTCCGGTTGTCAATGCCGGCTTTGGAGTGCGCAAGCTTGTCTTGCGGACTTGTGACTCGCGGCAGATTGCTGCGGCAAAACACCCATGGTAGCGGAATCCTGAGCTGCCCGGGCGCGTGAGCCGCCAGCGCCGCGATGCCGGCTGCGTACGCCCGCCGGTGCTCCTGCGTCCACGGCGGACCGGCCGGCCGGCCGGTCGACTGACGAACTCTTCGATCTCACTGAGTGTCACACCGAGTTGGTCCGCGGCTCGCGACGTCTCCTGGCCCCGACGGCAAATTTGGACGTCGAGTCCGAGCTGCCGTGCCGCGCGGCAGATGGCCAGCTGATACATCATCCCATCCGCGGCGCATTGCAGACGATACGATTTCCGTACTGCAGCGACCGTTTCGGGAAGCTCGGCAAACGGGGGCTCCCGGATCGCGAGGGCGACGACAGCATAGGCGGGTGCTAGTTCGGTCACGACGCGCGTGAATGCGTCGGAGGTGCGGGCCGCGATGGACCGCCGAACCCGCGCGATGAGCGCATTGGCATCGTCCTCTCTCATAGCGGTCGTGTCATGGTGGTATGGCAGCGTCGGCAGCCCCCGATCGATGAGCGCCACCCGCCGGCGCTCGATCACGGCTGGCGCCCGGCCACGCACCGCCACACAGACCACGTGCGCCCAACCTGTATGTTCCGCCACGCTGACAACACACGGCGCGCTTCTCATATCGTTACCCAACCCGCTTTACGGCCAGCCTTCCGTGGGCCCAGGGCTCATTCTCTCTGCTCGTTGACATAAACTAAGCGATCGTTTAGTTTCGTGCAATATGGCATCGCGAGAACGCATGGCTTCGGACGGTGCTGAAGACTCGCGCCGATCACGTCCACCGAGCGCTCCGACAACCAGAAGCTCGAGAACTGCTCCGGCAGCTCGTCTTTTTCATTGCCGGTCATTGTCTTGCTCCTCCTTGCGGGAATGTTCGGCACAGGCCCGGCAAGGATGATCGCCGGCGCCGGAAACGGGTCGCAGAATGCGTCGCGGACCTGGCCGGCGCACCTGGACGGCACGACTCGCTTCGAACTTCCGGGTGATATTCTCGTCCGGCAACACCAGCAGATCGAGGACTATTTCTTGAAGCGGATCCAGGCGTCGGCGGCAGTTCGCGACCAGGTCTGGAAGCCGGATTTTTCGTCCGTGACCGGCTATCCGGCGTCCCTCCAGGGTCACCGAAAACGCCTGGCCGAAATGCTGGGTTTGATTGCGGTCGAGCCGCCGGAGTCGAAGCCGAGACGCGTGATCCTGGCCGAGGGAAAGGTTCGGATTGAAGAAGTCAGGGTCTCGATCGACCAGGGATTCGATGTCCGCGCACTGGTTTTCTTCCCGGAGTCCGCAGTTCCAGCCCCGGCTGTCATTGCCATTCCTTCCGAGAATATGACGCGGGAGTCCTTTGCCGGTATCGCCGCCGGTGAAGATCCCAGGGACTGGTTGCTGTCTCTTCTGAGCCGTGGCGTAGCGGTTGCCATACCGGTAACGGTTGAACGCAGCCTGGATCATGAGCTGTCTCAGCTTTCCTGGCAAGCGAGAATGACCCGCCGCCAGTTATTGCATCGGGTGGGCTTCGTGGTGGGGAGAACGATGGTAGGGCTCGAGGTTCAACAAGTGATGGCCCTGCGGACTTTTCTGGCTTCCCTGAAAGAAATCGATGCAAAGCGTGTCGCGGTCCTTGGGGTCGAACAGGGAGGGATGACAGCTCTTTACGCCGCCGCCGCCGATGAAGGCTTTGCCGGCGCCCTGGTCATCGACTACTTTCAAAAACGCGAGGACTGCTGGAAAGAGCCGGTCGATCGGATGCTGTACGGTCAACTGGTTCCTTCGGCGATGCCGAGGTGGCAGCTCTGATCGCGCCTCGCCGGTTAGTGGCGCTCTCTCAACCTGCGGGTCCCGTCGACTTGAAGTCGGCCGACCTCGAGGCGAAAAGAGCGCGGCGCTTCTACGGGGGCTTGGGATTAGCTGAACGCCTGGAGGTCGCGCCGCCGACAGGGCCCTGGCCGCCGGCGCCGAAAAAATAGCGAGCTTGCTTGGGGCCGATCGGCTCTCAAGGGATAACGGGCTGTGTTTTCGCGCTTCCAAGCAACAGGTTGAAGAAGCCCGCGAACAGCACTTTCAGGCTCTTTACAGTTACCTTCAAGGTCTCTGCGAAGCCAGCGCTCGCGTTCGAGACGATTACTGGAAGCTGGACACGGTCAAGCCGGAAGAACGTCCCGAGCGCGTCCGAGCCCTGCACGGCGAACTCGCCAGGCTGATGGGAACAGTCTCCACCGAGGGTGTCCCACTCAATCCGCGAACTCGACTGATCCAGGTCAATGATCGCTTTGCGGCCTACGATGTCTTG
>CAWHCF010000029.1:0-237409 GCA_963827655.1 uncultured Acidobacteriota bacterium
CGCTCTTACGCTTACCTTGGGAACCTGCCGCTTTCGAAACAGTCCGCGCAAAGTGGGTTGTCTTCGATGAAAGAGGTATTCGAACTCTCTTGAAAAGGGAAATATTCAGGCGGGATTACTTCTAGTGTTGGCTCTCTGCGCAATGATTGAATCATGCCCGGAAAAGGGCCTCAAGCTTCGTAACCAAGCCCTGAGGGGTCGGGAGCGAGAAGAAAACGGCATTCTCGCTGGCCACGTACAGGTCATGACTTCGGCTCTCCGCTGGCTAGGCGGCGATCCTGCGGGGGGTGTAGTGGCAAGTACTACAGCGATACAGATCCTAAATCGTGTCAGGCAGCACATTTACTGTCAGTAGCCTATTCACATCTAGGTATTTGCCTTTATGCCCTCGGGCCGCTGGTCTGGCATTCGAGAAACATATGCGCGCCGCGATGATAAGTGAGCAAACCCGATTCGTTTCCAGCGGGCCCAAGCTTTGTCGAATTTAGCCGATGTCTCTGCCGCTCGGGTCGATTTAAAGACGCACTTGAAATAGCCGAGAAGGCAATAAAGCTGGCTAGCGAGACTGAAAATAGAGACTGGGTCCACGTCTGTACAGGCACCGTAATTGGTATTTACATAAGCGTCGGTCACTATTCGAAGGCTCATCAAGCTTTGTCTGATCTAGCCTCGGCTGCCAGCCAGTTCTTTCCAAGGTACGCAAAGATTCAGGCCCATTTCTGTGCCGCTTGGCTTAGCCTCGAACTGGGTGATTGGAAGGCCGCTAGCCAGGAGTTGGATAGGTTAGAGCGAACCAGATCTCTAAGGTACCACCTTATGAATCTGAAATGGGTGAGGTCCTAAAGCTGAATTTGCTATCAGAGCGGAAGAACTCGAATCAGCCTCCAAAAACTGAGACATTTGTATTCCAAGCTAGTCAAGAAACGTCGGCCGTTTCAAATGTGTGTAGTGAAGCTACTTCTTGCCGAGGTACTTCTAGCGGAGGGCCAATTGGAATGTGGTCGGAAGTGTGCTCGAGATGGGCTTCGGCTTGCGAGGGTTTTGCCATCTGTCAATCTTCAAGCACAGGCACACTTGATTATGGGGAGATTTCACTTTCTAGCCGTAAGCGAGATCTTGAGTGCCACTGGAGTTCCTGAGGAGAGCGTGAAACGAGATGCTGTATCTGGAATAGCTCAAGCTCGCACTGAGTTAGAGGTAGCGCACGCATTGGCTCAGGAGGCCGACGCCGAAGAGATCCTGTGGCGGGTTGATGTTGAATTTGCCAGAGTTGCAGATTTGGATAGAAGCGCCGAAAGCTGTGTACTTCATGTAGAAAGGCACTGGATCGTCTCCCTTCAATCGAAGCTCGAGTTCCCATGAAGATGTTAGAAGTGTTTCGGCAGCTTCCAGAGCGTGACAAAGGTCGTAGGGATTGTGAAGAGTTCATCCGTAAATATGAGGCAACCGACAAGAGTACAGAGACGTTGCAGATTGGTATGATAGGGGAAGATCATCTCCGGATCCTGTGCCGCGTTAGTCACGTCCTAAATGGGATCCGTGAATTGGATCGCCTTCTCGAAGCGCAATTATCGATCTGATTCAAGGAATCCACATTGAAAGGGCAATGGTATTTCTAAAAGATGATGACACTGGAAGGCTTGGACTGGTCAAAGCTCGAAACACTAAAGGCGAGTCCCTAGATCGAGCGGACCACATCAGTCAGAGTATTTTGAATGAGGCACATAAGCGTGGAAATCCTTTTTTAAGTGCGAATGTAATGACGGATCCGCGCGTCCGTGCTAGGAGTCGTGCTTCCGGTCAATCGGGCACACTTTTGTGCTCCTTCTTTGAAAGCGCGAGGAAGGACACTTGGGGTGCTCTATGCAGATCATCCGGATGCTGTAGGTTCTTTGAATGAGTCTGTAATTAACCTTTTCGCGGCGTCTGTAATCTGGCAGCCCTGGCAATAGATAATGCGTTGGTACATCGGGGCTTGAGCGAGGAAAATGCGGAACTTGAGTCGTCATCTTCGTCAGGCTCGTGAAGGATACACGGAGATTATCGGTAAGAGTGCTGCGATCGAAGACTACGGGAACGCATCGCACGGGCGGCTTGGTCTCCCCTGGATATCCTCATACAGGAGAAAGCGGTACTGGCAAGGAGCTAGTAGCTCTGGCGCTGCACAGGACAGGCCGTAGATCAGGGGGAAAGATTGTACCCTTGGATTGTGGCTCTCTCTCTGAAAGTTTGATCGAAAGCGAGCTCTTTGGATACCGCAAAGGAGCGTTTACGGGCGCAATCGATAACCGTCCTGGGCTTCTGGAAATCGCGAACGGTGGCGTGGTCTTTTTGGATGAGATCTCCAACCTCTCGACTAAGCTGCAAGCAAGCTACTAAGAGCGCTGCAGGAGCGAGAAATTCGTCGGTTAGGTGAAGCCCGTACCCGCAAGGTCGACATCCAAGTCATCGCAGCCACTAACCAAGACCTAAGGGAGGCTGTAAGGCACGGTAGATTTCGAAAAGATCTCTATTACAGGCTCAATCCTCTAGAGATTCGTGTGCCTCCAATCCGTGAACGCATGGAAGATATTCCTGTTCTGGTTCATTGGTTCCTGAAGAAAACTGCAGAGGCTGAGGATGGCAAGTGAAGTCATTCTCCGAAAGAGGCTTTTGAACTTCTGAAAGAATATAAGTTTCCAGGCAATGTTCGTCAGCTCAAGAATATGGTGCAGGGCGCGTATTATCTTTCTCCCGGTAAGATCATCGGGCTTGGTCAGCTTCCTCTAGAAATTCGTGGCGGTGTTAGCAACAGGAATTCAACTCATGGCGTCGCAATGAGCAGTCATCAGCTATATCAGCAAGATTTAAAAGGGAGGGGAACCTTCAAGGACTTGGTTAAGGAGCCGTTCCTACGACGGCAGCTTCCTTCCAGCATGGTCAGGCGAATTATTCACCGTGCTCTGACGAGACGCGGGGAAAGTATCGGGATGCGTTTCGAATCCTCGGAATCAGCGATCAGGAATATTCTGTTACGCTGGTCTTTCTTAAGCGACATGGGTGCTACCTAAACTTTCGCCGCTACCGGCGTACACACGGAGTGCGCGAGACAAATCCACGTCTTGATGGCATTGGCTGAAGGGAATTTCTCAGTAGCGAGGCGGAAACTCAAGGATATTCCTGACCGTATCGTCGAGGCCAGTCTTTTCCTTAGCTAGGTCATCTTGCTCTACGATCACCTTCTGGGCAGACTCCAGTAGAGCAAAAACTGTGGATCCGTCTTCAGGGTAAGACGCCACGCCAATCCGACACGTCACCACAACGTTGAACCCTGGAATAGTGCCAATAATTGCGTCGCGGATCTGTTTATTCCAACGCTCGCAATAACGTGCTGCCATCTCCCTACGGGCCCCAGCCATCAGGGCAACAAACCCCTCATAACCGGACCTTACCAAGATATCTGTTTCTCTGAGTTCCTTTTTCAAAATCTCAGCTATCTCACGTAAGATAGCGTCGCTAGAGTGAATTCCGTACAATCTAAGAATTTGGGGAGATTTCGCACCTCTACGCAGAGAAGTGACAGAGGCGACCTGTTCCTAGCCGCGAAATCCATCATATGGGAACCCGCTACTGAAAGATATGTGATCCGGTGTGTTTGAGTTACGGGATCGACTATGTTTTCATGTTCCTCGGATGAGATGGTGCTGCGTTTGAGCGCCTCCGCTATGCAAGGCGACACTTGGTCAGCGAGCAATTGCAACAGGCTGAGATTTGCCTGGGAGTAGAAGACCGGCGCCTGCGCATAGAGGGATACTGTACCAAGGCAGTTTCCATCAAAGATCAAAGGTACAACCAGAGTGTCGGTCAGCGAAGTGAAATCACCTTCGACCTCCTGAAACTCCAAGGCCGGTCCTGTATTCATAATCGGCCGGCGGTACGCAGCAACCCAGCCGCTGATTCCCTTACCCAGCCCGATACTCAGATTCTGTAGCACATCAGAGAATTTTCCGAGGACATGCGCAGCCTTTAGCGTTCCTTCTCCATTATCCAGAAAGAAAATGCACGTACTGAATGGAAGAAGCCGCTGGAGTCGGCGACCTAAGATAGGCAGGATATCCGAAAGTTCGAGATGCTTTCCGAGACTGTTGCAGAACTCGTAAAGAGCCACGAGTTCCGCTGATACTGCTGTTGGAAGAGTGGGAAGGGTAGCAGGAGAGTTGGCGGAGGAAAGGGCGCGATCGACCTTCTCAAAATAGTCTCGAAACGAGAGTTGGGGGATATTCTTCACAGCCTCTTCTGCTAGCACTTCTAATTCGTCGATGTGTTGAACAAACAATTCTACAAGCTCAGGATCGTAGATAGCTTCCCGACTGGCTTCTGAGCAACTCAACAGAATCTTCCATGCTGAAGGGTAGCTTGTATGGTCGAGTTGATCGAATCGCGTCAAAGGCGTCTGCAATGGAGAGTATGCGGGCCCCAAGGGGAATCTCAAGTCCTTTAAGCCCATCCGGGTAACCCGTTCCATCCCATCTCTCGTGATGAGAGCGTACGTATTTTGCCACAGGGAATGGAAACTGGATTTGCTGGAGGATCTCATGACCCGCGGGAGCATGCATCTTCATTTTTTCGAACTCTTGCTTGCTCAAGCGGTCCAGGCTTGTTCAGGATGTAGTCATCGATTGCCAACTTTCCAATATCGTGAAGAAGAGACCCGGTTTCAATGGCCATCAACTCCTTGGTATCAGTGACTCCACAAACCTTAGCCAAGCCCAAGGCGTATGCTCTGACTCGCCTAATGTGGCCGTAGGTAGTTTGGTCTTTTGCGTCGACCGCAAGGGCGAGGGATTCGACCGTCCTTAGATACAATTGCTCCTGCTCCTTGAGATGCTTCTCAGCTTCAATAGCTTTAGCTCGGTTTACTTTGTTAATGCCCCAAACAGCGCCAACGAACGGAGCCATCAGTAGAGGAGCGTACTCGTGGAACGCGCGAAAGAGCAAAAGGAAGGCTCCTGCACACGACGAGACCAAGAAATCGAGAAAGAGAAGGCGGTAGTTGTTATACCAAACTTGAAAGATTGTTCCTCCAAGTGAAAGTGAGATGGCAGTGGCAACAAGCAACGAATTTGACAAGAAAAACGTTAGCGCTAAGCCAAAGGTCGGAAGCAATACGTCTTCTAGATGGTATGAGCCTGAAGGATTCAGCTTATAATACACAAGTCCATACAGCCACACGTTAAGAGTTGCAGTGGCGATGTTAAACACGATGCGATGAACGGCTGTTTGGAGGTTTTTCTTCAGCAGCAGTGTCAGGAACGCCATGAAAAACGTATTAGCCACTATTGCTGGTGGAGTTCCATACATCATGCAGATGCTGATTACAAAAGCATCCCCGATCGTAACCAATGACCTGACGCTTGGAAGAAAAACAAAGACCGGAACGGTTACCAGCGTAATCCCTGCAAGGACTAACCAGTCATTGCCATAGCTTCCCCTAACGACGTCGACCAATGCCCGCAGGAATAATGGAGTGGCGAGCACTACGACTGTGGAAATATAGATCCGGGCTTTTAGCGGAAGAGACCTCCAAGTAGTCATATGTCGCCTGAAACCTCGAATCTGAGTCTTGCACTAATAGTCATGTTTCTCCTTGCCGGCTATTACTCTTTTACTAACTACCACACTATACCCGAGCGTCGGGGATTTCAATTTCAGAGCGTTCATTGTTTCTCCGTGATGGTTGAGTTGCCCATTTCGCCTTAGTACCAGACTATGGACGGGCTTTCGCGAGTTTCAAGAATTTCGATTTCAGCATTCATTGTTTCTCTCCGTTAAATTGACTCGTTAAGGATTCGGTTTCTAGTACCAGACTATCGTTGGCGTTTCGCGGGTTTCGAGGATTTCGATTTCGGTCTGCATCTCTTTTTTCTCCATCTTTCGTCAGTTTTTGCGTCTTGTTGTTTTCCTTCACCTTGAATCATCACTCCGTCACAACCAAAGAATCGCGCTGGGATTCGACATGATGCCTCCTTTCCAGATTGAGGTTGATTCGATAAGCTCCACGGACCAAGTTTCTCTCCGTTAAATTGACTCGTTAAGGATTCGGTTTCTAGTACCAGACTATCGTTGGCGTTTCGCGGGTTTCGAGGATTTCGATTTCGGTATGCATCTCTTTTTTCTCCATGTTTCGTCAGTTTTTACGTCTTGTTGTTTTCCTTCACCTTGAATCATCACTCCGTCACAACCAAAGAATCGCGCTGGGATTCGACATGATGCCTCCTTTCCAGATTGAGGTTGATTCGATAAGCTCCACGGACCAACTCCCTCGCGTGAGCCGCCCGAAATCGCATTAAAGCCAAAGAATTGCACCTAGGTTTCTCATGAGTTCTCTCCTTTCAATGAGTTCTACCCTCAATTGCTTTCGTCCTGCCGGCCAAGCCTGTCCGGACTCCTCCGCGCAAAGGTACACCACTACCACCTCGGCTTGAGCAAACTTCCCAACCTAAGTTCTACTTTGTTACGAGAGTTGAGCCTTGCAGCCTCGGCGGCGCTCGTCCGCAGATCGAAGGTCATTAGTGCCAACCAACCGAGAACACCTGGCCGGTCGCCAGAAGGCAGTGGGGGAAGCTATACAAGAAGTGCTGATAAAGCACGGGTGCTACGCCTCCGGCTCTTGAGCTGTCTGGTTCGCGCTAGCAAAAAAACTGTTGAGCTCGGGTCTGGCCGTTAAGGTAACCCTTTGCCCGATAATACTTTCTTCATCAACCGCTAAAAATAGAAAAATACATTGGCGCCTGGTTACTGTCAAACTTAATCTAATGCCTTCTTAGAGTTCCATGGCTCGGTCGTGGGATTAGACGGGCGGGCTAGGGCAAATACTCCCAGAATTCCGTCCTGAGCCAACGGACCAGTCGGCGCGTAAGAAGATACGCAATCGTCCTTTTGCCGCAGCGAATTTTCCCCACTCCGGTCATTCCGCCCTTTAGTTTTCCGTCCTGGTTGGCCAGCTCGCTCTTGATCAGCACCTTCCGTTCCGTTCCGCTCTCTACAGCCACAGGCGCGATGGTCGTTACACGAGACTCAAAAGAATCGCTCGGAAACCCGCGAACTTTCAGCGTGATCGGATACCCAATCTGGACATCCGCAATTTCCTTCTCCGGAATCGGCATGTCGATCACAACCACTCCAAGATTCACTATTTCACAGAACGCGTCTCCTTTCTCGATGTAGTCGCCGAGCTTGTTTTTCAGGTACGGCGTGGTGACGACACCCTCAATCGGGCTTCGCAACTTCAGGAGTTCGAGCTGCCGGCCCAGGATGCTCAGCTTCTCCTCAAGTTTTTTCACATCGGCTGCAGCCGCTTCGATCGATTCCTTGCGTGTCCCGGCCTTCAGAAGGTTGAGCTCGCTCTGGCTGGCTTCTAACTCCTTCCGCTTGATCTGCAAGGTGCGGTCAGTATTCTCCTTCAGTACCTGCAACTCCCTCTGAGACTCCGAGAGCTCCTTCGTGCGGACCTCGTACAACGTGCTGTCGCGGTCCAGATCGTTCCTTGAGATCAACTCGCCGTCAAATAGTTTCTGACTGCGCTCGTAAGTCTCTTTGGCATTCCGGAGCTCGGCTTCCTTCTTCGCTATCCGTTCTTGAAGCAGCTTTTCCACCTCTTCGACCCGCGCCGCATTAACGAGTTCCGTCTCCTTCGTATCGATGTTTCTTCTGGCTCGGTCCAATTCCTCGGGCCGAGCTCCGGCATTTAACAGTTTTAGAACTGCTCTTTTCGATGCGAGCTCCCCCTTGGTTTCTTCGAAGTCATCCACAAGTTGGAGATTCTCGATCACCGCCAGAACGTCGCCGCGGTGCACTGGACTTCCTTCATCAACATTTATCTCCTTCAGGGTACCGTCGACCTGCGCGCCAATCACCAGCTGATCCTGGGAACGAATGGTGAAATCACCAGGAATTTTGAGTTCCCAGGGAAGAAAACTCCCTCCTCCGGCAATCGCCAGTATCAGGAGGAATCGCGGGGCTTTCCCTAGTCGTGCCGCTAGCGCACCCAGGAACCGTCCCTGTGCCCTGAAGGTCTCTCGACTCGCGGTTTGAACCGAGATCACGCCTACGGCCGAAATAAGAAGGATCCCCCACATCTGATAATTCTCGATCAACCACCCTCCTATACGACTGATCATCACCGCAAGGAGACCTGCCGAAAAAACGAACGAAGCGATGCCGTATCTCCAGTAAATCCTCTTTTCCCGTCCGGTCGGCTCCGGCCCGACTGACGGTTCCGTTATCGCCAACAGCCATCGTTTCAATGTGCGCTTCAGGAAACTAAACGCTCTCGGCCTCAGATTCGGAACTTCGAGGTAATCGCTCAGGAAGTAATAACCATCGAGCCGGATTAGAGGATTAAAGTTGAACAGCGTCTGAATGCCGGAAAAGGCAATCACGGCGAGGCATACCCGGCCGGGAAATGTCTCCGGTGACACAAGTCTCCACGCAACAACTGCTAGCGACCAGATAAAGAGCTGAACAAATCCTCCGGCAAAAGTGACCCAAAGTCGCTCCCTCTTTCTCAAAAGCCACGCATCACTCACGTTACAATAGAAGGCAGGCATGAAATAGAGCAGCAGGAACCCCATTTCATCAACCCTGCCGCCAAAATGCTTCAAGGTAAGACCGTGAGCAAACTCATGAACCGTGAGCACGGCAAAAGCACAGACCATGACAAGCGGAAGAGAGCGCAACTCCAGCAAGCTTCCGACCGATAGCACCAGAGATTCCCAGTTGAGGATCGAGATACACACGGCAACGATTATCGAGATGGAAACGAGGGTGACGAAAGAGCCACTGAAGCAAAATCGCAATTTGCGCTCGAGTCTTGTGAGCAAGGCATCCGGGTTGACGGCCCGAATCTTGATCGAGAGAATGCTGCCTAGAAATCCGCTTCTCTTTCTCCCAAAACTCTCCAATCTTGACCAGGCCGCCGGCTCATCCAGAAGGAGCAGCTTGCGCAGCTTGTCCACGAAGTCCTGGACTTGTGCGGCAGTGACGTCGGTTTTCTCTTCCTCTGAAACGCCCTTTGCGAGAGAGACAGAATCTTGTTTTCCGTCGAGCCGGCGCAATACCGCCGCCTGGATAGGCGCAAAGCGATAGAATTGGCGAAGGATTGGATCTTTAACGATAAGGGGAGAACCCGGTTCCGAGGACTCCGCACGAATCTCCAGATCCGACCGCAGCTTTGGAAAAGCCCGCTCCATCCCAGGCCTCCATTGCGGGGGAAACTTACGACCCGGCGGGAATAGAGTTTTGAACGATGGAATGATATCGACAGCCTCATAGAATTGCAATAGCGAGAGTTAGCGCAATAATCGCCACCAGCGGAGTTTCTTCAATTGACGGAGTTTTCAGCCCTCGCTATAATCGCCTGTCCAAATCGTAACGTGGAGCTAAGCGCAAGAACTCAAAGGAGATGGGCATGTTTTCAAAAAAGGCTTTTGCACTTCCGCTGATCGCAATGTTGCTTGGCCTGTCCGCTTGCAGCAAGAAAGCAGAGGATGCGCCGGCGCCTGATTCGGCCCCAGCTGCCTCAAAGCCCGTCTTCAAACCCGGAGAAATGGTTTTGATTCCCGCCGGCGAGTTCATTTTCGGCGCAAATGACAAGGATGCGCCGGCCGTGGGCCCGGAGCAGAAAATCACGCTGCCCGCTTACTGGATCGACAAATACGAAGTTACCAACGGCGAGTATCTGGATTTCTCCATCAAGGGCGGCTATGCGAGTGAAGGCAAGAATTGGCGACTTTTCTTCACGCCCCAAAAGGTCAACTACCCGGTTGTGAATATCACCTGGAACGATTGTCTTGAGTATTGCAAATGGGCGGGAAAGAGGCTTGCCACAGAAGAAGAGTGGGAAAAAGCGGCTCGCGGTTCCGATGGGAAACGTTATCCGTGGGGAGACAAGTGGGAAGGGGGTCGCAGCAACACTTTCGAAGCCGGCGCTACGCGCGCCCGCCGAGGTAAATCAGTTTGATGACGTCAGTCAATACGGGGTGCATGATCTGTTGGGTAACGTCCAGGAATGGACTGGAAGTTGGTATAAGGCCTACAAGGGAAACACCAAACCCAATCCCGACTTTGGCGAAAAGTATCGTGTCCTGCGGGGTTTGTCTTCAAATTTTTATGGCAGCCGAGGACATGTCTGGGACCGGTCGGCCTATCTGCCCAAGGCTCTTTATGGCTACGGCTGTCGCTGCGCGAAAGATGCTACCGCGGAAGAAGCCGCGAAAGCAGGCAGATCGGGTAGCTGAAAGATCCTCCGGCTTGCCGGTCAGTATCCGCGATGACAAGATTCCGCCGAGAATTTCGCATTGTCCATTTCGACGCGTGCCCTATAGAACGCGCGCTATGAAGCACTTCAGGTAATGAGTTTCAGGCATCGCGGCCAGGACGGGATGATCGAACGCCTGTGACCGGCGTTCAAGGACCTGAATATAACGATGGGCGTCACGCGCGGCTTCGCGGATCACTTCGAGAAAGGCGTCCTCGCTCAAATGGTATGAACAGCTCGAGGTGACCAGAATTCCCTCCGGATTGAGCAGCTTCATCGCCCGCAGATTGATTTCCTTGTAGCCTCCGATTGCGCCGGGAAGCGCGCCACGATTCTTGGCGAACGCCGGCGGATCAAGGCAGACGGCACCGAACTTTTCTCCACTTCGATCCAGCTCCTTCAGTATGTCGAAGGCATTTCCTTCTCGGAATTCGATATTGTCGATCTTGTTTAGTTCCGCATTTCGCCGCCCCTGTTCCAACGAATCGCGCGCCAGGTCCACGGCCAGGATCGATTCACAATGCGCAGCAAAATGGAGCGCAAAGGCGCCGGTGTTGGTGAACATGTCCAGCGCTCTTCCCGAAACGTAGCCCCGCGCCGCTAGTCGATTCTCACTCTGATCCAGAAAGAAGCCCGTCTTCTGGCCGGCGTTGAGGTCGACAATAAAAGAGATGCCATTCTCCTCGATCTGGACGTTATCCGGCACTGTTCCGAACAAGATTCCACGTTTCTCTTCCAGACCTTCGAGTCGACGGGCTTTGACATCGTTACGTTCCAGAATGCCACAAGGTTCAATCAACTCCCGCAAGATGTCGACCAGGAGCGTCTTGAGATTTTCCGACCCCCTCGAGAGCGTCTGGAGAACGAGGAAATCTCCATAACGATCGACGATGATCGAAGGGAGCAGATCGGCTTCAGCAAAGACCAGGCGACACGCCCTGCCTGCCTTCAACAACGGAATCCGACGGTTGATCGAGTCCTTGAGTCGGTCGCGCAATAGAGCCAGACCGGGTGGTTCCGAGCCTCGGCTGAAAAGGCGCAGCCGTATCTGAGAGAGCGGGCTATGAAAGGCATGCCCGAGAATATTGTGTGCGGCATCCGTGACTCTTACAAACGTCGCCTCCGGTCGCTCCACATCGCGCGTTACGTCTCCCGCATAAACCCAGAGATGCCCCTGGCGCAACCGCCGCACGCCTGCGGGTGAGATCTCAACCTCCTGACCTGTGTCAAACGGATTCACGATGACTTCTCTTCGACTACGGTTTGGTCTGCTCTTGCAGCGGGAAGGCTTCCTGCACGTACCTGAGTGCGTCCTCGCGTGATGCAACGGCTCGCTCCAATTGCAAGTCCTCAACCGCGCCCAGGATTTTCTTGAACACGGGACCAGGCTGGTAACCCATTGCGATGAGATCGTGGCCGGTTATGAGAGGCGGCTGCGGCGGCGGCTCCATTCGCATCGACTCGAGCTTGGCTTCGCAAAACCGGTAGCTTTCCAGGTCGCCGTGACTGCTCAAGCAGTCGAGGCGATGAAGCTCCAGGTGGTCTGCAAAATTAACTTTGCTCAGAAACCTTCTCAGAGTGCTCTCACGCATTTCCTTGACATGCATGAATCGGAGATGATTGAGGACGAGATCCACTACCTGTTGGGTCTGGTCGTTGGAGATCCGGAGGCGCTTGCAGACCTCTTCCGCCATTCTGGCCCCAATCTCCACGTGCCCGTCAAAACGGATTCGCTCCTTCACCGCGAAAGTCGGGGGTTTTCCAACATCGTGCAGAAGAACGCCCAGGGCAAGCACGGCACTGGGATTCCGAAGCATTCCCAGCATCATCCGGGTATGGACAAATACGTCTCCCTCGGGATGATACTCGGGGGGCTGGTCGACGCCGCGCATCGACTCGACTTCCGGTAGTATCTGCAACAGAAGACCACTTTCATGAAGCAGGTCCAGCCCTCGCACCGGATCTCGCCCAGTCAGAATCTTCAGCAGTTCGTCGCGAATCCTCTCCCAGCTTACGAGCCGAATTTCAGCGGCTGAGTCTCGAATGGCCTGCCACGTTTCCGGCGCGATCTCGAAATTGAGGCTGCAGGCGAAGCGGACCGCCCGCAGCATTCGTAATTTATCCTCGGCAAACCTTTCGTTCGGTTTGCCAATCGTTCTAATGATTCGGCGCTGCAAGTCTCCTCGACCGTGGATGTAATCGATGACCCTCGCGGCGAGCGGGTCATAGAAGAGGCCGTTTACCGTGAAATCTCGGCGCTGCGCATCCTGTCTTGGACCGACAAAGCTGACTTGCGAGGGATGCCTGCCATCGAGGTAAGGTCCTTCGCTGCGGAATGTGGCTACTTCATATGCGCGCCCGTACATGCGAACCTGAACGACTCCAAACTGGGCGCCGATTGGGGTGGAGTTTGGGAAGATTCGAAGTACTTCGTCCGGGAGAGCGCTGGTGGCAATGTCGACATCGAGCGGTTTTCTCCTCAGAAGAGAGTCCCGGACCCAGCCGCCGGCGAAGAAAGCCTCATGACCCTTCGCGCGCAGTTTTTCCACGATTCGCTGGGCGGCTCTTCGCATGGTAGTTTCTGTGGAAAGACAACCGTCGTGTTCAGGATGCTCCCTCGGGTCCTAGCGGGCCGCTACCTGCCGAGAGTATGAAGGCTAGCCGAGGAGATTCACCAGGCCGGGGGCTACATTAGTTTTTCCAGAAATTTGTTCCAGTTGTCGTCAGGGAACATCTTCTGGCAAACAGAACGGTACTTAACAAATTTCTTCTTATCACCCAATTTGAAATAGCTGAGCGCCATGCGGAAATAGAAAAGGTGATCGTTGGGAAAGCGGTTGGCGAGCTTCAGCGTTTTCTCCCCTTCCAGCGCGGCATCCCGGTAGCGACCGAGCTCGTAGTAGTTGTCGGTCAGGTAGCCTCGGAGTTCAGCCTTCTCCACTTTGTTTCTTTGCGGGCGCCGAAGGGCCTCCAGGATCAACAGCAACGATTTCTCATACTGCTCAAGGCGAAAATGGCAACGCGCAATTTTGGCGTGCAACCAGGTCAGGTTCTCCCTCTTCCCCGTGATCTGTTTCAGTTCGAGGATCTTCTGGTACGTATCAAGCGCCATCTGATCATTCGTCAGGTTGTAATGACAGTCGGCCACCTTGAGATAAATCTCGTCACGGCGCTCGAATTCGGGTTCCAGCTCGAGAACCTTGGAAAAGTACTTCAAGGCCTCCGGATATTGCTTGAGACTCAGATGATTGTTCGCCATGCTTTCGTACAGGTAGGCAAGGCCGGGATCATTGTCACTGAGCACTTCGATCGCTTTCTGAGAGTACTGGATAGCCTGATCGTGTTTGCCCAGAGCTTCGTAGTTCCGGCTGATTCCCGCATACAGCATCCACCGGGTATCTTTCTCCTGACTTTCGATGTACTGCTCGCATACTCTTCTCGCTTCGAGAGACTTCGCTGTTTTCCCGTGATATTCCAAGAGCGATCCGAGATGAAAGTAAACAAAGCCGTACATGTCCGCCATGAATTCGGGCTTGTCGGGCTCGAATAGCTGAGCGGATTTCAGCAACTGCCGCAGGGCCTCGCGGTCATTTCCCAGGTTGAACTGGCAAATCCCGATCCGCCCGGCGAAATAGGCCTGCACATTCGGCTGCTTCTCAAGCTTCAGCGCTCGAGCATAGTGCTCGCTGGCGCCGCTGTAGTTTTCCTTTTCAAAGAGCGACTCTGCGTAAGAATCAAGAAGAACAATCTTTTCTTGGTTGGAGCCGGAGCGCGCTAGCCTGCTGTTGAATTCTCGCTGGTCCATCGTTAGGAGTGCCTCAGGAGGTTTTCAAGGGAGGGAGCATATTAGCATATCTCAACGACAGCTCAAATACGGCCTGCGCCTCTTCTTCGCGTCTCGGAACTGGCATGGCCTCGCGCGATGCCTGGCGAACAGATGATATTTCAAGTACTGCGATTCTACTGATGGACCAGCGCGCGCCCGGGATGCAGCTCCACAGTCTGGATACCGTAAGGGAGCTTCGAAGGCTGCATTGGATCGAAGGGCGGTTTCTGCTTGCGCCCTACGGCTGAAATGATCTCCTCAACCAGAAAGTTAGGCAGTGCAGAGTCATCGAAATGAGCTTCTTCTAACTCGAATCGGGCCTTACCCTCCGCTGTGACGAGCTTGCCCCGAACTGCCAGCGTGTGGACTCCGGAAAACATTTTGGTCATGAGCTTGGTAAGAACAGACTTGGAATTCATAGCGAGCGAGTCGAAATCAATACTGGCTACCCCCTGTAATTTGGATTCCTCGACTACGATCACGAGACTCTTCAGGCTGGGATGGTAGTTCTTGCTCAACTCCAGGGCAAGATAGGAGTTAATTTCGTTTTCCGAAAACTCGATGGTTTGTTTCTTCGAGCGTGAGGAGCCGGCGGCGAACTCCTCGAGTCGCTTCAGCTTTACACCGCAACTCTCGGCGGCGGCCTTCGAAATCTGCTTTGAATCGGGAAGGGGGGGACGGATCGGTGATGCCATGAGCGCGAAAGACAGTAGGGCAATCGACGTAAGCATCGTCAATCGTTTGGGTGCCAGTGAGAAAATCATCCGGTTTTACTCCGCTTACCGAATGATTTTGAGGGTCCGGTTCCAGCGGGTCTTGGTAAAGAAGTTCAGAATCACGTCACCGAATTGCTTCAAACGCTCGGGGATGCTCGTCTGAAGGTACTCATCACGTGGTGTCTCGAATGACCAGTAGATAGCCAGCGCCTTGCCGATAATATGGTCTCTGGGGACATAACCCCAGAATCTGCTGTCCTGGCTATTATCTCGATTGTCTCCCATGGCGAAATACTTGCCCTCCGGAACCTGGAAGGGGCCGTATCGCTCATAGATGCTCCCCGCATCTATGTACTGAGTGTAGTCCTCTTTGAGGGGCTGGCCGTTTATGTAGACCGTGCGGCCGACCATTTCTACCTTTTCTCCCGGCAAGCCGATCAACCTTTTCACGTACGCCACTTCGGGGCTTTGGGGATACTTGAAGACGATGACGTCTCCACGTTTCAGTTCCTTGAACGGAAGAATTCGTGCGAGAGGTCCCGAGTGGAGGCCATAGACAAACTTGTTGACCAGAAGGTGATCACCGATCAGGAGGTTTGATTCCATCGATCCCGTCGGGATCTTGAAGGCCTGCACCACAAATGTGGTGGCGAAAAGAGCTATGATGGCGGTGATGACAATGGATTCAAAATACTCGCGGATGGTCGATTTCTTGAATTCCAACTCGCATCCTCCTGGAGAGAGCTTCCGGCGCCCGGATGACAAAGATTAGCACATGGCCGGCGCTGGTGTCAGGCCTTGAAAATTCAAGATTCGTAACCACAACGCGAAGACGCGACCCGGTTGCGGTTTCGCGGTTCACCGCCGATCACCGTGCACCTGGTCAGTAGCCGCAATCCGTCCGCGAAAGCGCTACCTCGCGAAACACCCGTGCCACGCGATTCGTCGCGGTCCGCCGGGTTTTCCTGCCGTTGTGGAAGATCAAGGCGGTTCTTACTCGGTTCAGACACAAGCGATCTCCATACGGCTTGCGGCTGGCGCCCCCACCACCTGTACCCGCGCCTTCGTCCACGCCTTCGTCCACGATGCCCACCGCCGTTTCGACTCAAGGGAGAGGCCCGGATCGTGACACGGTGCAATCTGGTCCGAGCCAATTTAGAGGATACACCGCAGATCCGAGCGGCATCCTCTTGCGAGCCAACGCAGACGTGACACCCATGTCCGCGGTGCGAGCCAACGCAGCATTGACGAACAGGATTAACCGTAATTGCGAAATGCTAAGTTAAGACGAATTTTTGGACAGGTGTCGGAATTCTCGCCATCGTCACGGTAGACAGTCAATTCCTCCTCCGGGGGCTTTTCAGGATGTAAGTCCAATCCTCTTGAGGCGCTGGGGCTCCTCTTCTTCGCTCAGCTCGATGTTCTTATTTGCGGCACACGGCTTGCTACCAATGGGTCGCTGCTTGGATGCAATCCGCAAGACGCTGAGGGCAGTCCGGAGGAAATCATGATAGACAAACCGACTGCCTTGGACATTCTTACCCGCCTCATGATGATCCTCAATGAATACGAATGGCATCCAGAGGATCGAACGGGGGCGCTCGAATTCGAGCAGGCGAAGCAGAATGCTCGCCAGTTCATCTGGGAAGCAAAGCAAGAAGCTGTTCGGCAACAAGCAATGAAGCGGCTCATGCAGCCCAAGCAAACCTTAACCTTTCGAAAGGCATAACGATTAGAAACGAAACGAGAGAATGATGACCGAACAAATGGAGAAAATGATGACTGAACAAATGACGAAAATGACGTGTTGGGATTGCGGCTGGGAATGGGTCCGGATGCCTGTTGATCCGGTTCCGGAGACTTGTCCTCACTGCAAGAGCCAAAACATCATGGAACCTAAGAAAAATCTCTGCTGAACGAAGACTGTCCTATCCGGAGCGAAACCGGAAGCAAAGTCGGGAAATCAGGGATCCCGCCCTACAAAGATATCTTGCGGGGGCTCGCGTAACGCTCCTAACGCGAAGGGTGTTCCCCGCTCCGCATGATCTTTAACGAGAGTGAGCGAGTACAAACTGAGACGCGAAGAACAAGAAACCCACGTCTCGACCTGGCGACATAGCTCCCGCGTGAGAAGCCGGTCGGGAGAGCCCTTGAATCGATCACTTGCGAAGCTTGGCAAACGTCGTCACGTGAGCAATCAGCGACGTGGCGAAAATTCTGAAGGAGAGTTGCGAGTCAGGTTCTCGGTAGTTGCCGCCCGGACCCGTCTCCCGCGCCGAGAGCTGGCCGAAGAACGCGAGCTCCATCTCCGTCATCGCGATCCCGAAGACCGCCTTGAGCACGACAACCAAGGCCGACCAACTCGGACCGAAGAAGCGGCCGAACAGGACCGGATCCCGCATCGCGGCGACGATAGTCACGACTCCACCTCCGCCTCTGGATTGCGCCGGGTCATGGCGCCGAAATCCGCATTGCTTACTCGTAAGCTGAGTGGTATATTCCGGACCGTACGCGAGCGTTCCCCCAAAAGGCCCACGGCAACTCTCTGACACAAGCTTTAAACGACTGACACCAGCCCCCAGAAGAAGAGCAGCATGCAAAGCCACAACAAGATACCGGGCGTGTCGTTTGCGTCCATAGTCATCTTCGCCTGGGTGACGGCGGTAATCCTTGCAGTGACGGCGCGTCTCGTGACACCCTCCGCTTATCCCGTATATGAGCCGTACGTTCCGCCAGGCGGCTGCCTCACGATCCAAGAGCACCGGATGTACTGCGATGACACAAATATTCGTCTCGCAAGGACAGAACCCGCAGGACGCAGCGAATGACCAAGCTCGGCCTCTTTGACGCGCTCCACCAGCCAGTCCGGGAATAGAAGCTCAAACAGTTCGTTCATTCAATTCACGCCTCATCGAGTCTCACGCGGCGCCGCCTCGATCGGCAAGCTCCGCTGGCACGACCTGCGCCACACGTTCGGGTCGATGAAGCTCGAGCAGGGAGAGAACATTTACTACGTTCAGCGGCAGATGGGACACAGCTCCATCCAGGTCACGGTCGATATCTACGGGCACCTGCTCGAGACGCGCAAACCTCAGGCCGCAGCGAAGACCGATGAGCTGGTTTTCGGGAAAGGAGAAAGTCGTTGTTAGATGGGTGTTAGATGGGAGCCGATTTCGGCTTTTGGCCAAAATCGTAACTCTTGTATAATCTGGGACAAAGGGCGGTTAGCTCAGCGGAAGAGCATCGGTTTTACACACCGGGGGTCACAGGTTCAAATCCTGTACCGCCCACCAATAAAATCAATGATTTACGGGATCGGTGGTAGGCTCAAAAGTGGCGACTTTGGCCATGACTTTGGCCATAGATCCGGATTCGGCGCCGGAATATTCCTCAAGCCGGCGCGCGGCATCGAAGAGATCCCCTTCGTCGACGATGTTGTAGCGCTCGAAGACGGCGCCCCTTGCTATGGGCAAAGGCTTGGAACCCTTACCCCCAGTCCACGCGGCCTCCGCCCCGCTTCCGACGTCCTGACTTCTTCGCCGTTTCTCGCAGGCGCGCCGGGATTCTCGGTTGTTTGATACAGTCTTCCTCCGCGTAGTTTCTCATTCTCGGCAGAACTCTTGTGCTAGACTGCAAGTCTTGGCGCGGTCGGCGGTCCCCCACGTTGCCGGCGTCCGACAATCACAAACACGAACCGGACAATTTGCACACCTTAAACCTCAGTTCTGTGACTCTGACAGAATCACGGGGTTCCCCCTGGGCAGGCCCGGGGTCCCTTAAGAAGCCGATGAAGGATCGCCTTTGCGTCGCTCCCAGCTTCTCAGGGATCCGTTATATGCACCAACGACGCTTGGACGCGATCATTGAATGAGGAAATCCTTGGCAACGAAAAAGAATGCAGAGACCGAGAGCGCATCCGCCGCGACCGTCGGCTACGAAGCCAACTCTGGCAGATGGCCGACGCCCTCCGCGGCAGCATGGACGCCGCCGAGTACAAGCACGTCGTCCTCGGCCTGATCTTCCTCAAGTACATCTCCGACGCCTTCGAGGAGCAGCACGCACGAGCTCGAGGCCGAGCAAGGCGAAGGGCGCCGACCCCGAGGACCCGGACGAGTACCGCGCCCACAACATCTTCTGGGTGCCGCCCGAGGCGCGCTGGGCGCACCTGAAGGCGCAGGCCAAGCAGCCCACCATCGGCCAGCTCGTCGACGACGCGATGGCCGGCATCGAGCGCGACAACCCGGCGCTCAAGGGCGTGCTGCCCAAGGACTACGCCCGCCCCGCGCTCGACAAGACAGCGGCTCGGCCAGCTCATCGACCTCGATCAGCAACATCAAGGTCGGCGACGAGGCGAGCCGCGCCAAGGACGTGCTCGGCCGCGTCTACGAGTACTTCCTCTCGCAGTTCGCGAGCGCCGAGGGCAAGAAGGGCGGCGAGTTCTACACGCCGCGCTGCGTGGTCAAGCTGCTGGTCGAGATGCTCGAGCCCTACCGCGGCCGCGTGTACGACCCCTGCTGCGGCTCGTCGGGCATGTTCGTGCAGTCGGTGGAGTTCATCCGCGCGCACGCGAAGGGCAACGGCAACGGCGGCAAGGCCAAGGCCGACATCTCGATCTACGGCCAGGAGTCGAACTACACGACCTGGCGGCTCGCCAAGATGAACCTCGCCATCCGCGGCATCGACGGCCAGATCGCCCACGGCGACACCTTCCACAACGACCGCCACCCCGACCTCAAGGCCGACTTCATCCTCGCCAATCCGCCGTTCAACGTCTCCGACTGGGGCGGCGAGCGCCTGCGCGAGGACAAGCGCTGGAAGTACGGCGTGCCGCCGGCCGGCAACGCCAACTTCGCCTGGGTGCAGCACATCGTCCACCACCTCGCGCCCGCGGGCGTGGCCGGCTTCGTGCTCGCCAACGGCTCGATGTCGTCCAACCAGTCCGGCGAGGGCGAGATCCGCAAGAACCTGATCGAGGCCGACCTCGTGGACTGCATGGTCGCGCTGCCGGGCCAGCTCTTCTACTCGACGCAGATCCCCGCCTGCCTCTGGTTCCTCGCGCGCGACCGCAAGAACGGCAAGTTCCGCGACCGCCGCGGCCACGTGCTCTTCATCGACGCCCGCAAGCTCGGCCGCATGGTGGACCGCACCCACCGCGAGCTGACCGACGAGGACATCGCCCGCATCGCCGACACCTACCACGCCTGGCGCGGCGAGAAGGACGCGGGCGAGTACGCCGACGTGCCCGGCTTCTGCAAGAGCGCGACGCTGGAGGAGATCCGCAAGCACGGCCACGTGCTCACGCCCGGCCGCTACGTCGGCGCCGAGGCGCAGGAGGACGACGGCGAGCCGTTCGAGGAGAAGATGAAGCGGCTCGCCGCGACGCTGCGCGAGCAGCAGGCCGAGGCCGCGAAGCTGGATGCCGCCATCGCCGCCAACCTGAAGGAGCTTGGGTATGGCGGGTGAGTGGACGGATCGACTACTGCGACCGTCGGCGAGAACTGCATCGCAGCGATCGGCTGCGACTTGCGCGTCGACAGCGGTACCTGGCCAGTTCGAGCCGCTGCACCTCGACGACTACGTTCGCGATCGGCGACGTCCGTCATCGCGCGTCGAACATCGACGGACGATCGGATACTTCGCGATGGAGCTGACGCACGGTCCGGCTCCGAACGAGATCGCGAGCGCCTGAGCGACGTCCTGCTGTCACGACGGGGGACTCGTCTATCAGGCGCGTGGTACGCTCGAGCGTGCGCCGCGCTGGTGCCGCAGCGCCGACGAGCGATGGCTGTCTCTGGTCAGCTGGATGCTGCTCGATCCGGATCGCGGCAAGTGTCGACTCCGCAGCTATCTCTACTACTTCTTGACGTCCGTGCCAGCGTTCACATGCACGGCATTCGCGACGTCAGCTGTCGGCGCGACGCATGGCTCAACCTAACGACGTCGACTTCGAGTAACGTGCCATTCCGCTGCCTCCGCTACCTCGAACAACGCGCCATCGCCCACATCCTCGGCACGCTGGACGACAAGATCGAGCTGAACCGGCGGATGAGCGAGACGCTGGAGGCGATGGCGCGGGCGCTCTTCAAGTCGTGGTTCGTGGACTTCGACCCCGTCCGCGCCAAGGCCGAAGGCCGCGACCCCGGCCTCCCCAAGCCCCTCGCCGACCTCTTCCCCGCCCGCCTCGTCGACTCCGAACTCGGCGAGATTCCGGAGGGGTGGGAGGTGGCGCGACATCGGCGATGCTCGTCGAGCTGTCGATGGACGCATCCGAGTCGATCAGTCGACGACGAGCACTGGGTCGCGCCGAGAGTCGTCGGCTACCATCGATGCAGACCGCGCACAGCTCGTTCGATGAGGGCCACGCTGGAACCGATGCATGGAGCAGCTTCGCGATGATCGCGAGCTCATGCATGAGCCAGGCAGACGTCGTCGTGTCTGCGACCGCGGCAGCTGGCGTCGCGATCGGACTCGCTGTACCTGCGAGAACGCACGCGCAGTTGCGCTCGCGCGTCGATGGCGTGCATCCGTGCGGTCTGCCACCGAGGTCTGTCGCTGCGACTCAAGCATCGCAGCCGCCAGTGACGATGTCTTCGATACATTCGCGTCGCAACTGTCGCGCTCGATGCTTCGGCAGATCGCACGAGAGCCGCTCGTTCGCGACCTGCGCGACACTGCTGACCCAGCCGCGAGAGCTGAGCTCCGAGATCGCTAGCGTACCTCGCGCGGTCGACATGCGACGCGACGATGCTCGAATCGACGTTCGAGCGCAGGCTGGCCGTCGACGCGGACATCGAGCGCACTCGCGAATCCCGCACCCTTGCCGCCCTGCGCGACACGCTGCTGCCCAAGCTCATCTCCGGCGAGCTGCGGGTGAAGCACGCCGAGCGGTCGTCGCCGAAGCAGGCGTCGACCGCATGAGGCCAGCTGAGCGACTTCACCGAGTCCGTCGTCGAAGAGGCCGCGCTCGCCTGGCTGGAGAGCATCGGCTGGACGGTCGCCCACGGCCCGGAGATCGCGCCGGACGATGCTCGGCGGCCGAGCGGCGCGACTACGGCAGGTCGTGCTGGCGCAGCGGCTGCGCGATGCGCTCGCCCGGCTGAACCCCACGCTGCCCGCCGAGGCGCTCGACGAGCCTTCCGCAAGCTGACGCGGCCGGAGGGCGCCGACTGATCGAGCGCAACCGCGCCGTGCACCGCCTGCTCGTCGACGGCGTGACGGTCGAGTACCGCGCGCGCTGACGGCGACATCCGCGGGCGCGCAGGCGCGCGTGATCGACTTCGACGATCCGGCGGCAACGACTGGCTGGCGGTCAACCAGTTCACGGTCGCGGAGAACAAGCACACCCGCCGGCCTGACGTGGTGCTGTTCGTCAACGGCCTGCCGCTCGCGGTGCTCGAACTCAAGAACGCCGCCGACGAGGACGCGACGATCTGGACGGCCTTCCAGCAGCTCCAGACCTACAAGGCGGAGATTCCGTCGCTCTTCGCGACCAACGCGGTGCTGGTCGCCTCCGACGGCGTCGAGGCGCGCGTCGGCACGCTCACTGCCGGGCGCGAGTGGTTCAAGCCCTGGCGCACGATCGCCGGCGAGGCGCCTGGCCGACGCGCACCTGCCCGAGCTGCAGGTGCTGATCGAAGGGATGTTCGCGCCGCGCCGCTTCCTCGATCTGGTCGCGTGACTTCCTCGTCTTCGAGGACGACGGCAGCGGCCGCCTCGTCAAGAAGATGGCGGGCTACCACCAGTTCCACGCGGTGCAGACGTGGCGGTGGGCGAGACGCTGCGCGCGGCGGAGCTGCGCCGGGCGAGCCGGCGTCGCAGAGGAGTCCGGGCTGCTACGAGGCCGGGCTGCAAGCCAGGCGGCAGATCCGGCGACCGGCGGATCGGCGTGGTCTGGCACACGCAGGGCTCGGGCAAGAGCCTGACGATGGCGTTCTACGCCGGCCGCATCATCCGCGAGCCGGCGATGGAGAACCCGACCGTCGTCGTGCTCACCGACCGCAACGACCTCGACGACCAGCTCTTCGGCACCTTCTCGCGCTGCCAGGACCTGCTGCGCCAGCCGCCGGTGCAGGCCGAGAGCCGCGCCCACCTGCGCGAGCTGCTCGCGGTGGCCGCTGGCGGCGTGGTGTTCACCACGATCCAGAAGTTCTTCCCGGAGGAGAAGGGCGACCGCCACCCGATGCTCTCCGAGCCGGCGCAACATCGTGGTGATCGCCGACGAGGCGCACCGCAGCCAGTACGACTTCATCGACGGCTTCGCGCGGCACATGCGCGACGCGCTGCCGCACGCCTCGTTCATCGGCTTCACCGGCACGCCGATCGAGCTGGCGGACGCCAACACCCGCGCCGTGTTCGGCGACTACATCAGCGTCTACGACATCCAGCGCGCCGTCGCAGGACGGCGCCACGGTCCCGATCTACTACGAGAGCCGGCTGGCGAAGCTCGCGCTGAACGACGCCGAGCGGCCGCAGATCGATCCGGACTTCGAGGAGGCGACCGAGGGCGAGGAGGTCGAGCGCAAGGAGAAGCTCAAGAGCAAGTGGGCGCAGCTCGAGGCCATGGTCGGATCGGAGAAGCGGCTCGAGCTCGTCGCGCAGGACATCGTCGAGCACTTCGAGAAGCGCCTGGAGGCGATGGACGGCAAGGCGATGGTCGTCTGCATGAGCCGGCGCATCTGCGTCGAGCTGTACCGCGAGATCGTGCGACTGCGGCCCGCCTGGGCGCACGACGACGATGAACGGGGCGCGATCAAGGTGGTGATGACCGGCTCCGCTTCCGATCCGCTCGACTGGCAGCCGCACATCCGCAACAAGCCGCGCCGCGAGGCGCTCGCCAAGCGATTCCGCGACCCCGCCGATCCGCTTCAGCATCGTGCTGGTGCGCGACATGTGGCTCACCGGCTTCGACGCGCCGAGCCTGCACACGATGTACGTGGACAAGCCGATGCGCGGGCACGGGCTGATGCAGGCGATCGCGCGGGTGAACCGGGTGTTCAGGGACAAGCCGGGCGGGCTCGTGGTGGACTACCTCGGCCTGGCGCACGAGCTGAAGGCGGCGCTCGCGACCTACACCGAGAGCGGCGGCACCGGGCGGACGGCGCTCGACCAGGAGGAGGCCGTCGCGCTGATGCTGGAGAAGTACGAGGTCTGCTGCGCGCTCTTCGGTTCGTTCACGACACCCGGCTTCGAGCCGGTTCGACCGCACGAATGGACGACCGGCTCGCCGCAGGAGCGGCTCGGCCTGCTGCCCGCCGCGCAGGAGCACATCCTCGCGCAGGAGAACGGAAAGGACCGCTGCGTGCGCGCGGTGCGCGAGCTGTCGCAGGCGTTCGCGCTCGCCGTGCCGCACGACGAGGCGCTGCGCATCCGGGACGACGTGGCATTCTTCCAGGCCGTGCAGGCGGTGCTCGCCAAGCGCGCGCCGGGCGAGGCGCGGCCCGAGGAGGAGCTGGACCACGCCGTCCGGCAGATCATCTCCCGCGCGGTGGCCCCGGAAGGGGTGGTGGACATCTTCGCCGCGGCGGGACTGGCGAAGCCCGACATCTCGATCCTCTCCGACGAGTTCCTGGCCGAGGTGCGCGGCATGCCGCAGCGCAACCTCGCCGTCGAGCTGCTCCAGAAGTTGCTGAAGGGCGAGATTAAGCCACGCGACGGCGAAAGAACGTCGTCCAGGCGCGCTCGTTCGCCGAGATGCTGGAACAGGACCATTCGGCGGTACCAGAACCGGGCCATCGAGGCGGCGCAGGTGATCGAGGAGCTGATCGGGCTGGCGAAGGAGATGCGCGCCGCGAGCGCGCGAGGCGAGCAGCTCGGATTGTCCGAGGACGAACTGGCGTTCTACGACGCGCTGGAGACGAACGACAGCGCGGTCAAGGTGCTCGGCGACGAGACGCTGCGGACGAATCGCCCGCGAACTGGTGGAGACAGTGCGCAGCAACGTCACGATCGACTGGACGATGCGCGAGAACGTGCGCGCGCAGCTGCGGGTGCTGGTGAAGCGGATCCTGCGCAAGCACGGCTACCCGCCGGACAAGCAGGAGAAGGCGACGCAGACGGTGCTGGAGCAGGCGGCACTTCTGTCTGGGGAATGGGCGGCTGCGTGAATGGCGCGTCTAACAGGAACAGAGTTTCGGGTTGTAATCGAGGGCGAGAAGGAAAGCAACCCCAATCAGTGAACGGCCGCCTCGTCGTCTAGCTCACCTCCGTCCTGGAGGATCTGGCGGATATCATCGATCGACAGCTTCCTCGCGCACCTGCGGGGAAGCATCGCGATTGGATTTGACCTGGATGAGGCGCACCCCCTGGGCATTGATCGCGATGACGTCGAACATGCCGAAGGATCCCGCGGCGCGGGTCACGTGGTAGCCGGCGGCCTGAAGGATGCGCATGGCCTTGTGTTCATTCCAGGGATCCCTTGCGCTTGCTCACATCAATTCCTCACCAAGATGCCGGAAGGTAATCTTGAATTCGCTCATGTTTCATGTAACAATCATCGCATGAGAACAAGCGTTTCAAGCCGAGTACGGAAGCATCGCGCCGGATTGCGCCGGGCAGGAATGCGGCCGGTACAGATCTGGGTGCCCGATACGCGCAATCCCGAGTTTGCCGCTGAATGCCGGCGGCAGTCCCTGCTTGTTAAAAAATCCGAGAAGAACAAGAAACTAATCGAGGCCTGGGAAAAGACCGCGGACCGCACCGGATGGGTATGAAGCGCGGCGATCTTGTCACTATTGCGCTGACCGGTGACTTCGGAAAACCGCGGCCTGCTCTGATTGTTCGATCCGATCTTTTTGCCGAGCATTTCCTGGTGACCGTGTTGCCCATCACGAGCGATCTTGAAAAGGCGCCTCTTTTTCGCATTCCGATTGACCCCACTCCTGCGAACGGCCTGCGAAAACCATCTCACGTTATGATCGATGCGATTCAGACCGTGCGCCGCGAAAAGATCGGAAAGGTCATCGGCCACGTCGAGCACGAAACGATGCTCGCCATCAATCGCGCCCTGGCGGTGTTCCTGGGTTTCGCATGAACGATCTTCCGGAGTGTGGGCCGGGAAAGACCCACTGCATAGGCGCCCTTGTCCATCGCGTTTCCTTTGATCGCCTCTGAAAACTTTACATCTACCAAAGAAATTGTGGATTGGGATCGAAATTAGAAAAACATCGACGCTTCACTTGCCTCGAAAGAGAAATTCCCCGTTACGGTTACGCCAATGACCTCCGATACTGCTCCAATGCGTCCCGGCGAAGAACTCAACAGCGAGAGGCTGGGAAACTACCTGAGAGAACACCTCGCGGCAGATTGCTTGTCCGAGCACGAACGCAGCGGCGCCCCAATGCAGGTAGAACAGTTTCCCGGCGGGCACTCGAATCTTACTTACCTGATTCGCTTCGGGGAGCGAGAGTTCGTTCTGCGACGCCCGCCTTTCGGACCGGTTGCGCCCACGGCCCACGATATGTCGAGAGAATGCCGGGTGCTGTCGCTGGTGAATCCGTTCTTCCCGCTCGCGCCCCGCCCCTATTTCATGTGCGAGGACCCGAGCGTCATCGGAGCACCCTTCTACCTGATGGAACGCAGACGAGGGCTGATCATCCGTCGCGAGGTTCCACCTGAGCTGGGCGATAGTCTCCCGTTGCGACGTCGAGTGAGCGAAGCGATGATCGATACCCTGGCGGAGCTCCACGCCGTCGACATCCATGCGAGCGGCATGGACCAGATCGGCAAGCCGGCCGGGTTTGTCGAACGGCAGATCCGAGGGTGGGCCGGAAGGTGGGAGCGCGCGAAAACCAGCGAAGTCCCCGAATTGAAAAGCGTTGTCCAATGGCTGCTCGATCGGATCCCCGAGCCCCCGTCGCCTACCATAGTCCACAATGACTTCAAGCTCGACAATGTGATGCTCGACAGAGAGGATCCGTCGCGCGTTGTTGCGGTTTTCGACTGGGAGATGTGCACTGTCGGCGACCCTCTGGTCGACCTCGGCCTGCTCCTTTGCTATTGGCCGCAGGCGGATGACCCCGAAGCCCGGCGGGAATCGATAAGCGCCGTCACGACGCAACCCGGGTGGCTTACCCGCAGCCAATTGGTTGAACGCTACGCGGCCAGGACTGGCCGGGACGTTTCTTTCATTCACTTCTACGAGGCTTTCGCGATTTTCAAAGTTGCGGTTGTGGTCCAGCAGATCTATTTCCGCTACCGGCAAGGTCAGACACAGGATGCCCGTTTTGCCGAATTTGGCCGAAGAGCGGTCGAACTCATTCAGGCCGCATGGCAGGCCGCTCAAACGACCGGCGAAACTCTTCCTCGAAAGGACTCCTCTCAGACGTGAGCTTCCTTTACCTGATCCGTCATGCCCAGGCCGGCCCACGGCACAACTACGACACTCTCTCCGAAATCGGACAGCAACAGGCTCGGCTGTTAGGAACCTATCTCGCCAACCGCCTCACCTCTCTGTCTGCCATCGTAACCGGAACCCTCGAGCGGCACCGGCGAACCGCGGAACTCGTCACCCGGGAAATCTGCCGCCACGGTAAACTCGTAGCTCCACCAACCGTGGATTGCCGCTGGAACGAGTTCATCCTTGCCGAACTCTACCAGCATTACGGTCCCCGGATGGCGAAGGAAAATCCGGACTATGCCGGCGACTACCTGGCGATGGAACGAGAGCTGGAGCAAGACCCGCACAATACGCGCGGCGCCACAGGACGGTGCGACGCGGCTATGGTGCGGGCCTGGATCGAGAACCGCTATCCGGAGTGCTCGGTCCAGACGTGGGCCGATTTTCGCGAGACCGTTCAATCCGGTCTTGCGGCTCTCTGCCATTTTGGAAAAAGGGAGCAGCTAGCCGTCTTCACGTCCGCCGGTCCGGTCAGTGTCGCTGCCGCGGCAGCTCTCGGGCTTACGAATGACAAGATCCTCGGATTGCTCGCGGCCCAGTACAACTGCAGTCTCTCCACCTTCAGGATCACCGGCTCATCTCTTTCGATGTATTCATTCAATGAGATTGCTTACCTCACGGAGCCCGAGCTCAGAACCTATCGTTGACCTCGAAGTTCTTCAAGAATCCGTGTTCTGGCGCACTCACCAGGAAGCCGCGAAGACGCCGGGAGGGGTCACCAGCGGTCCCGTCCCCCTGTTCAGGAGGAATTCATTGAGTTAAAATTCATTCCGTCACTATGGCTAGCTTGGCTGAACTAATTCATGAGCGAACGGTTGAAGGCGAGCTGTACGAGAAGCTCGAAGGGAACCGTGTTCGATGCTTCGCTTGCGGGCATTGTTGTCCGATACCAGACGGGGCTCTCGGAGTCTGCAAGGTCCGCTTTAATCGCGGCGGCAAACTCATGGTCCCCTTTGGCTACGTCGGGGGAACTCAATGCGATCCGGTAGAGAAGAAACCATTCTTTCACGCCCGGCCGGGAGCGCTGGCATTCAGCTTTGGAATGCTCGGATGCGATCTGCACTGCAGTTACTGTCAGAACTGGGTAACCTCCCAGGCGCTGCGCGATCCGGAGGCGATTTCTCCGCCGCTGCGGACGACCCCGCAACAGCTGGTCGAGATGGCGCTCTCGTTAGGAGGAGAAATTGTCGTAAGCACGTACAACGAGCCCCTGATCACGAGCGAGTGGTCCGTCGCCGTGTTCAAGGAGGCCAAGGCCGCAGGACTCATGACCGGGTTTGTTTCCAACGGGAACGGCACACCCCAGGTTCTGGAATTCATCAAACCCTGGGTCGATCTTTACAAAGTCGACCTGAAGAGCTTCGATGATCGCCATTACCGGCAGCTCGGGGGGCGGCTTGAGCCGATTCTCGACACAATCCGGCGCCTGTACCACATGGGCTTCTGGTTGGAGATCGTGACCCTCTTGATTCCCGGTTTCAATGATTCGAACGAGGAACTCAAGCGGCTCACTGGGTTTCTTGCGGCAATCTCCGGCGACATTCCCTGGCACGTCACCGCCTTTCATAGGGACTACAAGATGACCGATCCGGCCAACACCACCGCCGACGATCTCATGCGGGCCGCCGAAATCGGCCGGCAAGCCGGACTGCGGTTTATTTATGCCGGCAACTTGCCCGGACAGGTGGGAGATTTGGAAAATACCTACTGTCCCGATTGTCATGAGATTCTGGTGGAGCGCTATGGATATCATATTCGGGGTTATCATCTGACCAGCGATGGATGCTGCCCTTCTTGCTTCCGCGAAGTTCCCGGGAGATGGGCTGAAGCCTATCGCCCGCAGATCACCAGCCGGCCGTTTATTCCGCGATTTCAGATCTTGAGCTAGTTTCTTCCTGTCTTCGTGCCTTTGTGGTTAGCGCTGCGAGAACACCCAAAGAAACGAAGAAAGACGATTAACGGGCGGCGTCTCGAATGCGGTTCTTGATCGCTTTCAACTCTGCAGCCGCCGGAAGATCCTGATACAGCGGATCAAAGGGGAAACACCCAGAGACCAGGCCGTTTCGTGGCGCCGTCGTGCAGTCGCTGAAAGTCCGGCAAAGCTGAGAAGACTTCAGCGGCCGATTCTCCAGTACGTCCGCCGGCAGGTCATGGTAGGCGAGAACCATCCTCCCCAGCCCCACAAAATCGGTCCAGGCTTCGCGCACGGCAGCCTGGGCCACATGAGGCAGATAGTCTTGAAGATAGGTGTATCCGGACCCCACAAGGAGCAGGTCGGGAAACTTTCGCTTCAAGCGGGCAGTTACTTCCAGCTGGCGGGCCACGCCGACCAGAGGATCCTCGGGAGGGGAGTAGCCATCGGAAGGCGGGAACAGAGCCGGTCGTTGAATGTGCGGCACGTAGTAAGGACTACCGCCAGTGATGCAGACCAGGTCGATGTCAAGATCGCGCAGTAGCTCCAGAAATTTCTCCGCCTCGTTCAGGGCCGGATGGATGGGCTCGTGGGGGTCGCAGCCGAAGGCGTGGCGATACTCGCCGTTGATCGTCTCGGGCACGCCGCGCCCGGTCTCCGTCTTTCGAAAAGGAATCATATCGAAAGCGCTCAGCCGAACCACAAGATCAAGACCGCGGACGGTGGACCGAATTTCCTCAACCACTTCTCTCAAGAACCGCGTGCGATTCTCGAGAGTTCCTCCATAGGGTCCAGGGCGGTCCACCGCACTCAGGAATTCGTGTCCCAGGTAGCCGTGGCAATGCTTGATATCTACGAAGCTGTAACCACACTCAGAAGCCAGGCGCGCCGCCGTGACGAAATCGCTGACGAGATCGCGGACCTCGTCGTCATTCAAGACCGGGTATTCCCGCGGAATGCCGAACCTGGAGTCCAGAATTGGATGATGGTAGAGAATCTTCGGCTCCATGCGGTCCTTCCGGTTTGGCCGGCAGAAACGGCCCGAATGCGTCAGCTGCAGGCCGACCAAAAGATCATCGTCACGCCCAAAGCGCTCCTTGTGTGCCCGAACCAGCCCTTCGCGCAGAGCGGCAAAATCCGCCTTGGTTTCCTCTCGAATCCAGAGCTGGTTCGGGTTGGCACGACCTTCGTGCCGAACCGCGACCGCTTCTCCGCCCCAGATCAGTTTGGCTCCGCTTTGACCGAATCGGACCCATCGGCGATGCGTCAAGTCGCTCGGCCTGCCATCCTCGAGCCCATCCCAACCTTCCATCGGCAGAATGCACCATCGGTTGCCGATGGGATGGTGTTTCCAAACCGCTTTTTTCGAAAGGGGAGAGGAGGCCCCGGCCTCAAGTTTTGTATCGATGGGCAGGTGAATACCGAGTTTTGCCGCGTAATTCTGAAAAGCTTCCACAGTCTTCAGGGAAGCTATGCGCTGAAAACGCATCTCGCTCACGCTAGCGGCTCCCGCCTTATCAAGAAAGTTCGCATGTCACTTCAATGGAAAACACCGTGTGCGTGAAAGATGGTGCGGACTCGGTTGCTGTACTCGGCAATCCGGGGCGTCGTGCATTGGTCGAGTCGGCGAGGCCGCGGCAGTTCGATCGGCACAATCTCCAGCACCTGGCCGCAGCCCTGCGACAGCGCGGCTACGCGATCCGAAAGCTGAACCGCCTCGGCAATGTTCTGGGTGGCGATCACCACGGTGGGTGAAACGTTCTTCCATAAGCGCTGCAATTCCATGATAGCCTGTTCCCGAGCCAGCGGATCTAGAACCGCGAAAGGCTCGTCCATGAGCACGAGCGGAGGATCATGAACGAGGGCTCGGCAAATGGACACCAGCTGCTGATCGCCGCGCGAAATCTGCCGAGGTCTTAAATTCTCACAACCCGCGAGTCCCAGGGAAGCCAGCAGCCGTCGCGCCCGAACCTCGCTTTCACCGATGTCGAGTCGCCGAACTTCGGCCTGAAGCAGGACATTCTGCATCACAGTGCGCCAATCGAGCAAGAAAGGTTCTTGCAGCACGAGGCCGATGTCGGTCCGCGGGGCTTCGACCTTGCTTTCGAAGATTCGGATCTCGCCGGAGGTTGGCGGAATCAAGCCGGCGAGCATCTTCAAAAGGGTAGTTTTTCCACATTTGCCGGGACCCACCAGCGACACGATCTCGCTCTGGCCGACTTCGAAACAGAATGGGCCGACGCTGACCTCTCCGTCTTTAGAGGCGTAAGTCTTCACCGCATGGTTGATTTGAATGTGGGTCCTGCGTGAACTCATGATATGGATTTCATTTTGAAGCCGCTGTGCGGAGCATATATCATCTGCCGAAGCCGCGACACGGTGAAAAAATCTTTCCGTTTCCGCTGCGAGCCCGTAAACATCATTAGAAGGCTATTCGCCCTATGAATACCATGCGAAATGAAGTCGAGTCGCAACCTGCGATTGCAGGTATCGCGACCCACGAGCGATCGGCTCAGATTCATGTCGCCGCCACGGCCTTTCTGGCGCTGTTCTCGATCGTCGGTTTTGCTCTGTACGGTCTTCCGTTTTTCTACGACTTCATGGTGCAGGAATTTGGTTGGACCCGGACGCAGGTTACGTCCGGAAACGCCTATAGCAAATTACTCGTCGGTCCGCTATTTGGCTTCATCGCCGGCTGGATCGTCGATCGTTTCGGACCGCGACGTTTGATGCTGGCGGGAATTCTGATGGCCGGCGCAGCCCTGGTCGGATTGAGCGCGATTTCGACCCTGGGAATGTTCTATTTTTTCTATCTCTTCAATGCCCTTGGTTACGTGTGCGGCGGGCCCCTCCCGAATCAGGTACTGCTCTCGCGCTGGTTCGATAAATCGCGCGGAAAAGCCATGGGGTTTGCGTATCTGGGAATAGGGATCGGAGGCGCCATCGTTCCGCTCCTGGCTCACTGGCTCACCGGAGAACTCGGATGGCAGGGAGCGTTGAGGGCTCTTGGAATCTTGATGATTGCGATAGCCTTTCCGGTAGCCTTCTTTGTCAAAGAGTCTCCGGGTGAGCCGCAATCTCGAAAACAGGCCATGGAACCCGTTCCAGTCGGAGACATTTTCAAGAGAGGATCCTTCTACCTGCTTGCAATCGGGAGCATGTGTTCCATCGCGGCAGTCGGGGGGACGATGCAGAATCTCAAGCTCTTTCTCAGCCTGGACCAGAAGTACGCCCAGGGTGAAATCGCAAGGGTCCTGTCGCTCGTCCTGGTCGGCAGCATCGCAGGCCGGTTGCTCATGGGATGGATGGCAGACCACTTTCCCAAGAAGTATGTCATGCTGTTGATATACTCGATCGTGGCCTGCGCCATACCGCTTCTCTTCTACGCCTCTTCTCCGGCCGTCCTCTACCTTTTCGCCATCACCTTCGGCATCGGGTTGGGAGGGGACTACATGATCATTCCGCTCATGGCGGCTGAGCTATTCGGCATTCGAGTGCTCGGCCGCCTTATGGGCGTGATTCTCACTGCAGACGGGGTGGCTGAGGCACTGGCGCCCATGCTCGTGGCCTCGGTCCGAGATTCGACCCGGAGTTATGCGGGCGGGTTCGCGATACTGGTGGTTCTGGCGGCCATCGGCGCTGTGGCCGTCGCTTTCTTGCCCAAGGCAAGATCCGATTGACGATTGACGATTGACGATTGCAGCTTGGCAGCTGACGTTCGTATTATCGTCAATCGTCAGATGGTTATCGCATAGAAGCTTCGCAATCGGCGCAAGTGTGACCAGCTACCATCGACGATAAGGCAAACGCGGTCTGCCAACGCAATCGTCAATCGTCAATCGTAAATCGTCAATCGAAGGATTCGCTCCAGCGCGGTGATCGAGTAATAAAGAACGGTCGCGATCAGCGCAAGTACAGTCAGCGCCGCAAAGAGTAGGGCCGTGTTCACGCTGGAACCGGCCACAAGAAGCAGGTACCCCAGCCCGCGATCCGCTCCGGCGAACTCTGCCGCCGTCACCCCGGCCACAGCAAGTGCAACCGCCATTCTGAGACCTTTGAAAATGTGTGGAAGACTGGCTGGAACCTTCACCTTGAAAAATAGTTGAGCTTTCCTCGCGCCCATTGCTCGGGTGAGGTCAATCAGTCCTTTGGGGATCGAAAGCAAACCGAACATGGTCTGGGTCACAATGGGGAAGAAGCTGACCAGCAGGGCCATCAAGACCTTGGGCATCGTGCCGAATCCAAACCAGGCTAGTAACAACGGGGCCGTGGCGATGAGAGGAACAACCTGGCCGAACTGCAGCAAGGGCGCAAGCGCGCGATTCAGCGAATAAAACGAAGCCATGAGAAACCCGAGCGGAATAGCAAGCACAACAGCGCACAGGAAGCCGCCGGCAGCCTCACTGGCGGTAACCGAGGCGTGCTCGTACAACTTGGGTCCCTCTTTCCACATTTCCAGTAAGATCCTGGACGGCGTGGGCAACAGATCCGTTCGCAGCTGAAGAGCCCTTCCGAGAACCTCCCAACCCGACAGAGTCGATGCCACAATGACGGCGACCAGAACTCTACCCATCCAGGGCTGACCGGCGCGAGTCGTATCCGCACGATCTGCCGAGGGTGATTCAGACATTCGATTCATGGTCGAGAGGTACCTTGTAAGACCGAGCAGTTAGCGCAGGAGTTTTCGGAAGGTCATGTGTGACGGAGACGGGAATTCCAACCAACTCCCGGAGCCCCCTGCACATTGATTTCATTTTCTTCTTTACAGCCAGAGTTTTCCCGGTCATAAATCATGTTCAGGCCGGATGTATTATAGCGCGCTTGACTTCTTGGCCGCTTTACTCATAATGGCTCTAGATCTTCGTACCCATTCGTAGAAGCAGCCGTAGTCCCCCCAACGTGCGAGGAGGTTAGGGTGTTTAGAAGCGCACGTGGAGCCGGTGAATTCTTCCGAATAGGGGCCCTGTGTATTGTAGCGTGTGGGTCTCTCACTGGCTTCGCTGCTTTCCAATCCAGCGAGAACGCAAACAAGCTTAGCCTTTCCGTCTACGTTGATGGCGCCCCGCCGGGGCTTGGCGCCTCCGATTTTGCGGTCTCTGCCGGCGATTCCACTTTAAAAGTAGATTCCTCAGTTCCACTCGGTAAATCCCGTCCAATTCTGATTATTGTCGATCCAGGTTCTTACAGTCGAACCGAACTCCGGCGCCGGCTTTCCTTGTTGAGCGCTGCCTTGGCCGAACCGACGGCGAGCGGCCAGGAGCCAGTCCCGCTTCGTTTGGGCTTTCCAATCCTGGATGGGGTCCTGACGGACACGATCACGGATCGAAAATTCCTTGGGAAGAGACTGGATTCAGCCATCGAGAGTTTCCTTCCAGCCGGACCCGAGTCAGAGACGGGGAATCTCGGGCGGTTCCTCGACCTGGTCGTGGAACTGGTGCGCCGGGCTGAAGAAGCCGGCGGCCCCGTGGATTGCCTGATTCTCGCGCGCGATCGAGGTTTTCCACCAGAGGAGGCGGATTATTTGAATTGGGGATCTGAGCGTCAGATTCTGAACGCCTCTACCAGAAAAGGAAGCACTTTTTACGGGTATCTGGACGAGTCGGGAATCATTCAAGACGTCTGCGTCGCCAGTGGCGGGCTGGTTTTTCGCGCGAATGAGCCTGCGGACGCGGTGGTGCGCAAGATCATGTCGCGGCGGGCCAGAGGATACACGCTCGCGGTTGAGCGACCCGCGAAATCTGATCGCGAGGGACGAGTTGGGCTGGGCTTAAAGCTCGAAGGACGCACCGGGGCGGTGCAGGGCCCGCGTGCCTTGTGGCAAAACCCTGGCGGCGGTGCCGTTCCGGATCATTACCGAATGCGTCAGGCGCTTGATTGGATACGCCGCGCAAAGGAAGCTGAAAAGGACGAAAACCTGACCATCGCCCTCCGGTTCATTGAGATGTGCCTTCAGGAAGATTCCTGGAATCCTCAGGCTTTCTACCTCGGCGGCAAGATCGCGGCTGATAGCGGAGACCTCAACCTGGCTGCCTCCTACCTGACACGTGCGGTAACCTCCGGGGTTCCCAGTGAGCCTGCTCTCCTGCTCTACGGTCGCGTATTGGATAGACTCGGCCGACCACGCGAGGCTCTGGGAGCCTTTCAGGCCTCGCTGAGCTCGGGGCTCAGCGCCTCACCTGCGATCAATCTCCAAATGGCCCGGTTGCTGGCATCCAATCGCCAGCATGACGAGGCGCGGCAGGCGTTCGAATCGGTGCTTGGCAGCGAAGTCGATGATGATGCGACACGGGCGGACTACGGGAAAACCCTCTGGCTTTCCGGTAACAAGACTGCGGCCGCCGAGCAATACCGCCTGGCGCTTTCGAAAAACCCTGTGAATGCCGCCGCACTCATACATTTTTCCGCAGTCGCGTCGTCTGAGGGGGATGAGAAGGAAGCCTTGGATCTGGGGCTGCGTGCCCTGAAGGCCCATCCGAAAAACCCCGACACGCACGCGCACATGGGAGAGCTGTATGGCGAACGCGAGAAATGGGGCCCTGCGGTTGATTACTATCGAGCGGCCCTTGCGCTCGCACCAGGCCGGCGTGACATCACGGCTCGGCTCGTCGATGTACTGGTCCGAGCCGGACGGCCCGGCGAGTCGCTGGATTTATTGCGCAAGGAGCTGGAGTCTAATCCCTCCGACATCGATGCCTACCGCGCTCTAGCGGGGATTCAGGCAAAGAGCGGCCAACTCACCGAGGCTGTCGCTACCCTCGAGGGTGGAGCCGCACAGGCGTCGAAGGAAGCTCACGTTCTCTACCGCGATGCAGCGGTGCTGCGGGAGCGGCGCGGAGAGTATGGACAGGCCTTGCTGGACTATCGTGCCATGCTGAAATCCGTAGGATCCGAAGCTGCTCGCACGGTCGAGAATTCCCTGTCTCAACACCTCGCTTTTCTCTCGCTTTCCGTCAACAGTGGAAGTTCCGCGGACAAGGAGCTGGGACCGGGCGCCGAGTTTCTGCCCAAGTTAGAGCCGACGCCGGCGGCTGCTGAAGAAAGTCGTAGTGAAGGAGAATTGGTCGTTCCGGGAGGCCTCACGCTCCTGGCGAGCACTCTGGGAGTAGAGGTCGGCTGGTTGCGAGAGCCCGAGGCGACCGAGCGTGTTTTTTCGTTCATGTTGGAGGTGAGCCCCAGTCACAGCGAGCGCCTGCAGGATAACCCGTTGCGCCGCGACCTGATTGCCTACCTTCGCAACTATGATGATCTGATCAACCACATGCGCAAGCGCGGGTTATTACCCGCAGAGTTCGATCCCTTCAAGGGACATGAGTTTGTTTTTCCTTTGATAGGACCAGAGCCCGAGCTCAAGAAAACCCAGCAGTTTCTCTCATTCTTTGGCGTGGGCCTGAAGGTCAAGCGATCCGGAGACGACTTTTCCGTCAACCTGACGCTCAAGGAGAACCGAGGCGCGACGGAACGGCAACAGCTTTTGCGGAACCTGGGGATCAATCTGCTGGATCGAAATCTTCGGGAGCTTCGAGTAAGGCTCCGCAATGACAAGCTCCCGCTCCTTTACGATGAGCAGACGTGGTCCGGTAAAATCCTTGCCAATGAAAAAGCAAAATCAAAACAGTTGCTTGGGCGTCTGGTTCTGAGCGCCCGCGCAATGAACCTCTATGTCGCCCTGGCTGGGTGTTCAGACGCCACCCGGGATGGCTTGATTAAATCCACCGGTCCCGGGGAGCTGTTGAGCATGTCGGAGGCATTATCCACCTTCGGGCGCCATCTCGATTTCAAAGATGGTCAGCTGGTCGTGCCCGGGCGACGGGAGACCTGGGAGGAGTTCCTGAGTGCGAAGGGGGGTGCGCAGGGAAGCATGGTGTCCAGCTTGCTCCGGCGGGATCAAGGAAAGGGACTACTCCTCTACTACTCTCTGTCGGTTGCTCCGAAACCCGTCCAGGATTTTTTCACAGCCTCGCCCCAGCGACTGAACGACATTTACCAGACCGTGGCGCTGGGCGCGTCGATTCGCCCGGCGTCCAGCGCCTCTGGCGCAGGGAAGCAGGACCCGGGGCGCATTCTGCGCCAGTTCTCAGCCGACAGCCAGGGACTTCTTCTTTCGTTAGACCAGCGTTTCGGGAAGTTTCTAACGCCTGGTCCTGTCACTGACGACGCCTCCAAGGCGGCCGACACCGCAGGCATGCTGCGTGTCAGTCCAAAGCAGTTGCCCAAGCTGCTGGACCAGGGAACCTCTCCCAGTCCAGCTTTGTATCTTTCGGTCGTGGACACGGTGGAGTTTCTTAAATATGTCCAGTCGGAGAATCCGGCAATTTTAACCGAGGCCTCGATCGCAGCGATCATGCTTGATCCGGCGCTGACGCCGTCGTTGCTGGATCTGGTTTGGGATCTCAATCCTTCGCCAGAGCTATCGGTCAAATATCTGGCCTATTGCCGTGAGCTCGCGCAATCAGCCAAATCGACCTGGAACGCCAACAAGAATCGTACCTCTCAGTCGTTATTTTATCTTCTCTCACTCCTGTACCGTGAAGGGACCCTCTCGGCGGAGAACGCGAGAAAACTTCTTGAAGCGGCTCTCGAACGGCTTTCCTCGCCTGACGAGGGAACTTTTGCCATGGAAGTATCGCGTTTTCTAACCGAGCAATTTCTGCCTGCAGTAAAGCAGTCTCTCCCCGCGGGCCGTGAAGGCGCAGAGCTGGTTCTGCAAGGTCTCGCCGGCACGAATCAACCTCGGGAGTTCATATTTGAAGGAAAGCAGCTCCAGCTCGATCTGACCGGGTACAAGCTCCAGCGGATGAAAACCGCGATCCAGCAGCAAGTCTATACGCCGCTCGAGCAGCTCCTTGAGATTTACGCCGCTTTACTGGAGTTGCAGTCAGGCAAGCCTGCAGCCAGCGCTCTTCAAAGTCTGGAAAAAGGCTTAAGGGAAACCAAGGGCGCGGAGTTTTCAATTCGATCCAAAGGGCTGACAGTTCCGGAGAACACGAAGGCTCTGAAACAGTCGGTTGCGCACGTGGAAATCGAGCCGCTGCGACAGAAAGTGGTTCTTCTATCGCAGGGGAACCAGGGCCAGGGAAGTACGTCGAAGCTGGCCTCGGAAATCGCCGCGGCGCTCCATACCGAGCTGGGGATCACTCTTTTGAGCTACTGCTACGCTTACCATGGATCTCCTGAAACCGACGCTCTGGCCTTCGATCCGAACTTCGTTCGGAAGCATGACTTCTCCGGCCAGGGTTTGCGTGCGGATACCGCATGGGGAGCAACTCGCCTGGAGCAGAAAGAAGGAGTGGGTACCTCCTTTGCGGGATCGGTCTCCGGTCTCGGCTTTGAGCTGAGTCGTCTGGAGACTGCCCAGTCGGTCCAGAGTTTCGGAAGGAGAGAGGGAAGGGGCTTGGTGCCGACGCTCCTCACCGGGATGCGAATAATCCGGCCCTCGCTGCGAAGCGACCGGGCGCAGGAGTATGTCGCCCTTTCCGTGAGGCTGGGACGCGAGGTTCTGGCTTTGTCGGCTGTGAACGCGAATCTCCGCCTCTGGTGTGAGAACTTTCTCCGGACCCTGGTGTCACCGCGGCGGCGGGAGCGCGCGCTGCAGCTGGTACAGGAGGGGAATGCCCGGGCTGCCAGCGCGATTCTTTCGGCGTCCGAACTGTTCTTTATCGGAGAAGCTTATCTGACTTCCTCCCAGGGACTGCCGCCTCGCTCGCCTTCGTCTGACATCGCAGGCGTCGAGGCGGGAAACAGCGGTTCGGCCGACGGGATTTCGGGGAACAGCCCCAATGGAAATGGCTCCGCTCATGGGTTGCCGTCAATCGAATCCTCGCTCGACGTCGATTGCCCGGTACTGGTCCGCATCAAAGAGATCATTCCAGCCCAAGGGAGCAGCGAGGCTCGCCAGTTTCGTCGTGAAGTCGAACAGTATGGCATCCTGCTGCGACGGCGCTTGGGTTTAAGCCAGCTCTCGTTCTCGCTGGCAGACTCGTACGAGCAGCTGGAAAGGAACTCCAGAGAGGAGCTCCTTTACGAGCGCATTTGCGATCTGAAGATCAAGATTGCCGAACTCAGCTACTCGCTCGGCCTTCCCGCGTACCTGGGTGAAGTCCTGGGAGAGCTGGCAGTCCGGGATATCCTTCCTCAATCGGCTGCGGTTCGCACGAATAGCTGGAAGCTCGCCCTGGAGCAGATTGGGCGACTCGAGCCGGAGAATGCGCGCAATTGGGTTGAAGAACTACTGAACCGGGGAATCCTCGCCATACTAACAAAGACTGCTGCTGAAAAATAAGGAGCTGTCATGACCTGTCGCAATGCTCTTATCCTTTTCTTGATGGCCCTCACTTGTTTGGCGAATCCGGCTGTTTCCCAGGATCCAAAACCCGAAGCGGAACCTCAGGATCTCACCTATCGCGTACAGTCGCAGCTCGTCCAGATTTACTTGACAGTAACCGAAGGAACCCAGCGGATAAGCGACCTGAAGCAGTCAGATTTTTCGGTTTCGGAGGACGGTGTTGCAAAAGACATAGATCGCCTCGACAGCGGGACGGTTCCGCTTCAGGTAGCGCTCCTGCTCGATACCAGCGAAAGCATGCGCGAAGCCCTGCCCAGCACGCAAGAAGCCGCAGCCTACTTCGTCGAGTCGTTGAGCGTCCGCGATCGCGTTACGTTGGTTCCGTTCAATTCCGACATTCGGAGCATTCATCAACTCTCCGACGATCGCGCGCCGATCCTGCACGCGATCCGGAGTACTCAAGCGGTTGGCGGAACGAAACTTTATGACGCGCTCCTTTTTGCCATGAAGCATCTGAGCGGCAAGGAGGGGCGAAAGGCGATCGTGGCATTCTCGGACGGAGAGGACACGGCGCGAAGCTCATCGCTCAATATCGTGATGGCTGCTGCCGCGCGCTATGGTTTCCCGATCTATACCATCGGGGCCGGCGCGGGTCTACGCCGGGATTCTCTCAAACGGGTGATGCGCCAGCTCGCCGACATCAACAGCGGCAAGATGTATGTGGTTGAAGACCCGCGTGACTTGCGCGAAGCATTTACCGAGGTCTCCTCCGAGCTGAGCTCCGCCTACGTGCTGAATTACTACACACAGGTTCCCTTCGATGGGCGCTGGCACGACGTCAAAATCTCGCTTTCGAACCCGAAATATCGTGTGCATTGTCGCAGGGGTTTTTATGCCAAGGCCGGCGGCTCAAGCGCTCTGTTGACGGATCTGGGAGAAAATGACCGAAAACGCACCTTCAACGTGCGCGATTATGCGGATGCTCCCGAGGGAGCCGCCAAGGTTGCAGCCACCGAGGTTCTCAAGACCCCGGTTTCGATGCGCGAGCTTGAGGCGAGTCCGCTCCGTAGTTCAGCTCCGGCCGCCGGACAGAGTGGGACTCAATCAAAGACTCCGGTCTTCAAGGTAGAGTCCCGCTTCGTGGAGGTTCCCGTCATCGTCGAAAGTCCGACTGGACGGGAATTGCCATTGCTCACGGAGAAAGACTTCCGCGTCTACGAAGACGATTCCCTGAGGGAGATTGCCTTCTTCAGCCGGGACATCGCCACGCAAAACCTGTCGCAGCTGAGAGACAAGGCGATGAAAAAAGTGGGCGCGCCGGAAAGCTCTGTGACTTTGTCCAGCGACGGCGACAACGTACTCCTGGGTCGCTACTACCTGGTGCTGGATGACATGATGTCGGATGTCTCCTCCTTTCTCCAGACCAAGACAGCCGCCGAGAAAATTGTCCGGGAGTTTCATAGTCCTCTGCGCCCGGTTTCCCTCCATTTCACGAGTCAGGCTCAAGCGGATATCCTGGCTCAAGACAGCCTGGAGATCATGCTCCAGAAGATTCGCAAGTCGCTTCCGCGCGCGAGCCGAGAGCTGACCACGAGCGACAATATCATGAGCGTCTATGAGGCATACCTGATCGAACGCGGGGACACGCAGGCGACCCAGTTGGCGGAGCTGCGCTATGCCTCCAGCCTTTTGCTGCGATACAAGAATGACCTTGGGGAAGTGGAGGGACAGGAAGTAGCCAGCCCGGAGATGGTCATCAATTCGGTTCAGAACACCAGCCGCCAGCTGGTCGCGTCAAATTTCGCGCAGCTTACACGCGCCCTCGATGGTCTGCGCGCCGTGGTGGCGGCAGCCACATCCGATCCGGGGACTCATCCCAAAACCGCCATCTTCCTCTCCTCCGGTTTCTCTCTAGGCCGCACGAGCGCGCGGGGCGACATGGCCGGGATGCTCGACAACATTATTGCCGCAGCGAAGCGAAGCACTGTGAAGGTCAATGCCATTGACGCGGCCGGTCTTACGGTCGATGAATCTCTGGGGATCGGGGCCAATGGCGCCTTCCTGGTGCGCAATCCTCACCTGAGTTCAATCCTGGCCGAACATGCCCGAAGCTGGCACAGCGATAAGCAGTCCCCGCTGTTTCAGATGGCCTCCGAAACAGGAGGCAAATTCGTTCATTCGAACAACGACCTGGCTTCCGCCGCTTCCACGGTGATGCGGTCTTCCGGGCAGCTCTACTACCTCGGGTACCTTTCCAAGCAGCCTGCCGACGGTCGTTTCCACCGAATTCGCGTCACCAGCTCATTGAGCACGGCAAAGATCCACGCGCGCAAAGGGTATATTGCCGGGCGACAAAACGCGCCCGAGACGCTGGCTGCTACCAGTCCCGAGGGAGAGGACTGGGAAGGACTTCTGGTTCGAGCCAATGAGGCTCGCAAGAACGGGGACATGAAGGAACTCGCTGCCAGCCTGGAGGCCCTGGTGCGCCGATTTCCGAACGAGTCGAACTTCTGGTTCAACCTGGGCGCGGCTCATTTGAAGCTCGGGAATCCCCTGCGCGCGGTCGAGGTGTTGCAAAAGGCGTTTGCGCTTTCGCCGGATGACAAAACCATTGCGCTGACTCTTTCGCAGGCATTCATGGCTTCAGGTTCTCCTGACGCGGCTAGCGAGACCCTGGAGATCATGGCTCGCCGCCATCCGCGCGATGTGGACCTGCTTATGCTGCTTGGGCGAGTCTACGAATCGGATTCCCGGGTCGAACAGGCCTACGAAACATACCGCAGAATCCTTGATCTTTCGCTGGCGCCTCCCCTCGACCTCTATGTTCTTTTGACACGCACGTCTATGCGCTTGGGACGGCGCGTGGAAGCGGGGCTGTTTATTGATGATTTCCTGAGACGGGGTGGATCGGCCGGGCAGATCGAAGCCTGGCGCCAGGTCCTCGGTCCGGCTTCGCAATAGGACAGGGCGGGCCGTCCCAGAGAAGGAACTTGACACAATCCATGATACACGGTACAAAACTTGAGTCAGGTTATAAGGATATGACGAGATTCTGCCACATTCTTACTTGTTGTTGTAGCGGGCGCCATGCGTCGGTGGCAGATGGCGTAACTTAATCCCTGGGAAATGCAGCACTCTTGAGCCCGCCACCGGCAATTGCTGGTGGCGGGCTTTTTATTTTATGAAGCTTTATCCGGTTCATCTCAAGCTCGAAGGCAAGCAGGCGCTCGTGGTTGGCGGCGGGGAAGTGGCTTCTGTCAAAGCCCGCGCACTACTCGAAGGGGGCGCGGTCGTGAAAATCGTTGCGCCGCATTGTTCGGACGAGATGCGTACCCTGATCGAGACTTTTCACCTTTCCTGCGAGCTGCGGCCGTTCGTGGCCGCGGATTTGAACGATGTCTGGATTGTGGTAGCGGCGACCGGCGATCCGGAATTGCATGAACTGATTTTTCGAGAGGCGACCGCGAGAAACTTGCTGCTGTGCGTCGCGGATGATCCCGCGCACTCGAACTTCATTGTGCCGGCCGTGCTTCGAAGAGACGAGCTGGTGGTAACGGTTTCGACGTCGGGAAAGGCTCCGGCGCTGGCAGCAAGGATCCGGGACTACCTGGGAGAGATTCTGGGCGAACAGTACGGGCAGGTTCTGAAACGGCTGGGCACTACACGCGAGCGACTTAAAGCGCAATACCCGGATTTTGCGCGCCGCCGGGAAGCGTGGTATCGACTTCTGGATACAGAGGTCATGCCGCAACTTCGGCGCGGAGAACTGCCCAGCCTGGAGGCGAGAGGGCAGGACTCCAGGGAGAGCGCAGGATGAACGGGAAGGTATTTATCGTCGGCGCGGGACCTGGTGACCCAGGGCTGATCACAATGCGAGGCTTGCAGTGCATCCGCGCGGCCGACGTGCTCGTGTATGACCGGCTGGTCCATCCCTCGTTGTTGAAGGAAGCTCCCGCTCATGCCGAGCATGTCTATGTCGGGAAGGAGGCGGACCACCATACCCTGGATCAAGAGAGCATCAATGAGCTTCTGGCGATGCACGCAATGCTGGGACGGAACGTGGTTCGGCTCAAGGGGGGAGATCCCTTCGTTTTCGGCAGGGGGGGAGAGGAAGCAGTCTTTCTAGCCGAGAGAGGAATATGCTTCGAAGTAGTTCCCGGCATCAGTAGCGCCATCGCAGTACCCGCTTTTGCGGGCATCCCGATCACGCAACGGGGCGTCTCGAGCAGCTTTGCCGTGGTTACGGGTCATCTGTGCGGGAAAGAACTTCCGGTTGATTATGCTGCCATGCTTCGGAGCGTCGGTACCCTCGTGATTCTGATGGGGGTTCGCAGTTTTCCTACGATTGCCAGGCAGCTCCTGGACGGCGCGATCGACAAATCAACTCCGGTCGCATTCATCGAGCAGGGAACACACGAATCGCAGCGTACCCTGGTGACGACACTCGAGAACGCGATCCGGGACAGTCGCGAGGTGCAGCCGCCTGCTGTCATAGTCATCGGCCACGTCGTATCGTTGCGTGAACAGATCGAATGGTTTCACGAAGCAGCGCGCGCTTCCACTTGCCGCTGAGACCCCAATCGTCAATCGTCAATCGTCAATCGTAAATCGTCTCACCCCATCGTGTTGGTGCGCTCCGGAATGATCTTGTAGAGGACCCGCACCTCATCGGGCTGGCGAAAGGGGTATTTGTCCACGTTCAGGTACTTCTTAGCCATCTTGTTGATGTGGGCGTCAGCCCCTTGCTCGGTGATCTCGGCGACCTTGCCGCGCACGCCGAGGTAGCGGTAAGGATTCTGCGGGTCCATGATCGAAAGAGCGACCCTGGGATTCTTCCTCATGTTGCGGTCCTTTACTCTTCCCTTGGCTGAATTGACCAGGATGTGTTTGCCGTCGAAGTCAATCCAGACCGGCGTTACTTGTGGACTCCCGTCGGGCATGACGGTCGCAAGACTGGCGAAGACAGGCTGCTCAAAGAGTTTCTCGAAACCTTCTGGAATTCCATTCGACATAGTTCCTCCTCTTTATCGAAAGAGATCGTCTTCCTGGGAACGGATCAGTTCCCGGCCGGAACCTGATCCGGGTTGATACTGAAATCCTTCGATTACCACGACCGGGATGCCGAGCGTTTTTCCCATGACAAGTTCCGCAGCCGCGGCCAGCTCGTCAGCCACGGCAAGCACCGTAGCGCGCAAAGGCCGCCCGTAGAAATCGACCTTGCCCCTGTAGTCGACCAGAGGGGCAAGTCCTGCTACGCCCAGCGCCACGTTCGTTAAACCCTGTCGCCAGGGTCTTCCGAAGGTATCGGATATTATCACGGCCAGCTCGACCTTCAGCGCTTCTTCCAGGTCCGAACGCAGTTCCTGTGCCGATCGGTCTGGATCTTCCGGCAGCAGGACCACGGTTCCCTTCGGGGCATTCGAGGCATCGACCCCGGCATTGGCGCATACAAATCCGTGGTGAGTTTCAGAGATGAGCACGCCCCGATCCATGCGGACTACGCGCTTCGTCTCTCGAAGAACGGCCTCCACCATCCTCGGGTCCTTATCGTGCCGGCTGGCCCATTCCTGCGCCTGGACCGAGGGCCTTACCGTTTCGAGGTCGACGAGCCGCCCCTCCGCTTTACTCACGACCTTCTGAGCCACGACCAGGATACTGCCGGGCCGGACCCATGCATCGGAGGAGTCAACCTGGCGGCGGGGCGCTTCCGTATCGGTCGTTCCGGAGCGTTGACGGAGGGCCGCGAGAATTGTTTCGCACAGGTTATCTCCTGGGTTGATCTCGGGCATTCCTTCGAGACCCCAGATTCGCACCTCGCTAGGTGGCATGCTCCATGAGCCTTTCTTCAATCCTGAGATCGCGCAGGAGGCGATAACTTTCGGTTTGAGACGCATCTTTCATGAACCAGAGAATGTCGGAAGGGGTATCAAGGTCGAGGGCGATGCGGTTGTTCTCCAGGATCGTGAATGAGGCCTGGACGCGCATGGCTTCCTGCGTGTGGAGGACCAGGCTATTGTGGCCGAAGCGTGAAGCGAAAAGATTTGGAGGCATGCGGATCAGGGCGTTCGTTCCCAAGAAGTCGCGTGAAGGCACAAGGATGGAAGAGCCGTTTTCGAGGGTTTGGTTCATGAGCGCATGGATGTCTTCCGGCTGCACCAGCGGAATGTCGGCCGGCAGCCTGAGCACGGCCTCCGTGCCTTGCATTGCGAGTAGATTCGACGCGCGATCGACCGACGCGCTCTCTGATATTTGCTCGCTTTCCCAGAATATCCGCCATCCCAATTCGCGAGCCGCATTCGCGGCTCTGGTCGAGCCGGTCACAACGGCTATCTGCGATGCCGGCGAAATCGAGCGCAGCGCGCGCGCCACATCCTGAAACATAGCCCAGGCGAGCCTGGAACGTTCTTCCGAGGCTAACGCCGGAGCCATCCTCAGCTTGGCCTGCTCCGGATCTTTCACCGGTATCAGAATCACGGGCGGCATGCGACTCACTACCTCGGCCGGGGTGGCGGCGAGTACTTGAAACCAACGCCGCCGCCAGGACGAACAGACGCGATCACACCATCTCGACCACCTTCCGGGCCAGATCAATCTTGGATTGGTGATCATCCATGAGGGTGTCAGCCAGGCGTACCTGCAGCCCCAGGCTGGCAACACGAGGTAACAGGCCGGCATCCCGCTCGTCCAGCACGAAAAGATCGACGAAATCACTATACATGCGGGCGACCGAAAGGGCCGAGACGTCTTGCCCCATTTCGCGCAGCATGCGCGCCGTGGGGCCTTTGATAGCCCGTCCGGCAATGATCGGGGTAATGGCCACGATTCGGGCATCAGTCTCATGAAGCGCTTCCCGAATCCCGGGCACGGCAAGGATTGGACCGATGCTAATGTAAGGGTTACTGGGACAGATAAAGACCACCTCGGCCGCGCCTATGGCCTCGAGCACACCAGGGGCCGGACTGGCATCTTCGATCGCCCGGAACAGGAAATCCTTTACGCGCGGCTCGCATCTTCTCCGCACGAAGTAATCCTGAAAAGCCAGTGTCCCCTCGTCGGTTTGAATCTCCGTGGGAACATAGCTGTTGGTCATGGGCAGGATCACTGAACGAATGCCGCTCTTGCGAGAAATGTCACCGGTGACTTGGCCGAGGGTGTTTCCCTCGCGGATCTTTTGCGAACGATAAATGTGGGTGGCGAGATCGCGGTCTCCAAGTTTGAACCAGGTGTCGCACCCCAGCGTTTGCAAGCGCTCGAGGGCATGGAAGCTGTCGCCGAGTATACCCCATCCAGTCTCAGGATTAGCCAGCCCGGCCAGAGTGTACGTGACCGTGTCCAAATCCGGACAGATGTAAAGACCCATCCACTGAAAGTCGTCGCCCGTGTTGACGATGATGGTGACCTGCTCCGGCGGAAGAACCGCCATCAACCCGGCGAGGAATTTCGAAGCCCCGATGCCTCCGGCTAGTGCGACGGCCTTCACTGACTAGATCCTCGAAGCGTTTCGACTGTTCATGATCCGCAAGCGGGAACAAGCGCCAACGCCAAGACGCGAAGGACCCCTTAGGGTTCGCGCAGAAATAAGTTCGCCCGAAGGGGCGCGATCCTCAGCGTGCTTAGCGAACAGAAACGGTTCATGATTGACCACCGACTCTCGCGCCAGAATGTGAAGTTATTTCTGCGCGAGCCCTTAGAGTCCCTCGATTCGGTAGCGGGCGCCCTTCTTCTTGTAATGACGATTGAGGTGAATGGCGAGTACCGTCATGCGTTCGAGGGTTCGAGCGGTTTTCAACGGCCCGGCATCAAGAGGTCGAAGAGTAGGAATCAGTCCCGCAGCCGCCATGACTTTCTTTCTGGCATCCTGGGAGTCGCTGCATACCAGGACGTCGCACTGGAGCGGAACATCGGTTTCTGCAAGGATGTGCGCCGGGATGGTCTTGAAGGCCGCAACGACCTGGACACTTTCGGGTACAAGACTGGCGATCAGTTCCGCATTGGAGCCTTCGGACGGTTCCAGATACTCGACCTGTCCGGCTTTGAATTGCATCGGAACCGTTACGTCAACCAGAACCAGATTCGCGGGAAAATCGGCTCGCAACCCCTCGAGCGCGGCTTTCGCGTGATCGAACGGGACCGTGAGGAAGACTATTTCCGATGAAGCCAGCATTTCGGAATTAGTCATTCCACGGATGAGGGCGTTACCTATTTCATTGTTGTACTCCTGGGCCGCCGACTGGGCGCGTTCAGCCGACCGCGAGCCAACAATGACCCGAACACCCGCAAGTGCAAAACGTAGTGCGAGCCCTTTACCCTCGATGCCTGTGCCGCCCAAGAAACCGATCTGTCCAATCATCTGGTGCCACCTCTTCTACGCCGTTAACTAAACCAGGCAAGGGCTGCGCCCCCTTGGTCTCCGCCAAAAGCAGCAGATATGGGAGCAGAAAGTCAGGAGCCAGAATGGCTCGTGCAGTCGGACTCGAGCCGGCTTGAGGTGCCGATGAAAATTCTGGCTTCTGACGCCTTGCTTCTAACGCGAACAGAATTCTAATAAAGTTTCGTATGACGGCCTAAACTAACCGCAAAGACGCGAAGACAACCAATGCTATTCATTCCTGGTCCCTGGAGTCTTTGTGGTTATCTTCACCGGACGATGTGACATAATGCCGGACATTTCAAGCCGGAGCAACGCAATGTATTCATTCGAACCATCCGACGAACAGAGAATGCTGATAGACGCTGCCAGAAAGTTCGCTGCCAGGGAGCTTCAGAGCCAGCTTCGTGAGGGGGACCAGACATGCCAGCTGCCGCCCGAAATGACACAGGCGGGCTGGGAACTGGGTCTTCTGCCCGCGAGCATTCCAGAGACCTACGGCGGGTTTGGAGAACGTTCAGCGGTCACGGGCGTGCTTGCGGCAGAGGAGCTGGCGTGGGGAGATCTCGCGGGCGCGCTGGCCTTGATGGCACCCAACCTCATCGCATTTCCTGTGCTTCTGTGCGGGAGTCCGGAACAGAAAGAGACGATTCTTCCCAGGTTCTGTTCCGAATCCTACATTCCCGGATCGGCGGCGCTCATGGAGCCCCGTTACAACTTCGACCCAAACGCGCTTGCGACGACCGCTATCCGATCGAATGGAAACTACGTCTTGTCGGGAGCAAAGTGCAACGTTCTGTACGCTGCCGAGGCCGAGTGGATGCTGGTATACGCCGGCCTGGATGGCAAGACTGAAGGGTTTCTCGCGCGTCGCGATACTCCCGGGCTGGCGGTCAAGGAGCGGGAGCAGAATATGGGCATGAAGGCACTTCCTCTCTATTTCGTGGAGTTTAAAGAGTGCGCAATTCCTGCTTCACAGCGTTTGGGTGGCTCTGCGGGATGCGATTTCGACCTGCTCTTGAATTCATTCCGTGTGGCGCTCAGCGCGATGGCGCTGGGAGTCGCGCGCGCCGCTTACGAGTACGGCCTCCAGTACGCCAAGAATAGAAAGGCATTCGGCGAAGCTATCGCCCAGCGGCAGGCAATCGCATTCATGCTCGCGGAAATGATCACGGATCTCGAGGCCGCCCGCATGATGGTGTGGGAGGCAGCCTGGTTTCTCGACCAAGGCAGGCCAGCGACTCGCGAAGCCTATCTGGCGAAGAACTTTGCGGATGACATGGTCCTCATGGTGACCGACCGCACCGTGCAGATCCTGGGAGGACACGGCTATATCCGGGACTACCCGGCCGAGCTCTGGCTGCGCAATGCGCGCGGATTCGCCGTCATGGAAGGCATTGCGATGGTCTGACGATGAGTGTTGCCTGAGAACAATTTCTTTCTGCCGACTCCTGAGGCCGATGGCTGACAGCTGATAGCTGAGTCTGGCAGTGAGGTAATCCATGATCAGCTTTGAAATGCCGGACGAAATCAAACAGCAGGTCGATTTCACTCAGTCCGTCGCGCGCAAGATGATGCGTTCAAGCGCTCGTTATTACGATGAGAACGAACATCAGATTCCCTGGGACTACGTCAACCTCATGTGGGAGGCTTCCCTCAAAACGGGCAGAAGTTTTCGCTCCGGGGCGACGCGGACGGGGGACGGTCCCAGTCTGGTCTCGACCATGCTGATTCACACCATCGAATCTCTTTCCTGGGGGGATGCAGGAATCTATCTTTGCACACCGGGCGCAGGACTTGGCGGCGCGGCGGTCGAAGCCACCGGGACCAAGGAGCAGAAAGAGCGGTTCCTGGCCAAGTATCGCGAGGGAAAACCTAAATGGGCCAGCATGGCGATGACCGAGCCGCACTGCGGGTCCGATACGGCGGCCATCAAGACGACCGCGGTGCGCAGTGGAGACTTCTGGGTATTGAACGGCGAGAAGATTTTTGTCACCGGCGGCCACAAATCGATGATCGATTCCGACGGCTTCATGGTGGTTTGGGCTACCGTCGATCCTTCGGCAGGGAGAGCCGGGATGAAACCCTTTGTGGTGGAGGCCGGAACTCCGGGGGTCACGATTACGAAGCTCGAGCACAAGTTGGGAATCAGGGCCAGCGACACCGCCGCGGTATTACTCGAAAACTGCCGGCTGCCACTGGACAGTCTGCTCGGCAGCCCGGAAGTCGTCGACCGGACCAAAGGATTCAAGGGCGCGATGGCAACCTTCGACGCCACCCGTCCCTCGGTCGCCGCGAGCGCGCTCGGGATCGCGCGCGCCACCATCGAACATCTAAAGGAACTGCTGGCGCAGGAGGGCATTGTTATTCGTTACCACACGCCGCGAAATCTACTGTCTGCGATCGAAAGGGATGTCGTGGAGATGGAAGCTCAACTTCGAGCGGGTTGGCTGCTCACGTTGAAAGCGGCCTGGCTGATGGACCAGCGATTGCCGAATACAATCGAGGCCTCCATGTGCAAGGTGAAGGCAGGAGAAGTCGTGACCCGCGTGACTCAGAAAGCCGTAGAGCTGATGGGACCGCTGGGATACTCCCGAAAGCTGCTCTTCGAAAAGTGGATGCGCGATGCCAAGATTAATGACCTTTTCGAAGGAACGGGGCAGATAAATCGGCTGATCGTCGCTCGCAGAATCCTGGGATATTCGAGCAAGGAACTCAAGTAGATTGCGGATTGTCGGATTGCGGATTGCGGATTTCGGATTGCGGATTGTGGATTGGATCTGTCGATACTCAGGTCAAAAAATCCGCAACTCCGAAATCCGCAATCGGCACAATCACTGCATGACCCAGGCCTCATTGAAGCGCGCGTGTTTGATCGACTTTGACGCGGCTCTTCCCTCGGCATCTCGCGGGAGATCCTTCCTCCCAAGATGATAGCTGTAACTGGCATGCAAGGTCCCGTCCCTGGCCTCGATGATCGACGGGTAGTGATACGATCCCGCTTCCGGACCGGGCGGATCGTATTCCAGATGCCTCTTCCATTTCCAACTTTTTCCTTCGTCTTCTGAGATCTGCACCGCCAGGCTATTCCTTCCCCGCTCCGTGTCATTGCCAATCAGCACCCAGTGGCCGTTTCTCAGCGAGATGATTTCGGCGCCCGATCCGGGATTGGGCATGTCGCTGTCAGTGACGGCACTCCACGTTTCGCCGCGGTCGCGTGATTCGCTCTGGTGCAGCCTTTTGGGAGGTGACCCGTTGTCCCGCATCAATGTGAACAGCGACCCGTCTTTCCGGCGGACGATGCTCGGTTGAATGTTGCCGCCACCCACAAGGGGCGTGCTCGTATGCCAGGTCTTACCCCAGTCATCGCTGATGGCCATCAGTGAAAAGGAGAACCCGTCGGAGTACAAGGGGACGATCAGCCGTGATCCATCGAGAACGAAGGGATGCGCGCGTGTCATCCAGCCCAGCCGGCGTTGGAGCTTGTCGGACGCGCGCTTCCGCACGGCGTCAAAGTGAGCGCGGATTCGTCCTTGCTCCGGATGCTGCGAAGTCTGCAAAGCGGTTTCCAGACGAGGGAGTTCTCTGAGAACCGTATCCTCAAATTCCTTTCCCGGGGTTATGTGAAGGACTTCGCTGATTTCCCACTGGGGCGGACCCGGTCCTTCGTAACTGGAGGCGATGCGATATTTCATCAGAGCGCTCGCCCATTCATTGGCCAGGATAGTGGGCCAGAGGAGCCACAGGCGGCGCCGCGGGTCGATGAACATCGCGCAATTTGTATCGGGGTATCCGGGCGTGTCGGCCATCGTGAAACGGGGACTCCAGCTCTCGGCTCCTTTTTGCTTGCGCGCGCCTTCGATCTTGACGTCGTCTGCCGTTCGCTCTCCAGACCCGTGAAACCAGCACACCAGCAGATCGCCGCCTGGCGTCTCGACAATACACGAGCCGTGGTTATGCCAGTGCTCGAGCGGAAAGATCAGCTCGGACTCGAGAAAGGGCGCGCCTTTAGCGCTTCTTTGCGTCGTCGCGTTTCCGCGGTTAATGGGGTTCGGCAACATTAACCACAAGGACGCCAGGAGGCTCAGACAGGCGAAGCTTTTTGCTCCTGCCGTGGTGATCATGCCCAATCGGGGTTTCATCTTAGGGCTCGCGCAGAAATAACTTCACATTCTGGCGCGAGTGTCGGTTGTCAGTCATGAGCCGGTTTCTCTTAGCTAAGCACGCTTGGGATCGCGCCCCTTGGGCTGCGGCCCGCAGGCCCGCTGGCTTTGTTGCTCGCTCCTCACGTACCGCGCCGGGTACGCATCGTCGCTCGCGCCTCGCCAGCGGGCCTGGGGGCCTGCAGCAGAATGCGAACCTATTTCTGCGCGAACCCTGAGATTTGGCGTGTCTTCGCGTCTTTCCCGTGGATGCTGCTTTCACGAGTTCGAAGAGGTTTACACGCGTGACAGACAATGCTATGTATGTCCGATCCATGTCAAGTCTCGATCCGGCTATCCTCGTCGTAAAGAAGCGTCCACGCAAATGGGGAACCTATATGAAGATCATGAATCGTCGTGCGCTTGGCGTAGCGGCTCTCTCCTGGCTCCTGGTTCTGAAGATTCCGGGAGGGGCCCAGCAAGCTGAATTCAAGGGCACTTTTCAGGAAGTAATGGTTGGAATGCGCGACGGGGTGAAACTCGCCACCAATGTGTTTGTGCCTGAAGGTCAGGGGGGCTGGCCTGCCGTCTTGATGCGCACTCCGTACGGAAAGGACGGGAGAGGCAAAGATGTGGAGCCCGGATCCAACCGAATGCAGGCGGCCGCGTATGCTGCCCGTGGCTACGCGCTTGTGGTTCAGGATTGCCGGGGGACGGGAAGGTCCGAAGGTGAAAATGTTCCGTTTCGATTGGACCAGCCGGACGGCTATGACACGGTGGAATGGATTGCCAAGCAGTCCTGGAGTAATCGCAAGGTCGGCATGGTTGGCGGTTCCGCGCTCGGCATAACGTCTACCTTGGCCGCGACCTATGCTCCGCCTCATCTGGTATGCGCCTTTGTCGCGGTAACTCCGGCGAATATTCGCACCGATACCCTCTACATGGGTGGCGTGTATCGCAAGGAGATGAACGACGGATGGCTGAAAACTCAGGGAAAGGAAAACCAGATTGCAGAGACAGTGGCGCGGCCGATTTCGGACCGCTACTGGGACTGGCGCGACATCGTCAGCCAGCACGGCAAGATACGGATTCCCATCTACAACGTAGGGGGCTGGTACGACATTTTCGCGCAAGGCAACATCGACAATTTCGTGGGGCTGCAAGCTAATGGGGGAGGGGTTGCGGCCGGGAACCAGAAGCTGCTCATGGCCCCGATCGGACATGGCGGCCTGTCCGGACGCCTCAAATATCCTGAGAACTCCCGTTTCAACCAGCAGGAGATTCAGTTCCGCTGGCTCGACTATTGGCTGAAAGGCGCGCGCAACGGCATTATGGATGAACCCGCCGTGCGGTATTACGCGATGGGCGATCCGTCGGATCCACAGGCTCCCGGCAATGAATGGCGAACCTCTGATTCATGGCCTCCGCCATCCAGGATCACGCCCTACTACCTGGGGCCGAAGGGAAGTCTCGCCGTTGACTACCCCGCCGAAGGGGAAAGCGCCGGTGAGTACCGCTACGATCCGAAAAACCCGGTGCCTACGGTGGGCGGCCAGAATCTCATGATTCCGGGGAAGGGTCCGATGGACCAGCGGGCGATCAAGGAACGAGACGACTACCTTCGCTTCGAAACACCGGCCCTCACCCAACCCGTCGAAGTCACGGGCCGCGTTTATGTCGATCTTTGGGTAGAAACGGATGCTCCCGATACGGACTTCGTGGCCAAACTCGTGGACGTATATCCGGACGGGTATGAGGCGCTGGTCCTCGATGCGCCGCTTCGCCTCAGATACCGCGAGGGGCTGGACCGGGAGGTTTTCATGAAGCCCGGTGAAGTTGTGAAGATCAGGCTGGACCTCTGGTCGACCAGTCTTGTGTTCAACAAAGGTCACAAGATTGCGGTCCACGTCACGAGCAGCAATGATCCGCGATTTGATCCAAATCCGAATACCGGGAAACGCCTCAGGCAGGATGACGAGACGCGCGTCGCCGTAAACCGCGTGCACCACGACGCCGCCCACCCTTCGCGAATTCTGCTTCCCCTGGTCCGCCCCGACGCTAAACAAGGGAGCATGGCCGGAAAAGGGAACTGAACCGGATCGGCGAGACCCTCGCCACCCTGACAGGAGGAAATATGCCGAATCGACGCGCTCGCGTTGCCTTCACATTCTTGATGATACTCGCCAGCGTTTCTGGCCGCGGGCAGAACGCTGTCGGGAGAAGGGATCCCGACGCCGGCAAGGTTGTTGTCTATCGCGACGAGTATGGTGTTCCCCACATCTTTGCCCCGACGGTTGAAGGTGGGGGATATGCGGTCGGATATGCTCAGGCCGAGGATCGGCTGGAGGAGTTATTGAAGAATATTCTGCGGGGCACGGGAGAAATGGCGGCCGCGTTCGGAGCCGAGGAACTCAACAGCGACCTTCAGAACCGGATGTGGCGGCACTACGAGATTGCGCGGAAAAACTTCAATCGCATCCGCCCTGAGGTGCGCCGATACATGGCAGCCTACGTTCAGGGAGTAAACGACTACCTGACTTCGCACACGAGCGAGATTCCGGCCTGGTGGGGAGACCGGAAACTGGACGTGTACATGTCGGTGGCCCACGGCCGGCAGTTCATGTGGGGTTGGCCATCGGGCCAGGCGCTGGGAGAATTGCGCGCCGCCGGTATCAATCCGAACTTTGGCGCCGATTTCCGCAGTTCGAATCAAATGGCGATTGCTCCCGGGCGAACATCGGTCAAGGCTCCGATTCTGATCATCGATCCACACCTTTCCTGGTGGGGCGCGACGCGGTTCTGGGAATTCCGGATCCACGCGGGAGAGCTCAATGGATCCGGATTCACCATTCCCGGTAATCCGTATGTCGGCCTGGGTCACACCGACCACACCGCCTGGGCGATGACCACCGGGGGGCCTGATACGGCAGATATATACGTCTTGACCTTGAATCCCGAAAACCCTCTTCAGTACAGGTACGATGATAGCTGGAAGACGCTGACGCCCCGTACCGTCCGAATCGCAGTGAAAGGGGAAGAGAAGCCACGCGAGGTAACGTTCCACGACTCCCACAATGGGCCGGTTGTCGCCAAGGTCGGGAATAAAGCTTATGTCGCAAAACTGGCCTATGCGGATGAGGTGCAGTACGGCGAATCGTTCTGGCTCTTCAACCTGGCCAGGAATGTTGAGGACTTTCGCAAAGCGCTCGATCTCAACCAGATCATGCCCCAGAACGTTATGGTGGCCGACACCAGCGGCGACATTTACTATCAGCGAACGGGGCGGGTCCCGATCCGCCCCGACGGATATGATTTTTCGAAACCGGTGGACGGTTCCACCAGCAAGACCGAATGGCTCGGGATTCATCGCGCGCGCGACTTGATCTCGATCGAAAACCCGGCTCAGGGCTACATGCAGAACTGCAACATCCCTCCGGACGTGATGATGGTGAATTCCACTCTGACTCCCGATCAGAAGAAGATCTACATGTTCAATCAGCCGGCGGGCCGGACGCACCAGCGAGCCGCCCAGGCGGTGCAAGTTCTTCACAAGGATAACTCTGTGACTCCCGAAGAGGCGATTGCTCTTGCCCTGGACAGCTACTGTTACCAGTACGATCGATGGACCGAAGCCCTGAAAAAGGCCGATGAAAAATACGGCGCCGCGTACAAGAACGACTCCGACTATCAGCAAGGGTTGCGAGAAATACTTTCGTGGAACGGGCGGTCCGATCCGGATTCTAAAAATGCTCTGAAGTACTATTACTGGCGCCAGGGAATGAAACAGATCCTCGGCCCTGGATATCGGGACTTGATTGAAAAGCTGGCCGATTACATGGAGGCGTTGGGGAAACCCAAGCAGGCTACGGATGTCGTATCCGACGCGGAGTTCAAGGCGATGGCCGCGGGACTGGCACTGGCGATGAAGACCATGCGCCAGAATCACAACTCGCTGGACGCGGTTTACGGGCAGGTCTTTCGCGTCGGGCGGGAGGACAAGTCTTGGCCCGTCGGCGGTGGATCTCTTCAGGAGGAAGGAATGGCAACCCTTCGCGCGATTGGTTTTGGCAACCCGCGAGGCGACCACACGCGCTGGGGCGGGAGCGGCCAGACTTCAACCCAGGTTGTGCTCCTTACCCGTCCGGTCCGAAGCTGGACGCAACCTCCAATTGGCCAGAGCGACCGGAGCGACTCGCCGTTCTTCCGGGATCAAGCGGAGAAACTCTTCAGTCCCGGCAAGATGAAGCCCACATGGTACGAGAAGAGCGAGCTATTGAAGCACGTCCATAGCCGAACCGAACTCAAGTATGTTCCGCCGGCGCCTGCCAATTGAGGAAGTGTCCTGGAAGTCCTCGCGTCTTCGTGGTTGATTCTGGTTATGGTTCCCGAATGGTAAAGGAATCTGCCACAGTCCTGTCCAGGGTTCGGACCGCTTCGACTTGAAGTTCTTTTTTTGTTACTCGGACTCGCAGATAGTGCGGGGAACTCTCGCGGTAGGCTGTGATCGCGGGCTGTTCCTTGACGAATTCATAGAGTGACTTCCCGCCGCCTCCGCTTATGGCGAACACTACTCCGCTCGATTTACGATAAGGACCGGGACCGCTTTCGGTAACCGTTGCGCCTCTCAAGGGGTAGCTTCGTTCATAGTTGTGATTGTGCCCTGCAAACACCAGGTCGACCTGATAAGTATCCAGTACCGAGCGCATGGCGTCGATCAGCGGCTGATTGTTTAGCCTGCGGACATTGGAGCTGTACAGGGGATGATGCTGGAATACGATCAACCAGCGGACCTTCTTATCCAGCCGCGCGCTCTTGAGAGTGCTGGTAAACCAATCCATCTGCTCCGGGTCGCTGAACTGATGCGAATTGAAGGCAACGAAGCGCGCTTCGCCATAGTCGAAACTGTACCGGCTCTCTGGAGGCGGAAGAGCGAGGCGGGTAAGGTAAGCCACGTATCCGATCGGCTTTCCGTCTACTTGCTCGTTTTCGTGGTTACCCAGCGTCGGCATCACCGGGATTCTTCGCGACAAGGGTTCCAACTGATCGAACCAGCGGTCCCATACCGGTTGGTTTCCATTGGCGTAAGATAAATCGCCCAGGATTAGATGGAATGCCGGGTTTTCACTCAGGACCAGGTCGACATTGGTTTTGCTGGTCTCTCCGACGCCGTGATCCCCGAACGCGGTGAACAAGAAGTCTTTGTCATCGGATGGAGCGGTTTCAAAGGAGGAAGGCGCGCTGAATCCGCCTTTCGGGTCGCCTACTCGGTATGAGTAGCGCCGGCCCGGTTCGAGACCTTCGAGTACTGCTTCATGAATGATCCCGGTCTCGTAAGGATAGGAGACGCGCCGTCCCTCCGCCCTCTGGTCCAGTCTGTCCGACGCCCCATACTCGACGACAGATTTTTCCGTGGGTAGAGCGGTCTGCCACACCACGGTCATTGTAGTCTTGGGCGGGCCGCTCCAGGATAGACGTAACTGCGTCGGTAGCGTGCCATCCGGCGCAAGCGGAGACCCCGCCCATGCGAGCAGGGAGAAGACCGCGATGACGATTAAGGGCTGAAAGCGAACCGGTTTCATCTGGCTGTTTCCGCGATGGCGGTACAGGGTACCACGATTCTTGGTGTTTCTTCGTGTCTTTGTAATCCTGGTGTTATTTGTTTGGCAGCTGTAACCACGAAGACACGCTAAAAGCGCTTCTTTGCGGCCGCAGGGCAGGTCAGGCCTTCGCGCTTGATGCTCTCCTGGTGGTAAATGTTGCCGAACGGTCGCCTCTTCTCTTATAATGCGCCGTTCTTACGGTCCGCTAAAACATTCTTTCTCATGGGCCTTTAAGCTCCATGCACCTAAGGACCAATCGTCTCTTTCTTGAGTCAGCCGCAAAGGACTTCAAGCGCACCGGTGCCGTGGTTCCCAGCTCCAGGACCCTGGCTAACGCGATGTCGCGCGAACTCGCCTGGCGTTACAAGAGTCCGGTCCGGGTTCTCGAAGTCGGAGCAGGAACCGGACGAATCACGGAAGAGATCGTCCGCCATGTCTCGCTCGTGGATCACGTCGATATTTATGAGATCGAGCCCACGCTGGCGAACCTGATCCGGCTGCGCATTCGAGAGGACAAGGCTTTCCGACATGTCGACGCCGCGCTTCGCGTGCACAATAAGCCGATCGAAAAAATCGAGCGGCGCCCCCGCTACGACTTCGTGATTTCGTGTCTCCCATTCACAAATTTTCACCCAGGCTCGGTGCGGGACATCTTCGAAATTTTTCGGGGAATCCTCAAGCCGGGAGGTACCTGCAGCTTCTATGAATACATCTTCGTACGGAAGGCTGCCCGAATTATGAGCGGCAAGCCCGCGGAACGCGAACGCATGCAAAAGGTGGGGCAAATCGTCCGCGAATATATCAATCGCTACGAATACAGTCATGAGGTCGTACTGCGAAATCTGCCTCCCGCGATGGTACACCACATTCGCTTTACCGATTAGCCCCCAGCGCAGTCGAAGTGTTCCTGGTGCCGGCGGGACTTGACGGCTATTTGGCTCCTGGGCATGCGCACCGGTTTCCGAGCTGCTGTGAGCGGCGTCATACGATCTTTGCTTGGCGAGTCGAGACGCCGGCGTTTCGATTACGTTCGGATCTTGTCATGACTACCGACGTTGTAAAGAGCTGGCTCGAAACCGAGGCAGCCCATCTGTCCACGCTGGAGCCATCCGCTCCGCTCGAAGATCTTGACTTCCTCGCCGAGGTGGTTGGAGACGCGCGCATTGTCGGGGTGGGAGAAAGCGCTCATGGAATCCACGAGTTCTATCTGGCGCGCCACCGCATCCTTCGTTTCCTGGTTGAGAAGCTGGGATTTCGTGCCTACGTCCTGGAGTCAGGCTGGTGCGAGGGTGTTGCCGTCAATGACTGGGTACATGGCGGTACGGGTAATCTTGTCGATCTTCAACGAAGCGGCTTCACCTATGGAATGGGGGCATGCAAGGAGATGACCGCCCAGCTCGAGTGGATGCGCGCGCACAATCGGGCGGGCGGCCCCGGCGTCGATTTCTCCGGCATGGACATGATCGCAGCCCTGGCAACGCCGGAGCCCGGTCTTCGGCCTGCCCTTGCCTACCTCGAGCGGGTCGACCCGCCGGCAGCGGAGTACTTCCGGAGAGAAGTTATCCCGCTGGTCGAGCGATTCGCATCTGACGAGCCGGACATGGCACGGTACCTCGCTATTCCGGCGGCCGACCGCGACCGGCTTACTGCGCTGCTGACAGACATCGCCCTGTTGTTTGACGACCGCAGGATCCAGTACATCTCGGCGACCAGTCTTGAGGACTACACAATTGCCCGCCAGCACGTCGCGCTGGTGAAGCAGTTCGACGATTTCATTCGCCATTTTCCTACGACCCCCGAGGCCGACGACGTGCATCCGCTTTGCGGACGGCCGCATGCGCGACCGTTACATGGCGGAGAACGTGGCGTGGATCCTCGATCATCTGGGTTCTGACGCCCGGATCGTCGTCGCGGCGCACAACGGCCATCTGCAGCGCAAGCCGTTGACCGTGACCATGGGAGGACAGGAGGTGACCGCAATACCGACCACGCTTGGACAATACCTGGACGCTGACTGGTCCGACGATTACCGGCCCATCCTTCTTACCCATCGTGCTGGACAGATCAGCGCGTCGCCTCCTGTCGTTCTGAGTGCTCCGGATGAGGACTCGCTCGCTGCGCTTCTGGCACGTGGCGGCGTGGAGCGGCTTCTCGTCGACCTCCGGTCCTGGCCCACCGATGGGCTGGTAGGAGAGGAGCTGGATAGCGTGACGATCATGCGCTTGAACGAAGACTACGCCTCCGTCGACCCGCGCCGTGGGTTCGACGCAGCCCTGTATGTCGACACAACGAGCCCCTACGAGAAGATTTGATCGTGCCTTACCGTTCGTTGTGGTTACACGATCCGAGTCGACTTTGGCAAGGAGCAATTCTATGAGGATTCTGGTCCTGTTGTTGGCAGCCCTGCACCTCGCTCAGGCAACGCCGGACGAACGGCCGGCGCTGGCGGTAGTTGAGAAGATTTCGGGGTCGGTCGGGTTTTATACAGCCGAGGGCAAACGCATCGGCGGCGTACAGGTGGGAGTCCACCCGCACGAGATCATCCTCTCACCTGACCGGCGCTACGCCTACGTGTCTGACAACGGGATTCTGTGGATGACGAACCCGGGTGAGGGAGGCAATACGATCTCGATCATCGACCTGAAAAGCATGAAGAAGGCCGGTGTAATCTCGCTGGGCAACTATCGCCGTCCTCACGGGATGGACGTGGACCCCAAAACAGGCCGGCTCGTGGTGACAATCGAGAACCCTGACGGCCTGCTCCTCGTCGATCTGTCGGAGCGCAAGGTGCTGCGAAAGTACGATGTCCAGGGGGGCGATCCTCACATGGTGACGCTGAGCCGGGACGGCCAACACGCGTTCGTGAGCAACACCACGACCAACACCATCGCCGCAGTCCATCTCGATACCGGTAAGGTGACGCTGATTCCGACCGACGCTCGACCCCAGGGAGGTACCCTTTCGCGCGATGGCAAGCGCTACTACATCGCCAATGCCGAGGGCAATTCCATTGCGATCATCGACACCGAGAAGAAACAACGCATCGGGACGATCAAGTGCGGACGGGGCGCCGCCCGGGTCGCGCTGACGCCTGATGGCAAGACGCTGGTCTACAACCTGGGCGAAGGCGGCAACGCGGTCGGGTTCGCGGACGTCGCGTCGCTGAAGGAAACAACAGTTCTGCCTATCGGCGGCCGCCCGCTCTCGCTGACTCTCTCAAGCGACGGTCGATTCGCCTACCTCGGCGTTCAGGACCAGGACAGGATCGTAGTCGTCTCGGTACCCGAACGGAAGATTGTCCGGGTAATCGAGACTCCGAAGGGGGCCGGCCCGGATCCCGCGCTGCCGCTGAATTGGTGAGGGCTACGCCTTTCACCAATTTCAGATGAATGGTTGGCTAAACTAACTGCGTACGCTCGTCGCCCAATCCTTCTGTGCATAATCTGAAATTGGGAAAAGCGTAGCCTGTCACCAGTTTTCACAGCGGCGGTGTGCGGGCAACCCAGGGCCTGGCTTTTTCGAGCTGCGCGGCCAGTCGTAAGAGAGTCGCCTCGTCGCCAAAACGCGCGGAAAACATAACCCCGACCGGCAGTCCGTCCGGCGTCCAGTGCAGCGGGACAGATGCCGAAGGCTGGCCGGTGACGTTATACAGCGCCGTGAACGGACTGAATTCCACGACCTCTTTCATGAAGACCTGCATGTTCTCCGGCGAGAGGCTCAAGACTCCCAGGTTCACCGGCGGCTTGGCCAGCGTGGGGTTCAGGATGACATCGTACTTCTCGTGGAATCTCGCCATCAGCAGGCCCACCTGATGAAGCGTACCGATGGCTCGGGAATAAGCCACGCTGCTGACCGCGCGCCCCATCTTCGCCATTTCCCAGGTGACCGGCTCGACGTCTTTCTCGGTGACCGCGCGGCCCAGTGAGCTGGCCGCGTCTTCCAGCGTGCGAGCGAGTGAAACCGTGATGATGTTGAGGAAGGATTCGCGCATCGCGGCGAAATTGATCCCAGGTTCGTACGGTTCGACCCGATGACCCAGGCTCTCGCAAAGCTTCGCCGCCTCGGTCGCGGCGTTCCGGCATTCGGCGTCCACCGGAGTTCCGGTCGGAGCGGCAAGCGCCAGGGCGATGCGCAGCTTGCCCGGATCGGCCCCGACTTCTTTCAAGTAAGGCCGCGGCGGTGGAGGAGAAAAATAGGGTGAGCCTGCTTCAGCGCCGCCGGTGGCGTCGAGCAACGCGGCGCTATCCCGCACCGTCATCGTGAGAGCGTGATGCGCGGATAGCCCATTCCATCCTTCGAACTGGGTCGGGCCCATGGGCACTCGGCCGCGCGTAGGCTTGAGACCGAACACACCGCAGCAGGAGGCCGGGATCCGGATAGAGCCGCCGCCATCACTGCCGTGCGCCATCGGGATGATGCGGCCGGCCACGGCGGCCCCGGCGCCGCCCGAGGAGCCGCCTGGGGTGCGCTCGAGATTCCAGGGATTGCGCGTCTTGCCGTAGAGCACCGATTCCGTGGTCGTGGTGAGACCGACCTCGGGCGTCGTCGTCTTGCCGAAGATCACCAGACCCGCATGCTTGTAGCGCGCTACCAGAGTGCTGTCAAAGTCGGGCGTGTAGTCCTTGAAGACACGGCTGCCGGCCGACGTCACGGTTCCGGCCAGGTGCTGTCCCAGGTCTTTGAGCGCGAAGGGCACGCCCCGGAACGGACCCTGCGGAAGACCTTGCTTTATCTGAAGCTCGGCCTTTTCGAAGAAGAGCTGGCAGAACGCGTTCACCTTCGGGTTGAGCCTCTCGACCCGGGCGCGGACGGCCTGGAGGAGTTCGAGCGGGCTGATCTGTTTTTTCGCGATCAGCTCCGCCAGGCCAAGCCCGTCGTGCCGATCGTATTCGGCGGCCAGCCCGGAGAAGGGAAGGGGCGCGCCGACGGCGCTTCTGACACCGCGTTCAAGGGACATCAAGGGCGCTAACGCGCCTGCAGCCGCGAGCCGCGCCAGCAGCTCGCGACGGCTGATCCGTTTGGAATCCATGGTTGAAGCTCCTCGCGCCATCCAGCGCCGCAAACGGGAGGCGACGGCAGGAGGCGCTTGCACGATTTTCTCGAGGGGAACAGTTATAAGCGCTGATCCGAGGGATTTCCAAGGCCAATCTGCAGTGGGGGAAAGCGCCCTTCACATAAAGCTGAAAACTCGGCGGCGGCACTATTGTGCTGAAATCCGAGCGGCGCAGTGGTGAGGTTTGTTATACTGCGGGATTATGCGACTATCACGACTTCTCTTAGTGCGTCAGAATTTTCCGGATCGCGCCATACGCGACATTCCGGCCGAAGTACACGGGCAGCTTTCCCGATCGCCATTCGCCGCCGGGCTGAAGCCCGGATCCCGGGTTGCCATCGGAGTCGGGAGTCGGGGCATTGTCAATATCGCCGTGATCGCAAGGTCGGCCGTAGAGTACTGGAAGTCGGCGGGTATGCGGCCCTTCATCTTTCCGGCGATGGGCAGCCACGGCGCCGCCACTGCGGAAGGTCAGGCCGACGTGCTGGCGCATTACGGGATCGTCGAGGGCACGATGGGCTGTCCGATTGTCAGTTCGCTCGACGTCGTTCCGCTGGGGAAAACTCCGGAAGGCATCGACACCTTCATGGATCGCAGCGCTTTCGAAAGCGATGGCGTGATGCTCCTGGCCCGGGTGAAATGGCACACGGATTTTGCGGGCAAGATCGAAAGCGGCCTGCACAAGATGATGGCGATCGGCCTGGGGAAATTCGCCGGGGCTCAACGCTACCACACCTTTGCCCACAGGCTCGGACTGGAGCCCGTGATTCGGAGCATCGGCCGGCAGGTGCTTCGCTCCGGAAAGATTCTCGGGGGACTGGCCATCCTCGAAGATGCCCATCACAATACGGCGAAACTTGCCGCCGTCCCGGTCGACGACATGGAACGGGGCGAAGAGGAACTGCTGGCGCTGGTCAAATCCTGGATGGGCCGCATCCCAACCGATCTCGACATCCTGATTCTGGACGAAATCGGCAAGAACATCAGCGGAGCGGGAATGGATACCAAGGTGGTCAACCGCAGCGTCTATGGCGCCTATAACCCCTGGCCCGACACGCCGCGCATCGAGCGCATCTTTGTGCGGGATCTGAGCGAGCTGACCTATAACAATGCGACGGGCCTGGGAATGGCCGATGTGGTTACAGATCGCCTGGTCGATCGCGTCGACTGGAAGCCCACCCACATCAATGCGCTGACGGCTTCCACGCCGGCGGCAATCCGCACTCCGATCCATTTCCCGAGCGACCGTGAGTGCCTGGAACGTATCGCGCCGACAGTGGGGAAGGTGGATATGGGTGAGGTCACAATCGGCTGGATTCGCAATACCATGGAACTCAGCCTGCTGGCGCTCTCCGAAAACCTGCGGCCTCAGATCGAAAACAATCCGCAACTAGAAATCCTGGGCGATCCCCGGGAAATCGAATTCGACGCTTCCGGTAACCTGGTAACCATGCTGGCTCAGCTCGGAGAGATGGCTCACGTGAGCTAGCCTTTAAAGTCGGCGCCGCAAGGCTGCACCGGCGCGTTTGAGGAGTTGCCGGCTTCGGTACCACATGCCGTCAAGCCCCGGCTTCTCGCGGAGCTCTCTATCAAGTTGGAGTGCCCACTCGGTGCGTTCTTCAAGCTCCCGGTTCCGTTGCGCAACCACCGCCCTCGTGTCTTCCACTTCTTTGTTAAGTTGCAGAGCCCACCGCGTGCGTTCATCAAATTCCTGCCCCAGCCGAACAACCTCCGCCCTCAAGGCTTGAATCTCCTGATCCTGACGCCGCGCGCATGCTTCCATGTCCGCGAGCCGGCAGCAGGCGATTTCCAGTTCACGTCGGGCGCTGTGCGGCCAACTGTGCCATTCGTACGCCCCCCGACCGCGCTCGTCCTCCGTTCGCGTTGTAGCCGTCTGAGCTTCGGTCGCTTTCTGATTCTCGCCGGTCTCGCCGGGCCACCTGACACAAAACGGCGGGCTGAAGGGTTCGAGGAAGCGCGTGGGCTCGTCGGCTTCCGTGCCCAGGATCGCGAGCATCTGGGTTGGCTTGATCGTTCCGCCAATAAGCAGTTCCTCGTCCCGCTGATGGACCTCGTCGATGAATGCACGGTCCCATGCCGCAGCCGCATCGAAGTTGTGGCCGAAACTTCGGTCAACGAACGGAGCGATGACATTTGCATAGGCGACGAATTGCTTGAAATGAAATGTTTCAATCAGCAGGGGAAGGATGTCCTGTGAGCGAATCCCTTCGAATCCCTCCTGCGAACAGTCCCAGTCCTCGAACGACTCCTCGTAACGCCGAAGCTGATGGTTGTACCGGTAGGATGGAGGCAGCTTCCGCCAGAACTCGTGAATGACCGGCAACGCTTCGGGCCAGCGCATGTGTCCGTTACGGCCAATCATGTCGGAGATGACGAAACAGCCGGTGCGCGTCAAGCTTTGCTTGATTCCAGCGAACAAGCCCTCAAGATTGACCACGTGATGCAACGCTTGAATTGCGATCACGCCGTCGTACTCGCGCGTAGGACTCCACTGGTTGAAATCCGCCGTAATAAAATCCAGTTGCTCGGAAACATCTTGCGAACCGGCGGCCAATCGCCCTCGAGCCAGCATGGCGTCATTGAGGTCGAGGCAGTCGATCACGAAGCGAGGTTGTCCCGCTGCCAGAAGCTTGGAGGCGATCTCGATTTCAAGGTCGCAGTTCCCCGATCCGATGCTGAGAAAACGGACGCGCCGTCCGGTGTTGCGCTCGCATTGGCTTCGAAGAGGCTGGTAGAAAAAATCCGTCGAGCCCTCAAGTCCGACGGCCTTCAGTTTCGGCCGGACATACTTGTGGGACCAGTAATGAAAAATATCAGGCAGATTGTGAACTCTCTCGCAAGCCCTGTAGAACCGCTGTTCTTCCTCGAGACGGGTCGAGTAATCGCATTGAGGCTCCGCAGGTTTCAATCTTCACGCCTCCTGACGATGAATCCGGACATTGGGCCCGGGCGGTTCCTGGCCGAGGGCTCGGTCGACATCGTACCGTGAACTCCGGCTGCTGAACAACCGGAAAGCCTGGATACTGTTGGGCCGTGGACCCGCCGGGACCAGAGCGCCTTGGAAGCAAGCTGCGCCAATTCAAGGAAAGCCTTGGAGACGCCAAATTCCTGGTGCTTCAATCGGTGAGGCCGGATAGTAATGACGCAGTTGCGCACTGAGGATCCGCGTTTTACCATGCTATGCTCGGAGTCTTGCCCATGATAGCCAGAGAAGGGCTCCTGGTGTTTCTTCGTGTCTTCATGTTAGAGCTGTGTAACAAATACCACCAAGACTCAAAGACACGAAGCAACACCAGGAGTGATGCAGAGAGGTGCAAGGAAACCGATCTATGGTTAGACGCCGCGGCGCTTGTTTGCTGCTTTCGCTGATTCTAATCCAATGTTCGCCGGCCGACATAGTGCGTCCGGAGAGGTCGGACACGCGACTGCTTTTGGCAAACTTCCGGGTGGTGGGACATCCAGAGTTCCCGCCCAGATCTCTTCCCGTCACCCGGCGAGGCAAGCGACGCGACGCGATCGTCCTCATCGCTCCGTCGACGGTGAAGCTAACGCTCGGCGGGATCTCCGGCCCTATCAGCCTTAAGGGTTGGGCCACTCCGGTTTTCAATGTCGGAGACGGAATCCAAATGGAAATGAAGCTGACGGATTCGCAGCAGCAACGAACGGTGTACAGTCGGCGCTTTGATGCGGCTCGAAACGGGGCGGACCGCGACTGGATACCGCTGGATATCGGTTTCAATCTTGACGAGAGCGGCAAGTGGGACTTGGAAATGATTGTCTCGGCAGGCCCCCAAGGAGACCTCGTCGGCGATTGGGTTGCCTTAGCCGAGTTACACTTGTCGAGGAACTCGAGCCAATGAAGCCTCCGGACTTCACGGGCGAGCGTTATATTCCGGGCCAGGGTGGCGCTCAGCTGGCTTACGAGCACCTCCATCGATACCTGTTCGCTTTGAGATGGGCGAAGGGGAAAAAGGTGCTCGATGTTGCGAGCGGTTCCGGGTACGGCGCCGCTCTCCTTTCGCAAGCGGCGAGCCAGGTTTGGGCACTCGAACTCGACCGACCAAGCGTGCTCTACGCGCGGCACACCTGGGAGCGATCGAACCTGATCTTCGTTCAGGGAGACGCAACCTCACTGCCGTTCGAATCTGCTTCCTTCGACCTGGTCGTGGCGTTCGAAATTCTGGAGCATGTTCAAGACAGCAGGGAATTGGTCCGGGAGATCGCGCGAGTTGTTCACCCCGGCGGCGTTGCCCTGATCTCCACCCCCGACAAGGCCAGATATTCGGACGCAAGAAATTATTCCAATCCATTTCATGTGCGCGAGCTGTACAGGGAGGAATTTATCGCGCTACTGGGGGAGTATTTTCCAGCTTTTGAGTTGATGAGCCAGCAGGTACGTGCCGGGTCGCTGATCGTAGCGGAGAATCCGGCCGCGGCTGACGAGGAAGTGATCGCAGGCCACTTTCCGGGCGAAACACGGACCGCAGTAGATCCGATGTACTTCCTGGCGCTTTGCCGTCTCGAACAGGCGCCTCATGAAGTTCCCGCGCTGTCATCTTATGTCGACCTGTCGGATTACTTGTTCGAAGAATGGCGCGACCGGGAACAAGCTTTGCTGCGAGAGATTTCCACCCTGGACAGTGAACTCGAACAGCGGGGAGTCTGGGGCACGCAGCTGGCAGACACCATACGAGATCGAGACCAAACTCTAGGTCGCGTCCTGACGGAGATTGGTGAGCGTGATCAGACCATTCGGGAGCTGCAGGACGAAATAAGGAGAGAAGTTTCTAAAAGGGACCAGGCCCTGACCGAACTCCGCCGGGACTTCGATGAGCGGACTCGGTGGGTCAAGGAGGTCGAGACCGAACTTCACGATCGGGACAGAAAGCTGGCGGAAACCATGCAGGAGCTGAACACGGTAGCGGCGCGTTTAGCCCTGATCCGACATTCGACCCTCTATCGGGCACTCTGCCGTTTGGGCCTCTTGCCCAAGTGATCGACTCGGCCGTTCCCTGGATGGACCGGTCCCTTGCAGTCGTGGAAGCTGCTCCAAGCCCCCCTCGATTTCTTTGGCGCCGAGGCCGGTTATGGTAGTATGGCGCCATTCCATATAACTCTCTGCCCCTCCCCCGGGTGAATGTTGAGGAGAGTCGTTGATGTAAGCACGATACTGGTCTGATTCTGCGTAGTTGATCGCCTTGTTGCAACGATTGGCTCTGCTCGCGTCGACTCCACTCAAAGAGAATATCGAAGCAACCGCAACCTAGCATAATCACGGGACCCATTGTGTAAGACCGAACTGGAAGGTTTTAGTGCGCTGTTTTGTGTCTTGGCGCCTTCGTGGTCGATTTGGTCCGGCAACACCAAGAGCCACGGCGCGAAGACAGGAAGAAACGCCAAGTAAGCGAAGTACGTCCCTGGTAGCTCTCGGCGAAAATCCGTAAGGGTGTGCGTTTCGGCTCGGTTCGACCGAGCCGAGCTAATGAAAAACTATGCCGAATTGACGGCGCTCAATACGACCATGGAGGAAAGGTCATGAAGTCGAACCTTAGGAGTTTGGTACTGGTGATAACGTTATGCGGCGTATTCCATTCTCTGGTGTTGGGACAGACGGCGACGGGCGGCATTCGCGGAGTTATCAGGGACGATTCTGATGGCCTGATCCGGGGCGCGACAATTACGGTAACCAACAAGGGAACGGGTGTAGCGCGCCAGTCGATCTCGGATGAAACAGGAAACTACCAGGTGAGAAATCTCCTGCCGGGTGAGTACGAGATCAAGGTTGAACTTGCAGGCTTGCAATCGCAAGCACAGTCCGTAACCGTGTTGACGGGCGCGAATGCCAACGCCGATTTCAAGATGACGGTGGGATCGGCCTCGGAAGTGATTCAGGTCGAGAGCAAAACCGCCCAGGTGAACCTGACCGAATACAAGATCGACGGTGTGGTTACTCGCGAGCAGATTGAAGGCCTGCCTCTGAACGGACGCAGTTTCCTGTTGCTGGCGATGCTCGAACCCGGCGTTGACGTTAACGCCGTATCAAATCCCGGTACCAGTCCCAATAACTTCTTCCGCGTATCGATTGGAGGGGCGAACCAGGCGCTTACCAGGGTTTCTGTTGATGGAGCGACCGTAAACGATCGGATCACTGGCGGCACAGCACAGAACTTCTCACAGGAGTCGGTGCAAGAGTTTCAAATAACTACCTTCAATTTTGACCTGGCGACGAATCTTACCGGCGTAGGCTCGGTGAATGTCGTTTCGCGGACCGGCACCAATGATATTCACGGAAGCGGCTTCTTCTTTTTCCGCGACCACAATTTGTCCGCATACCCCGGACTTAAACGAGAACCTGAGAATCCCGACCCCTTCTTCGCCAGGCGCCAGGGCGGTTTCTACCTGGGTGGGCCGTTGAAGAAAGACAAACTCTTCTGGTTTACCAACTTTGAAAACAACAATCAGACCAGCGTCCAGACGATCGCTCACGGAGATCCGGTTTTCCGCTCATACGATCATATCGGGCAGGCTCCGTTCCGGGGCAAGCAGTTCAATGCGCGTGTCGACTATGTCCTGGGCATCAAGCATTTCATGTTTGTACGCTACAGCCAGGACAACAGCCGGTTTCTGTCTCCAAATACCAACCTGGAATCTAACTGGATTTCCACACGCAATTGGGCCAATCAGGCGCTACTAAGCCTGACCAGCGTGCTGAGTTCGAGCCTCGTGAACGACTTTCGCTTCTCCTATCAATTCTATAGCGCGCATTTATCCCCTCCCTCGCCATCGGACTGTACTCATCCCCTGGGCTGCATCGGTCTGGGCGGTCCTCAGATGGTGGTTTCCGAAGGCGGCCCTACCCTCGGTAACCACCAGCAAGTTCCTCAGAAGCGACTGCTGCGCACCTATCAATTGACCGAGAACGTGAGCTGGCAGAAGGGCAATCACAGGATCAAGTACGGCGGTGAATGGGAGCATTTCTTTGGCACGGGCGACTGGGGGCTTCTAACCTCGGGTCAATACAATCTCTTTGGACCGTCCGCAGTCGCGATTCTGAATCCGGCTTTGTATCCAACGCTGCCCGCTTCTCTGAGAAGCACGACGGCCGGCGCGCCGACGCTGGCAGATATTACCCGGCTGCCGCTCGCAGTCCTGACTTTCGGGGTAGGAGACATCGGCCAGCCGCCCAAATACAACATCGATAAGGCCAGCCGAAACGACCGGTACCGTGCCTATTTTCAGGACGCGTGGCGGATTCATCCCAGATTTGTCTTCAACTACGGCGTCGCCTACTCCTACGAGGACAACCTGGGGAACCACGACCTGGATAAACCCGAATACTTGCGCCCCGTGCTGGGTGGCGCCGCAGCCGACCTTCGGCCGACCCGCCGGGATCCTAACAACGTGAACCCCGTTATCGGATTTGCGTGGGGCGTGGACCGGTCGGGCAAGACCGTCATCCGAGGTGGTTCGGGAATTTACCATGATTCCAATCTCTTCTTTGCCCGTCTGGGAGAGCGTTTATCCATTGGCCCGCGCGGAAACGGGCTGGCCCTGGTGAACGGGCAGGTCATCCCGAATCCGTTTCCAGGCACCGGATCCCCCGTCCTGGACTTCAGGTTCGTTCCGACATATGTGAACCAGCAGTTGGTGAGTCCCCTCTTTCCCACGATCCAGAACGGCGTTTTGCAGAGTTGGGGTGACGGAACCGACCTCTCGATCCGGGGTATCGAGGTGCTGAAACAGGTACAGGTCCTTCCGATCTTCCAGCAAGACAGCACCGTTCCCTATACGGCTCATGTCACAGGTGGTATACAGCGGGAAATCGCCCGGGATACCGTGCTCCAGGCAGACTTTGTTATGCGCCGCGCTGTCCATTTCGGAGGGTATCATGACCTGTTCCCGGTCGATGAGAATCGCTGGGACCGCAGGCGGGTCTTGTCCGTGAACCCTGATGGGTCTGTTAATTCGGTGCGCGATCCCTTGATTCCCGTCTGCCAGGGATCCCAAGGCCAGGATCCAAGGGCTCAGTGCTCGCAGGGTCAGATTACCGTTTACAGGTCGGCAGCCAACTACCGGTACACGGCTCTGCTGGCCAAGCTGGACAAGCGGTTCTCCAGCCGCTACCAGTTCACGGTATCGTACGCTTACTCGCGGTACACGGGGTTCAACGGGGTGATCAACAATGATAATCTCAACGAAAGCTATGGTATTCAGGGGAGTGACCGGCCGCATCGCTTCACCTTCAGTGGAATCTGGAACATCCCTGGGTACGGGGGAGGTAATGCGATTGCCCGGGGACTTGCGAATGGATGGCAACTGTCTGCGATTCATCAGATGGTGAGCGCTCCGCCGCTCAATCCGCAGCTCAGTCTCGATATCGATGGAGACGGGATTTCCACGCTCGTGCTCCCAGGCATGGAGTTCAACGGCTTCGGGCGCAGTTCCGACGCCGATGATATCCGGCAACTGGTGGATCAGTTCAACAAAACCATGCCGACCTCGGTAACGGGGATGCGTACGCCGCAGAATCAGGTGGTTCCAACAATCACGCTGCCGGCGGCATTCTCCAACGGGGATACATTTTTTTCCACCGATGTCAGGCTGACTCGGGTATTCTCAATTAAAGAGCGAGTCAAGCTACAGTTCATGGCGGAGGCATTTAACCTGTTCAATATTGCCAATCTCAGCGGCTACGGAAATGGATTGGTTCAGACCGCCGCATTCGGGCAGCCTACGGTCCGCGGGGCTCAGATATTCGGTAGCGGAGGGCCGCGCGCCTTCCAGTTTGGCGCGCGATTGAGCTTCTGAGCACTTTTAATCCGGGCGGTTGATTCATGATCAACCGCCCGGAGGCGGCGCCTTGATTACTTGCAAGGTGCAATGAGAGGAAATCATGTGGATTCGAAAATGCTACAAAGATCATTCCCGAGAGATGAGTTCTCCTGTACCCACTGAGATCGTCTCCAATGAAGAATTCGTTCCCGTTCCTCAGACCGACGAACAAAAACTGGCCGAGGCGATCATGTTTGAACACGGGACACGCCACGCCAGAAGACTTGGAGTGAACCGCCGTGAGTTCATGCGCAGCGCCGGAGGCATCTTTTGCGCGCTGGCTGCCATGAACCAGGTTTTTGGCAAAACCTGGGACGTTACCGAGGAGATGATTTACCATCCCGAGATGCTCTACGAGAAATGGCCCAAAGACCAGTTCATCTTCGACGTTCAGACTCATCATATCGACATCGAGGGGAATTGGTTCCACGCCACCGAAGCCGGACGGAGGTCTCTCACTTTTTTCCGGATGCTGCGGCGGTCGCGGTTGAAGCAGGGGCAAGATGGAAAGATCAAGCTGGCCAATCTGGCCGACGAAACCGCTGATATTCTGGCGCAGCTCAATCAAGACTTCTACATCAAGGAGCTGTTCATGGACAGCGATACGGTGATGACCTGCATGTCCGGCGCTCCGACTCCTACGCATCAGGAAAACTTTCTGCCGCCTCAAAAGATGGTCGCTACCAGAAACGCGGTGAACAAGCTCGCGGGCAGCCAGAGAATGGTGAGTCACGGGCTGCTGATTCCCAATTGGGAACGCCAAAAAGCGGTCGAGGACATGGAGTGGCAAGCCAAGGAACTCAAGATCGAAGCCTGGAAGATGTACACCGGTGCAGCGATGGGAGACACTCAGGGATGGTGGCTCGATGATGAGAAGCTGGCGTATCCCTTCTTCGAGAAGGCCCGCCAGATGAAGATCAAGAATCTCTGCATCCACAAGGGTCTACCCCTGGGGTTTTTCACCGAGGAGTATTGCCATCCAAAGGATGTCGAAAAAGCCGCAAAGGATTGGCCCGACCTGAACTTCATCATCTACCATTCCGCATTGCACTTGAATCCGTTGATGTCTCGCGACGGGCGGGAAAAGTCAGCCCAGGATCCTCTCTGGATTCCCTGGTGCTCCGACCTCTTTGCGATCAAGAAGCGCAACCCTCAACTCAAGAACATCTATCTGGAACTCGGGAGCACGTTTGCTCAACTGCACCGTAATCCCAAAATGCTCACTCATTTCTTTGGCCAGGCGCTGCAGCTCTTCGGAGCGGATCACATCTTATGGGGGACGGATTGCTTGTGGAGCGGCAGCCCTCAACCGGTCATCACTTCTCTGCGAACATTCAAGATGGATCCCGAGATTTCAGCCAAGCACGGCTATCCTGACCTTTCCGATCAGGACAAGAATCTGATCTTCGGTCTCAACGCCGCCCGTCTCTACGGTATCGATCCCAAGGCAAAGCGCAGCGCGCTGAAGCACGATCATGTTGCGCAGCTGCGGCAAGAATATCAGGTCGACCCGCATCCAAACGGAACCTCCTATGGATGGGTCTGGGTGGATGATGACGAAGGTCGCCGGATCATGCGAGACGTGAAAGGGTAGCTTTTCTTCGTGCCTTGGAGTCTTCGTGGTTAATTCTGTTCGCCACCGGAGGCCTGGCGCATCCAATCCTGAAGCTTCTTCATGTCACGGCGCACCGTGACCGAACCCGCAAACAAAACCAGCGCGAGCGCAATGCCCAGGAGCGGAACCATGTACATGGCCTGGTGAAGGCCAACCGCCTTGAATTGTTCGGGAATCGGGGAAGCTTCAAGGAGCGTCACACCGGCCGCAGCCGCCGCCCTGCGCGCCATGAGGTCGCTCACCCAACCGGTGCCGATGGGTCCAAGCGAGGCTCCAAGAACGTACATTGCGAAGAAATAGAGCGCCATGGCGGTTCCTCTCAGAGCGGGTTCGACGATGTCCTGCACCGTCGAGTATACGGTGGCGTAGTAGACGTACATCATCATCGATGCTGCCGCCTGAAAGAGCATGAACTGCGTCAGGGCGCCGCTCGGCTGCATCAGAGCGAGAAAGCTCATGGGGACGCTGAGGAGCAAGGCCCAGCTGGCGACCAGCATGCGGCCGGATTCCCGCCGAAGCATCATCCAGTCACCCAGCCAGCCGCCGAGGAGCATCCCGCCCGCCCCGACGGACCCGATGACGATCCCGGAGATGAATCCTGCCGTCTGCAGGCTCACATGGTGGTAGCGGCTCAGGAACGCCGGCAGGAAGGATCCGACTGCGTACATGTTGAAGTTGTGGAGAGCTCCCGAAGCGATGATCCACCACATGGTCGGGATACCGAGGACCAGCCGGTAAGGCGATCCAGGCCGCCGGGCAGTCCCAATGTTTTTGATCTCGGAGGACCCACGCCGGGGTTCACGAATCAGCAGAGCCAGCCCGGCCAGAGCCAATCCGGGAACGCCCGCTACATAAAACGCGTAGCGCCAGCCGTAGTGTTGAGCGATCGTGCCGCTGACGATATAGCTCAGCGCCAGTCCGACCGGGAGCCCCAGCATGAAGATCGATATCGCGCGGGAGCGCTCGTGGGGGCGGAAGAGGTCGCCGATCAGTGAACTCGACGCAGGCGCGCATACGGCCTCTCCGACTCCGACCCCGAGCCGCGCGCCAAACAACGGCCAGTAACCTCGGCAGAGTCCGGAAGCATATGTCAGTGCGCTCCAGAGCGAGAGGCCGATGGCCAGGAGGTATTTTCGATTCCACAGATCCGCCAGCCGGCCCAGCGGCACTCCCACGGCGGCGTAGATCAGAGTAAACGCGGTGCCGAGGAGCCCGACCTGCGTATCGCTCAGAGCCCATTCTTTGCGAATCGGCTCCGTAACGGCGCTTGGAATCTGCCGGTCGAAGAAGTTCATGGCGTTGATTCCGAAAAGCACCCACAGGGCGAAGAGAGCCTTACGGCGTTCCTGGTTCACGCGAACCTCTGGTCGAAGATGTGGTGTTTCTTCGTGCCTTTGTGTCCTGGTGGTATGTTGCGCCTAACCACGAAGACACAAAGGCGCTAACGCGATTGAACTGCAGGGTGACTGGCTTCGAAACTGGAAATCCTGTCTGACAAGGCAAGCAGATAGCCGAGCTCGTCGACGCCGTCCAGAAGACACTTCTTCGAGAACGGGATCGACGGGAAAGGAGACCTGCTTTCCATCCGGCAGCGTCAACAGTTGGGGCGCCAGGTCGACGGTGACTTCAATCGAGGGATCCAGGCCGACGAGCTTGAAAAGCTCCTGGTGAACCTGGACTTCGACCACGATGGGGAGCAGCCCGTTCTTCAGACAGTTGTTGCGAAAGATGTCGGCGAAAGAGGTGCTGATGATGGCGCGGAAACCAAAGTCGCCCAGCGCCCAGGGGGCATGCTCACGCGAGCTTCCACAACCAAAGTTGTTGCCTGCTAGAAGTACCTCTGCCCCGGCGATCTCGGGTTGGTTCAAAACGAAGCCGGGGATTGGATTGCCGGCTGCATCGAAGCGCCAGTCGTAAAACAGGAACTTACCCAATCCTGTTTTGGCAGTCACCTTCAAGAAGCGCGCCGGAGTAATCTGGTCGGTATCGACATTCTCGTTGGGAAGAGGCACAAGGCGGCTTGTAAACCTGCGAATCGGTTCCACAGCGGTCCTTCTCACATAAGGCGCCGGACATCGGCTACCGCCCCGGCGATTGCCGATGCCGCCGCAGTTAGCGGGCTGGCTAAAAAGGTTCGACCCCCTTTGCCCTGGCGACCTTCGAAATTTCGGTTGCTCGTGCTGATGCAATACTGGCCGGGCTGCAGTTCGTCGCCATTCATGGCAATGCACATGCTGCACCCGGGCTCCCGCCACTCGGCGCCCGCCTCCAGGAAAATCCTGTCGAGGCCCTCGCTTTCGGCCGCGGCTTTGATGGCCTGCGACCCCGGCACTACCAACACGCGCAACTTCGGGTGGACCTTTCGTCCTTTAAGCACGCGGGCTGCGGCTCGCAGGTCGAGGAGGCGCGAGTTGGTACAGCTCCCAATGAAAACCACGTCGAGGGGCTGGCCCAGGAGGGGCTGCCCCGGCGTCAGTCCCATGTATTTCAGCGCTTTGGTGAGGCTGTTTTTGCGAGATGGGTCTGGAATCCCGTCAGGATCGGGTACGCGGCTCGTGATCGGGACTCCCATTCCGGGGTTGGTCCCGTACGTGATCATCGGCTCGAGATCCGACGCGGTCAGCTGAATACTCTCATCGTAGACCGCGCCCTCATCGGTGCGAAGGGCGCGCCACCGCGCGAGCGCGGCATCCCAGTCCCGTCCTTCGGGGACATAGGGTCTACCGGAGAGATACTGAAAGGTAGTGTCGTCAGCAGCGACCATCCCGGCGCGCGCGCCCCCTTCGATGGACATGTTGCAAATCGTCATGCGTTCTTCCATGTCGAGCGGGCGAATCGCGCTGCCGGTATATTCGAACACATGACCGGTTCCGCCATCGACGCCAACCTTGGCGATCAGGGCAAGGATAATGTCTTTAGCCGAGACTCCAGCCTCGAGCTTCCCCTCGACACGCACTTCAAAAGTCTTGGGCTTGCGCTGAAGCAAACACTGGGTCGCGAGGACATGTTCTACCTCGCTGGTGCCGATGCCAAAGGCCAGGGCTCCAAACGCCCCGTGAGTCGATGTATGGCTGTCGCCGCAAACTATCGTCATGCCCGGCTGCGTCAACCCCAGCTCCGGACCGATGACGTGGATGATGCCTTGCCGGGGATTTCCCAGACCGAAAAGCTCAATCCCGAAGTCTTTGCAGTTAGCCTCCAGCTGCCGGACCTGGTTCGCGGCCATGGCATCCGCGATCGGAAGTCCCTGATTTCGGGTGGGGACAATGTGATCCATGGTTGCCACGGTGCGCTCCGGCCGCCGGACTTTCAGATTGCGATTCCGAATGCCCTGGAAGGCCTGAGGAGATGTGACTTCGTGGATGAGATGCAGGTCGATGTAAAGAACCGCCGGGCAATCCGGCTCGGCCGAAACTACGTGGTTGTTCCAGATTTTCTCAAACAGCGTCTCTCGCGTCATGATGAGCCAATTTTATCATGGGACGTCCGGTCGTTTCCCTCATTTCTGACAGCGGGGAACGACGCCTTCCTCTGCTTTTGAAATGAGGCGCCCGGGGAAAGTCCTGTTATTCGAGTTTGAATCGTATGCCGGCATTGTAGCGGCGCGGCATTCCCAGGGTCTCGACCGGTGTGCGCCCCACGGCGTAACTCCGGTCGAAGAGATTTTCACAGGCGAAGAATAGCTCCGCGAAGCGCGTCACGCGGTTTCCCGATCGAGAAGTCCAGCAGCTGATAGGCTCCCAGCAGGAATTGGTTCTGGTCGTCATCGAACTGGCTGCTCGAGACCCGCAACATCAGGTAAACGAAAAACCGCTCCGGTTGATGGTAAGAAGCTTGAAAAACAGCTTGGTGCCGCGGCACCTGTGGAATTCGTAGTCCGACGAGATCGGGTGCCGCCGGGGCGCTCCGGACGGTAGCGTCGGAAAAGAAGTAGCCTGCCCCGAGAGTCCACCGGGTATCGGGTCGATACACGGCATCGAGTTCGACGCCCCGGCTGCGCGTGCTCCCCAGATTCTGGCGCTGGCGGGTAATGAGGGCGGGTGTGGAAGAGAGGGTGACGTTGGCAATGTTGTCTTCGATTTCATATGAAAATACCGTTCCCTGGATCGATACCGGCTTGCGCAGCCCCCAATCCAAGCCGATCTCTCCTCCTGAGGCGTGTTCCGGCCTCAAGTCACCGTTGGGGTTCGTGACGACATTGCCGACGCGGAAGCCGCGGTAAAGCTCGTTCAACGTCGGGGCTCGAAACGATCGGGAGATCGATCCGCGCAGCCAGAAGTCGTGGTCCAGATCCAGTCGGGCGCCCACCTTTGGACTCCAGGCGGTATCGCTCCGGGACGAGAAAGGCGTTTGACGCGCAGCCCCGGTCGAGAAAGTCGTCGTGAACAAGTAGGCGTCGTGATTGCTCCAGCCGTCCCATCGGATTCCCAATACAGCCTGAAGACGCGAATGGATTTGCCAGAGATCCTGAAAGTAGAAGCCTCCCCTGTCTTGCCGTCCATCGACGCGGCTCGTTCCGGTCGCAATACCGGCGATGTAGGCGAGCTCATCACTCGCTCCTTTGACCTGGACATAGTCTCCGCCGGCGATGAGCAGGTGTTTCGTTCCGATTGGGCGGCGCCAGAGAGCCTGCCCGCCCGCGCTCTGCGCGGGGACGCGCTGGCTGCGCGTGAGCAGTTCGCTGGTGCGGTCCAGCGCCACGGAAGAGAACAAGGCGTCGAAAGTTTCGCTCATCGCGAACGATTGCACCGACCACTCGTTTCCTCCGGTAACAAAAGACGCGCCGGCCGCCAGGCTCTTCATCTGGGTATCGTTGGTCTGGAGCGGAGTACCGTTCCCGCGCTCTTCGGAGAAGTCCGAAGCCACCACGAACATTCTGCTGTTCGCATCAAACTGATAATCCCACAGTGCCTCCAGGGCACGATGCTTGCTGCGGGAGGCTATGTCCACAGGACCCCTTTCCAGCGGGGCTACCTGAATGTAACCTTCGGTGCGGAACACGTCGCCGCTCAGCGCAACGCCGTGCCGGCCGAATCGGTGTGAGGTTTGGAAAGCATAATCGCTGGTCTGGAAATTTCCGAGATAGCCCTCGAGGTTTAGTGTCCTGGAGGCGGGTGTTCGCCGAAAGACCTGGATGACGCCGCCGAGCGCGTCGGTGCCGTAGAGTTCCGAAGCGCCGCCCCGGAGTATCTCGGTCCGATCGATCGAGAGGCGCGGGACTCGACTCCAATACACCCAGCCGCCAAAGGGATCATTGAGCGGGATGCCGTCGGCAAGCACCAGGCTCCGGCTGGCGCCGCTCGGCCCGACGCCGCGCAGCGAAACGCCTTGCGCCGTAGGATGCGCCACGAGGCTGCTGGTGCGGCGAAAAAGCGTGAATCCTGGAACCCGGCGCAGAAAATCATCCAATGTCAGGGCGGGGCTCATTTGCTGATCTTCGTCTGACAGCAGCGTTACGCTTTGAATGGAACGCGATATCGGGAGCTCGCCTCGGGCGGCGGTCACGGTAACGGAGTCGGCCAGGCGCGAAGGTCCCAGTGTTATGGATATCTCGCCGGTGGCCAAGTCGGCGAGCTCGCGCTGCGCTGCCGCGTAGCCGGGCGCATACACCTGAAGCCGCACCGGGAGATTTCCCTTCAGCTCAAGATGGAACAGGCCGTTTTCGTCGGCGCGAACTTCGTCGACATTACCATCGGCGTAGCTCGCGACGATCCGAGCGAACGGGATGGGATGGTCCGATTCGTCCAGGATTCGCCCCTGGGCTGTAACGGACTGCGCTATTGAGTCGGACGGGCCGAGAAAGAAGGATGCGATAACCAGGTAACGCAGTATCTGCACTGAGAGCCTCATGCGGGAAACCTCGAGCGCGCCGAGCCTGAAGTGAAAATGCAATTCAGCGTACGGCTAAGTATAATCTCCAGAGTCTCAGGTTGTGGAAGAGAATTACAGAAGAGCCTGGGAGGGTTCGCGTTAAACGCGGGAAAAGAACCACCGCCAAGACGCGAAGCCGCTGTTATAACGGAGGGATTCTATGCTGGGACTGCGGCACGTCGCGCTTAGAGTCGGGGACATTCGCAAGTCGCTCGATTTTTACACGCGGGTTTTGAAGTTGAAGGTAGAGTGGCACCCCGATCCTGACAATGTGTACCTCACCAGCGGTACCGACAACCTGGCCCTGCATCAGGTGGGCGGTGATTCGGTGGCGGCCGCCCCCGGGGCGACAGGTCTGGACCATTTCGGTTTTCTGGTGGCCACTCCGGAAGAAGTCGATCAGTGGGCGGACCGGCTCCAGCAAGAGGGAGTTGAACTGGTTCAGCAACCGAAGACACATCGAGACGGCGCGCGATCCATCTACTTCCGCGATCCGGACCGAAACCTCATTCAACTCATTTACCATCCTCCCATAAGCTGAAAACTCCGTGGTATACTCGGGCGCTCGCTTTGGGGGATTGCATGCCAGCCGAATTCACGTCGGACGTTCGCGAGGATGGACATTATTGTCGGTGAAGAGGAAGATCACTCCACAGGTAGCAAAGCTGATCGATAGCACGCTCGAGGCCATCATCGATCAATGGTACCTCAGCGTCAGCGACTACTACATTACCATCGAGAGAAGAAGTGAAAACCCCGGTCTCACCGAGACCGAGGAACTCAAACGTTTCCATGATGAGACGGGGCACCGCATCAAGTTCAATAAAGGAGAGCTGGATTTCACTTACGGATTGAGTCTTCAGTCAGGGGAGGAAGGCCACCTTCTCGAAGTCAGCGTCAATAACAAGGTTCCACATTTCAATTACAAGGAACTGGTGCGCCGGCTCTCCTCCTACTACGAATCAGCGCGCAACAAGCCGATCGCGGGCTTCCAGGATGCCAAGGCGCTGCGTAACTCCGACATCTTCTTCCTGCAGGATCAGATCAAGAACAGCATCACCGTGGAGCAAAGAGAGGGAAAAGCGGACATCGTCCGCTTGTCCTTCGGAATTGTGGAGGATCATTTCGAAGACCTTGTCGCAGACCCGCCGAGTTTTATGGAAATGATCCACCGCTATTGCGTCGCCCCGCTGAGAAGGATCTACGCCGACCTCTACCGCACCAAGAGGAAATAAACAGCGAGACCTGTCACACGTTTCCCGCATTCTTGCAAGGTACGGATTCCGCCTGGAAAGCTTCGATACCAGCTCAAACAAATGCTGCCAAGAAAAGACATTTGGGGAAGTCCTCGCATCCCCGCGAAGACGTGCTTATCTATTGACACTTTCAGCCGACCTGAGCGACAATCAGTAAATCTCTGGCATCGCTAACCTTGTGAAGGAGGCTCAATGAAGCGAGCGGCTGTAGTGTGTCTGCTGGTGGCCACAAGCCTGGGTGCGGCATTGGCGCAGGCGCCGGTTGGGATCATCTCCGGCAAAGTCACCGACGAGAGTGGCGGGGTTATTCCAGGCGCATCGATCGTGATCAAGAACAAGACCACAGGCGCGGAACGCCAGCTGGTGTCGGCTGTGGACGGGGCTTTCAGCGTTCCCGGTCTTCCGGCCGGTCTCTACGACGTCCGAGTGGAAGCCAAGGGCTTTCGCACGATCGTGAGGGAGGCCACGGTCGAGACCGGCGCCACCACTACCGCCGATATCCGCATGCTCGTGGGCGAGGTCACCGAGGTTGTAAGCGTCCAGGCGGCCACAAGCCAGATCGAGTATGAGCGGCACGCGATTGACGGTGTCATTACGCGTCAGAAGATCCAGGAGCTGCCCCTCAACGGACGCAGCTTCCTGCAGCTCGCCTTCCTGGAGCCGGGCGTGACCGTTTCGCCGGGCACTACAGCGCAGTACAACTCGCTATTCTCGGTTTCCGTACTCGGCGCCGAATCCAACAAGACGGCGATAACGGTGGACGGCGGCAATGTGCGCAACGCGATCGAAGGCCAGACCCAGATCAACCTCTCCCAGGAAATGGTGCAGGAGTTTCAGCTCTCCTCGGCCAATTTCGATCTCTCGACGGGCATCACCAGCTCGGGCGCGGTCAACATCGTCACCCGGGGGGGCGGCAATGATTTTCATGGCAGCGGCTACTTCTTCTTCCGCGATCACAATATGTCCGCCTATCCCAACCTGGTCCGCAGCGCGCTGACGCCGGATCCGTTCTTTGCGCGTCGCAACCCGGGGTTCTGGGTGGGCGGCCCCATCAAGAAGGACAAGGCCTTTTTCTTTTTCAACTACGAGTACATGAACCAGGTTCAGGTGTTCAGCTTCAACCCGGACCTCCCCTCGCTCGCCCCCTTGACCAGCGTCAACTACAGCCCGTATGAAGGCAAGACGCTCAGCCTGCGTATGGACTATCGCCTGGCCTCCAGGCACGACCTGTTCGTGCGTTATTCGCACGACGGCAATGAAGGCTTCGGCCCCAACTCCGGCTCGCCGCTTCCGTCCAACTGGCTGCGCAATACAAACTTCAGCGACCAGAGCGTGCTCGGCTTCACCAGCACGTTGACTCCCTCGGTGGTGAACGAATTCCGCTTCAATTACACCTACTGGCAGAACCGCAACCTGTTCCCGAGGCCCGAGGATTGTCCGGGCTGCGTCGGGCTGGGCTTTCCCAGCGTCACGATGCAGGGCAGCACCAATTTCACGGCGGGCAACACGCTCAATGCCACGCAGGGCCGCGACCTGCGGCGGTTCACGTTCACCGACGGCCTGACCTGGCAGAAGGGCACGCACCGTTTCCGTTTCGGCACCGAGCTCGAGTTTGCCCCGGGCACCGGCTTCTGGGGCTATTGCGACCCGGCCTGCACCAGCGTGTTCTCGATCGAGTCTGTGCGCGGGCTCGTGCCGGCGCAGTTCCTGCCGCTCTTCAATCTTCCTTCCAGCGTGGCCTCGGACGCGGATCTGCTGCGCCTGCCGTTTGCCGGCGGCGTGGTAGGAGTCGGCGATCCCGGCCAGCCCCCACCGTACAATCTCGACAAGGCCAAGGCCAACAACCGCTACCGCCTGTACGTTCAGGACACCTGGCGCATGCGCCCGAATTTTACGCTTAACTATGGGTTGAGCTGGCAGTTCGAGAGCACTCTGGTCAACGGTGATCTCGACAAGCCGGCCTATTTACAGCCGCTCTACGGCAACGACCTGAGCCCAACCGACAACAACTACAGTAACTTCTCGCCCGCGCTTGGTTTTGCCTGGAACGTGGGCCATGACAACAAGACCGTGGTGCGCGCAGGAGGCGGCATCTACTGGGAGACGGAGCTCTTGTGGCGCCGGCTCCAGGAGCGCGCCTTCATCGGCCCGGTGGGCAACGGCCGCATTCAGTTTCCTCACACCGGCTTCGTGAACATCTATCCCAATATCACCAATTTCAACACCGGCCAGCCGGTGCCGGTGGGAGCTCCGCTGCCGTCGAACACTCTGACCAACCTGACCCTGGGGCAGTTCATGGATATTTACCGCCAACAGATCGGAGCGGTCAACGCGGCACTGACGCCGAGCAACCCCAATGATCTGTCGGTGCGCGCCGTCGACATCAACAAGGCGGGCGCGCAGCTGTATCCCAAGAGCTATCCGGTTCAGCGCAGCTATCACATGACGGCGGGCGTGCAGCGCGAGCTGAGGCACGACCTGGTGCTGAGCGTCGACTTTGTCCGCCGCGTTTTTTCCAACACGCTGCTGGGCGAGGTTGATTACAATCGCTATAACCGGTTCATCAACGGAGTGCGCACGCCGGTGATCCGCCCCTGCCTGACGTCTGAGCTGCAAAGGCCGGGAATTCAGTGCTCCAGCGGTCCGATCACTTTCTGGACACCCGCCGGCCGCGGGGTCTACAACGCACTGCTGGTGAAGGCTGACAAGCGCTTCTCCAGCCGGTACCTGTTCACGGTTGCGTACGCTTTAACCGATCAGGAAGGCATCAACAGCGTTACCAACCTCGACAACTATTTCGAGTCCTTCGGCCCGCAGGGCGCGCGACACATTCTTAACGTGTCGGCAATCGTCGACATGCCGTGGGGTTTCCAGGCGAGCTTCATCTCGGCCACGAGCAGCCGCGGACCGGTGACGGCGAACGTCACCAGCGTCGACCTCAATGGCGACGGCACTACGACCACTCCCATCCCCGGCGTTGCGATCAACACCCTGAACCGCGGCTCAGATAAGGATGACCTGGCGGCGGCGGTGGGGGCCTGGAACCAGACTTACCCGGCCGGTTCACGCGACGCTCGCGGTCAAAACATCCCCCAGTTGATCCTGCCGTCCAATTTCGGTTTCGGCGATACTTTCAGCACCCAGGACGTCCGGTTGACCAAGAACTTCACCTGGGGCGAGCGCTACCAGATCTCGGTTTTCGGCGAGCTATTCAACATGTTCAATATCGCCAATCTCAGCGGCTTCAACTACAACCTCGATACCGTGCGCACGCCGCAGACGTTCGGCTTCGGCCAGCCGACCCAACGCGTCAACCAGGTGTTCGGTTCGGGCGGTCCCCGCGCGCTTCAATTGGGTTTCCGGTTTAGTTTCTGAGGCGATAGAGATCAACCACAAAGACGCAAAGACACGAAGAAACGCAAGGAATGGGGAAGAAGCTATGGCGCGAAGGCGAAGGATGCAGGCAAAGACCGGCGGAGATCGCCCACAAAGACGCAAAGACACGAAGAAACGCAAAGAATTCAACCATTACGCGGTTGGCTGGGCCCATGCCATGGACACGCCCTACCAATGGACGAAGCAGGTGGCGTCACACTGGGGCGGCACTCGCAACGGGACCATCGTGCACTGGCCGGGGGGGATCAAGGGCAAGGGTGAACTGCGCCATCAGTTTCATCACGCGATCGATGTCGCGCCGACCATTCTGGAGCTGGCGCACCTGCCGCAACCGACGATAGTGAACGGCGTGCTGCAGCGCCCGATCGAAGGCGTCAGTATGGCATTCTCATTCAACGATGCGGCCGCGGCGGAGCGCCATGAAACGCAGTACTTCGAGATGTTCGACAATCGCGGCATCTACCACAAAGAGTGGACGGCTGTGACCAAGCACTGCACGCCGTGGGAGACGGGGCAGGTCAAGACTAGTGCCCTGAACAATTTCAAGGAAGTGAGGAACTTGTAAGTTGCGGTTTTCCTAGTTTAGTTGGAGCGAGGCGAGCGGGGAAGAATCCAGTCAAGGATTTCCTTCTCGCTCGCGCGCCTGGCCTCGATTCGAAGCAGATCCGATTTCGCCAACGAGCGATAGGCGGATTGGATCCAGTCGGAAGGGAAGGAAGCGCTTGCATTCTGAATCCAGAGCGGCCCGCGCATATTTAGAACGGCGGCGGTTCGAAAATCTCCCGCCCGGCGGATCCCTGGTATGTTGAACCCCTGCAGATAGGCCTGATCGCTGCCGGCATCGAATTGATCCGCATCGACGCAGAAGGCGACCTCCTCGACTGTCAAAGCCCGCGCCATCAAACACCAGAGCCCCGCTCTTTCAAACCCCACCACCTTGAGAGGAATCTGCGGCGCTTCTCGCCGCAGATAAGCCAGACCGGTCAGGATGTCCTGAACCCGGTTGGCATCATCGGTGCGGTTGTAGGCGGTAAAAAATCTCTTCGTCTCCCTCTTGCCCAATGATGCCCGCCCGGTATTGAACACATCCGGGATCAACACGGAACATTCTTCCTTGAGCAGCGACTTGACCAGCTCGCCGGGAGCGCCGTTCTGTTCAAAACGCTCCGACCCCTTGGGATGAATCAGCAAGACCGCCTGTCGCACCGCCTGTTTCCCGGAAGGAAGCCACTGCGTTGCGGGAACGTGATCTCCCTTATTTGAACGCCTCAGATAGAAGCGCCTGACGCGATGACCCGAGCCGTCCTTCGATTCCGGTTGAAGTGTTTCGACCGAACCGGACGGAGGGAATTCCGCCATGAGCGAGTATCGCAGCGCCGGTTCAAAGGCGTCTCTGTAGCGCTGGAGGCTTGCAGGATCCGAGAGTTTAAGCCGATCAATCGAAGCCGCCGCGTTCTGAATGAACTGCTCGACGATCTGGCGCTCGGTTTTGGCTTCCGGCGGAAGAGGCCGGCCGTAGAAAACCAGGAGATCGCTGGGGAATTCAACCGGCACGTTCTTCTCAACCAGAGCGCCGGTATCTGAAAGTCCGAGCATCCAGCGACCAAACCAGCGATAGACGTGTTCGCGGCTCGGCTTGTTGTAATTGTGATCCGCTTGTTCCTGGACGGCCGAGATTTTGTCTTCGGCTCCAAGGAGACGGTAGATGCTCTGAATGGCCGGGAATTCAACCTGGAGCGTATTCTTGGTCCAATCGCCTGTCGCCGAGACCATGATCATCGGACGCGGAGCGGCCAGCGCCCCGATTTCCATGTTGTTGGTATCGATCCGGAGGTTGGGCGCGTTTTCACAGACGTCTCCTCCTTGCATGTGCGCCGAGATCATGTTCACCGGAGCGGACACGGCGATCCGCTTGTCGACCGCGCTGAGAAGAAAGGTCTGCGTTCCCCCGCCGCTCGCGCCCGTACACGCAATCCGGGTCTTATCGACGTCAGGCAAAGTTTCGAGGAAATCGACCGAGCGGATGCTGTTCCAGAGATGAAGTCCGAGAGAACCGAATCCCCACAAAGCTTCGCGTTCTCCCATGAAGCGATGGTTAACCTGGCGGCTGTCGTTGTAGCCCACCATGTCGTATGCGAAAACCACATAGCCCTGCCGCGCCAGGGTAATGGATCGCGCGGGAACGGAAGCGGACTCGGAGTTCTGAAGCCGCCCGTAGGCCCAGTGGCCGTGCGGCGACAGAACGCCGGGAAAGGGCCCGTTTTTTCCCAGGGGCCGATAGAGATTCCCGGTGACATAGAACCCGGGATAGCTCTCGAAATAGACTTTCTCGATCGAGTATCCGTTGCGTTCGAGACGATCAAATACGTGCGGGTTCAACGGCGTCTTTTCGGGCATCGGCCAGAGTCCGGAGGCTACCAGGATCTGCATCCGCAGCGATTCGCTGCGAGCCAACCATTCCTCCTTCGTTTTGTACCCGGGCATCGTATAGGTCATGTCGACGTGCCGAACTACGGTCGCGCGCGTGTCCTCGAGTGCAACCGCCTTTTGCTGCCCGGTGATGAACGGCGGCATGGCCAGAGTTATCGAGAGGAGTTGCAATCCTGATCGGATTCGAATTGACATTGGCATTCCTTTCACCGCGAAGACGTGGAGAATCGATAGGCTATCGATTCGAATTGGTTTCGGGTCTTAGAATCAGCCGATGCCGGGTGACCTTCTCTACGTAGGGGCGGGAAAAAGCCAGAGGGTGATATTTTCCCTCGGCCCAGAGCGGCAACAAATCGTCGTAGTGAGGGCTTCCCGGCTCGCCGGACTGGCCGGGGACGCTGGTGGCTACCGATCGATCCCAGTCCGACAGATCGAGGATCTGGCGATAGGATGCGCCGCTGGTCTGCCTCAGGTTTGAACCGGGAGAAGTGTTGTTCACCGTCATCGCATCACCCCCGCGCGGTACCGGACCACGATCGAGTAGCGATCTCAGAGCTTCATCTCCTTCCAGACCGTGCCGGAAGAACGCATGATGCAGATTACCCCAGGTCCAGGCGCCCCGGTCAGGACCGTAACGCGCGCGCAGGTCCGTGAGCGCTGATTCCAGCGCTTCCAGCAAGCACCGGTTCCGCGCGTTCACGGGATCATTGCCAAACACCTCCGTGCTGGGGTTCCGGAGCCATTGTATCGCCAGGTCCTGCGAGGCCCGGCTTCCCATGAGGCGAAGTTGCGGCGCCGCCAGCCTCTTGCTCCAGACCATAGGGACGAGTCTTGCCACCCAGAATTGATAGATACCGGCCTCGGTCGATCCGCGGTCGAGCGCGAAATTCCAGGCGAGCAGCTTCTGTACCGTATCGCGCAACTGATCCGTCGCTGGTCGAGTCTCCCGGAGCAAGGGTACTAGAAGTCGCGCAGGCAAGGAGGTTTCGTCATGCTGTAATCTTTGGAAATCTTCAATGGTAAAACCCTTGCGCGCGCGGAGGACTTCGTCGATGCGACGAAAACGCCACGGGGCCGCCCATTCGTAACCGAGAGAGTGGCGATATCCGGCCGGCAAGATATTGTGGTTTGCGGTCGCGACGAAACCGTGACCGGGATTGTAGAGCCGCGGCAATTGGTCGAGTGAGAGAAAGCCTTGCCATTCATAATCTCCCGATCCTGGAACCGGCAGCAGCCCGAGCCAGTTCTTCCTGACCGGAGTGAGCCCGGCGGCTTGCCAGCCGATGTTCCCTTCGACGTCGGCATACGCATGGTTCTCCGAGGGGACTTTCCAGCGTTCCAGCGCATTCAGGAATTCTTTCCAGTTCGTCGCGCGATCCAGGGAAAGGGAGCCGAGATAGCCGGCGCTTCCGGGTTCACTCCCCACCCAGCGCAACGCGTAGGCGCGCTGTTTCGCTCGATCTTCGTGGATGACAGGTCCATGAACCGTAAAGCGCAGCTCGAGCGATTCCGGCTTCTCGCGCCCTTTGACCATCACGGTTTCTTGACGCGTCTCCATCTTGAGCCATTGCCCCTTGTGGCGATATTCGAGCGGATTCGCCGGATTCAGTTCTTCCACGTACAAGTCCTGCTGGTCGATTCCGACGACGGTGAATCCGAAGGCGACCCGCTCGTTGTGTCCCACGGCGATGCCCGGAAGACTGGGCTCGCCGGCGCCGATCACATTCCACCCGGGCGCGACCAGATGCGCCATGTAACGGAGGCTGGGAATGTTAATGGGGCGGTGGGGATCGTTCGCGAGTATGGGCTTGCCCGTGGCGGTGAGGGACCCGGCAACGGTCCAGTTGTTGCTGCCGTCATCGCGCGAGCTGCTGGGAAGGCTCGCGGCCGTGTCCGTCAGGATGCCGGGATCGATCCCGCTCAGATCCAGACCCCGAGGCAACTCAAGACGAGCGTCGGGATCGAGAGGCCAGAGTTTGAGAGTTTCTTCAAGGCCGATCTCGCGGACGAGCTGCGCGCGCGCGACCTCGTTGGACAGGTTGCGCGTCATCGCGTACGCGGTCATGCGGGTGATGCATGTTTCGGGGGTCCAGGGCTGAGGCGCGATCCCCATGACCTTGAACTCAAAGGGGAGGTTCTGGCGGCGCGAGGCGATGTTGGCGTTTATACCCGCCACGAAAGCTTCGACGATCTCTCGCGCGTCCGGGGAATAGCTCTTCCATTCCGCTTCCATGTTTCCGCGGTAGAGGAGCAGGCGAGCCAGCCGGTCTCTTCGCAGCGCGGACGGACCGTAGATCTCGGCTAGTTTCCCCTCGCCGGTCCGCCTCCAGATTTCCATTTGCCAGAGCCGGTCCTGAGCTGCGACGAACCCCTGAGCCATGAAGAGATCGCGCGCGTTCTGCGCGTAAATGTGGGGAATCCCCCAGGTATCGCGCAACACTTCGACTTCCCGCTGGAGACCCGGCAAGACCAGCGTGCCTTCGATCGGTGAGACCGAGCTGCGAGCCGCGGTTTGGTGATCGGCGGCGATCTCGGTTTTCACGGGGGGCCGGACCGCTTGGGTAGAGGCGATCAGAGTGACCAGAAGAGTGATCCATGGAAGAGTCATAGCATTCTCCCCTGCGTTTCTTTGCTTCTTGGCGTCGCAGCGTAATTGTCCCGAGAGGCGGCGCTATTGTATCATCCGCCGAAGACTCGAAGACACTAAGATAAGGTTCTCGGTGTCTTTGAGTCTTCGTGTCGTAGGGCTCGCGCAGAAATAACTTCACATTCTGGCGCGAGAGTCGGTGGTCAATCATGAACCGGTTTCTGTTCGCTAAGCACGGTGAGGATCGCGCCCCTTCGGGCTGCGGCCCGCAGGCCCGCTGGCTTTGTTGCTCGCTCCTCACGTACCACACCGGGTACGCATCGTCGCTCGCGCCTCGCCAGCGGGCCTGGGGGCCTGCAGCAGAATGCGAACTTATTTCTGCGCGAACCCTTAGAGGCAGGTGGTTTGCCCGATGCTGAATCGACTGGGCCGTTACACAATCGAATCCGAGCTTGGCAAAGGAGGGATGGGGACCGTCTACCGCGCGCGCGATGAGCGGCTGGGCAAGACCGTGGCGCTAAAGGTACTTTCCGAGACTCGAGCCGGAGGCTCCGATAGCCGCCAGCGCCTTCGCCGCGAGGCGCGAGCCGCTGCCATCCTGAACCATCCTGGAATCGTGGCGGTTTACGATTACGACGAGGAGGACGGCGTACCGTTCATCGCCTATGAATACGTTGAAGGGAAAACGCTCGACCAGGTTATCGCGGACGAAAAACTCAGCGCAGAAAGAATGGCTGATATAGGAGCGCAAGTCGCGGCCGGACTGGCGTACGCCCACGAACGGGGAATTCTCCACCGTGACGTAAAGCCGCAGAACATCATGGTGATGGAAGATGGCAGGGTCAAAATCCTGGATTTCGGCCTGGCGAAAAAAACCGGTATCGCCCTTCACAAAGCGGATGGCCAGCAACTCGACACCACCACGGTTGAAACTGCAGTCGGTACCATTGTGGGAACCGTGCAGTACATGTCGCCGGAGCAAATTGCCGGCGAGGAATTGGATGGCCGGTCGGATGTCTTTTCATTGGGGATCACGCTGTATGAAATGGCGACCGGAAAGAACCCGTTTCACGGCCAGAGCTTCGCCTCGACCGTGGGAAAGATCATGTCTCCGGAACCGCCTCCATTGTCCGGAGAACGAAGGCGCGTCCCGGCCGAGCTTCAAGACATTATTCTTCGGTGCCTGCGGAAGAAAAGGGAGGAGCGCTATCCGAGCGCGCGAATCCTGCAGGAGAATCTGGAGCAGGTCAGTGCCGGCGCATCATCGGGGCGTCCATCCTCAAGAGGATTGCGCCGCGCCGAAATCGCCGAGTCGGTGATCCCCCGATCACTGGCCCGTGGTCTGCTGATTCTGCTTCAAACCTTGTATCTCGGCATGTATGGCTTTGCCCTGTATTACCAGGGCGACGTGTTTCAGGGCGTGGGACGGGCATTAATGATGATCTCGTCGCCTCCGCCATGGACTACGGTTCACCTGGTCATGACTTGTGCGACCACCTTTTTGGTAACAGCATGCTGTGGCGTCGCCGTCCGTTTGTATTTTGTGGCGTCGGTCGGATTCGACGATCCCGATACGGGACGGCAATTCCGCAGACTCTTTCCGCTTCTTTTTCTGCTCGATGAGTTGTGGGCGCTCTCGCCGCTCCTGCTGATTGGAAAGTGGCCTGCAGGGGTGACCTTCTTTTGCATGGCGGTGCTGGCTTATCTTCCCTTTTCCCACCGCAACCTGATTCGAGCCTCTTATCCGGAATGACCCGAGCGCTGCATCGCGGCAACGCTGAGATGCGGAGCAAGCGCGCTTGCGGGGCGATGGTAACTATATTAAACTCAGGTCGAACTGCGAGGTTGCTGCTGAACCATCACCGTCGAGTTAGGAGGATCTTATGCAGGCGACAAGACTGTTGGCCGGATGTGTCGGTGTTTCTCTTCTCTGCCTTGGCTTGGGGGCGACTCCCAACGGAGTGGTGTTTAACAAGGGTGACGGCCGCATTGATGTTGTCATTGCGGGAAAACCATTCACGACCTATTACTACGCCTCCAATCTCCCGCGACCTTTCTTTCACCCTCTCCGGACCGCAGATGGAAAAGTTGTGACGCGTGGATTCCCGATGGTCACGGATGCGCCTGCAGAGAGCCAGGACAGGGATCATCCACACCATCGCTCTTGCTGGTTCACTTTTGGTGACGTCGATGGCGTCGATTACTGGGGCGAAGGGGCCAAGGTCCAGGGCCGGATTGTAAACCGCTCGATAGACAAGATGGAGGGAGGAGAAAAAAAGGGTGTCCTGGCGACGACGATGGATTGGGTGGACAACACCGGCCGCAAGGTCCTGGTGGAAAAGCAGGAAGTCATCTTCCACGGAGACGCGACCCGACGCTATATGGACTACACCATCGTGGTGACGCCCACAGAGCGCGATGTGACCTTCCGGGATACCAAGGAAGGGATGTTCGCTGTCCGACTCGCGACTCCTTTAAAAGAGAAGAACGGCGGCGTGATCACGAATTCCAAGGGCGCCGTGGGGATGAAGAATTGCTGGGGAAAGAGCGCGGAGTGGGTCGACTATTCGGGACAGCTCGACGGATCTAAGGTGGGCGTGACCATAATGGATCACCCGGGCAGCTTCCGCCATCCGACCACCTGGCACGTGCGGGACTATGGTCTTTTTGCCGCGAATCCCTTTGGCGTGCGCGATTTCACGGGCGACAAGGCTAAAGACGGAAGTCACGTCATTGCGACAGGGAAGAATATTACTTTTCGCTACAGGATTCTGATCCATCCGGGAGACCTTCAGGAAGCGAAGGTTGCGGACGAATATGGGAAGTATGTACGGGAAGTAAAATGAATCGGTCTGGTGAATCAACCACAATCGAGCACAGACGCGAGGAAACGCCCGGATTCTTATGAATCTTCCTCTCACTCCCCTTCGATTCAAACGCCGCGCTGCGCACCTGTACCGCAGGAAACTTGGTGTGGTGTGCGGTGCGTCACGTTTCACCTACGGCGAATTCGTCCAGCGCTGCGACCGGCTAGCCCATGCGCTCCTCTCCCTCGGGGTTCATTCAGGGGACCGGGTAGCCTTCCTGGCGTATAACTGCCACCGGCTGCTGGAAGCCTACTACGGCGTCGTTCAAATGGGTGGCGTTCTCCTTCCCCTGAACATTCGCCTCTCGAGGGAAGATTTCATTTACATTCTCAACGATTCTGAGACCCGGGTTTTGTTCTTCGACACCGAATTCAGGGACGTCGTCGACCAGATGCGCTCACAGCTCAAAACCGTGGAGTTTTTCGTCCCCCTCGATGCTCCCGTGCGTGATGGCTGGGCGGCGCCCAAGACCTATGATCAACTGCTGGAACAAGCGGATGCGACTCCGTTTGAGGAGATCGAGCCGGATGAGGATGAAGTCGCGGAGATTTTTTACACCAGCGGCACTACGGCGAACCCGAAGGGCGTGATGCTTACTCATCGAAATCTTTACTTGCATGCGCTGACCGCAATCTGCGGGCTCGGGCTGCGAGACAGCGACGTTCAATTGCACACGATCCCTCTGTTCCATGTCAACGGATGGGGGACGCCGCAAAGTCTTACCTGTGTGGGTGGCACCCATGTCATGATCAAGAAGTTTGATCCGCCTGTCGTGCTGGAGATGATGGAGAGGGAAAAGGTGACCCTGCTGGCGATGGTGCCCACCATGGCCACCGCGCTGCTCAACCATCCCGCCCTGCCAGACCACACCTACTCCAGTCTCCGGATGCTCAATGTCGGCGGCGCGGCGCCTTCGGTCGAGATGATCAAGAAGCTGGAGGAAGCCTTCGGCGCCCCTTGTTATACCGGTTACGGGTTGACGGAAACCTCCCCTCTCCTGACTCTGGCCACGATCAAATCCACACTGGGCAGTCTTGATGAACCGGAGCGGCGGCGCAGGCAGGCCATGACCGGGTGGCCTCAGGTTGGAATTGAGCTGAGAGTGGTAGATGAAAGCGATCGGGACGTAAAACCGGATGGGCAGGAAATAGGGGAAGTGATTGCGCGCGGTGACAGCGTCATGAAAGGGTACTGGAGACAACCGGATGAAACCGCCAGGGCCATGCGGGGCGGCTGGTTTCGTACGGGCGACATGGCGACCGTGGACGACGAAGGCTACATTCTCATTGTCGATCGAAAGAAGGACATTATCATCAGCGGCGGGGAGAACATTGCCTCAATCGAAATCGAAAAATGCCTCTCGGCCCACCCGTCGGTCCTTGAGTGCGCCGTCATAGCCGTACCCGATTCGAAGTGGGGAGAGGTGCCCAAGGCCCTGGTTGTCTTGAAGGAAGGGGCCGAGGCAACGGAGCGGGAGCTCCTGGATTTCTGCAAGATGCGGCTGGCCGGTTACAAGTGCCCCCGTTCCATCGATTTCTATGATCTGTTGCCCAAAGGGGGGACGGGGAAGATCCTCAAGAAGACGCTTCGGGAAAAATACTGGGTCGGTGAGGAAAAGCGAGTCCATGGATGACGAAGACGCCGCACTCGGGGTGCCCATTTACACGACTTGACTTCATTGCTATATTGACTTGGCTTACAAATGAGGCGTCGGAGCCTCCCTGAAGGACGCGTGCAGCCTTGAGCATCAAGGATAAATGTAGAAACCATGGCTCATCGCTTGAAGGTTCCAGATACCGAACTTCCGTCCGACGTACTGTCGCGCATCGGAAACACCCCTCTCCTTCGTCTTAGCAAAATCACGAGAGATCTGCCGGAAGCCGTCACTCTGCTTGCGAAAGCCGAATGGTTTAATCCCGGAGGCTCGGTCAAGGATCGTCCGGCACTCAGCATGATCCTCGACGGAGAACGGACCGGGAAGCTGACCCCCGGAAAGGTGATTCTCGACGCGACCTCGGGAAACACCGGAATCGCATATGCCATGATCGGGGCGGCCCGCGGGTACCGCGTGCGGCTCTGCATAGCCGCCAACGTGAGCCCCGAGCGAAAAAGTATCCTGCGGGCTTATGGAGCGGAGCTTACCTACACGGACCCCAGCGAGAGCTCCGACGGCGCCATTCGAAAAGCTCGTGAACTTTACGCTCAATCTCCGGATGTATTTTTCTACCCGGATCAATACAACAACGACGCGAACTGGCGAGCTCATTTCGAAATGACCGGGCCCGAAATCTACCGGCAGACAAACGAAGAAGTGACTCATTTTGTGGCCGGCCTGGGTACGAGTGGAACCTTTGTGGGAACGTCGCGGTTCCTGAAGTCGGTCAATCCCCGTATTGAAGTCATCTCCTTTCAACCGGACTCGGGATTTCATGGTCTCGAGGGCTTGAAGCATATGGAGACCGCAATCGTGCCGGGGATTTACGACCCGAGTGTCGCCGACCGCAGTCTGGCCGTGGATACGGATGAAGCGTACGCCATGGCCCGCCGGCTGGCGCGTGAAGAGGGTTTGCTGGTCGGTATTTCATCGGGCGCGGCTGCCGTGTGCGCGCTCAAGATCGCCCGCGAGTTGAAGGAAGGAGTTGTGACCACGATATTTCCCGATAGCGGTGACAAGTATCTGAGCCAGCGTTTCTGGACCGAGGAAGAATGAGCTTGATGATTTCCGATCAACTGCTCGAGAGTATTCGCGAGCACGGGAAAAGGGCCTACCCGAATGAATGCTGCGGTGTTCTGCTCGGGCGGATGGAGAATAGCCGCAAGTCAGTCGTCGAACTCAGGCCGATGGAAAACGCGCGCGAGGACTCGCCGCGCAACCGCTATCTCATTTCTCCTCGAGACCTGCTGGAGGCGGAGAAAGCCGCGCGCGCTCTCGGGCTGGACATTGTCGGGGTGTATCACTCTCATCCGGATCACCCGGCTCGCCCCTCCGAATTCGATCGGGAGCACGCGTTCCCGTGGTACTCGTACATCATCGTCAGCGTGCGCGGCGGTGAACCTCTCGATTTGACTTCCTGGACTCTAAGAGATGATCGGTCGGCTTTCGATGCCGAGGATTTGAATAGTTCATAACAGGCAAGGAGCATCTTATGACTGTCAAGGTTCACATACCCACGCCGTTGCGTCAGTACGCCGGACAGAGCGCGACCCTTAGCGTGGAGGGCAATACGGTCGGCGAGGCGCTGGGAAAGATCACCTCACAATTCCCCGATCTGAAAAAGCAGCTTTACGGCGACGGAGGAAAGCTGCGCAGCTTCGTCAACATTTATGTCAATGATGAGGACGTGCGCTACCTTCAGAAGGATGAGACACCTCTGAAAGAGAATGACGAGTTGAGAATCATTCCCTCGATCGCGGGCGGCAGCGCGACGCTACACGAAGGGGTGAGTCTCGATCAAACCGAGGTCCTGCGTTACAGCCGGCACCTGATCATGCCCGAGGTCGGCATGGAGGGCCAATTAAAGCTTAAAGCCGGGAAGGTTCTCACGATCGGGGCCGGGGGACTGGGTTCCCCGCTGGCCCTTTATCTCGCCGCGGCCGGCGTGGGCCGGATTGGAATCGTTGACTTTGACGTGGTCGATTTGACCAACCTGCAGAGACAGGTTTTGCATTCTACCGCGACCGTGGGCAAGTCGAAGCTTGCCTCGGCGAAGGAACGCCTCCAGGCGCTGAACCCGGGGGTTCAGATCGATCTTCACGAGACCAGATTGACTTCCGAAAATGCGCTTGAAATTCTACGGGACTACGACATCGTGGTTGACGGCACCGACAATTTTCCTACCCGCTATCTCGTGAATGACGCCTGCGTGCTGTCGGGCAAGCCGAACGTCTACGGCAGTATCTTCCGGTTCGAGGGGCAGGCATCGGTCTTCGGTATGCCGGGAGGCCCGTGCTATCGGTGCCTCTACCCGGAGCCGCCACCGGCCGGACTGGTCCCGAGTTGCGCGGAAGGGGGCGTGCTTGGAATTCTTCCTGGCATAATCGGAGTGATCCAGGCGACCGAAACAGTCAAGTTGCTGCTCGGAGCGGGAGAGCCGCTGGTCGGGCGCCTACTCCTCTTTGACGCGCTCCAGATGCGCTTCCGCGAGCTGAGACTGCGCAAAGACCCGCAGTGCCCGATCTGCGGCGAGCATCGGACGATCCATAAGCTCATCGACTACAACCAATTCTGCGGCATTTCTACCGAACCGCAGGAAAAGCTGCCCAGCGATTGGGAAATCGATCCAGTGCAGTTGAAGGCAATGCTGGACAAGGGCGAGCCGCTTTACCTGCTCGATGTGCGTGAGCCCCACGAATGGCAAATCTGCCAGATTCCTGACGCCCACTTGATCCCGCTGGGGCAGCTGGCCTCGCGGATGAATCAGCTCAACAGCGCGGACAACATTGTCGCGTACTGCCGCAGCGGCGTGCGCAGCGGGAAGGCAGTCGACCTGTTGAGAAAATCCGGCTTTCAGAAGATCAAGAACTTGACCGGCGGGATCCTCGCCTGGTCGGACAAGGTAGACCCGTCAGTGCCGAAGTATTAACGCGATTCCGTGAGCGCGACAGCAAGCTGGAAAACTTGACGGAGCCGAACCTCGACGCAAGCGAACTCGATAGTGGCCGATCTCAGAAAGGCCAACCTCGAAGGAGCCGACGTGCGAGACACGTCCCTTTGCGAGGATGATCCTCGCAGTGAGCAGGGGTCGTTCCTGGCAGCCGGGCTTCTCTTCGGGCTCTCGCCCTATGACGGCGCGACGTTGCTGCTGGCGACGTGGCGACCCGCGCGAAACGCCGCTCGCGCCGACCTGGTATCCGCGTTGATAAACGAATGAGGGTATTGGTCGCGACGCATTTTGAGAATCGCTGTGGCAGTGAAGTCATGCTGTCTTAGATGCGGCCTCGGACGTCAGTGACGACATCCCTGACTGCGTTGACCACGGCATCCGGCGCCTCGAACTGAATCATGTGGCCGCTGTTTTCGACAATGATCTGTCGGCCGTGTGTGGAAAGGCGCGCAAGATCCGCCTGTAGCTGATGAACCCAGACCTCGTGGAACGCCGAACTCGCGCTGGGCTCGACAGGATCACTGGACGCCACATATCGACCGGCGGTCAGCACGATGAGCGGACGATCACCGAGCTTACCGGACGCGCGCGCCGCATTGTCCACCTCAGGATTGCCCGTGCCAGTATCGGGCAGGTCCGCGCCGCCCCGGCTTCCGTGACATCCCTGGGCAAAGGCTGTGATGGCCGCCGTAGGCCGACTCTTCAGTAACCGGAATACCTGCTGTTGTCCCGGACTCATCTCGGATGGGGCGAACTGGCGCTGCCCGCTCGAGATCCATCGGACAAGGCCGAAGCGCACCATTGCAGGCCGCGCCCAACAGGCCAGTTGGCGTACCAGCCTCGGCAGACGGTTTGCCAGTCCCTTCATGTTCGGAGGCTCGCGCTGATCGGGATGGCTGGAATCCACTAGGACGAGCCCCGCGACTACAGCGGGGTATTTGGCAGTAAAAATGCGGACATATTCGCCACCGATCGACTGGCCCACGAGAATATATGGTGGCGGTACACCGGCGCGGTTCAATAGCTCATGCAGATCATTCGCAATGCTTGTGCTTGTTCGCGGCGTGGGCGGCGGATCGCTCCAGCCCACTCCCGCGCGGTCGTACCAACACGCGCGCGTAAATCTGGCAACCTTGGGCTGAACGAGGACCCAGCCGTAGCCGGGATCATTGCCGCCGCTTTCAAAAATCACCGCCGGACTGCCTTCGCCCGAGCAATAGAGATTTAGCGTCCGGCCGCCAATGTCGACTGATCGGCCGAGCTGGGGCGGAAGTCTCTTGCGGTCGAGCGATCGCCCCGCCTGCTCGTAGGTGAAGCCACCGGCGGCGGCCATGACTAGCACGGCAATGAGTGCTTTCAGCAGTCGTTTGATCCCCCGAGTGGTATTAGGCATGAGTCCTCTGGTCAGTCAAGACTCAGATAATAGAAGCCGCCGTGCATTGCGTGGCCATCGCGACCTCAAGCGGATGGAAAAGCGGCCAAAGCACCATGGAATCGCACGCCTGAGGATGGCGGTAGTTGCCCTGATGCGGATCGGGACGCCAACATTGAGCCGGATGTGCCCGCGTGTTCTTCGACGCCGGATCCCGCGATTTGTTCCAAGGGCAAGGGCTTGCACGACTCGTTTGACCGCTCGTACACATGTCTGGCGTTAATGCCTGAGAACAAAAGCCCAACGCACGATTCGACTCAACCAGGGTAATTCAAGCTTGACAATAACCGACTCATATCTTATATACACTCGACACTAAACGTGAGGAGGAACACAAATGAGCAAGATCATTGGGATCGACTTGGGCACGACAAACTCGGTAGTTGCGGTCATGGAGGGTGGTGAGCCCAAAGTCATCACCAATCCTGAAGGAAGCCGGCTTACGCCGTCGGTGGTTGCCGTGGGCAAGAATGGAGAGCGCTTTGTCGGCCAGGTGGCCAAGCGTCAGGCTGTCACCAACCCGGAGAACACGGTCTTTTCGATCAAGCGCTTCATGGGACGCAAGCTGAACGAGGTTCAGGACGAGGTGAAGCTAGTACCGTACAAAGTGGTTGCCGGGCCGAACGGCGACGCCCATGTCCGAATGGCTGACAAGTCCTACACTCCTCCCGAAGTTTCCGCCATGATTCTTCAGAAGATGCGGTCCGCCGCCGAGGAGTATCTCGGTGAAAAGGTGGAGAAGGCCGTGATCACGGTTCCCGCCTACTTCAATGACAGCCAGAGGCAAGCGACCAAAGATGCGGGGAAGATCGCGGGGATCGATGTGGTGCGCATCGTTAACGAGCCCACCGCCGCCGCATTGGCGTACGGACTTGACAAAAAGAAGGACCAGACGATTGCGGTTTACGACTTTGGCGGCGGGACCTTCGATATTTCGATTCTCGAGGTAGGGGAAGGTGTGGTCGAGGTCAAGTCCACAAACGGCGATACTCACCTTGGCGGCGACAACCTGGACCAGCGTTTGATGGATTGGATTATCACTGAGTTCAAGAAGGACCAGGGAATCGATCTTTCCAAGGACAAGATGGCTCTGCAGCGACTGCGCGAGGCCGCGGAGAAGGCAAAGATGGAACTCTCCACCGTGATGGAGAGCGAGATTAATCTTCCCTTCATTACTGCCGATGCGAGCGGACCCAAGCACCTCAACATGAAACTCACACGGGCCCGGTTCGAGCAGATGGTGGAAGACATCCTTCAGAAGACGATAGCTCCCTGTAAGCAAGCGCTCTCTGACGCCGGAATCAAGACGGGCGACGTCCATGAAGTGGTGCTCGTGGGTGGCTCCACGCGAATACCGCGGGTTCAGCAGATCGTGAAAGATCTGTTCGGCCGGGAACCCCACAAGGGAGTAAATCCCGACGAAGTTGTGGCGGTTGGAGCTGCGGTGCAGGCAGGCGTCTTGTCGGGAGACGTGAAGGATCTTCTGCTCCTCGATGTGACTCCGCTCTCCCTGGGGATTGAAACCCTGGGCGGCGTCTTTACCAAGCTGATCGAACGGAATACAACCATTCCGACGCGTAAGGCTGAGGTTTTCTCCACCGCGGCAGACAGCCAGACGTCGGTCGAGATTCATGTCCTTCAAGGAGAGAGGGCGATGGCCAAGGATAACCGCACGCTGGGAAAGTTCCACCTGGTGGGAATTCCTCCTGCTCCGAGAGGCGTGCCTCAGATCGAGGTCACGTTCGACATCGACGCGAATGGAATCGTCAACGTTTCGGCCAAGGATCTCGGGACAAACAAAGAGCAGAAAATAACCATTACCGCGTCGAGCGGACTGTCGAAGGACGAGATCGATCGCATGACGAAAGACGCCCAGTCCCACGCCGATGAAGACAAGGATTATCGTGAAAAGGTTGAAGCAAAGAACAAACTCGACAACCTGATTTACAACACTGAGAAGATGGTCGGTGAAAACAGGGACAAGATTCCCGAGTCCGATGCGAGCAACCTGGACGCCGCAATTTCCAAGGCGAAGACGACACTCGAAGGCTCCCCGGAGTCAGCGGAGTTGAAGTCGGCTTTTGATGAGCTGACCCGGGCCTCGCACCGGCTGGCGGAAATCCTGTACCAGAAGACAACCGCCCAGGCGTCGCCTGGCGGCGGTCCCGGTCCGGCGGAAGGGGAACCTCAGGCCGGGAAGTCGAAGCCGGAAGATGAGGTCATCGACGCAGAGTATGTGGACGTAGACGAAAACAAGCGATAGTTCTCCGGGTCCACCTCCGAGGATGGTCTGTGACAAGGAAATCCAACGAGAATCTGTCTGCCTTGATAGTGTTTCAGCGAACCCACATCCGCGCTCCGAACGAGGTGGACAGCCTGGGCGGTAGTGATGCGCTATCCTGGAGCCCTCCAATCGATATCTACGAGACCGATGACAGTTTCGTCGTTACGGTTGAAATTCCAGGCGTCGAAGGCAACGATGTGCGAGTCGAGGTAAGCGGCTCTGAGTTGTCGATCAGCGGGAACAGGGGTTTCGACGCCGTTTGTTCGAAGGAAAGCTACCATCGTCTTGAAGGGGTGAGAGGCCGGTTCCGACGCAGCTTCTCACTGCCGGAACCCTTGGACAGCGCGCGAGTGACCGCAAACCTCAAGGATGGTGTCCTCCGCGTCGTGCTGCCAAAGACATCGCGAAGACTGGTTGTGGGCTCAAGCGAGCCCTGATCGGATAGCCTTATGGTCAAGGAAGACTATTACGCCACCCTTGGGGTAGCAAAAGAGGCAAAAGGACCTGAGATAAAGAAGGCCTATCGACGTCTGGCGAGGAAGAACCATCCCGACGTGAATCCCGGCGACAAGGCTGCTGAGGAAAGGTTCAAGAAGGTCCAAGAGGCTTACGACGTCCTGAGTGATTCCAGGAAGAGGTCGATATACGACCAGTACGGATTCTACTCGGAGAACTTCAAGGAAGCGGCTGAAGCGGGCAGCCGCGGGGCAGAGGCAAAAGGGGGATTTGATTTTTCCGGTTTCGATTTTAGCGGCGCCGGCCAGAGTAGCAGTTTTCGAGACATCTTTTCCGAATTCTTTGGGTCGGGGGCTCGTGAGCGGCAGCCGGCGGATTCGGAGAAAGGTGAAGATCTCGAGCACCACTTGAATATCTCGTTCGGCGAGAGTGTCCGTGGCCTGTCCTCGCGGCTTTCGGTGAACCGGAGCGAAACCTGCGCTCCCTGCGAAGGGACCGGTTTGGACCGCTCGAAGCGGCAACAGCCCTGCCCAAGTTGCAATGGCACGGGCAAGGAAGCGAAATCACACGGAGTGATGCGTTTCTCCACCACGTGTCGTCGATGTAGCGGGTCGGGGCAACTAGGGCAGCGATGTTCGGCTTGCAGTGGTTCCGGAAGGGTCCCGCATCAGGAAACGATCACGGTGCGAATTCCTCCGGGCGCCAATACGGGTTATCGGATGCGCGTGCCCCGGAAGGGGCTGGCCGGCAGGTTAGGATCACCTCCGGGAGACTTATACCTGATTATTACAGTTGGCCCTCACTCGTTCTTCCGTCGTGAAGGTAACGACATTGTATGCGCCGTTCCCGTTACGGTTACCGAGGCGGCATTGGGAACCAAGATTGAGGTGCCAACGATTGACGGGAAGACCCTCTTGCGCATACCGCCCGGAACACAGAGCAGCCAGAAATTCCGCTTAAGGGGGAAGGGCGCGCCTTCCTTGCGGGGCGGAGGCCGTGGGGATCAGATCGTGGAAGTTCGTGTCGTGGTGCCCAGGGTGGCGGACGAGCGGTCCAAGGAAATCTTGAAGGAACTGGCCCGGCTCAATCCCGAAGATCCACGGGCTAGCCTGGTTGTGCATTGAGTGCGCGTCCCGCCGATAGTGCTGGTTCGGGTTCTTCAGCCTTGACGGCAGAAAGGCTCGAACGGCTAGCTCAAGTAAGGTGACCCGTGAGTGCGCGTAAAAAGGGCGGCTACATGATCAGTTCGGTAGCCGATACTTATCAGATTCATCCTCAAACACTGCGCCTATACGAGCGCCTGGGCCTGCTCAAGCCGTCGAGGAGCGATGGCAACACGCGCTTCTACACCGACACCGATCTCGATCGCCTCGAAGTCATCTTGAATCTGACTCGCGACCTGGGTGTAAATCTCGCCGGCGTCGAAGTCATCCTGAACATGCGAGAAAAGATGAGCAAGCTTCAGGCCGAGGTCGAGGAACTGTTCAAGTACATTCGCGAACATGTCTCTGCCGGCGTCGAGCCGCCGGGAACTTTGAAAAACGCCCTGGTTCGCGTACCGGCGTCCAAGATCATCCGCAGCCGAGTCAAATGAAGCCCGGGCCCCGAGGCTTATGGGCAGGAATAAGTTTTACTCTCACAAGCAAGGGCTATTTCAGGCGGGAGAGATACCTCTCCAGCTGCGATGAGGTGATTCTGTGCTTGAAAGCCTTTCGCCCGTTAATGAATACGACCGGGATTTCCTCTCCGTAGTTTGATTCCGTTTCGGCGCTGTCCTCGACATTCCTCTCGCACAGCTGGAAATCGAATTGTGCCGAAGCCGCCAGAATTACCTGCTTGGCGTCCTCGCACAGATGGCACCCGGGCCGGGTATAAATCTCAATGATAGTCTTCATCGAAGCTGGCTGCGAATGAGCCGGTATAATTTGCGGAGTACGTAGAGCTGCAGCTCTCGACTTTCAGGGAAAAGGGCTTTGGTGCCGGATACCAGACGCTCGGCGGCGGATTCGAGTTCCGGGATGAGGCGCGCCGTGACGGTAGGATCGTACGGGAGTTTAATCGAGTGACATCCAATTTCCGTGAAGAGCTTAAGGTACCGCGCTGTGACCATATCCGGGCAGTGAATCCGCTTGAAGGACGATTTCACTTCGAATCCAAGAAGGGTGTTACTGATCCGGGCTGAACTCTTCCGGCCCAGGAGATGAATTGTCCTGGTTTTGATCGAAAGCACTTCCTGACGATATATCTGTACGAACGGCCGGCAGTCCGGCGCCGACTGAAGGGTCTTTAATATTTCGGCGTGCTTCAGCTTGTGATTCTTGAAGCCGATTTCGCCGCCAGAGATTTGAGGGGTAGCGGATGGTAAGAGCGGAATTTGTGGAGTCGCTTCACGTCTGGGCATCGAGGGTCTAACTCGACCGGTCGGTGTTGCGCGGAGTCAGCGCGCGCAAAGCGCTGCGCCAGACGAGTTCGGGAGGCAGCGATCGCAGGCGGCCGTCATGAGCATGCAGGCGAAAGAGCCGCGCCAGATTTCCGGAGCTTCGTTGATTCTTCGCAAGTCGCCAGGTCGTTACCGTCTGGATCATTGGCTTTGACTTCCACTTCAAGGCTCGTCGGCGGCCAGGAGCTCGCTTACATTCTCCGTGTTGATCATCATCTTTACCACCTCCCCGGCATTACCTGGAGGCTTTGCGCGCTTGCCATTGATCTTGAGCCGCACTCCGCCTGCATTCCCTAGAATCACGTAGAACCTTTCGGCGGCGTCAAAGGACAAATCCTCGCCGGGCTCAAGCAGCTTTACCAGCACGCGATCGCCGTCACGGCTCACAGAGACCCAGCATTTTTGCACGACTTCAAACTCGAGTCGCAGGGTGCCGGCTGGAGGCTCCTTCGGCTCCGTGATCGGAAGCGCGGCTGGTATGGATGTCGCAGGTGCCTGGTCCGGCTGCGCGACGGGATGATTCTCGACTGGCTTGACAGCCGGTTGAGATGGTGGAAGCTTCGGAACCGGTTTGGCAAGCACCATCTCTTGAGAGCGGGAAAAATACGGGGCGAAGACGTCCGCGATCCACTTGCGACTATATAGAAGGCTTGCGATGGAAATCAGGAGCATGGCGCTCCAGATAACCACCGGACTCAGCGAGCTTCTTTGCGGCAAGGGCCGACGGTTCCGCGGCTTCAACACTGGTTTCTCGGGCGGCGGCGGCGTTTCGGCTTCGTATCTTGCCAGGAATCGGGTGGCATCCAGTCCCAGGACCTCACAATAGGCGCGCAGGAAGGCGCGATTGTACATGCCGCCGGGAAGCTGGCTATAGCGGCCCTCTTCCAGATGCTCAAGCTGTCTTAAAGTTATGTGGGTGTGGTCGGCAATCTGCTGCAGCGTGATTTTCTTTTGCTCTCGGGCTATCCTAAGATCCACGTTCAAGGGGTTCATACACAGCCCCGGAAAAATGTCCCGCGCGATTGTTCAATCGACGTTCGGCGGCCGCTTCAGTGGCCTCGGGGGTTAGCGGGACAAAAATTGTACTCGCCCGTGTCTCTCGGTGTCAATTCATTCGACGGATTGCTGTAAGCCTTGAAAATAGTTGAATTGCGAGCACTTAGATCGGTAAATCGGCTTGACGCTTTGAATCCCTTGTGCTACTTTCTGCGGCGATCCAAGCAAAGCAAGCCGGGAGGGATGAATGGCCTACGAAGCTCTTGGAATGATCGAGACCAAAGGATTCGTCGCATCTGTAGAAGCCGCCGACGCCATGGTCAAGGCAGCCAACGTGGTTCTAATCGGGAAGGAGTACATCGGAGCCGGATACGTTACGGTCCTGGTCCGAGGAGACGTGGGCGCAGTAAAAGCCGCGACGGACGCCGGCGCTGCCGCAGCGCGCCGCGTCGGAGAGTTGATTAGTGTGCACGTCATTCCCCGCCCCCATAGCGAAATGGAGAAGATCCTGCCCCAGCTGGAAGAAGCGAAGAAAAAATAGCATCCGAGCCGCGGTCGCGCGGCCCCGAAGATGATTTCCAGCCCTCTCGACGAAAAAAGGTCTGATCAGGTGGCTCTTCAAGACAAAGACCTTCAATCCATCCAGGAAGTCCGGAATCTTGTGGCCCGTGCTCACGAGGCCCAGAAGGCGTTCGAGAAACTCACCCAGACCCAGGTCGACGATGTCATAGGATCGGTGGGCGAGGCCGCCCTTGCGGAATCCACTCGCCTGGGCGCGCTGGCGGTGGAAGAAACCGGTTATGGAATCGCCAGCGACAAGCACCTCAAGAATTACTTCGTCGCGAAGCATGTCACCGATTACATTCGCCCCCTTCGTACCATGGGCATCATCTCAGAAGATCCTGTTCGCAAGATCACTGAGATTGCCGTGCCGATGGGAGTTGTCGCCGCGATTATTCCGTCCACGAATCCGACCTCGACCGCGATCTTCAAATGCCTGATCTCTCTCAAAGCCGGCAACGCCGTGGTTTTGTCTCCTCATCCCGCAGCGACGCGCTGCATCGGAGAATCTGCCCGAGTTTGCTACGAGGCGGCGCTTAAGGCGGGCGCTCCCGAGGGGATCATAGGCTGGATGACTATTCCTACTCTGGAAGCCACCCAGGAACTAATGAAGCACAAAAACGTGGCGGTCATTCTGGCAACTGGTGGAGCCGGGCTGGTCAAGGCCGCCTACAGTTCGGGCAAGCCGGCTTATGGCGTCGGTCCCGGAAACGTACCGGCGTACGTCGACCGCAGCGCGGACATATCCAAAGCCGTCAAAGACGTATTGACCGGTAAGACATTCGATAACGGCACACTCTGTTCGTCTGAACAATCGATCGTCGTGGACGCTCCCGTGGAGGCGCGGGTAGCGGAAGAATTAATTCGCATGCGCGGCTACTTTCTCAATCAGGAGGAGATCCGGAAACTCGAGGCGGTGGCAATTCAGCCAAACGGATCTCTCAATCCTCAAGTCGTGGGCAAATCGCCCGCGTGGATCGCTGACAAGGCCGGAATCAAAATACCTGAAGGTACGCGCGTCCTGATTGTCCGTCTGAGCGGAGTGGGGCGCGGCAACCCGCTCTCCTGCGAGAAACTGTCTCCCATCCTCAGCTACTACGTGGTTCAAGACTGGCGCGAAGGATGTGAACGCTGCAAGCAGATTCTGGCGTACGGCGGCATGGGACACACCCTGGCAATTCACAGCAAGGATTCGGCGGTTATCCGCCAGTTCGGACTTGAGAAGCCAGCTTTCCGAATTTGCGTGAATACTCCGGCAACTCACGGCTCGATCGGGTTCTCCACGTCGCTTCCGCCGTCGATGACCTTGGGCTGTGGGACCTACGGCAATAACATTACCACCGACAACATAACTCCCATGCATCTGATCCAGGTGAAACGCATGGCCTGGGAGACGACTGAAGTGTTTCCATCCTGGTGGACCGAACCCGAACGGAAGGAGACCCGAACACCCGAGAGGGTTCCCACTAAACCCATTGCGACTTCCGTCCCGGAACTGATCGAGGCTTATCTTGCGTCGTGGAAGGCCAGGCAACCTTCAAAGAATCACGCCCGGGCGAGTGAGTCGCGACCGTCCGATAGCGATCCGGGCCCCGCGACGCCTCGTGGAAGCCCGGCCCGGGACGATAAACCGCAAGCGCTTGATTTTGTCTGTGAGCAAGACGTCCGCATTGCCGCGCAGCTTCGGCAGAAGATTTACGTCCATTCGAAGACCATCATCACCCCGGCGGCGCAGGAGCTGGGGACGAGCCACAGAATCTTCATCACGATCTGACAGGGCAAGGGCTGCCGCAACGCGGGGCGCGTGATAGCCGAGGATTCAGACCTGTCATGGTCTTCTCCAGCCATGTCTGCTACCCTTGAGACGGATTTTCAATCGGGGTGGTATCAGCCGGGATGTCCTTCATGCTCATTTCTCTGCCGGATTGGCTCGTAAGGGTCGCCTCGGCTATTCGTGATTTTGCGTTCAATCTTCAGGGCCCGGGTCTGTTTCTTGTTGCCCTGGCGGATTCCTCTTTCTTGACTATTCCCGAAGGGAATGACCTCTTGATCGTCGTTCTTTCCACGGGGAATTCGTGGGAGCGGATGGCTTATTATGTCGGCATGACCACGCTGGGTTCGCTCGCCGGTTGTCTTTTACTTTATCTGGTTGGTAGACGGGGAGGAAGCCCGCTCTTGAGACGACGATTCTCTCAAGCGTACATCGCGAAGGTGGACCGATTGTTCGACCGTTATGGCGTATGGGCGATAGCCGTTCCTTGTCTTCTGCCTCCCCCCATGCCCTTCAAGATCTTCGTCCTGAGCGCCGGCGTCTTCCGTCTGAGCGTGCCCAGGTTTCTGACGGCCGTCGCGATCGGGAGGACGGTCCGCTATTCGATGTGGGGAATCCTGGCGGTCCTGTACGGGAATTCAGTCAAGGTTTTCATGCAGCAACACCTGACGACAATCGGAATGATACTCTTCGGGTTATTCCTTCTCTGTTGTGGCGCGGGCCTGGCGTTCGTGATCTACCGGGGCCGTAGGCGGAAGACCCGCGTGGAGGCGTAGATCGGCAAAATTTACCGTCAAACGCCAGATTCCATTCCTACCCAAGGTTTGTATTCCTTGAGAGGATCGCGTCGAAATGCAGTCTAATTAGTACTTTCCGAAACAAATTTGAATGGAACAAAATTTGCTGGTATTTGTAGTAAGCAACGGCCCACCGCGCATGGACGCAAGCCGATGCGACGAGCGGTTGCGAACAACCGTAACTCGATTTGACACAGAGAGAAACGGTCTGTTAAATTGCCGAATTCATTCTCGGGCCGGCAGGTCATGAAATGCCCAAGCCTCAATGTTGGCCGTTGGATCAGCGGGGCAGCCCTTATTCTTCTGATCGTTAGCGTAGGCGCGGCTTGTTCCGTGAAGCGAACCGTAAAGGTTTCGGTACCTGCAAGGATTCTTCAGGCCAAGACGGCAACGTTTGATGAACTTCTGGCGCTGCTGAAGACTTACAGCGACAAACTTTCCGCGCTCTCGTCCACTACCCTGAGAGTCAGTTTCACTTCCGGAAAGGTAGAAAGCGGCAAGCTTCAGGAGTACCGGAGCGCCCCTGGTTATGTTCTTCTCAAACGTCCTGACTCGCTGCGGTTGAATATACAGAACCCATTGACGAAAACCAGCATAATTGAGCTGGCGTCAACCGGAGACGAATTTGGGCTTTGGTATCCGAGAGATAACAAGTACTTCGTCGGGCGCAACAGCGCCGGCGAGTTCGTTGTCGAAGGTTCCGAGAACAGCCCGGTTTTTGCGGCTCGACCAGCTCACATCTATGAAGCGATTGTCCCGCAGAGGATCGCGCTGGATGATGCACGCGTCCGGATTTCTTTGGAAGAAGACCAGGACGCGACCGCAAAATACTATGTCTTGTCGATCCTTCAGGATGTCGGTCAAAAGCGGCTGCGGCCGCTACGGCGTCTCTGGATTGAAAGATCAGAGTTAGTCGTAGTCAAACAGCAGACTTTTGAAGAAGATGGGAACATTGCCAGTCTCATTCAGTATTCGAATTTCACACCGGTCGAGGGGCTTCTGTTGCCGCTTTCGATTCACATTGACAGGCCCTCGGACGGGTACGTTCTGGACATGCAGTTCAAGTCTTGGCGTGTGAATCCGGAAATACCGGCGGCGGCTTTCGTCCTCTCGCCCCCGGCAGGGGCGCAACGGGTTGTGCTCAAGGAAAAGCCGCAAGTTCCGGCCGCAAAGGCAAGAGCGAGAACCCAATGATGTCTTCGCGCCGCTTTGCCAATTGCCTCAGGCGGCAGCGAACACAGCAGCCTTAGTAGTCAGGATTCATCCATGGAAAGTCTTGTTACAGCGAACATCCGGTCCCGTCCCACCCGAACTTTCATAAGTGTTCTGGCGGTGGCTCTGGGTGTCATCCTGGTCCTCATAATCGGTGGAATCACCGCCGGCACGCTGGATGATTACCTCAAGCGAACCCAGGGGGTCGGGGCAGATTTCATCTTGCAGCCCACCGGTTCGTCGATCTTCTATGCTTTCAGTGGCGCGACACTCTCAGCCGGGCTGGCCGAGAAGTTGATGGAGGTGCCGGGCGTTTACGCGGTCACGCCGGTCCTGGCTAAATTCAGTCAGACGGATTTTGGACTCGTTTTCGGTATCGACCTGGCCAGCTACAACAGGTTTCCTGGCAGACTGAAGATCATTGAGGGAAGGGAATCCCTTCAAGACTCTGAGGTCATCATCGACGAGCTCTATGCAAAGTCTCACAAGCTCAAGACTGGGATGACGCTCACGATCTTGAATCACCCCTTCACCGTGACCGCGATTTGTCGCCCGGGAGCGGTGGTCAGGGTCTTCGTCCCGATAGAGACGCTGCAGGAGATGAACGGAACTCCTGATAAAGCGACACTGATGTTTATCAAGGCCGCCGGGGATGAGAATCCAAAAGTTGTGTTCGAACGGCTCAAGCAGACATTTCCCTCGCTTTCGATCACGCAGACCTCCGACACTTCGCTTCTGCTCGCGGACACGGCGCTTCCGGGGTTTAAAGAATTCAAGCTTATCGTTGTGAGCGTGTCCATGCTGCTCAGTTTCATGGTCATCCTCCTGGCCATGTATACGACGATCTTTGAAAGGACACGGGAGATCGGAATCTTGAGATCCCTGGGGGCGTCGCGCGCTCTTATCGTTTCTCTGATCCTGAAAGAGTCTGCTATGATATGTTGTTTTGGCGTCATCTTCGGAATTGGGGTTAGCGCTCTCGTTCGTGACGCTATCATGTCGGCGTTCCCGACCCTACAGGTTGCAATGGGCTGGAAGGATGTGATGAATGCCGCTTTCCTGGGACTCGCTGCCGGGACGCTTGGTGCTCTTTATCCGGCCTACAGGGCCGCGCGTCAGGACCCAGTAAAGGCGCTGAGTTATGAGTAAAGATCTGGATTCTAAAACCCGGCCGATTATCGAGATCATCGACCTGACCGTAGTCTACAAGATCGGCAAGATGGAGGTCCCCGCTTTACGAGGCGTGAATCTGGCCGTCAATAAGGGGGAGTTCATCGCTATCATGGGGCCGTCCGGCTGCGGCAAATCCACGCTGCTTCATGCCCTGGGCGGTCTCCTTCAGCCGACTCGAGGGAAGATTCTGCTCGATGGCGCCGACATCGCACGTCTCTCGGATGGCGAGCGCACCTCCATGCGCCGCAGAAACATCGGCTACGTTTTTCAACGCTTCAACCTGCTTCCTACTCTTACGGCGAAAGGTAATATCGAACTGGCCAAACGAATTCACGGAAACGGCTACATGAATCCAAACGGAGCCGCCGAGATTCTGGACATGCTGGGTCTAAAAGACAAACTCAACTTTCGACCCACTGAACTGTCGGGGGGCGAACAGCAGCGCGTCGCGCTTGCGCGCGCAGTGATCAATCACCCGGCGATCATTCTGGCGGACGAGCCCACGGGCAGCCTCGATTCGCAGAATTCGCGCCTGGTTCTGACCATGCTTCAGGAGCTCAATGAACGCTTGAGCCAGACGATCATCATGATTACGCATGACCATGAAGCGGCGTCGACGGCCAAACGCATCGTAGAGATGCGCGACGGCCAGATTCTCGGTCCGGTCCATCACTTTTCGTACGAACCTGAGTTTGAAGGGCTTTTCTAGCCGGCGATCCTCTGATGAGAAAAACTGGAGATCGGGTCAACAAGATCCTAGTCTGGTCTTATGAACGAGGGACGCTGCAATACGACATTCTTTGTGCGTTGATTCTTCTCTTCATATTCGCGGTTCCGCGCAGCTGCTTTCGCTCGAAGCATTCTCTTCAGCAACAATCCCAGGCGCCGACGGAACGAGCTACCGCTGTGTCTCCTCAGCCCGAAGCTCCCAATCTGCGAAAGTAGTGAAACCAGCAGCCCGGGACTTCATCTTTGCCCTTATGTTAGCTGGAAAAAAACTACACGTGATTCTGTATCTGGGCTTCCTTCTTGGTGGTTTGCCTTCACAGGGAGCGCAGGCTCCGCGTCCCGGTACGACGAAGGATGCCTCTACCCCGCAAAAGAAAGATGAAGGCCTCGAACCGGTCCTCAAGCAGCTCGAAGCCACGGGGAAGACGTTTCAGAGTTTTTCGGCCAACTTCGTCCAGAAGAAATATACCGCCGTCCTGAAGGAATTTGACACTCCGGAATCGGGCATTTTCCTTTACGCTCGAGCCAAGGATGGTTCCGCGCTCTTGAGGCAGGAAGTTACTTCTCCAGCCGCAAGGATTCTGACTATCAAGGGGGGAGTGGCGACCATATATCAGCCAAAGCTCAAGCAGGCGCAGGTGATTAATCTGGGCAAGAACAAAGACAAGGTGGAATACCTGGCTCTAGGGCTGGGCCAGTCTCCCGCGAAATTGCAGGAGACGTTTGATTTGAAATATGTGGGCATCGAGAACGTCAATGGAATTCCGTGCTCGGTTTTGAACTTGAAACCCAAGAGCGCATCCGCAGGAGCATTCTTTTCCTCTATTTCGCTATGGATCAAGAAATCCAATGGCGTGCCGATTCAGCAGCAGCTCCAGGAGCCGAATGGCGACTACTTGTTGGTGGTTTTCTCGGACGAGAAGCTCAATCCCAAGATTCCTGAGAACAGATTCGAGCAGAAGCTGCCGGCCGATACGGAAAAACAGGTAGTGCGATAACCCACCTTTTTCGGCCGCGAAGACGCGGACTCGCAAAACAGAGGGCTAACGCGACAACGGAGCTCGGGAGGAAGCGTCGAGCGCGGTGCCTAGCGTTTTCTGACGCCGGTAAGGCGGGGTGGCCTCCGGTTCTATTTCGGGATCCTGCATGCGTGAGCGGGCCGGGAGTTCCTTCCAGGTGTAGTAAATCCTGTTAATTACGGTCCAGTTGCCGAGGACGGCCAAAACCCAGAGCACCGCTTCCATGCGGTTGGTCAGGCCGCCGATGACGAGCAGTACGATCCGCTCGGGACGCTCCATGAATCCTACTTTGCAGGTCGGGATCAGCGACTCGGCGCGCGCGCGGGCGTAGCTGGTCATTACGGCTCCCATGAACACCACTCCGACCAGCACAACGTATTCGAGCCGGTCTTGACGGGCATACCAGACCATCAGTCCCTGCAAGACGATGATGTCCGAGTAGCGATCGATGACCGAGTCGTAAAAGGCGCCAAAACGGGTTTCGGACCTGCTTACGCGCGCGACCTCGCCATCGAGCATGTCGAAGAGACCCGCCAGAACCAGAATAAGCGCGCCCTGAAAAAGTCTCCCATGGCCGAAGTTCCAGGCGGCCCACAGGCTGATTATGACGCCGGTGAAGGTCAGGATGTTGGGGTTGATATGGAAGAACGTAAGAACCCTAACGAGTTGATTAAGAATCAGTTTGCCGCCCCGGCCGATGGAATTACTAATCATTTTCGTAGGCTAGACACATTGGGAATTCTTGTCAAGCGTCAAAAACCAGAGTTTCCTCCCCGGTTCGAGAGTTCAGAATATCCGGAAACGAATCGTCAGGTATTTCTTCGGGTCCTGTCTCAAATCATAGATTAGTTTGGTGATCTCCGCCGTGGTCTGATTCAGATTGTTGTAGAGGGCGGGATCGTTAATCAGCTTTCCCATGGTGCCGTCGGCCCGGTCGATCCGATCGACAAAAGAGGCAAGCTTCTCCATGGTCTGCCGGCTGGCGTCGTAGAGGGCAGGGTCTTTGGAGAGTTTGCCCAGCGTCCCCTCGCCTCTTTCAACCCGTTCCACAACAAGATCAGTCCGCCTGGTCGCCGAGGCAGCACTATCGTAAAGGTCCGGATTCTTTATCAACCGCGATAGTGTTCCAGAGCCATCCTGGATCTGACCTGCCAGTGAATTGAACTTTTCGAGTGATTCCGTCAAGCGGTTATAGAGCGCGGGGTCTGCGACCATGCGGCCGAACGAGCCCTGCCCGGTCCGGAGATCTTCTACCAGCCGGGTGGCCTGGGTGAAGGTAGCGTTGGCCTGGCGCATAGTTTTCTGCACATCCTGGATGGTCGCGGCCAGCCCCGTGCCAACTTTGTCCGGATCGATCTTAAGCGCGATGTTCTTGAATTGATCGGACAGCACGCCAAAGTTGGCGATCACATCGTTCGCGCCGGTAATGATTTCGCGAAAACCGGTGGCGCGCGATCCTTCGAGAACGTAGAACCCGCCGCGCATGGGTGGAGGAGTTCCGTACGCCCCGGCCGAGATTTCGATGTAAGAGTCCCCGATGAGCCCCCTCGATTCAATCGTGACTTCCGAGTCCTGGCCCAGCCGGTTCAAGTATGGTTTCTGGATCTCCATCGTGACCTCGACCAGGCGGAGCCCGGTCTTCAAGCTACGGATCTGTTCATCGAGGTCGGCAACCAGCTGCTTGTAGTTCGGCTGCCCGGGATTCATGCTGTCAATCTGTTTTTTGATGTTGGAGATTTGGCGAAAGATCGGCTCGTTCCCCGAGTACATTTCCGGCTGTACGATATTGACGCTTCGTACCTTGCCTATCTCGATTCCCGCGAGCCATACAGGATTGCCCGGCTTCAGACCACCCACGTCCCCGAGATAGGTGATTGCGTTCACGGTTTCACGGAACCAGTGAACTCCCCAACTTTGCTGCAGAATCAGCGCGCCTAAGAGGACGACCGCGATAATGACGAGGATGCCGACTTTCAGTTCGGCGATCGTTACTTGTTTCTTCAGTGCCATGGTTTCTCCTTCAGCGCACGGAGTCCTCTAAGGGTTCGCGCAGAAATAAGTTCGCATTCTGCTGCAGGCCCCCAGGCCCGCTGGCGAGGCGCGAGCGACGATGCGTACCCGGTGCGGTACGTGAGGAGCGAGCAACAAAGCCAGCGGGCCTGCGGGCCGCAGCCCGAAGGGGCGCGATCCTCAGCGTGCTTAGCGAACAGAAAGCGGTTCATGATTGACCTCCGACTCTCGCGCCAGAATGTGAAGTTATTTCTGCGCGAGCCCTAAGGAGGCTACGTGACAAATTCCTGGATATAACGATCCGGGCACGCCTTTAACTCCTCGAAGCTACCCTCGAAGTGTATCTCGCCGTCGTAAAGCATGACACATTTGACATTCAGGAGGCAGAGCTTTTCGCCGCCTCGTTGAATCTCGACCGCCCCGTCCGGCTGCATCGCGACATATTCGGATGCAATGATTCCCACGGCGCGCAGATCGTGCGTAACGCAGACCGAAGTAACTCCTTCAAGGTCTCGCAGCTTGATGATCAATTCGATGATCGTTCGACTGATAACAGGATCCAACCCGGCGGTCGGTTCGTCATAAAGGACGATCTTCGGCGTTCCGACCAGCGCTCGAGCTATGCCGACGCGCCGCTTCATCCCCCCGGAAAGCTCCGCAGGCATCTTGTCGATTGCGTCTTCCAATCCAACAAACCCGAGCAGCCTGCGGATTGCGAACTCAATTTCTTCCTCGTTCATTGTCGATTCTTCATAGAGCCGATACCCGACATTTTCACGAACCGACAGTGAATCAAAAAGCGCGCCTTCCTGAAAAACCATTCCGATCTTGTGACGCACCTGCACGAGCTCGCGTTCCCGCATTCTGGTGATGTCCTGCCCGTCAACCAGAATCTCTCCCGAATCCGGACGTATCAAACCGAGGATGAGTCTTAGAATTGTCGATTTTCCCGAGCCGCTGGCGCCAAGAATGATCTTGGTTTCCCCGCGGGTGATGGTGAAGCTGATGTTTTTGAGGACAACGTCATCGTTGAAGGACTTTGTGACATTCTTGAACTCGATCATATGTTGAGAAACGGCGAGAGGTAGATGATCAGGTTGTTGAGGAAAAAGTCCGCCGCAATCACAAGAATGGAGCTGGTCACAACGGCCTGCGTCGTAGAACGTCCCACTCCTGCCGTTCCTCCGTAAGTCCTCAAACCGACGTAGCACCCGGTCATTGAGATGATGAAACCGAACACGATCGGCTTGATCAGGGTTCCAAAGACATCGGCAAACTCCAGAGCGCTGATGGCGTCCGACCAGTACTGGCTCGAACTGATCAGGATCTTGTAGCGCGCAATAACCCAACCTCCACACATTCCCACGGCATTGCAAATGATGGTCAAGAGGGGAAGCGTGACCACGGTAGCTATCATTCTCGGTGTAACCAGTTTCCGAGTAGGATCCGTACCGAGGGCGCGCATCGCGTTGATCTGTTCTGAAACCACCATGGAGCCCAGCTCGGAGGCTATGCCGGACCCGATACGCCCGGCAACCATGAGGGCGGACAGAACGGGGCCGAGCTCGCGGATGAGCGTGATGGCCACGAGCTGTCCGGTGATGCTGACCGCGCCGTAGCGGCGCAGGGCGCTTTCGGACTGGATTGCCAGAACAGCTCCGGTGAAAAACCCGGTAAGCACGATAATGGTCGAGGATCCCACTCCGACCCGGTCCATCTGAAGAAAGATTTCCTTTACGTATATCGGTCTGGTGAAAAGATTGGCGATAGCTCGGGTACTGAGAAAAGTGTAGGATTGGATTTCAACTATGGCTTGAATGAGGAATCGGAAAGGGGCCTGCACCGCTGCCGACAAGGAGTTGCTCATGAGGAGTTGACCCTGCGGAAGTTTATGGGGCTGCCCTTCGCGAAGTCAAGGGCAACGGGGCTCACTCCAGCTCTAAGTTTTTGAAATTCAACCGAGATCGTCTCTTTTTCCAGGTTCTGTGGATAAATCTTCGGGTTCCTTTGCGTCTTTGCGGTGGCTTTGTATAGGAGTCTGCCAAAGCTATGCTTCGTTTTGTGACCTCCGGCGAGTCTCATGGCAAGTGTTTGATCGGCGTGCTCGAGGGTCTTCCGTCGGGTCTTTCGGTTGATCTTGAGTTTATCAATTTCCAGCTCTACCGGCGCCAGTTGGGTTACGGGCGGGGCGGGCGCATGCGCATCGAAAAAGATCACATTGAGATTCAGGCGGGAGTCCGGCACGGTAAAACGATCGGCAGTCCGATAGCCTTCAAGATCGAAAACCGAGATTGGCAGCACTGGCAGATTCCGATGTCTCCAGAGCCGGTTCCCGAAGGGTCTAACATACGCTCGCTCACCCGGCCGCGTCCGGGTCATGTCGATCTCGCAGGGGCTTTGAAATATCAAACCCGGGATGTGCGTGATGTTCTCGAGCGGGCTAGCGCGCGCGAGACTGCCACGCGCGTGGCGATCGGCGCTTTCTGCCGGCTCTTCCTTCGTCATTTCAAGATTGAGTTGGGGAGTCAAGTGCTCTCGGTCGGACGCGAAAGGGTCGCGCCGGAGTTTGAAGAGTTAGAGAGCGAGCAGATCTTCAAGATCGACCCCGAATCTCCGATGCATTGCGCGGACATCCAGGCAGAGAAACGCATGATGGCTGCCATCGATCGGGCCAAGGAGGCCGGGGACACGCTGGGTGGGATCGTCGAAGTTGTCGCGAGCCGCGTGCCGGTCGGTCTGGGTTCTCACATTCAATGGGACCGCAAACTTGATGGACAGCTGGCCCAGGCTCTTATGAGCATTCCGGCCGCGAAAGCGGTTGAGATCGGAACCGGTGTTAAAGGGGCAGAGAACTTCGGTTCCGAGGTCCACGACGAAATCTTTTACGACGCGCAGAAGAGAAGGTTTAATCGCCGCACCAATCGCGCCGGGGGGCTTGAAGCCGGAATCACCGATGGAGCCGATCTTCGAGCGCGGGTTTACATGAAGCCGATTCCCACGCTGCGGAAGCCGCTGAGGTCCGTCGACCTTCGGACCAAGGAGCCTTTCGAAGCCGCCTTTGAGCGAAGCGACACCTGTGTTGTCCCGGCCGCCGCCGTGATCGCCGAGGCGATGATGTCGATCGTGGTGGCGCGCGCGTTTTTGGAGAAATTCGGCGGCGACTCCCTGGGCGAGACCGAAGCCAACTTCGCTAATTATGAGAAGCTGCTCGATGAATACTAGAGCTTGTTCCCGCAGGCTCGAAGAAAGCAAGAGCCTCCGCCAGGACGCGAATCCGGACAGTTCTGCCTCTTGCGCCGCCTGCGATTCCGGCGGTCAAGGTCGCGTCCAAGATCAACTGGACAAGCCGATCTGTCCCCACTAGAATTTTGCACTTATGCTTCTGCCGATCCTCAAATTCGGGGCTCCGGAACTCAAGCGCGTCAGCGTGCCGGTGGATGTCTTCAATAGCGAGCTCGAGAAGATTGTGAAGAACATGGTCGAAACCATGTACGGCGCACCCGGTATAGGTTTGGCGGCTCCTCAAGTAGGTCTCAATATCCGGCTGGCCACGGTGGATCTCTCGGTGGGCGAGGACAAGGGCCGGCTGATTAAGATTTGCAATCCTGAGATAATCTCGATCGATGGTGAACAAAAGAGCGAGGAAGGTTGTCTCAGCATTCCCGAATTCACCGACACGATTCTGCGACCCAAGCGGATTGTGGTTCGCGGCCAGGATATCCATGGAGATGAGATTCGGATTGAAGCTGAAGGGTTACTGGCTCGGTGCTTCAGCCATGAGATCGACCATTTGAACGGCATCTTGTTTATCGATCATCTCAATTCCGTAAAAAAGAACCTGGTCCGCAACAAGATCAAGAAACTGGCGAGAGCCGGTCAATGGTAAGCCCATGCGCGTGGTCTTCATGGGCACGCCGGAGTTTGCCATCCCCTCACTGCGCGCGCTCATTCAGAGCTCTTACGAGGTCTCCGCTGTTATCACTCAACCGGACCGGCCCGCGGGACGGGGCCATCGGTCACAGCCGCCGCCGGTTAAGGTTTTCGCCCAGGATCGTGGCATACCGGTCTATCAACCCGCGAAAATCCGCGCCGAAGAGAACCGTTTCTTCATCGAGCCAAGGCCTGACTTTCTAGTGGTGGTGGCCTACGGCCAGATCCTTCCCGGCTGGCTTCTTCAAAGCCCTGCAATAGCGCCGGTCAACGTGCACGGATCGCTCCTGCCGCGCTATCGGGGAGCAGCGCCGGCGGCCTGGGCGATCATGAATGGCGATCCTGTGACCGGCGTCACCACAATGCTGATAGAAGAACGTCTGGATGCAGGACCGACCCTCCTTAAGAGGGAAGTCCCGATTCCTCCTACCATGACTCGAGGGGAGTTAGAACAAGTGCTGTCGGGAATCGGCGCCGAACTGCTGGTTCCCACGCTCGATGGCCTGGCTCGACAGAGCCTTCAACCCATTCCGCAAGATGCCAGTAAGGCCAGTATGGCGCCGAAGATCACGCGCGAAATGGCTCGCGTATGCTGGAACAATGACGCGGTGAAAGTGCACAACTTTATTCGTGCATTGAATCCGTGGCCTCTGGCCAGGTCCGAGTTTCGAGGTGAGTCGCTCCATATTCTTCGAGCCTTACCCGATAGCGCCGATGCCTCGCCGGCGCAGGCTGTGCCCGGGGTTTTCCTCGGCGTCACCCGAAGCGGGATCCGCGTCCAATGCGGAAGCGGTACCGTTCTCGAACTGCTTGAGGTGCAACTGGCGGGCCGGAATCGGATCAGCGGCCGGGACTTCGCGAGCGGCGCAAGGCTTCGTCCCGGGGAGTTGCTGTCTTCACTCCGTGCCGGGCATCTTAGGAGCGTCATTGCGTGATTGCGCCGGCCCGCCTCGCTTCCTTTGACATTCTCTGCCAGATCGAGACTCGCGCCGCATTCAGCGACTACCTCCTGAACGCGGCGCGGATTGCGGCCATGAGCCCGCGCGACCGCAATCTTACCCGGGAGATCGTATACGGCACACTACGCTGGCAAGGCCTGATCGATCACGTCATCATGAAGACCAGTTCTCGCCCGGAGCTGGATCCGGGAGTACGCATCCTGCTCCGCATGAGCGTTTACCAGATGCTTTACCTGAATCGTGTTCCTCACCATGCCGTGGTTCACGACGCGGTCGAAATATCCAAGGGTCAGTTGCGGTCTGGCACGCCTGGATTCATCAACGGCGTGCTGCGCCGGTTGAGCCAAAAGCGCCCGTGGGCCGAAGCGGCATTCGAACGAGACTTCCCACCGTGGGTTCGCGTTTCACTCCCCTCATGGCTGTGGCACCGCTGGACGGCAAGATTCGGCGAGGCGCGCGCAACCGAGTATGCGCTTTCGCTCAATCGTCCGCCTCGAATGGCGCTGCGCCTTGCCGGCGAGGCTATTGGTAGGGAAAACCTGATCGCCCATGGCCACCTCTCGGAACTTGTTCCCGGCGCCCTTCTGATTGACACGGACCTGCCCCGTCCCTCGCCCGATACTTTACTCAAGGCCCAGGATGAAGCGTCCCAGCTCATTCCGCACCTTCTGGGTCCGATCGCAGGATGGAAAATATGGGATGCGTGCGCGGCCCCGGGAGGCAAGGCTGCCATCCTCTCTTCCATGTGCGGAAGGGAAGGAAGCGTGACTGCTACCGATATCCATCCGGCGCGGGCGCGCCGCTTGCGCGGCGTGGTGGACAGAACCCTCGGTTTCGATGTTCTCGTGGCCGACGCAAGACAGGCTCCCCCGTTTCGGAAAAAATTCGACGCGGTGCTGGCCGACGTTCCCTGTTCGGGTCTGGGAACCCTGCGCCGAAACCCGGAGATCAAATGGCGCTTCAACCCGGATCAACTGGGTTCCATCCAGCCGACCCAGGAACAAATCCTGGCATCCGCGTCAGAAGCCGTGCGCAGCGGAGGACTCTTGATCTATTCGACCTGCTCCACCGAGCCGGAGGAAAACGAGCAGGTAGTCCATGCCTTCCTCAGAACCCACCCGGAATTCCGGCTTCGGAGGCCATCCAGTCCTCCCGGAATCGAATCCTGGCTGGGCTCGGACGATATGCTGCGGACGTTTCCCGGTGAAAGGCCGTGGGATGGTTTTTTTGCCGCCCTTCTGGCGCGAGCGGGTTCATAGTCAGGGTGAGACGCAAAGGCTGGTAAAGACATGATGTGAATAGGGAATTCTGCCTTGAATTGCTCGAGGACGCTATGCTAACCTTCACGCGTTGAAATGATAGGAAACTTCAATTGGGACGAATGATAAACATCGCGCCCTCAATCCTTTCCGCCGACTTTGCCCATCTCGCCAGCGAGATAAAGAAGGCAGAGGACGGGGGAGCCGATGTAATTCACGTCGACGTTATGGACGGCCATTTCGTCCCGAACATTACGCTGGGCCCTCCCGTTATAGCCTCGATCCGCAAGGTCACCGAGCTTCCGCTCGATGCCCATCTCATGATCGAGGAGCCCGCGCGGTACGTTGACGATCTCGTTCGAGCTGGAGTTAACTGGATTTCGGTTCACGTTGAGGCCGATGCTCACCTGAACCGGACCATTCGCCACATCCAGGATCAGGGAATCCGGGCCGGCGTGGCGATAAACCCGGCGACTCCGATTGGAACTTTAGAGGAGATTCTTCCTGACGTAGAGTTTGTCCTGGTGATGAGCGTGAATCCGGGCTTCGGGGGGCAGCATTTTATTCCTTCCAGTCTGGACAAAATTCGAAAACTCAAGGAGCTTATTACGTCTTATGGCTACAGGGCGCAGATCGAGGTCGATGGCGGTATTGGGACTGGAAACCTCCGCAAACTAATCGATGCGGGGGCCGACATCGTGGTGGCGGGGTCGGCCATTTTCCAATCCGCAACGGGCGCGACCGAAGCTGTCCGAGAGATGAGATCCATCGCCGACAGTTACAGCCGGGTCCTGGAGACGACCTAGATTGCGCAGTGAAGATTCCGGCAGCGTCGGAGGAACTGATGATGCGGCTAAGATTACGCACTTTACCTTTTCTTTTGTTTTTGCTGACCCTCTGGGGATGTGGTCAGAAAGGCGCGAAGCTTCAAAAGAGCGTCGTGCCGCCGGACAAGACCCTTTTCGAAACGGGGCAGGAGTACCTGGAGAAGAGCCAGTTCATAAAAGCGAGGCTCTCGTTCCAGACTCTGATCAATACCTATCCTGACAGCGAACTCGCGTCCGAGTCCGTCCTGGCGATCGGAGATTCGTTTTATGATGAAGGCGGCACCGAGAATCTCCTTCAGGCCGAGGATCAGTACAAGAACTTCATCGTCTTCTTCCCGACGAATCCCAAAGCAGCCGACGCGCAGATGAAGATAGCGTCGCTCAACATGAAGATGATGCGGGCTCCCGACCGAGACCAGAGCTACGCTTATAAGGCGCAGGATTCACTGAGGAAGATGATCGAGCTGTTCCCGGACAGTGAGTATATCCCGATCGCCAAGGAGCAGTTGAAGCAGGTGCAGGAGACTCTGGCGCAGTCTAATTTTGGCGTGGGAAAGTTCTACCTGGACCGGGGCCGACACCGGGCTGCGACCTCACGGTTCAAGGAAAACGTCGAGAGGTACGCCGAGTTCTCGGGCATGGACGAAAACCTCTTCTTGCTGGCTCAGTCTCTGGAGAAATCGGAGAACTCCGACGAGGCGTCGATCTATTACACGCGTATTGCGACGGGATTTCCGTTTAGCCCGAGATTTGATCAGGCAAAAGCCCGGCTCGAGGAGATGGGGAAACCGTTACCGGAGGTCGACACTCAGGTGGCCGCTCTGAACGAGTCGCGACTGAAGCCTGTCGAGGGTTTTTCTCCGCTCCGTCCGATCAAGGATTTCGGCAAGGCCTTGGGTTTCGTGGGTCCGCCCGACCCTTACGAAACTGCAAAAAGGGCCGTGGAGTCTAGTCGCGCTGAGGCCAGCACCGCTGAGACCGCGACGGTTGCCGACGGCGAGAAGGCAGGAGACGACTTCCCGATTCAAGCTACCATAACGAAGTCGAGTACGGGCTCAAGCGAGGCCAAGGCTGTTCTGGGGTCGAATCCCAAGGAGACCGAAAAGAGCACCGACAAGAATGACAACAAGAATGACAAGAAGAAACCCAAGAAAAGCAGCGGCGGAAAGCCGAACGAGAAAAAACCGTCCTGAGGTTTCGGAAAGACTCTTGGTGTTTCTTCGTGTCTTTGAGTCTTAGTGGTTTGGTTTTAGCCTAAGTATCCGAATACCCCTAAAGATCCACACTGTTCCCGGCCGCCGCGGTGCAGGCAGTTCGGCCGTTCTAGACGGCACCTCCGTTTTTTAATAGAATGCAGCGTCCTCATGGCCGGAAACCCCTTGCCTGGGGCTCTCGGCCGGCCTATGCCCGCAACCTGAGGGTAATGATGGCTGGAAAGAAGCCTGGTTCATCTTACGATCCCGCTCCTGTGGAGCAGAAGTGGTATCCCTTCTGGGAGAGACAGGGCTACTTCACGGCGGATGCGAAGTCCGGGAAACCAAGGTTTTCGATCGTAATTCCTCCCCCCAACGTGACGGGTTCGCTGCATATGGGTCACGCCCTCCAGCACACCCTCCATGACATTCTCGTCCGGTGGAAAAGGATGAGCGGTTACAACACCCTCTGGCTTCCCGGGACCGATCACGCGAGCATCGCAGTGCACTATGTCCTCGACAAACAGCTGGCACAAGAAAAACGGACGCGATTTGATCTCGGACGCGAGCGCTTTCTCGAGATGGCTTGGAGATGGAAAGAAACCAGCGGGGGCACGATTCTCAACCAGATGCGACGCATGGGGGTGTCTTGCGACTGGACCCGAGAACGCTTCACCATGGACGAAGGCTTGTCTCACGCCGTTCGAGAGGTCTTCGTTCGCCTCTATGAAGAAGGGTTGATTTACCGCGGCGAATACACCGTCAACTGGTGCCCGCGATGCAAGACAGCCATTTCCGATCTCGAGGTTGCGTACGAAGCCGTGCAGGGGAAACTGTGGCATGTGAAATACCCTCTGGTTGATGGAACCGGGTTCGTAACGGTTGCAACCACCCGGCCCGAGACGATGCTGGGCGATACGGCCGTCGCAGTTCATCCCGAGGACGAGAGGTACCAGGCGATCGTCGGCAAGAAAGTCACACTCCCGGTTGTGAATCGAGAGTTGCCGGTTATTGGCGATCATTTTGTCGACCGTACCTTCGGAACCGGAGCCGTCAAGGTAACTCCTGCGCACGACCCGCACGACTATGAAGTGGGGCTCCGGCACAATCTCCCTCGAATAACCGTGATCGACGACGCGGGAAAAATGACGGCCGAGGCGGGCCCCTATGCCGGAATGGATCGCTTCGAATGTCGTAAGCGGCTGGTGGAGCGGCTCGGGGAAGAGGGCTACCTGCTGAAGGTCGAAGACTACCAGCACAACGTCGGTCACTGTGACCGCTGTTCGACCATCGTAGAACCGAAGATTTCTCTCCAGTGGTACCTTCGCGTGGACTCGCTCGCAAAGCCCGCAATTGATGCGGTTGAGACCGGAAGGGTCGAGTTCATCCCCGACAGTTTCAAGAAACGGTACTTTGATTGGATGTACAACATTCACGACTGGTGTATATCCCGCCAGCTCTGGTGGGGGCACCGGATTCCAGCCTGGTACTGCGACGCGTGCGGCGAGGTCATTGTGAGCCGGACGACTCCATCGTTGTGCCCGAAATGCCAGGGTCCCTTGCGCGAGGAGACCGATATCCTCGACACCTGGTTCAGTTCTGCGCTATGGCCTTTTTCGACTCTGGGGTGGCCGGAGCGGACGGAAGATCTGAGAGTGTTCTATCCCACCGATGTCCTGATCACCGGGCCGGATATTATTTTCTTCTGGGTTGCCCGGATGATCATGATGGGTCTGAAGTTCATGGGCGAGGTGCCGTTCCGTCAGGTTCATATCAATGGAATCGTGCGCGACGCCAGCCGGAAGAAAATGAGCAAGACTCGAGGGAATGTGATCGAGCCGCTGCGTCTGGTCGAGCAATACGGCGCCGACGCGGTGCGATTCACATTGTCCTCGATGGCAGTGCCCGGCACGGACATACCGTTTTCAGAAGACAGGATGAAAGGATACCGAGAATTCGCCAACAAGGTCTGGCAGGCGAGCAATTTTGTCTTGATGAACCTGAACGATAACGCCCAGGCTGTGCCCGCCGAATTCATCGACGCGCTGCTGACGAAGCGGAAAGATGAGGATGGGTGAGCCGCAAAGGGACATGAGGGCTTCACAAGTCCCGTCTGGAGAGAGGCTCCCGCTCGAAGATCGTTGGATCTTGCACAGGTTGAACCGCGTGGCCGCCGAACTTTCCGAGGCCTTGGACAAATTCCGTTTTCATGACGCCTCGAACCTGATCTACCGGTTCATATGGCACGAGTTCTGTGACTGGTACATCGAGCTCGTGAAGCCGGCTTTAACCGGCGACGCCGCGAATTCGACGGAGCGAGAGTCGCGCATCAGAGTTCTTGTCCACGTTATGGATTACTCACTGCGGCTTCTTCACCCATTCATGCCTTTCATAACCGAGGAGATCTGGCAGAGAATTCCCCATCAAGGCGACTCAATCATGATCCAGGATTTTCCCGAGTATCGAGAGGCGCGCGATGATCCGCAGGCGCAACTCGAGATGGAGACTCTTATGGATCTCGTGAGCTCCATCAGGTCGGCTCGGGCCGAGATGGGTATAGAGGATCGGAAGGAGCTCGACGCATTTCTCATCGCGGCGGACAATGGCGCTCGAGAACTGATCGAGCGAAATATCGCAAAATTCCGCCGTCTCGCAAGCCTTGACAAGTTGGAATTCGTATCCTCGTTTCCGCCCAACCTGCTGAAGGGCGTGAGCAAGGCCGGAGAGTTCGGGATAAATGTCACGGGCGCGATCGATCTTGACGCCGAACGGCACCGAATGCAGAAGGAACTGACCCGCACCAGGAGTGAAATTGAAAAGATCGATCAAAAGATGAACAACCGCGAATTTCTGACGAAAGCTCCGGAAGCCGTCATTAGCGGGATTCGGGATCGTCACGCCGAGTTGGTGGCAATATACGCGAAGCTGGAGTCCAATCTGGCGCGCCTCCCGTCACAATAGAATGTCTTCCATTCCGGTTCCAGACGTCCTCAACCAGATTGCTTCCGCGGGAGACAAAGGCTTGTCGATTTCGGGATCCGACGACGACCTGGAGTTGTGCCGGACCTGGAACCTGCCCCTCGAAACGAAGAATGGTTGGGCCCGTCTGGTTTTCGACCATGATGTCCTGGTTCCGGCCTGGATTGAAAGCGAAACACCGGCGATTTCGTGGGACCGGTTGCGCGTTCTGGGATTCTTTGAGATTGGATCTACCAACGAGGAGGCGTCTCTGAAGGCCCGGCAGGGCGCTCCGGAGGGATTGCTGGTCTACTCCGAAAGCCAGACGTCGGGTCGAGGTAGAAAGGGCCGCCACTGGAGTTCTCCTGCAGGGACGGGGCTTTATTTCTCGCTTCTGCTCAGGCCGGCGAATTCTCTCAACCGCTGGCCGCTCCTCACACACGTGGCATCGGTTTCGCTCGCTCAGGTTTTAAATGAACTCTCGGCCGAGCGGTGGATTCCGCAGCCACTGGCTGTCGACCTCAAGTGGCCCAACGATGTCCTCCTCTCGGAGAAGAAAACCGCCGGCATTCTTCTCGAAACGGTTCAACAGGAGCAACACGCTGCCGCCGCCGTGCTGGGTGTCGGCATAAACGTCAAGTCTGAATCCCTTTCCGACGAGCTGAAAGAAACGGCAACTTCGGTGAGCGCAGAAGCGGGAGTTTCCATCGCTAGACGACGTCTTCTGGTTCGGTATCTTTACCATTTCCAGATCGGCTATGAACTCTTCAAGCGAGGGCAATACCAGAGGATTCTGGATCAGTGGAAGGCTCACTCGAGTATGTGGGATGGTGTGCCTGTCTGGCTCCATGACGGTGACCAGCGCAGGCTTGTCGTAACCTGTGGTCTTTCCGACATGGGAGCGCTTAGAGTTCGCGCCTCAGACGGAACCGAGGAAACAGTACTGGCTGCCGATGTCAGTGTGCGGCGCTCTCGCTAGCCGTTTTCTTGGTAGGGTTGATGCATGCAAAGACAAGGGGCACCATCCGGACCAGAAGGGCCCAACAGAGGCGGATTATGTTTTTACGTAAATTCTTAGAGCCCCGCGAGGAAACCAAGCCCAGGTTCTTCGAACGGATGAAACAGGCGATCGGCGCCACCAAGAATAACCTGGTGGCCCGTATCGAAAACGCGCTCTCCGGACGCACCGTTATCGACGACAACCTTCTCGACGAGCTTGAAGGAATCCTGCTGGGCGCGGATCTGGGAATCAAAGCCACCACAGAAGTCCTCGACGAGATCCGAAGGCAACGTGACAAACAGCTGGTCAAGACGGCGGAGGACGTCCGGGCTGCAATACGAAAACAGCTGCTGACTATTCTGGAAAACCGGAATACTCCCGCCATTGACGCAAAAATCGACACCGAGGTCTGGATGGTGGTCGGAGTGAATGGCACCGGCAAAACGACCACAGTAGGTAAGCTGGCAGCCCGGCTGGCCGGGGAAGGGAATAAAGTGCTCATTTGCGCGGCGGATACTTTTCGACCTGCCGCGATCGAGCAACTTACGGTCTGGGCGGAGCGATCGGGCGCAGAGCTAATCAAGAATCGGGCTGGCTCGGATCCCTCGGCTGTTCTCCACGATGCCCTGTCGGCTGCGTCGTCGCGTAAGAGTGACGTCGTCATTGTCGATACGGCAGGGAGGTTGCACACCCGGAGCAATCTCATGCAGGAACTGGATAAGATGCGGCGTGTCGCGGGCCGTCAAATACCCGGCGCGCCCCACGAGGTGCTACTGGTTCTCGATGCCACTACGGGGCAGAACGGATTGGCCCAGGCGCGCGAGTTTCTGAAGTCGACCGGCGTGACCGGCCTGGTGGTGACGAAGCTCGACGGGACCGCAAAGGGGGGAGTGTTGTTCAGCATCGCAAAGGAGCTGAAGATTCCGGTCCGTTTCATTGGGGTCGGCGAGTCGCTCGAGGACTTGATGGAGTTCTCGCCCACTGCCTTTGTAAACTCGCTCTTCGGAGAGAAGGCCGCCAACTAACCATCAAGAGCTCGAAGACACAAAGAAACGCGAAGCTTTCCGCTATTCGTCGAATCTGAGGCGGATCAATTCCGTTCGACTCCGCCGGTCGAGGAGATTATTGGGCGCGTAGCCGCGCAGTAGAATTCTAAACGTTGCGAACAATCCCCCGGCCAACAGTGAAAGCCCAGCCAGCAATCCGGTAAAAGCCAGGGACCTGACTACCGTGCCCATAAGACCGGTGGATACACCCCACATTCCGTCTGAAGCGCGGTTCCTTGCATCGTAGATCCATTTTACCGAGTAGCTAAATTCGATCGAGCCCAGGAGCCTGTCGGCGGTTCGTGGAGCGAAGTTTCCCTCCAGAATTGCGAGCATCGGACCCGATTTCTTGAAATAGAGTTGGGCTTGCGAATTACTACCCATCAGTCCGAAGAGGCTTTCGAAGTACTCGTCGGCCAACTGAACCGTGGGGAATCCGACAAGCGAGAGAATACCGGTCTGGTTCTCGAGGCTGTAGCCAGCCTGCGCAATCTCGAGTTCATCGCGAAACTCGATACTCTTTCCCGCCACAGGTTGCGCGTATCGCGCAAACGCTAAGGGGCCAAGGCAGTAGCGCAAGGAAACAGGATCGAGCCCCAGCTTGGGAAGATTAGCGATGAGCGAAGGCTCGTGCTCGCGCCGCGCTATTCGATTGCCGACCGACCGTGCTACTCGTCTTGCGAGATCCCCGGGAGCTTCGGACCTGATACGTACCAGAACGTTGGATTGACAGAACATCAGGTTCTGATCCGAGCCTTCGGCGAAGTCGCCTGGCGGTCCTTTTGTTACCACGCCATTCCGCAACAGACTCAGAAGCGAGTACGCTGCCTTGCTGTCATTGAGCGTAACCGTCTCAAGGGTCAGTAAACCCGAGGGATTCAAACGGTAGGTTCGGCGAGCGTAATGACGGAAACCGGCCTCGGTAAACAGAGCTCCCTCTGGAAGCTCAGCCAGCGAGGCGGGCTCACCCAGCTCTCGTTGCGACTCAACGGATTTAAGCTCAACAAACTCGAGATCAGCGGGAAAATAGTTGCCAGTGACCAGTTGGGTTTGAGCTGGCAGTGACAGAGTGCTTCCCGAACTCCCAGCAAAAAGACAGATCGCTAACAGATATCGACGCATCAGACCGTTGTGCGAGGTTCCCCGCCTTTCAAGCATTTTCAGTTGTGTTGTTGTTCGAAGGGAGATCAGGGGGCGGAACCCTTGGCCCGGTTAGACGCCTGGACTACCATGCTGCCCAGGGATTTCATGTACCCCTCGATCCCGGCATACAGAGCTTCGGCCAGCCGCTTTCGGTTGTCCACTCGCTTGAGAAGTTTTTCGTCGCGGGGGTTACTCACGAAACCGACCTCGGCCAGCACGGACGGCATATCGGCCCCGATGAGAACCACGAAAGGAGCGGTTCGTACTCCACGGTTTCTGGTTGCGGGGAACAGGCGTTGGGCGCTGCGATAGAGTTTTTTCTGAAGGATGTTTGCGAGCTCTCTTGATTCCGCTGACTTGTCAGCCTTGGTGATCGACTTGACCAGGTCCGGCAGTTCTCGGATGTTTCGGGCCGTCGAAACGTTTTCGCGCGCGGCCACTTCCTGAGCGTCGAGCGTGGTAGCAAAATTCAGGTAATAGGTTTCGACGCCGCTGACAGACCGGATCCTGCTGGAATTGGCGTGGATCGAAACGAACACATCGGCTTGATGCTGGTTCGCCAGAGCAGTACGCTCCTCGAGAGAAACAAATGTATCATCGGTCCGGGTCAGGACGACCTCCGCGTTCAGTCTCTCCTCGAGAAGCGTCTGCAACTGGCGTGCGACTTCAAGGACCAGATCCTTTTCTTTCAGACCATTCCGGCCGATGGTACCCGTATCATGCCCCCCATGTCCGGGGTCGAGCACGATCCGGCCGATCTTCAGCCCAAGGACTCTCGTCAGCGTCCGGTCGCCCTTGCTGGTCAGTTCCGCCGCCTTCGCCTTTGGTCCAGGGTCCGGGGCAACTGCCGGACTCTTGACGGTTGCCCCTTTTTGTTTGACGGGGGAAGAAACCTTGCGCATGGTCGACGCGGTCGATTCCGGAGGAGCAGCGCTCGGGACCGAATCACCCTGGGGTGAAACCGAATGGGTCCCCGGGGGCTGAGACTTGGAGGCCATGGACCCTGCCATTCCGGCTTGGTCGATTTCGTCACGCGCGTCAAGACTCAATCTCTCTCTGACAAGCCGAATCTGTGAATCGGCACCCTTGGGTTCCGCGACTGGGATCTGCCGAACCACGGCCGGCATCGCTTGAGGACCGCTGTCGGGTTGCGTTCCGGCGCCTCCTGGCTTGCCGAACGCGCCGATGCTGGAAGGAGTGTTTCTGCGCCTTCGACGGGTCCTTGACTTTCTCCCGGCTGGCTCTCATTGGATGCGCGATCGTCGCTTTGCTGCCCGCGAATGTCGATAATGATCCTGAACGGGTCGTGAAGCTCGGAAACCGAACAGTCTTTCATATTCGTCAGGTCGAGCACCACACGGACTACGGCGGCACGGTTTTGACTTATGCGGATCTGTTTCACGTGCTCGTCGTTTACGAGATAAGGCTTGCTCCCCAGTCCAGGACTCAATCTGGAACCATGAATATCGAAGTACAGGCGCGCCGGATTGGTCAGCATAAAGCGCTGGTAACGAGTTTCGACATCCAGGTCGATGGTGATACGGGTATATTCGCTGGTAGACCAATGGCGAATACTGCGCACGATAGCGATCACGTCAGAGCCTGGGTCACGCTGCTCGACGCCGGTCCGGGATCCGACATCAGTCTGAGCCGCCGGTTGAGTTTCTGCAGCACGATTGCGGCGATTTGAATTCGAAGTTTGCGTCAACCTGGTGATGCTTTGCTCGGCCTCTGGGCGGTGCCGGCTGGTCCCGTAGTCCGAGACCAGAAAACGGAAGAGCTTGAGGGCCCTTTTTGTATATTCGGGATTTTCGAAGTTCTCACTCATTTCCTGGTAAAGCCTGGCAGATTCAAACACCGCATCATCGCTCCCGCCGAAGTGCGGGTCCAACCAGTAGACCTGCTGATACAGGTTGATGCACTGGAGGTATTCTTCCGGAGAAGCGCTGGAGGTTGGATCTTCTTTGAGGGCGGAGTACATCCGCCGGGCCTCATCCAGAGCGGACTCGGCTCCCTTTCGATCCCACTCTTTAGCCGGCAGCGTCCACGTAAACAGCCAAGCAGCCAGCAAACCTCCGGCTAGACACTTCGATCGGCGGGAACCGGGAGGGATGGCGATCATGACCCACATATTAGACCCGGTATCTGACGGTGTCAAGCAAAAGTCAAGCGAACTTATTGATAATTAAGGGACTTGCAAGAGAGACTCTTTTCGTGCTCCCTGGCGTCTGCGCATCCTGCCTTAGACACGCCTGTCGCGAGGCGCGCAGTCAAGGAGAACGGATTTCCGGCGCCAGCTGTCGGATCTAAGGAGACTGCCCTTCAACAGCCAATCTGAAATCATCGCGACGTTTCGTCGGGGGGACGTTGGTCAGATGGAGAGTTCCACTTTGATCGACAAATCTGAACGTCGACGGAGCGCGCGGAGAGACTGCGTCCACCCAGTTCATCCGGTTCTTGCCGTACTTCTTCGTGATCTTTCGTACGTAATCATGAGTCTCACGAATGTGCGGTATGCGGCCGATGCGTTGAACCAGGTTCTCCCCCGCATTGTAAGCCGCGAGGCTCAACTCGAGGTTATTATCGAACCTGTCGAGCAGAACCCTCATGTGTTGCATGCCGCCGCGAATGTTCTGGTCGGGGTCGAAGCTGTTTTGTACTCCCACTCGGCGCGCGGTCGCCGGCATGAGCTGCATCAGGCCTCGGGCTCCCTTGGGTGATACGGCCTGCTCGTCGAAGTCTGATTCAGTCTTGATCATGGACCGGACGAGGGAGGGATCGAGGCGAAACTGCCCGGCATATTTCTCGATGATGGAGTCGTATCGAGCATCTCTGCCGGCCGCGTCGGCGGGCCCCCGGAACGCTACAGGATTGTTGGTTTTAAGGTCGCGAACGGCTCCCTTAGGCGGGATATTGGTGAAGTTATGGACACCATCGTCGTCCACATAGGAATAGACTGCCTGGCCGTAGGAGCAGGGAAGCGCGAGACAAAAGGCCAAGCCGATAGTGCCGATCGCTGCGTGCCGTAATCCTTTCATTACACCTCACAAGATGCAGGCAGGGCCGTAAAAAGTCTAAATTTTTTCGGTCCCCAGCAGGACTTCGACAATGGAATAGCTTCTCTGCAGGGCGTCGGTAAGTTTAGAAGCGTCCTTACCTCCCGCTTCGGCTAGTTCCGGTTTCCCTCCGCCCGAGCCGCCGACTATCGAAGCTATTTCCTTGATGACTTTTCCTGCCGGCACCCGCGAAGCGATGTCGGCAGTAACCATGACCACCAGGGCCACCTTGCCGTTCTGAGGAGATCCCAGGATCACCACGCCAGACCCAAGTCTTTGTTTCAGTTCGTCGGCCAGGGCTCGCATACTCGCGCGATCGATCTCGGCCAGCTGGTGCGCGAGCACCTTCACCCCCGAGACCTCCCGTGTTCTTGTCAGAATGCCGTCGACTCCGGCCATGGCGCCGCGAACCTTGATTTCCGCCATCTGACGCTGGAGGTCCTTTACCTGAAGTTGAAGTTTCTCGACCATCGAAGGTATCTCACTTCGGCTCACCTTGTACTGGTCCTGAACGACCTCGAGCAAGTCCTCGGCGGAACGGAACCGTTCGAAAGCCCCTGGACCCGTGACGGCCTCGAGCCGGCGTACCCCGGAAGCGACGCTGCTTTCGGAGGTTATCTTCAAAACGCCAATAGTTCCCGTGGCGGGGACGTGAGTTCCCCCGCAAAGCTCCTTGCTGAACCCAGGGACCTCGACCACTCTTACCTGTTCCTGGTACTTCTCTCCAAACAGCGCGACTGCCCCCGACTTCATCGCGTTTTCCAGATCCATGACGTGGGTCTCGACCTCGACATTGCGCCAGATTTGCTGGTTGACCTCGTCCTCGACCTTGCGGATCTCGGCCGGAGTCATCGGGGCATAGTGCGTGAAATCGAACCGCAATCGTTCGGGTTCCACAAGAGACCCGGCTTGCTTGACATGGGGACCCAGAACTTTTTGCAGGGCGGCGTGAAGAAGATGGGTTCCAGTGTGGTTCTTCATCGTCAGAAGCCTTTTCTCCAGATCGATGGCGGCTTCCAGCTCCTCGCCTACACGGAAAACTCCGCTCTGCATCTCAACCATGTGAGCGATTGATGACCCGCGATATTGCGTGTCGATCACATGCGCCCGATTTCCGTTCTGGAAAAGCAACCCGGTATCTCCGACCTGGCCCCCCGCCTGGGCGTAAAACGGAGTGCGGTCGAGGACGATTTCGCCGCTTTGTCCCGGGGTAATAAGTTCGGCGCGCTTGCCGCCGATGTAAATCGACCTGACCCGAGCCTTTACCGGCGCGCTGTAGCCGTAACCGACAAACGAACTTCTATCCTCGTCAACGGTTTCGGCAACCTGCTCGTGTATTTTCCCCGACTCGTAGTCCTGCCGCGACCGATCTCGCTGTTCCTGGAGAGCCTGGTTGAACCCGGCTTCGTCAACCACCAGGTCGTTTTCCTGGGCCAGGTCCTCAATGATCTCGAAGGGAAGGCCGCGGGTATCGTAAAGGAAAAAGGCCTCGATGCCGGGAATCGTGCGCGAACCGGTCGACTTGATTCTCCGGCTCCGGTCGTAGAAATCGCGAAGTCCCTGGCTGAGGGTATCGGCAAAAGCCTCCTCCTCTTGCTTGATCACACGGGCAATGGTGTCGCGAGTCTGAGTCAGTTCGGGATAAGCCTCCTTCATGACCTCGACCACCACCCCGGAAATGCGATAGATGAACGGTTCGTCAACCCCCAGCTTCTTCCCATGGACAACCGCGCGGCGCATGATCTTGCGTAAAACGTAGCCACGTTTGTCATTTCCGGGGTATTGACCATCTCCAACCACAAAGGTCGCGGCACGCGCGTGGTCCGCGATGATCCGCATGGAGATATCATCCTTGGAAATGGTCCCGTATTCGACATTGCATATCCTGCCGATCTCATCCAGCAGCGGGCGGAAGAGGTCGGTCTCGTAGTTGTTGGCCTTGCCCTGGAGGATCGTTGTGATGCGCTCGAAACCCATCCCGGTATCGATGGATGGAGAAGGAAGGGGAGCCATAGTTCCGGTCGAATCGCGGTTGAACTGCATGAAGACCAGGTTCCAGATCTCGACCCAGCGGCCGCAGGAGCAGGTCAGATCACACTCGGGATGATGCGCTAGCGGACTGATGCCGAAATCGAAGTGCAACTCCGAGCAGGGACCACAGGGGCCGATGTCGCCCATCGCCCAGAAATTGTCCTTTTCGCCGAGGCGAACGATCCTCTCCGCCGGAATCCCGATTTCTCTATTCCATATCCCCCAGGCTTCGTCGTCTTGCTCGTATACGGTTATCCAGAGTCGTTTGGGATCGAGGCCGAATTCACGCGTGACGAGGTCCCACGCGAATGCGATCGCATCGGACTTGAAGTAGTCTCCGAAGGAGAAATTTCCCAGCATCTCGAAGAACGTGTGATGCCTCGTGGAATGTCCTACGTCCTTAAAGTCATTGTGCTTTCCGCTGACCCGCATGCATTTCTGGCTCGTGGTGGCGCGTTTGTAAGGACGCTTTTCCTTGCCCAGAAACACATCCTTGAACTGGTTCATTCCGGCGTTGGTGAACAGGAGCGTCGGATCGTTGAAGGGAATGAGCGAGGAGCTGGCGACGATCTTGTGACCGTGGAGTTCAAAGAATTTGAGAAAAGCAGCACGAATCGCGTTGCTCGTGAGCACGCTCATTCTCCCGTCTCGAAGCGCTCCCAAACCGCCGGAGGAACCTTCGGCCTCAGAGTTTGAAGGATCGTTTCCTCCAGGAAACCCCGCCGGCTAAGGTGCGACACCAGACCGGCGATTCCCCTGGAGTCGACCGGCAGCCCCTTCCGCCGACAGTGTTTTTCCAGGTAACCTTCCAGGACCTCTCGATCGCTCAACTCGGCCCTGATCGAATTCATCGTCGATTCAGCGAGTCCGGGAGGGACCTTGCGCAGGAGCAGGTTCTGATGCACTCGAACGGGGCCCCAACCCTTAAACTTGAGCTGGTTGAACGCAAAATTATACGCGTATTCAGGATCGTTGAGAAGTTTGAGCTGTTCGAGGCGATTGAGAACCGGCTCGACCGAGTCCGGAGCCGCCACCTTCAACAGCACGGCGGCGAGTTCGCCACGACTATAGGGACGCCGGGACAGGAAGATTCCGGCTCTATTGAGGAGTCTCTTGTGGAGTTCCGCCTCTGTGACAAAACGCTGGCTTGTCGGTTTCGAACCTCGGGAGTGGCCTTTCGGCGGCCTGGATTGCTTGATCACGAAGCGTGAACCTTGAAGTCCTCCTCCGGCCGCTTGCGAACCCCCGCGGCGTAGTTCGCCGCTAGGCCCGAACCGTCTCTTTTCGAGCGGTGCCTCGGCGACCCGAGGTATAGACGGGAACAAACCAGCCGTAAATGTCCTCTCTTCGTCCTTCCGTGTAGGCAAAAAACTCGTTCTGCAGCCTTTCGGTAACCGGGCCCCGTGAACCCGTTCCCACTTCAATCTTGTCTACGCTTCGAATCGGGGTTACCTCGACCGCGGTTCCCACGAAGAACGCTTCATCCGCCAGGTACAGCATTTCTCTCGGTATGACCCGCTCGTGTACCGTATATCCCAGCTCACCGGCAAGTCGCATGATGCTGTCGCGCGTGATTCCGGGAAGAATGCTGGAGGAAAGCGGAGGGGTGTAGAGCCCGCCGCGGTAGACAAGAAATAAATTCTCACCGCTCCCTTCGCTGACAAAGCCATTGACATCGAGCGCGATTCCCTCGGCAAAGCCGTTTTTCAGGGCCTCCATCTTCATCAGCTGCGAATTCATGTAGTTAGCACCAGCCTTGGCCATAGCAGGGAAGGTATTGGGAGCCATTCGTGTCCAGGTAGAGACGCAGACATCGACGCCTTTTTCCACTGCCTCAGGTCCCAGATAGCGGCCCCACTCCCACACCGCGATGTACACTTCGACCGGGCAGGGAAACGGGTTTACCCCGAAATCGCCATACCCGCGAAATATGATGGGCCGGATGTAACACTTCTCCATTGAATTGACTCGGATGGTTTCGAGGCAGGCCTCCATCAGCTCGTCTTTGGAAAAGGGGACTTCCGTTCGATAAACCTTGCATGAATTCAGGAGCCGATCGATATGGCTTTCGAGACGAAAGACCTCGGCTCCGCGCTCGGTCTTGTAGCACCGGATTCCTTCGAAGAGCGAGCTGCCGTAGTGAATGACATGCGAAAGGACGTGGATTTTCGCCTCTTCCCAGGGGATCAATTCCCCATTGTGCCAGATCCTATCGCCTCCTTTGGTTGCCATCGAGTCTCCTTTCAGCTTCTTAATCTACTGGAGTTCATGTTAGTTAGCGGTTCCGGAGGTGTCAAGGCGAATTACCTGCCAGCAAAGGGCTTTCACCTTGACTGCCCATTTCCCTTTCCGTAACATTCTGACCCGTATGGAAACCGAGCAACTACCCCAGGAAGTACCGCAGATTCAAACCGAGTCCGGTGTTCTAAAAACGGCCACGGCATGCGTGGCAGCGGCTCTGATCCCAGGCCTCGGGCACGCTTTCTTGCAGAAATGGGATCGAGCTATCGTTTTTCTTGTCGGTATCAGCCTCATGTTCGCGATCGGCCTCCGGCTGCAAGGGAGATTGTTTAACCCAGAGTTTGCAGATCTCTTTTCCAGCCTGAAATTTCTCGCCGAGGCGGGCACGGGCATTCTCTACTGGCTTTGCTGGCTTCGAGGCCTTGGTGTCGGTGAACCCAGTGCCTATACCTACGACTTCGGCAACGTCTTTGTCTATGTCGCCGGTCTCCTGAACATGCTGGTTGTGGTTGACGCTTTCGACATTGCGATGGGGAGAAAGCAATGACCGGCCATTTCGGTCTGATGGTACTCTTCAGCGCCTTGGTGGCGCTCGTTTTTACCTTCTTGACGAAGTATGGCGCCCGGGAGCGGATCAGGTACTTCTTCTTTCTATTCGGAGCCTACGTTCTGATATCGGTCGTTGCCGGCTGGTTGATGTACCCTTTTCCATTCTGAATGGTTTTTTCTTACGAAATCCCATAGCGAAATTGACCTTATGAGTTTAACTAGTCGGTTCATTCTCTTCCGGCTTCCGGTGGTGCTCTATGCCGGCCTGATTTTCTTCTTGAGCTCGGGCCCGGTGTCTTCAACCGAGCTGGAAAACATTCCTGATTACTATTTGCATTTTTCAGAGTACTGTCTGTTCTACCTTGCCATGTTCTGGGCAATCCATGAGGGGTTTCGACCGGTTCAGGGCCGAGGCAGCTACTGGTTGCCGGCAGTTCTCACGATCCTTTTCGGGATTTCTGACGAGTTCCATCAGATGTTTGTCCCGAGCCGAGTCGCGTCGGTGCTGGACGTTCTGGCAGACTCAGCGGGGGCCGGCGCCGGAACCGTAGTGGCCCTCTTTATCAATCGATTCAATGGGCCGGTTTCTGATCGAGTCGGTTCTTAGGGCTCGCGCAGAAATAACTTCACATTCTGGCGCGAAGGGTCGGTGGTCAATCATGAACTGGTTTCTGTTTGCCAAGCATGCTGAGGATCGCGCCCCTTCGGGCTGCGGCCCGCAGGCCCGCTGGCTTTGTTGCTCGCTCCTCACGTACCGCACCGGGTACGCATCGTCGCTCGCGCCTCGCCAGCAGGCCTGGGGGCCTGCAGCAGAATGCGAACTTATTTCTGCGCGAACCCTTAGCGTTCGCGCAAAGACGAGTTTACATTCTGCCGACGGTCCCCGTGCCCGCGCGGGGCGTGAGTGAAACTACTCACCGGCTCTCGCTCCAGGATGTGAAGCATGGGTGAGCGAGCCTTAGCGTCGTGTCTTTGTGTCGTGGCGGTTAACGCATCGCAGCAGGGCCGCCAGCGAGACGCGAAGAGATAGCCTGAGCCACAACGTGCCATGACAACCGGAACGCTCTTGCAGGAGCTTCTCCACGCGAATTCGAGCTTCGTTGCCGGAGCGCCTCGTTTCCTGGATCCCGATGGTGAACCCTTTATTGTTCTGGCTTGTATGGATCCCCGCCTGACCGGGTTCCTGGAACCGGCACTCGGCTTGCCCAGGAACCGCGCGCTGGTGGTGCGCTCTGCCGGCAACCAGAGCTCTCAGGACACCCTGAGATCGATCGCAGCAGGAGTGTACTTGAAGGGAGTCCAGGAAGTTTTTGTAGTGGGGCACACCGATTGCGCCCTGGCACATTTCTCTGTGCCCGAGGTAATCGAGAGCTTCCGGCGAGCCGGGGTTCCTCGTTCCGCTTTCGGCAATGAAGATCTCCGCGGATGGTTCGGCGCTTTCCACGATATCAAAGCGAATGTCCTCCAGACCGTCGAATCGCTGCGAAAGTCCGGCGTCCTGCCGGGCCGAGTCAAGATCCACGGAATTGTCCTGGGGATCCAGGATGGCAAGCTCGAGGTCGTCTTCGATGGCGATCTCGACCCGAGCCAAGGGGCCCGGGCAGAGGCGCCGCCAACCTCGGCCGCCGCCAGCCGTCAATCTCCACCACAACCAGCTCCGGGCATTGTGCCGGATAAACCCTCTGTCACACCGCCGCCTCTCCCTCAGCCGGAGCCGGCCCAAAAGCCGGTCGCGACAGGGGTGGAAACTGGAAGGAATGCTCGATCCGCTCCCATTGGGAATATGTTCGAGGCGGTGGCGGTGTTTCGCGATTTCTTCGGCCAGGAACGGAAGGACAAGAAGTTCCAGCAGCATGTGGCCGAACTCCGGGCTGTAGTGAAGCGGGAAAAAGATTCGGCGGCTATCCTCCGAGCGCTGCAAAAGACTGTCAAAGAGTACGAACGAGAGTATCCCGACCTGCCTGCCGCTCTGGCGTTCTGCATGAAAGCTCTTGAAAGCAAGACGACCGGTGGCAAGTTCATCGAGCTGATGAGGCGCTTGTCCGGCTAAGGATCCCTTAGCGTTTCTTCGAGTATTCGTGTCTTGGGGTTGGCTTTGTTCGCCCCACGAACCACGAAGACTCAAAGACTCTGCATCTATGCTTCGCATTGCGGTCATCCCGGGTGATGGGATTGGAGTCGATGTTACCCGCGAAGCGGTCAAGGTCTTGCAAACGGTCGCATCCTGTGCCGGGAAGCCCCTGACAATCGTCGAGTTTGACTTTGGCGCGGAAAAGTTTCTGAGAGAAGGCGTTTCACTCCCGCACGATACGCTGGATCGCTTTCGGGCGGAGTTCGATGCGATTCTGCTGGGGGCGCTCGGCGACCCGCGCGTCCCGGATATGAAACACGCCGCCGATATTCTTTTCGGAATTCGCTTCGGCTTGGATTTGTATGCCAACATCCGCCCTGTCAAACTCCTCGACCGGCGCCTGACGCCGCTCAAGAATGCCGCCGAGGACGACATTAACTTCACAGTGTTTCGCGAGAACACAGAGGATCTTTATGTCGGCATCGGCGGTTTCTTCAAGAAAGGCACGCCCGATGAAGTTGCGGTTCAGGAGAGTATAACTACCCGGAAGGGAGTGGAACGAATCCTTGAATTTGCCTTCTCCTTTGCCGGACAGCGCGGGTTGACTAAGCTGACGATGTCCGACAAGAGCAATGCGTTGCGCTACGGCGGGGATCTCTGGCACCGCACATTTGCCGAGGTCGCGAAGCGGTATCCTCAAATTGAGGCGGAGCATCTGTATATCGATGCGCTGGCGATGGAGATGGTCAGAGAGCCATCGAGATTTCAAGTCATTGTTACAAACAACATGTTTGGCGATATCATTACCGACCTTGCGGCACAGCTTCAGGGAGGGTTAGGTGTGGCCGCTTCCGGCAATGTCAATCCGGCAGGCGTTTGCATGTTCGAGCCGGTGCATGGTTCGGCTCCCAGGCTTGCCGGCAAGAACGTGGCCAACCCGATCGGGGCCATTCTTTCCGCTCAGATGATGTTGGAGCATCTGAGGTGGAGCGCCGAAGCGGCGTGGATCGAATCGGCTGTCCAAGCATCGGTAACAGCGGGCGAGTGTACGCGCGACCTGGGCGGAAGCCTTGGAACCGGCGAGGTGGGCGACGCTGTGTGCCGCCGCATCCGGAACATTGCCTCTTTGAGCGGATGAACCGATGTCGTTTGAAAATCGAATTGCCATTGTAACAGGGGGCTCGCGCGGAATAGGACGAGCCATAAGCCTTGAGCTGGCGCGCCGGGGCTGTGGAGTAGTTCTTGTTTATGCTCACAGCGTTCAGCAGGCAGGCTCCCTGGTTGCCGAGTTGTCCGCGCTCGGCCAAAAGGCTGCGGCCTACCAGGTGGACGTTTCGGACTTCGTCGCGGTCGAATCCATGGTCAAGCAAGTGCGAGAAGAATTCGGCCGCATCGACTACCTGGTCAACAATGCCGGAATAATCCGGGATAAGTTGATTCTGCGGATGAGCGAGGCGGACTGGGACGATGTTTTGGATACCAACCTTAAGGGCGCCTTCAACTTTTCCAAGGCCGTGGTGGGGGTCATGATAAAGGCACGCTTCGGGTCGATACTCAACATTACGTCGATCAGCGGCGTCGTCGGAATGCCCGGGCAGGTAAACTACTCCGCCTCCAAAGCCGGAATGATCGGCTTTACCAAAGCGTTATCCAAAGAGGTCGCAAGTCGCAACATCACGGTAAATGCGCTCGCTCTCGGGTTCATCGGAACCGATATGACGGAATCTCTCCCCGAGGAGCATAGGAGCCGGATGAAGGAAATGATCCCGCTGCAGAGATTCGGGACCGTTGAGGAGGTCGCCGCTATCGCGGCTTTTCTACTCTCGGACGATGCGCGCTATATCACGGGACACGTGATGCAGGTCGACGGAGGGCTCGCTATGTAAAATAGTTGGCACTTTGAGCGAAAGACTTGTTAGATCTGGCGGAGCCCTTACGGCCTTGCGAGAGAAAAGCGATGCCAATTCCGATCTTTTGCCGGCTCTTCAATCGGCCGGAGTGATGGAAGACGGTGGAGTACTGGTTTTGCTTGCGACCGTCCTGGGTTACGGTCGCGAGAGCGCAGCTTCTCATGCGGTTTCGCGCAGGCTGCTTCGCTACTTCGGTTCCGCGCCTGCAATGCTGCAGGCTTCTGTCGAAGAAATCTGCAAGAACGGAAAAGTTTCCACCAGGCAGTCCCTGACGCTCAAGGCGGCGCTGCTGCTCGGCCGTCAGATCTGCTCGTCTCCTCTCAAGCCGGGGCAACGGTTTTCCAACAGCCGTGAGCTGTTTGATCGCTACCGCAGCCAGTTCCTGACCGCTAATAAGGAATACTTTCTCTCTTTACACCTGAACTCCAAGAATCAATTGATACGGGAGGTGCTCGTCTCGGTCGGAAGTCTCAGCACTTCAGTTGTTCATCCGCGCGAGGTATTCTCGCCCGCGGTCCGCGACAGCACGGCCGCGCTTATTTTTCTGCACAACCACCCATCGGGTGATCCCACACCAAGCCTTGAAGATAGAGACTGCACCCAGCGGCTCTATCGCGCCGGCCAGATCCTGGGCATTCGTGTTCTCGACCATATTGTCCTTGGGCACGATGATTATTTCAGCTTTGCGGATTCCGGGCTGCTCAGCGAACGCGGCTAAGCGATGCGTCTTACAGAACTGAATAGTCCTCCTTAAAACGTTTCCGTTCCCGTTTCCGTTCCCGTTTTCGGGCGGTGTCCTATCGCAATGCCGTTTGATCACGAGCGTCTCGATGTCTACCAGGTGGCGCTGGATTTCCTGACGCTGGCCGATAAAGTCAGTGAGCACCTGCCACGCGGGCGCAGCCACCTCGTGGACCAGCTGACTAGGGCATCCACCTCTATTGTGCTCAATATCGCCGAAGGTAATAGCAAGTTCTTCGGCCAGACAAGCGCCGCTATTATCTCAGCGCCAGTGGGTCAGCAACCGAGTCCGCAGCCATACTTGACATCTGCTTGCGCCTCAAGCTTATCGACGCGCACCAGCATGAGGCGGGCAAGGCGATGCTCGAACGCATCGTGTCGATGCTGATTAAGCTTGCCACGCGCCTCGACGTCGATTGATCGGGAACGTGGATGGGAACGGGAACGTGGACGTCCAAATTCGGTTAAGCGAAGAAGGCGAAGCCCCGCGAAGATGCGAAGACGCCGGGGTTGATTGACCCTGTGGTTGCTGCTAGAATGCCGGTTTTCGCAAGACTCAAGATTCTCCCAGACCAGCAAAGCTCCGTGAAAATCAAGCGCCTGAAGGACCCTTCCGACACATTCGACATTCCCTTTCCGGAAGGGAAGGCTTTCGACGTGGTAGGTTTCGGGCTCAACGCGGTAGACCATCTGTGCGTAGTGCCCCACTATCCCCGGTTTGACACCAAGACTGAAATCTTGCACTACTACAAGCTCGCGGGAGGACAGGCTGCCACTACGGTGACCTTCGTATCGCGGATGGGGCTCAAGGGCAAATACATTGGCAAGGTTGGATCCGACGATATCGGAGAATTCTCGCTGCGCAGCCTCAGATCCGAAAACATCGATACGTCTTCCGTCCTGGTCCAGAAAGGGGCCCGAAACCAGTACGCCTTTATTATCATCGACAAGAACAGCGGGGAACGGACGATCTTGTGGGAGAGGGACCGCCGCCTGAGTTTCAGGGACGCCGAGCTGCGACGGGAGGACATTTGCGCCGGGCGCGTCCTTCATCTCGATGGACACGATCATGCGGCGGCGATCCGGGCCGCCACCTGGGCTCAGGAGGAAGGAATTCCCGTCGTGATCGACCTCGACAAGGTTGTGCCACGCAGCAAAGAGCTGATCGGCAAAGTCGATTTTCTAATCACAAGTTCCAATTTCCCGCCGGACCTTACCGGAATTGCCGACCCCATCGAATCCTTGCTCGCTCTGCGACAGTATTGTGACGGATTTCTGGCGGTGACGCTTGGGGCGCAAGGCGCGATGGCGGTGGTTGGCGATCAATGCGTTCGATTCCCGGCGTTCAAGGTGCACGCAGTCGACACCACAGGCGCAGGGGATATCTTTCATGGCGGCTTTATCTACGCTCTCTTACAGAATTGGTCACTCGATCAGTGTATGTCCTTCGCCAACGCCGCGGCAGGACTGAACTGCACACAGCTGGGCGCTCGGGCGGGCATTCCTCCTCTTTCAGAAATTCTTCAACTTGCGAACTCCGGCAGTTATCGTCATCCCTGACGTGGTAAACTCTGCGTCCTGGTGTTTCGTGGGGGCGCGCCGGGCCGGCAGAGTCCCAGTAACTTAATGTTCGTATTCATGAATACGGTGACGGATTTGCGACAGGGTTTGGAGTGCGCAAGCTTGCTAAGCTTGCTTGTGCCTTTTTTCGCGAAGCTTGCTGCGCGCAATTCGGAAAGCCCATGTTCACCTCGACGGTCATACCGAATCAACCAGATCCATTCAACTCAATGACGAGAATCCTATGAATGCCGCGACCGTCCGGCGAAGCAAGCTTCGCCAAACCAGGGCGGCAGCAGGCTGCCGCACTCCCCAATATGGGCGAATGGTCGACAGAGCCGATTTCGGTGTCTACATTCACATTCCGTTTTGCCGGACGAAATGCACTTACTGCAGTTTTGTCATCAGACCCTGGCAACAGGAGACTGCCGACCGATATTGCTGCGCCCTCGTTCAAGAGCTCGAACATTTTTTTGCAGCCGACCGCTCCTGGGGAACGGCCGATACGATTTACTTCGGCGGAGGCACTCCCAGTCTCGTTCCAGAAAGCGATATAGCCCGGATTCTGGCGACCTGTCGCCGCTTGTTTGACGTCGCACCGGATTGCGAGATCTCACTCGAGGCTAATCCGGAAACTGTGACCGAGTCTAAAATTGATGCTTACCGTGAATTGGGAGTCAATCGGATCTCGATCGGCGCCCAGACATTTGAGGACGGGGAGCTGGCCCGGCTCGGTCGCTCTCACACGTCGCAGGATATCGCCCGATCGCTGATTCTCGCCCGTGAGCGTGGTCTGGAGAATCTCAACCTGGATTTGCTGCTCGGACTTCCCGGCCAAACACCGCGACACTGGACGCGCAATTTGCAGCAATTGTCCAAGCTGGCGCCGCCTCACGTATCCCTTTACATGCTGGACCTGGATCCCAAAGTTCCTTTGTACCATTCGGTCGCGCGGGGAGTATCGCACCTGCCGGACGACGATCTGGTTTGCGATGGGTACCTGCGGGCCCTGCGCGAACTTGCTGACTGCGGCTATGAGCAGTACGAGATCAGCAACTTCGCTTTTCCTGGTTTTCGGTGCCGACATAACCTGAAATACTGGCTGCGGCAGCCGGTTCTGGGCTTCGGCCTTGGAAGCCATTCGTTTGACGGTCGAAGCCGGTATGCCAACGTTTCCGTCCTTCCTCGTTACTTTGGCGCGGTCGAGAGTGGAAATAGTCCCGTGGAGTGGCTGCGGCCGGTGGACGACGGGGAGGATTTGCAGGAAACCCTCTTCCTGGGTTTGCGTCTGCGCCAGGGGCTGAATTGGGATCAGGTTGAATCCAGATTTGGACGCAGCCGCATCGCGAAATACGAAGCCGCGCTGAAGACCAGGTCGGACGAAGGGCTGGTCGAATGGCAAGACCCTTGGATCCGGCTTACTCCACGTGGAATGTTATTGTCCAATGAGATATTCCAGGAGTTTATTTAAAGTTAGACTTTAATTAGAAGCCAGGGTGGCTCTGAGGGCTAGGTCGCGAAGAATTTCCGCCTTGGAATGAAACGAAGTTTGGTTATTTTTGCGGAGCTATGATGATGCGCGTCGAGACGTCCCCAATTGATCTGAGAAGCGATACCGTCACCAAACCGACGCCCGAAATGCGGGCCGCGATGGCGGCCGCGGAGGTTGGGGATGACGTCTATCTCGAAGATCCAACCGTGAACCGATTGCAGAAACGCGCCGCAGAAATCTTTCAGAAAGAAGCGGCGCTCTTCGTCCCTTCAGGTTCCATGGGGAACCAGATTGCCGTTCGCCTGCACACGAGTCCGGGACAGGAAATGATCACCGAGGAACGGGGTCATATCTATAACTATGAAATGGCCGCGATGTCGGCCATCAGCGGCGTTCTGGCCCGCCCGATCCATGCTGAAGACGGCATCCTGCGCTGGGACCTGGTGAGTCCCGCGATTCGCCCCAGAGTCTATTACCGGGCTCAGACCGGCCTGATCGCCCTCGAGAACACGCATAACATGGCCGGCGGAACCGTCTACACTCCACGCCAGGTGGAGGAGATATGCGCAAAGGCGCATGAGGCAGGGCTTCCCGTCCATATGGATGGCGCGCGCATCTTCAACGCCGCCGTCGCGCTGGATACGGATGTCGCCAGCCTCACCCGTCCCTGCGATTCAGTCATGTTTTGCCTCTCGAAAGGACTGGCCGCGCCGGTTGGCTCGATGCTTCTTGGGTCGCGAGAGTTCATCGATCGAGCGCGCAGCCTGCGCAAGATGCTGGGAGGAGGAATGCGGCAGGCAGGCATTCTAGCTGCGGCCGGATTGATCGCCCTCGAGAAAATGCCTGCGCGACTCTCTGAAGACCACGCGAATGCGCGCTTGCTGGCCGAACTGCTCGAGGACATACCGGGACTGAGCTTGAGTTCGTCCAGGGTGCGCACGAATATCCTCGTGGTTCGCATTGAGGGCGCCGAACTGGACAGCGCGAAGCTGGCCCTTCTCCTGCAAAAGAACGGCGTTCTGGTGGGCACGATAGATCCGCGCACAATCCGCCTTCTGACTCATCTGGACGTCTCTCGCGACCAGATTCAGCGAGCGGCGCAGATCTTTCGAGAAGTGCTCGAGACACTTACCCAAACAAGCGTCCTCGCGCCTTAGGGTTCGCGCAGAAATAAGTTCGCATTCTGCTGCAGCCCGAAGGGGCGCGATCCGTCGCGTGCTTAGCTAAAAGAAACCGGTTTATGATTGACCACCGACTCGCGCGCCAGAATGTGAAGTTATTTCTGCGCGAGCCCTTAATCCGGCGTGACACAATCAACCACCAGGACGAAAGGACGCGAAGAGTCCATGCCTGATTCTCCTAAGACCGAGACGGCAGCGGATCCCGTGATGGTAAAGGCCGTCCTGGCGGGCGACTTCCGGGCCGTGGCTCGATTGATCAGCTGGGTGGAAGATGGAGTTCCGGATGCCGATCACTATCTACGGGAGTTGTTTCACCACACGGGCCACTCTTTCATTGTCGGAATTACAGGCGCAGCGGGTTCCGGCAAGAGCACGCTGGCAGACTGTCTTTCACTCTATTATCGCGCGGATGAGAGAAAACTGGGGATTGTCGCAGTCGATCCTACCAGCCCCTATACAGGCGGGGCCGTTCTGGGTGATAGAATCCGCATGCAGTCGCGCAGCCTCGATCCAGGCACGTTTGTTCGCAGCATGGCTACACGCGGACACCTGGGGGGCCTGGCCCGCGCCACGTCGGAGGTCTTGCTCGTCCTGGATGCCGCCGGGTTCGACACAGTCCTGGTCGAGACCGTCGGGGTCGGTCAAGATGAGGTGGACATTGTGCGGACTGCGCACGTCACAGTCGTCCTGCTGGTTCCGGGCATGGGCGACGACGTGCAGGCCATGAAAGCAGGCATCATGGAGATCGGTGATGTCTTCGTCATTAACAAGGCGGACCACCCGGGCGTGGAACGCATCGAAGCCGAGCTGCACAGCCACCTTCACTTCTCGAGGAGGAAAGATGGCTGGCAACCCCGTGTCGTCAAGACTGTGGCCTCCGAGGGCCGGGGAATCGAAGAATGTTTCCAGGAAATCGAGTCTTGCCGGGAGTTTCTCCGGAGCTCCGGAGCTTACGCCGAGCGCGCCGCAGCGATTCAGCGCGAACGCCTGCTGGAAATGGCGCGCTCCCGGGTCCTGGAAGCAATTCTGGGCAACGAGAGTCACGTCGACAAACTGGACGAATTGGCTCGCAGGGTTGCGGCGCGCGAAATCGACCCCTATTCTGCGGCAGAACATCTGCTGCGAGATGCCGGCATCCATGTGCCGCGAGGACAGGAGTGACTATTGTACCGAAAGATTGATCATGTCGGCATAGCGGTTCGCTCAATCGAGGAAGCTCTCAGAGTTTATAGTGGCCTGGGTTTTCAAGTCGACCATATCGAGGAGGTTGGCGAGCAGAAGACTCGGGTCGCAATGCTCCCCATTGGCGAGAGCCGCCTGGAGTTGCTGGAGTCGACCGAACCGGATTCCCCCATCGCCCGATTCATCTCCAAGCGGGGAGAAGGGCTCCACCACATCACCTTCCAGGTGGACGACATCTCCGAAGAGCTGATCAGACTGAGAGCTGCGGGGATTCGACTGATCGACGAGGTTCCAAGGACCGGCGCCGATCAGTGTCTCGTTGCCTTCATTCACCCGTCCAGTACCGGCGGAGTACTGGTGGAATTATCGCAACCGAGGAGCGCAACCTCTCGAATTGACGACTGACGCCGTTGCTTTCCAATCGTCAATCGTCAAATCGTCAATCGTAAATCGAGTGGAGGGCTATGGAACAGGTCAAGATCGGCGTTATCGGCGGGAGCGGCCTGTACGATATGGCGGAGCTTACCGATCGGAACGAAGTCCTGATCGAAACACCTTTTGGTTCCCCTTCCGACTCTTTTGTGGTCGGAACTCTGGAAGGCAGGCGTGTTGCGTTCCTGGCGCGCCACGGCAGGGGACATCGGATTCTCCCGTCGGAACTTAACTTCAGGGCCAATATTTATGGGTTCAAAATGCTGGGGGCGGAGCGAATCCTTTCCGCCAGCGCCGTCGGGTCGCTCAAAGAGGAACTTGCTCCGCTCGATACCGTCCTGCCCGACCAATTCCTCGATCGTACTCAGGGGCGTGTCTCGACGTTCTTTGGCAGCGGCCTTGCCGCCCATATCGCTTTTGCGGATCCGGTTTGCCCGCAGTTGCTGGAACATGTCTATAAGACCGGGACCGCTGCCGGCGCTCGGATGGTCAAAGGAGGGACTTACGTTTGCATGGAAGGTCCGGCGTTTTCTACCCGGGCAGAATCTCACTTGTATCGCAGCTGGGGAATGGATGTCATCGGGATGACGAATCTCCAGGAGGCCAAGCTGGCCAGGGAAGCAGAGATCTGTTATGTGACCATTGCGCTGGTGACGGACTATGACTGCTGGCACGAGTCGCACGAATCCGTGAGCGTCGAAATGATCGTGACAAATCTGCAACAAAACAGCCGGAATGCTCAGTTAATTATTCGGCAGGCCGTAAAGAATCTTCCTCAAAACCGAACCTGCCTTTGTGCGGAAGCGCTGAAATTTGCCTTGATCACCGACCGGGCCCTGATTCCTGCCGATGCCAGGGACCGGCTTCAGCATATTGTGGGCAAGTATCTCGTATAGGAAGGGGATTTCGATGGGAATTCTAGTCGTTGGATCCGTGGCACTTGATTCAGTCAAGACACCGTTCGGACACAGGGAAGAGGTCCTGGGCGGTTCTGCGACCTATTTCAGTATCGCGGCCAGCTACTTTACTCAGGTCGCGATTGTGGCTGTCGTGGGTGAGGACTTTCCGGACTCGCATGTCGCGTTCCTGGAACAAAAGGGGATCGATACCTCCGGACTTCAACGGCAAACGGGCAAGACATTTCGCTGGAAGGGCGAATATGGATTCGACCTTAACACGGCCAAGACTCTTGATACCCAGCTCAATGTCTTCGCGGAATTTTCGCCGCGGATGCGTCCCGAGCATCGCGGCATCGAGTTCCTGTTTCTTGGCAATATCGATCCCGATCTCCAGCGCTCCGTGCTCGAGCAGATGAATCGGCCCAAGCTGGTAGCCTGCGATACCATGAACTACTGGATCGATAACAGGTTTGAGCCTCTGAGGAAGACCTTGTCCCTGGTTGACATCCTCATCATCAACGACGCAGAGACTCGACAACTGGCGCGTGAACCGAATCTCATCAAAGCGGCGCGCAGCATTCTCTCCTGGGGACCCAAGACGCTGGTGGTCAAACGAGGAGAGTACGGCGCACTGATGATTGACTCCAAGTCGGTATTTGGCGCTCCGGCGTTTCCGCTCGAAGAGGTCAACGATCCCACCGGCGCCGGTGATTCCTTCGCGGGAGGGTTTATGGGCTATCTGGCCGCGTGCGGCAGCCCGGATGACAGTGCTCTTCGCCGTGCTATCGTTTTCGGATCGGTTATGGCATCTTTTAACGTGAGCGAATTCGGACCCGGGCGCCTCGGAACGCTGACCTATCCCGAAATTGAGGCTCGGTTTCGCGAATTCAGAAAGCTCACCCATTTCGAGGATTTGTAGGTCCCACGGAGGACGCAAGTAACGTGATGTCGCGTAGCCGAGCCTTCATTCTGAGATCCTTCCTTCTCCTGGCAGTGCCGGTTCTGTCGCCGATGCTGCCGGCTCAGGCCAAAAAAACCAGTGCTTCGCAGGATGCCGAGCGATATCGCGAGGCAATGGCCTGGTTCAAGAAAGGGGAGGCCCTGATCCAAACCGATAAAGAAAACAGCGAAGAGCAGGCCGATTACTTTCGTAAGGCTTTGCAAATCCGACCGCAATTTACCGAAGCGCATTACAATCTCGGTCTGATCTACGCTCATCAGAAAAAAATGAAGGAGGCGGCCGAGGAGTTCGAGGCGGTCAGAAAACTGGAACCCAAGTTTGACGGGATCCACTTCCTGGTTGCTTCGGCCCACAAGGATGCGGGAAATGCGAACGCGGCCATGTCCGCCCTGGAAGAGGGTCTGCGGGGAAATCCCAAGGATCTTAAAATGCTGCGCGCTCTCGCCTACCTTCAGATGAACAGCTCGACCGATTCGGGCGCAGTTTCGACCCTGCAGAGAATCGTCGAGGCCGATTCCTCAGATCTGGAAGCACGCATGGACCTCGCGCTCCTCTACCAGAAGAACGATCGATTGGACGAGGCCGCGAGTCAATATCAGGCTGCAGCGAGCCTCGACCCCAAAAACTTTGCCGCTCAGTACAACCTGGCCCTGATCTTCTGGAAGCAGAAAAAAACCAGCGAGGCAGTCGCCGCTCTTGAGGCTTGCAATCTGATTTCTCCCGGCAACGCCGAGGTCCTGGAGCGGCTGGGGGACATCTATGCCTCTCAAAACCAGGACGACAAAGCGGCACAGGCGTACCGGACGGCGCTGGAGAAAGTTTCCGACCGTGAATCGTTGCATTCCAAACTGGGATTCACTTTGGCCAGGCTCGGTCGCGCCGGTGAGGCCGTCACGGCGCTCGAGCGGGCCATTCAGCTCGACTCTAAAAATCCTCACACTTTTTACCTTCTCGGTGACCTGTACTCCGAGTTGAAGAGGTTCGAGGACAGCGCCTCCGCCTACAAGCGCTCGCTGGAACTTGCCCCGGACCAGAAGGAAGTTCACTACAACCTCGGCACGCTTTACGCCCAACAGCAACAATTTGAGCTCGCCGCCGCAGAGTTGAGCGCTGCAGTCAAACTGGATCCGGCATACGCGGCCGCCTGGTCAAACCTCGCGGTGGTTAGAGAGAAACTGTCACAGGAAGATGAAGCCGTTCTGGCATATGAGAAGACGATCGCCCTCGGTCAGGCGCGCGCGCCGAGTTACTTTCGCCTCGGCGTTCTATATGCCAAGAGAAACCAGCCGGAGGAGGCCATATCCAATCTCGCTAAAGCGATCGAAATGGAACCGGAGAAGTATCGCCAGATTCTGCGTGAAGAATTAAAGAACGTTCATTCTGTCCTCGACAGCATTCGTTACAAGGATGGTTTCGCCAAACTTCTCTCGCCTCCTTCGAGCCAGACTCCCTGACAACTGGTAAAGCCGTCAACCATGAAGACAAAAAGATGCAAAGACTCGCCCAGTGCTTCGCGTTTACCCGGCGCACAAGCTTTAGCTAACGTAATCGGCGGGCGTGAGTTGCATTGGGGTAATAGTCTTGTTTCCGGAGCAGGCTCTGGCGTATAATCACCGGCTTAAATACTCGCGAATTGAGCTGGATACCCGCGAAGTGATGCATGTTCGCGGGTTTTTTATATTCAGGCCTGAGTTCGCCGGAGTCGAAGATTCCTGGAGTTTCTTCGTGTCTTTGTGTCCAGGATGATATTTGTCTTCCGGCCAGACAAACAGAGACGAAGACCCTGCACGGATTACACGTTCAGGATTGGTCTGTGACGTTCGTGAATCGGACGGTTATTTGTTAGCGACAGAGGGTCGCGTTGTGAACGTTTCACGAAGAGCCGGGGAAACACGAGGAACAGCGTGGGGTGCGGCTTCAGGCCGCGTGAAAGATGGGACCGGCAAGCGCTATGAACAAACCCCGGAAGGTGATCATCGTGGGATCGGGCCCTGCGGGGTACACGGCTGCGATCTATGCCGCGCGGGCAAACCTCGAGCCCGTAATGTTCACCGGCATTCAGCCGGGCGGACAGCTGATGCTGACCACTCTGGTCGAAAACTATCCTGGTTTTGTCGATGGAATCGACGGCCCGCCGTTAATGGAGAGTTTCAGCAAGACAGGCGGAGCGCTTCGGAACTGAAATGATTCCTGAAGACGTGACATCCGTTGATTTCAAGCGCCGGCCATTCACGGTTACGGCCGAAGGCTCGACGCTGGAATGTCATACCGTGATCATCGCAACCGGCGCCTCAGCCAAGCTCCTCGGCCTGGAGAATGAATCCAAGCTGATGGGGCGCGGAGTCTCCACCTGTGCGACCTGCGACGGGTTCTTTTTCAAGGATCAGAACATAATGGTCGTGGGCGGCGGCGATACCGCGGTGGAGGAGGCGTTATATCTTTCGCGCCTCGGTCGTAAGGTGGAAGTGGTTCACCGGCGAGACACGCTGCGCGCCTCCAAGATCATGCAGGAGCGCGCCTTCAAAAACCCGAAAATCAAGTTCCTATGGGATACCACAGTCGAGGATGTACAGGATCCGACTCAGGGCAAAGTGACGGCGGTTCGCTTGAAGAACCACAAGACAAATGCGGAATGGGAAGCTGAGGTGGATGGCCTCTTTATCGCCATCGGCCATCAGCCGAACACCGCTCTGTTCAGCGGCCAGCTCGAGCTTCACCCAAACATGTACATCAAGGTCAAACCCGGAACGACCCAGACGTCAGTCCCCGGTGTTTTTGCCGCCGGCGATGTGCAGGATTTTGTCTATCGGCAGGCCGTGACTGCCGCCGGCACCGGCTGTATCGCGGCGCTGGAAGCCGAACGTTACCTGGAAGAGCATCACTCGGACCACTGAGAGGCCCCTCGCGCCTCCGTGGTTCGGCGTCGACAAGAACGAACTGCCAAGACACAATCATTCTGCCTTTCGACTTCGTGCTTCCGCAATAAACCTGCTCAGCTCGTCACCCGAGAGGCTGTAGAGATCCGGAAACCCTTCAGGGAGGTTCTTCCAGCGTTTGTGACCCCACAACCAGGTCTCGGGTTGCTCGCGAACAATTCGTTCGATCACCTGGTTGAAGAGACGGGTGTTCGACTCCAGGTCACGACTCATATCGCCGGAACGAGACAACTCGAGTGGTGGCAGAAATTTTATGGTATAGCGTCCGTCTCGAAAGGGAGTGAGATACCCGGGGAGGACCGGAGCATCGGTCCGGAGAGCAAAGAGGGCTAAACTTGTAGTTGTGGCTGCAGGAATTCCAAAAAGGTCGCAGAAGATACCGTCCTGTGGCATCGTGTTCTGATCGATCAGTATTCCGACACTCTCGCCTTTCTTGAGTTTCTCGAGAATGGGACGGGCGGAATTCCGTTTGGAAATGACTGTATTTCCCGAGGCCTGCCGCACCGCAGAAACAAATCGCTCCAGATGGCCGTTGTCCAGCGGGCGGGTGATGAAATTGAGAGGATATCCGTACAGCGCATGCGCCGTGGGAAGCAGCTCCCAGGCGCTGAAATGTCCGGTCAGATAGAGAATTCCCTTGTTCCTGGCCTGTGCTGTCCGGAGATTGTTCAACCCGAATTGCGAATCGTACTGCACAAGCCCGGAGATATTCTCGCGCGAAAGCAGCAGCAAACGACTCACTTCGAGCAGGTTTCTTGCGGTATTCTGAAAACTGCGCCGCGCGATTCGACGCTGCTCCCGAACCGAGAGTTCGGGAAATACGATGTTCAAGTTGACCGAGGCGACATGGCGGTGCTTCCAATCAAAGTAAAAAACAAGCAAAGCAAGCAGGTCGACGATAGCGGTCGCCCATTTCCTGGGCAGAATCCGAAACAGTCCCAGAAAGGCACGGCACAAGAGATACACAAGATAGGATTGCAATTTGTTGGTTACCTGACGGAATGCTATACTTTCAGCCAAGAAAAGGACGACCTGCCCGGTAACTCAGGTTGCTTCCGGGTATGCCTATGACCGAAAGGACACGCTTCTTCCATTCGAGCTGGATTGCCGCATGCGCGATACTGCTGTCGGCGCTGTTCGCGCTGGCAGGTTATAAAACACGGCCCTGGAGTATCCGTCCGGCGGAAAGCTACGCTGCCAGGCTGACGAGTGAAGGAGTGACAATCGCCGTTGAACCGATGTTTCAGGACGCGCTTGCCGCGCAGTTCTTCGATAAGAACGACATAGTAACTCGCGGCATTATGCCCGTCGCAGTTGCCATTTACAATCAGAATGACTTTCCCGTCATGGTGCAGGGAACCTCGGTAGAGTTGATCTGCGGGGAAGATCGCGTTCGAACCCTGTTCCCCAACGAGGTTGTCCCCCGGCTCTTCGCCAAGGGAAAGAACGTCTGGCTCCCGCAGCCCATCCCTCGTACTTCGAACGACCAATCCAATCGCGAGGCGATCGAGGACTTCGATCACAAGTTTCTCAACCGGAAAGTTGTTCCAGCCCGCGAAAAAGGAGGTGGCTTCCTTTACCTGCGGATCTCGGAAATCAAGGATATTCGGGGATACCTGGAAAAAGCCCGCCTGTATATCCCCGAGGTCTATCGATACGATACGGGCAAGAGCATGATCTTTTTTGAGATCGACCTTCACGCCGCCGTAGCCGCAAAAAACTAAGATGTCTCGCGTTCAGGCCTCGAAGAAGTTTGTATTTCCTCTCGAATCTTCCATGGTCTTCCGGCCGTCTCAGAATTTCCCGGCCGCTGACAGGACGATTCGGCACGTGGCAACTGGCGTAAACGTTTCCTGGCTGGTAGCGATAGGGGGAGCAGGCACCATCGCCCCCGGCGAGTGACGAGTGACGAGGCGACAAGATCCAGGTCGTCTTCTGGTTACTCGTGAAGAGTCGAATATCAGGGGGACGAGATCCCCCTTTCGGATTTAGTGATGCAGCCCAGATTACCACTCGCGCGAATCAACGCTGGGCAAGGATGTCTCGCCAGGAATGGACTCGACCTGAACGTCCTCCGGCAAGCATCGTTGGAGTCTCGATAGGAGAGCGACGGTTAGATTCATGAAGCCCAAATGGAAAAGAGTCTTCATTTTTTCTTCCCTCGGCAGTCTTGCGGTGGGAACTACACTCTCCCTGGTTCGTAGATCCAGAAAGCCGAAGCTTCCACCACTGGCCTACAAGAAGATACCGGCGGAGTGCCAGAGGATTTCCCTCTGGACCGAACGGTTCCGAACCGAAAAAGACGGCGTGGAGCGTCCTGCTTACGACAAATACCTTCTGCAGGCCACTCGATTCAAGCTATGGAATATCCTCGACCTGGCGCGTGATGAGCTGAACGAAGAAGGAGTCCCTATCTACCACGTTACTGTGACCCGCTATATCGAGTTCGGCGAAGTAAAAGAGGAGCGGGAAGAGGCTGAACCGGCGCAAAAATTCTACGGCACCATTGCGGTGATCAATTCATCCGGGAAATCGCCCGGCCCGAATTACCTTGCTCGCGGCGGCATTCTCGAGATCCGGAAGTGCAGCGTGGGCGGGGCCACCAACGGCGTCGAAACCGGGGAGACTCATCGCTCTGAAGGGCGGGTGCTCAACTACCGATTGGAGTACACTCCGAAACACCGGTCGTAGCGTAGCTGCGTTCCTCGTGGATGATTGCTCACGAAATGGCGGCTCCTTTTACCAGCTGCCCGAAGTGAAACTCGAGTCTGTCTTCCCCGGCTTCGATGTGGACTACTTGATTCGGTTCCAGGTCGCTCTCTGCAATCAAAGAGGCCAGGGGAAATTCCAGGTATTCTCGAACGGCCCGGCGCAGAGGCCGCGCACCGTAGCGAAGATTGGTTCCTTTCTCGATCAGGAATCTCTTGGAGGCATCGGAAATCGCGGTTCCGACTCCAGCCATGGCGAGCCGCGCGCGGCTATCAAGAAGAAATTTTTCCAGGATCGCCAGGAGATGATCGTCTTTCAGGCGATTGAAGGTGATGATCTCGTCAATCCGGTTGATGAATTCCGGGCTGAAAAAATCTTCCACCGCTCCAATACAGACAGCCTGGATCTTGGAGTCCGCGGAATCCTGGTCCAGCTCCTCAAATCTTTGAGCCGGCGGCCCGAAGCCGATCACCGCGTTCTTGGTGATATTGTCCACTTCCTTGGCGCAGACGTTGCTCGTCATCATGATGAAGCAGTTTCTGAAATTGAGATCAACGCCACGCCCGGTTTTTAGTTCTCCCCGCTCAAGGACCTGCAGCAAGAGGTCGTAGAGCGCTCGATCGGCCTTCTCCAGCTCCTCGAACAGGACGATGGTATTCTTCTTCTCGATCTTCTCCGGTGTTAGAAAAGGCGGCTGTTCGTGACCCACGTATCCGGGCGGCGCTCCTACCAGTTTGGCGACGTCGTGAGGATTCTTGAACTCCGTGCAGTTCACCGAGACAACCTCGCTTTCCTCTCCATGGAGGATCTTTGCCAGCGACCTTCCGATCTGGCTCTTACCTGTTCCGGTCGGGCCAAGAAACAAGAAGGTTCCCAGAGGGCGGTTCGGGTCGCAAATCCCCAGGTTGGCAACCACGACAGCTCGAACGACAGCTTCGATCGCGCGGTCCTGTCCGATGATCTCCTTCTTTAACTGGTCGGTCAATTCCTGAGCCTTGAGCACAGGGTTCTCCTTTCTAGTCCTTCCACGTCCGCCTTAGTGAATCCGCAGCGGAACGATAGCCTTCCAGTCGCCCGTCGGGTGCCTTGGGCACGGACATCCAGAGAGTTGTCATGACGGATATAGAGTGCGGATCCATAGGAAAAGTTTCGGAAGGCACCGGCACTCTCGCGGGTTGCCCCTTCAGTCCATACCATAGTCCACATGTTATGCCCGCCGAAAGCTTTCTCTCAAGGTCAGACTGTAATTTTACGGATCGACGCGCTACAATTCCACCTTCTGGAGATGGACGAAAAGACGCTGACTACCCTGCCTGGCACCCGTGACATTCTGCCTGATGAGATACTCCGCTGGCATCTGATCGAAGATCAAGCCCGTCGCATTTTTGCTCTCTATGGCTTTGAAGAGATTCGAACTCCCCTGTTTGAAGCCACCGAACTGTTCGCCCGTGGAATCGGCGGCGAAACAGACATTGTTCAGAAAGAGATGTACACCTTTGAGGACCAGAGTGGAAGATCGATAACGCTCAGGCCCGAAGCGACCGCATCGGTGGTGCGGGCCTACAACGAGCACCACATGGGCCGGGGGAGCGGGTTAACCAAACTGTACTACCTCGGTCCGATGTTCCGGTACGAAAAGAAGCAGAAAGGTCGCTGGCGGCAATTCTATCAAATCGGCTCGGAAGTGCTCGGCTCCGATCATCCCGCTATCGAAGCGGAGGTGATCGAGATGATCCTGGCTCTGCTGGAACCGCTGGGAATTGAATCTCGCCTCCAGATCAATTCCGTGGGCTGCGGCGCCTGCCGGCCGCGATACGTCGAGGTGCTCCGCGAAGCTCTGGTCAAGGACCTGGCGCCCTTCTGTGAAGATTGCCGGCGCCGCGCCGAAACCAATACCCTCCGTGTGCTGGATTGCAAGGTTGAAAGCTGTCAACCTTATATTGATCGGCTGCCAAAGATAACCGACTACCTGTGCGAGCAATGCTCGGAGCATTTTGCGAGATTCAAAGGATATCTTGATGAAGCGCGGATCGCGTACGAAGTCGCGCCGCGGCTGGTCCGCGGGCTCGATTACTATGTACGAACAGCCTTTGAGATTATCAGCGGCGATCTGGGCGCCCAAAATGCCATCGTGGGCGGCGGAAGGTACGATGGTCTGTCGGAAATCTTGGGAGGACCGCCGGTCCATGGGTTTGGCTTCGCTCTGGGGTTGGACCGCTTGGTCATGATCATGCCTGACGGCATGATTCGGAATTCGGCTTCAAAACCGGATCTGTTTCTTGCCCCACTGGGGGAAGCTGCCCTCAGAAGAGCCTCGGCGCTGGCGCGTGCCCTGCGTCAGGAGGGCGTGCGCTGCCAGCTTGAGTTTGACGGGGGTAGTCTCCGCAGCCAGATGCGTCTAGCCAACAAGCTGGGTGCGCGTCACGTTTTGATCGTTGGAGACACAGAGCTGACCAGCGACAGATACACGATCAAGAGCATGGAAGATTCCCGGCAGTGGGATGCATCCCTACCCGAGTTAGTCCAGTATTTTAAGAGCCTATGAGTCACGGCCCGTGGTGGGTTGGCTTTTGTTCTCGCAGCGCTCGCCGCCAGGACGCGAAGACACTTCCGCGCGAGCCCTTAGATTGCGGGCAATCAGCCTATGAATAAGATCCGGGTCCTTCCGGAGATTCTCGCGAACAAGATTGCGGCCGGTGAAATCGTGGAGCGCCCGGCCTCCGTCGTCAAGGAGCTGGTCGAGAACTCCATCGACGCCGGGGCACACTCGATCTCCGTGTCCCTGCAGAGTGGAGGCAAGCGATTGATTCTTGTTAGAGACGATGGCGAGGGGATGGTGCAGGATGACGCCATTCTCGCATTTGAACACCACGCGACGAGCAAGATCCAGACCGTTGACGATCTGACAACAATCACTACCCTGGGATTTCGCGGCGAAGCCCTCCCCTCAATCGCGTCTATCTCGCGTCTTAGTTTGAAGACCCGGCACCTTTCGGATACCGCGGCGGCCGGCACGGCGGTTGAGGTCCAGGGTGGTACCATGAAATCCGTGAAGGCGGTTTCGTGGGACAAAGGAACCGAAGTGACGGCGCGGGATCTGTTTTTCAACGTGCCCGCGCGGAGGAAGTTTCTTCGGTCCCACGAGACCGAGCTCGGGCACATCACGAGGCTGGTGACACACTATGCTCTGGCACACCCCGCGATCCGCTTCAGCCTCGAAAGCGAAGGAAGAGTGCTCTTCGACGTGACTCCTGTGGCGACGGTGCGGGACCGGATTTACCAGCTTTTCGGCGAGGATTACCTGGAAAATCTGGTCGAGCTCTCGGGCCGGTCCGGGTCGGTCGAAGTGCGGGGCTTCAGCTCGCGACCGCATGAGCAGAGAACGAACCCCTATTCACAATTCTTCTACGTGAATCGTCGCATGGTTCGGGATAAGGTCATCACCAGCGCCGTGCGCCAGGCGTATCGGAATGCAATGCCGGCTTCAGCCTACCCGGTGGTTATTGTTTTCGTGGAGCTCCCGTGTGAGGAGGTTGACGTCAATGCGCATCCGGCCAAGATTGAGATTCGCTTCAGGCAACAAGGCCTGGTACACGACCTGATCCGCGATTCTATTCAGCGCGCCCTGGTGGAAAGCAAGTCGATCCCGATTTACGAGCATCGGGGTGACGTCTGGCATGGTTCCGAGAATGTTTCAAATTCCTACGGACCAGGCTTTCCGGCTGCAACGGGCGCCCATGACAGTGTATTTGACTTTACCCCGTCCAGCGCCGCCGCCGATCCATTTCAACGCGCCTTGAATTACCCGTTTCGGGAGATTTCATCGCCTGTGGCTGCCGCGTCCGACCACGGCGCCCTCAGAGTTCGCGGCGATATGCTGCTGGGAGCTCCCAACGATGCCGTGCGAAGCCCGTTTCACATCTCGGGAGTTCGCATTCTGGGTCAGATCCACGACAGCTACATCATTGCGAGTGATAACTACGGGCTGCTGATCATCGATCAGCACGTCGCGCACGAGCGGGTTCTGTACGAGAAGCTGGCCCGGGCCATGCGTGAAAAGAGAGTTGAAACGCAGGGGCTGTTAGTGCCGCAGTCGCTCGAATTGGCTCCCCACCAATTGGTGGCGCTGAACCGGCTGATGCCGGAGCTGAACAAGAACGGCTTTGACGTGGAGCGGTTTGGCGGGAACTCGGTTCTGATTCGATCGGTCCCGGCCGTGGCCAAGGATCAGGATTGCCGGAAACTCCTGAGCGAAATTCTGGAGGGATTGGACGCGGAAGAGAGAACGCTCGATGTGGAAAGGATCCAGGACCGGATGGCTGTGAGCATGGCCTGCCGATCCGCCATCAAGGTTCACATGCCGTTGACGCTTGAGAAAATGGAATGGCTCCTGGACGAGTTGAACAAAACCAGAATCCCGACGAACTGTCCGCACGGCCGGCCCATCATTCTTCGTTTCAGCATGTACGAAATCGAAAGAAATTTCGGCAGAATCTGAAGACGCGCCGTTGAAAGGCGGCTCTTGAAGTACGGTTAACGTTAGGGTCCGGGCTGCCGAAGCAACCTTTGTCAAACTAAGGCGGTAGCAAGCTACCGAACTGCAGGGTCCTTCGTGCCGGGCATTCAGCCTTGGTTGACGCAGCGGGTTTGCTGTAAGGTCCAAACTGCCAGGCTTGCTTCACCAGACTGCACGACGCCGAGTCCGAAGTCCGACGGACCGGCATTCTGACGTGGCGCCCTTCGCCACTCACGGTTGTGAACCCAAATTGTCGAAAACAACCGGCAGTCGGACTTGATTCGTCATCCACCGAGGCTACGAAGAACGACTTGGAAGCGGCGCGGTCCGGTTTCAGGTGCGCCCTAAGGCTCAAACCCGTGTAACAAGGCCCATGTGGCGAAATTTCTGGTATCGATGCTCGCGCAGCTCGGACCCGGATTGGCTTAAAAGCGATTCCAGTCTCGGCCAGAGGCAGGAGTCCAGCATTTCGGCGGCGGTCTTGAAATCGGAATGAGCGCCATCCGGAGGCTCGGGCACGATCTCGTCGATGATTCCCAGGGCTTTGAGATCCTGGGCAGTCAATTTCAGCGCCTCGGCGGCGGCTTCGATGTGATCCTGGTCTTTCCAAAGGATCGCGGAGCAGCCCTCGGGTGTAATGACGGTGTAAACAGCATTCTCCATCATCAGCACACAGTTGCCGATACCGATTCCCAGGGCGCCGCCACTCCCTCCCTCGCCGATAATGCAGACAATCACGGGGACCTCCAGCCGTGCCATTTCTCGAAGGTTGTACGCGATGGCTTCAGCCTGACCCCTTTCTTCGGCTCCCACGCTTGGATAGGCTCCCGGCGTATCCAGGAACGTAATGATCGGCCGTGAGAATTTATCGGCCAGCTTCATGGCACGAAGAGCCTTGCGATAACCTTCGGGCTGAGCGTAGCCGAAGTTGCGGTACTGGCGCTGCTTGATGTCCCGGCCCTTCTGGTGCCCGACCACCAGGACAGCCTGTCCGTGATAGCGCGCCATTCCTGTCACGATTGCCGGATCATCACCAAACCGCCGGTCCCCATGGATTTCTGAAAATCCCTGGAAGATGCGCTCAACGTAGTCCAGCGTATAGGGACGGTGCTCGTGACGAGCCACGAGAGTGCGCTCCCAGGCGCTGTTGGATTGGCGCCCTTCATCCCGAAGGCGCTGGACTTCGGCCCGCAATCTCTCTATTTCCTGTTGCTGATGAGTTTTGTTGGTTGCGAGGGCGTGGTTTGCCTTCGTTTCCTCGGCGGAAGCCGTCTGGTTTCCCTGGGGTGTTTTCTGGTCGTCCACTAGTTCAACAGCTGAACCGAACCGGGCCCGCAGATGTGTTCAATCTGGCGGATCAGTTCAGGGCTCGATTTTACTTTCACGAAATCGGACGAATTGATGGTAACACGGATATTTTGAGGATGGTATAGCTCGAGTTCCACGCCGGTTTCGCCGCGGTTTCCTTCAAATAGACGATGGAGCTGTTCAGCCGACTCCGGACCCAGGCGGGCAACCGCGGCCCGGATGCAGAGGGCTCTGGCATTGCGCTCCGTTATTCCGGAGAGGGGTTGGATTTCGGAGGATACTATCTTGAAGCTGCTCTCACTCTCCGCCTCGAATCTCCCTGCGACCAGAATCGGCGTGTCTGGCGCCAGCAACGATTCCACTCTGGCATGCAGGCTCGGGAATACAACCGTCTCCACGGCGCCGGTCAGGTCTTCGAGTTTGAACACGGCCATGAGCTCGCCTTTCTTTGTGCGGCGCGTGCGGCACTCGGTGACGAGGCCGGCCACTTTACAGTCGGTGTTATTGCCGTTCGTGATGAGCTCGGCCAGGGTCTTCGTGGTGAACCTTGCAAGTTCCGCGGCAAACCGGTTCAACGGATGCCCCGAAATGTAGTAGCCCAGGGTCTCCTTCTCAAATGCGAGTAGTTGATCGAAGGGCCACTCGGGAGTGTCCGGGGGCGAAGGTTCCGGAATCGCTCCGGCTCCCTGAAAAAAATCGGTGAAGAGGCCGCGTTGCCCGCTGTCGCGGTCTCTCTGGAGCTTCTGCCCATGCTCGATGGCCGCATCCGACACCGCCATGAGCTGGGACCGCTTCCAGCCCAGCGAGTCCAGCGCGCCGCACCTTATCAGACTCTCCAGCACGCGCTTGTTCACCGCGCGGGCGTCGACTTCCTCGCAGAAATGGAAGAGGCTGCGAAAGCGGCCTTTTCCCCGTCGTGAACCGAGCATGGAATCTATTGCGCCTTCCCCAACGTTGCGAATCGCCAGCAAACCGAAGCGAATCTTGTCTCCCACCGATCGGAAATCCAATTCGCTTTCGTTCACGTCGGGAGGAAGGACCGGAATCCCCATATCTTTGCACTCGGCGATGTACATCACGATCTTGTCGGTGTTTCCCACCTCGCTCGAGAGCAGTGAAGCCATGAATTGCACCGGGTAATGAACTTTAAGATACGCCGTCTGGTATGCCAGCAAGGCGTAAGCCGTGCTGTGGGATTTGGGGAAGCCATACTTAGCAAAATGCTGCATGAGGTCGAAGACCTGAATAGCAGTCTTATCCGGAATCTTGTTCCGGCGCGCTCCCTCCAGGAACTTGTCGCGCATCGAGGTCATCACCGACACCTGCTTTTTTCCCATCGCCTTGCGCAAGATGTCGGCCTGCCCCAGCGAGAACCCCCCCATGATACTGGCAATCTGCATCACCTGTTCCTGGTAAACTATGATGCCGTAAGTCTCCTTCAGGACGTTTTCCAGAACCGGGTGGAGATAGCGAACCTCGATGAGACCGTGCTTGCGCTTGATAAAATCGTCGATCATGTCCATCGGACCCGGACGGTAAAGCGCGTTCAGCGCAATCAGGTCCTCGAAGCGTTCCGGCTTCAGGCGTCGCAGTACTCCCTTCATGCCGCCCGATTCAAACTGAAATATTCCATTGGTCTTCGCCTCGGAAAACAGGGCGTAGACATCGGGGTCGTTCAAGGGAATATCGGTGAGGTTGAGATCGATCCCTTTTTCCTCCCGGATACGCTTTATCGTGTGGTCCAGGACCGTGAGGGTGGCCAGCGCGAGGAAGTCCATCTTGAGCAAGCCGATGGTTTCCAGATCCTTCATGCTGTACTGCGTCGTGATCTCGTCCTTGTTCGACTTGTAAAGGGGGATGAGTTCCATCAGCGGCTGTGGGGCAATCACGACGCCGGCGGCATGAGTTGAGGCATGCCGGGAGAGGCCTTCCAGGCGTTTGGCGATTTCGATCAGCCTGGCAATCTGAGGGTTCTTCATCTCCTCTTGAAGCCGCGGTTCCTGCTGTAGCGCCCTGTCCAGCGTGGCGTTCAGCTCATTGGGAATGAGCTTGGCGATCCGGTCGACTTCGGCATAAGGAATGTCCATAGTCCTGCCGACGTCTCGAATAACTCCCTTGGCAGCCATCGTGCCGAAGGTAATGATCTGGCAGACGTTTTCGCGTCCATATTTCGTGGCCACGTAGTCGATGACCTCCGCCCGCCGGTTCATGCAGAAGTCCATATCGATATCGGGCGGAGCGATCCGTTCGGGATTGAGGAAACGCTCGAAGAAGAGATCGTACTGCAGGGGATCGATGTCCGTGATCCACAAGCTGTACGCGACCAGACTTCCCACTACAGAGCCGCGTCCCGGTCCGACCGGTATGCAGTTGTCTCTCGCATGCTTGATCAAATCCCAGACAATCAGGAAGTAACTCGAGAACCTCATCTTCTTGATCATCTCGATCTCGAACTCGAGACGGTCGCCGTAAGTTCTCAGCGGATTCTTAAGCAGACCCTGCCGGGCCAGCGTCTCCAGGTGGGGACGCCGCAGCTCAAAACCTTCATGCACCACCTTTTCGAAATAAGAATCAGGGGAGAAACCGGGAGGTACTCCAAAGGCCGGAAGGTGCAGGTCGGAAGTGTCGATGTGAAGGTCGCATCGCTCCGCGATCCGAACCGTGTTCAACAGCGCTTCCGGCAGCTCACCCCAGATCTGGCGCATCTCCTCGAAGGATTTGAAGTAGAACTGATCCGTGCCATACCGCATCCGGTCGGACGTCCTGGATGTTCTTTCCGGTCCCGATACAGAGGAGAATATCGTGCGCCGGTGCGTCTTCGCGGCGCAGGTAGTGCGCGTCGTTGGTGCACGCGAATGGAATATTGCTCTTTTTCGCGATCTCCAGCAGCATCGGGTTGATCTGACGTTGGAGCGGGAGCTCGTGATCCTGGAGTTCAAGGAAGAAGTTGCCGCGGCCGAAGATGTCATGCAGCGTGTTCGCCTCTTCCAGGGCAGAGTCGAACTGGTCAAGCAGGAGCCGCTGGGGAACCGAGCCCTTCAGACACGCCGAGAGCGCAATCAGCCCTTTGCTGTGGTGCGCCAAAATATCCTTATCTATTCGTGGTTTATAATAGAAACCCTCAACATAACCATAGGAGACCAACTTGCTGAGGTTGTGGTAGCCCGTGTTGTTTTCCGCCAGCAGGATCAGGTGATTGGACTGGTCCCCCCCGCCGGACTTCTTATGACGGCTCTCCTTGGCCACGTAGATTTCGCATCCGATGATGGGCTTGAGTCCCTTCTTCCGCGCCGAGGTATAGAACTGGATTGCCCCGAAGAGGTTTCCATGATCGGTGATTGCCATGGCCGGCATCCCCATGGAAACGGCAGTCTCGACCAGTTGCTCCACTTTTGAAGCGCCGTCCAGCAAGCTGTAATCGGAGTGATTATGAAGATGAACGAAGGTGGTGGGTTCGGCCAAAAGCTACTCCCATTCAATGGTTCCCGGGGGCTTGGACGTGATGTCGTATACAACCCGGTTGATTCCGCGAACCTCGTTGACTATCCGGTTTGATATGCGTTCCAAAACTGAGTAAGGAAGTCTGGCCCAGTCGGCGGTCATGCCGTCCAGGCTGGTCACTGCCCGTAGGGCGCACACGTTTTCGTAAGTCCGGTCGTCTCCCATGACCCCCACGCTACGGACCGGCAGCAGGACTGCAAACGCCTGCCAGAGCTCCCGCGTCAGGCCTTCACGGTCGATCTCTTCTTGAACGATGGCGTCGGCCTCGCGCAGAAGCGCCAGACGGTCCGGCGTGATTCCCCCGATAATGCGGACTGCGAGTCCGGGACCCGGAAAGGGATGTCGGTAGACGAAGCGCTCATCCAGCCCAAGTTCCAGGGCCAGCCTGCGCACTTCATCCTTGAACAGCTCGCGCAGCGGCTCGACTATTTCAAGCCCGATCTGAGCCGGGAGTCCTCCGACATTGTGATGGGACTTGATGACGGCGGAAGGTCCCCGGACCGACGTCGACTCAATTACGTCCGGATAAAGAGTTCCTTGCACCAGAAACCGCACCCCCGGGAGCTTGCCGGCTTCCTCCTCGAAGACACGGATGAATTCCTCTCCTATTATCTTTCGTTTTTGCTCCGGATCTTCAACCCCCGCAAGGCGCGAGAGAAATCGATCGGCGGCATCCACCCCGCGGACCGGCAAGTGCAGTCGATCGCGAAAAGTGGCAAGGACATCGGCGAACTCATTCTTTCGGAGGACGCCATTATCGACGAAGACGCAGGTGAGCCGATCTCCAATGGCCTTATGCACGAGGAGAGCAGCGACGGATGAGTCGACGCCTCCGCTCAACCCGCAGATCGCCCGGCCGCCGCCCAGGCGTTCCGAAATCATGCGCGTCGACGACTCGATGAAAGAGGACATGGTCCAGTCACGGCGGCAACCGCAAACACGGGTGAGGAAGTTTTCCAGGATTTCGCGGCCGTGATGCGTGTGCACCACCTCCGGATGAAATTGGATACCCCACATCCGCCGTGATTCGTCAGCCAGGGCCGAGATGATCCCGCCGGATCGAGCCAGGATCTGGAATCCAGGTGGAGGAGCTTCAACTCGATCGCCATGGCTCATCCAGACCTGGAGCTTGTCTGGCAACCCGGAAAAAAGCGTATCCGCGTCCAACAAATCAACCACTGCCTTGCCGAACTCGCGCTGGTTCCCCGGCACCACGATTCCACCCAGGCTCCGGGCCATGAGCTGCAAGCCGTAACAGATGCCTAGGGTCGGGATTCCAAGCTGAAAGAATTCGGGAGGTAATGCGGGGCTGCCCGGGCTGCAGACCGAACTGGGTCCGCCCGACAGAATCACGCCGGATGGTCGTTCAAGCCGTACCTTCTCCAAAGCGGAAGAATACGAGACAATCTCACAATAAACCGATAGCTCGCGGACGCGACGAGCTATCAGCTGGGTGTACTGGCCGCCAAAATCGAGAATGAGAATATATTCGCGCTGAATGATTTACTCCCGGGTTTCGTTTGATGTTCACTTGCGGCGCGTATACAATATCGCACCGATTTTAAATTTTCAAACGGAAACCCGGCGCGCCAATCTCAAGTACACAACGCAGCCGTGAGGCCGCAACCGAAGTGCTCTTAGTGTTTCTTCGTGTCTTCGTGGTTAGAGCTGCTCTAACGATACCACTAAGACTCAAACACACGAAGAAACACAAGGAATCTAGCCCAAAAAGCGAAAATTGGATCCATGGAGGACTTTCTTAAGGCGGCCGTGCTCGGCATCGTTCAAGGGCTGACCGAATTTCTCCCCATCAGCAGTTCGGCGCATCTCATCCTGGTGCCCTGGTTGTTTGGCTGGGAAACGGGCGGCTTGACGTTTGACGTGGCTCTGCACCTCGGAACCTCGGCCGCCATTCTCGCGTACTTTTGGAGAGATTGGGTTGATCTCGCCCTCGAGATGATAAGGGGAATTCGCGAGCGCAGTCTGTTTGGCAATGCGCAACGCCGACTCGCATGGTTTTTGATCATCGGCACTCTGCCTGCGGTGGTAGCCGGACTGCTGCTGGAAGATTACATTAAAACCACTCTGCGATCACCACTGATCCCGGTCGTGACTCTGGTTGGATTCGGCATACTGCTTTATTACGCCGACCGCAAGAGCCGCCAGAGCCGTTCGCTGGACCAGTTCAACTGGCGGGATTGTCTTTGGATCGGGATAAGCCAGGCGCTCGCACTGGTTCCAGGCGTTTCGAGAAGTGGAATAACCATCAGCGCGGCGATGTTGAGGGATGCAAGCCGCGCCGCGGCTGCTCGATTCTCATTCCTGCTCTCCACTCCGGTCATTGTCGGCGCAGCAGCGCTTCAAGCGTGGGAGGTGCTGGCGAGTACTCGTCATCCGGGCGCGGCCGTCATAGGACCTGACGTCGGCTCCGCGGCGGTAAAGTGGGATGTAATGATCGTGGGAATAATCGTCGCAGCCATTACCGGATTCCTTTGCATCCGGTATTTCCTGCGCTATCTCCAGACTAACAATCTCGTGCCTTTCGTGATTTACCGGATAGCGCTGGCAGCCCTCGTTCTGCTCATGTTTCTCAAGAGCTAGCCAGCGATTATTCCTCGGCCGAGAGCCAGTGAGCGAAGCAAGCTTCGCCAACCCGCCGACAACGTTGACGGCACGTGCACGCAATGTCTGGACCTTGACGTGGCCGTGAGACTCACCGGCTGTTGAGGTTGTTCGAGAATTCGGGTCTCAGGATTAAAATCCGAGAGTTCGAATGAGCAACGACTGCCGGGATTTCGTATTCATGGTAACAGATGAACATGAGTCGTGGCAAAAGGCCGCATTATGCCAGGAAAATATCCGATACGAAAGTATCCTTTCGAACAGGAATTATTCCTGCACGAAATCGACAAGCTCAACGACCCGCAAGCAAGAATCCTTGACTTGGGGGCGGGGGAGGGAACCTTCAACTACGCGGTTTCTCAAGCCAGGATCATATCGGTCGACAAAGATATCCCTGCCGATCTCAAGCCGAGCGCCGGTCGCAACGCGTTCTTGCAGGCTGATGGGGCAGCCTTGCCGTTCTCAGCCCAGGTCTTCGATGTCGTGGTGGCAAACTTCGTCTTTGAGCATTTTATCCGGCCCGACCTTGCGTTAAGAGAGACCCAACGAGTTCTGAAGGCCGGCGGCCTTCTCTACCTGTCTATCCCGAACTCTGACAGCCTCGAGGATAGGATTTTTCGCTTGCTTGGGGGCGCCAAGCATCACGTTCATAGTTACTCATTTCATTCCTTGATCAAACTGGTTTATCAGAGCACAAATCTCAAGCTTATCGCTTTTGCAGATTGGCCGGCCGGATTTACCTGGCTCAACGTTGCTCCTTCGGGGAACATCATTCGGCGCGGGCTGTGGCGATGTTTAAGGCTTGCCAGAAGGCGACTGCAAGCCTATTCGGTAAGAGACTCCGGGTTCGTTTTTCTTTTCAGGGCTGAGGACAAACTAGGATTTCGGCTCATTTCACACGTGTGCGCCTATTGCGGGGCCGGCGCGACGATAGACACAAGCGATCAGGCGCAGTGGGAGTGTATGCAGTGCAATCAGGTAAACTTCGCGAATTAAGGGGTAATAATTCTTGGTGTTTCTTCGTGTCTTTGAGTCTTAGTGGTATTGGTTAGACAGCTCGAACTACGAAGATGGCGCCTTCATCTCCGGGAACGAAGACGTCGTTTCTTTTCCTGGACCGTCTTCATGATTTCGCGGAATTGCCGCTCCGTTCCCTGGTCTGTCGGCTGATAGTATTGCCGGCCGGCAAGGGATTCAGGCAGGCAATCCATGTCGGCAACTTTCTCCTCGAGATCATGCGCGTACTGGTAGCCCTTCCCATACCCGATCTTCTTCATCAGCGGAGTGGGAGCATTTCGAATGTGTAGCGGGGGCGGTTCATTCATCGTGTTCTGCACGTCATTCTCTACTTCGGAATAGGCGGTATAGAGCGAGTTGGATTTTGGCGCGAGGGAAAGATAGACAGCCGCCTGCGCCAGCGCGAGCTTGCACTCAGGCAAGCCGACCAGGCGCACCGCATCCGTGGCGTCCAGGGCCACCCTCAATGCCTGGACATCCGCCATACCAATATCCTCGGAGGCGAATCGCACCATCCGGCGAGCGATGTAGACCGGGTCCTCGCCGGCTTCCAGCATTCGCCCCAGCCAGTAGAGAGCCGCGTCAGCGTCGCTGTTGCGCAGCGATTTATGCAGCGCGGAGATCACATTGTAGTGCTCCTCACCGGCCTTGTCGTAGAGTAAAGTCTTACGCTGCAGCGCGGCCTCGAGATCTTCAAGATTCAGCACCGGGATTCCCGGCTGAGGCCGGTTTTGAGCCAGGGCGACCGCAATCTCCAGCGCGTTGAGAGCGATCCTGGCGTCGCCATCAGCATAGACCGACAGCCACTCCAATGCGTTGTCCGGCACGTCCATTGCAATCTTGCCCAGACCCCGGTCGCGATCCTCGAGAGCACGCCGCAGGATCAACCGGATGTTCTCAGGAGTGAGAGGATTAAGAACGTAAACTTTGGTTCGCGAGAGCAGGGCGCCAATCACTTCGAACGATGGATTCTCTGTCGTGGCCCCAATGAGGACGATAACCCCTGACTCCAGGTAGGGGAGAAATGCGTCCTGCTGCGACTTGTTGAATCGATGAATCTCGTCAATGAATAGGATCGTTTTGCCGCGCGCGTGACGTTGATGGCGCTCGGCTTCGGCCATGACCGCTTTGATCTCTTTGATACCGGAGAGCACGGCGCTGAAGGAGACAAAGCGGGACCGGGACTCCTTTGCTATCAGGCGGGCGAGCGTGGTCTTTCCCGTGCCGGGCGGGCCCCAGAGTATCATGGAGAAGAGTCGATCCTGTTCGATCATCTCCTGCAGGACCTTGCCGGAACCAATCAGATGGGATTGACCCAGCACTTCGTCGAGCGTGCGAGGGCGCATTCTCTCGGCCAGAGGCGCGTCTCCGGCTGGAGGAGGTTCGACAGGTTCGGGAAACAAGGGACGCGACATATTCGATTGACGATTGTACGATTGACGATTGACGATTGCGGCCAATCGTCAATCGTCAATCATACGTGATCGCTGCCTGCACGCTTCAAAGAGAATGATCGCTCCGGCGGCCGCCACATTCAAGGACTCTGATCCACGCGCCATCGGGATATGGATCGCCGGAATATCGGACCAATCTTTTTCACTGACGCCCCGGGTCTCACTCCCCAGCAGAATCGCCGCAGGGCTCTGGAAACTGGTCTCCCAGACCGACGTGCCCGAGCGCGCCTCCGCGCGCAAGGGACGAATTTTGCGGGCGGAGCAGTAGGTGAGGAATTCCGAGGGACCCACGCGCTCGATCACGGGAATGCGAAAGAAGGCTCCCGCGCTGGAGCGGATGACCTTCTGATTCCTCAGAGATCCGGTCTCGGGAGTGGTGCAAACCAGCGCGGCGCCTGCCGCCGCCGCCGTCCGGAGCAGAGTGCCCAGGTTCCCCGGGTCTTGAATTCCGCAGGCGCACAGGATCAGCGGATTGGGAAGTGTCGGGACATCGTTCAGCGTCAAATTCGGCACGCGGACCAGAGCGAGCGCCCCTTGAGGGGAGAGAACGCCCGACAGAGATCTGAACAGCGGGCCTGCGGCTCGCCGGATCATGATCTCCCGGGAATGCCAGGTCTGCACTAGCGCCGTCTCGCGCTCATCAGTGCCGAACCCGTCCGAGAGCAGGACGGCTTCGAATGGATGGTTCGAGTTCGTTGCTTCCTCGAGCACCCGGATGCCCTCGGCCAGAACCAGTTCTGCCGGCGCCCGGCGCGCGCGTGAAGCGACGAGCCTGATCTTCTTGACCAGTGGATGTTCCGTGCTGGTTACAAGAGTAGCCGCCATCGCGATACGCGCTCTGAGCGCCTTTGCGTTTTTCGTGTCTTCGAGTCTTCGTGGTTAGGCCGCGAGAGAGGCCCCGCGGCGTTCCTGCGCGCTCCCCCAAACGACGCGCTTTACCGGAAGACTTCCTTGCCGTAGAAGCGCTTCCACGACTTCCCGCGCCAGACCGTCATCTTGCTCCGAGTCGACTTTATTGATGAACGGAATGACTTCCATCCCCTTGCGCCAGCCCTTGCAGACCCCCTCAGGATGAAGCAGGATCTGCGCGGCGAGCTTCGGTGTCAGCGTCTCTCCTTCCTTTAAGGAGTAGCGGCCGGCGGCCATTTCCCACCTGAAGAGAGTCGCCGGCCCGAGAGGTTTGTTCACGCAATCCAGACCCAGTACGGGCACGAGGTACTCCGAGTCTTCCATCAGAACGGGCTCCCCCTCGCGGGGCATTTTCAACGACATGCCGCGGGCGCCGTCGGCTTCGTTGAGCAGGACAGGAAAGAGGTCGCGGTCGAGGAACCGGCCGAAATCGGGCTCTACCCCTTTGAGCAGATCCGGCGTCATAGCCGGCCGGGTCACCACGAACGTACGGACGTGATCCGGGCGGTCGCGCCCTGCACGCTGCAGGATTAATCTGAGCAGCCCGATATCATCACTTGAAATAATCGCGAGGCCATTTCGAGGATGGGGAGGATGAATCCTCGTGGTTGTGGTGTAAATAACCCGCACCGACCGGGAGAATTCCTCGGCCAGCCTGAGAATCAGGGCCGTTTTTCCCCCTCCGCCGACAAAGTTGATGCTAGCCGGTAATCGAAAAGCGAATTCCTCTAAGAACAAATGAATTCCTTGCGGACGATAAAGAAACCGACGAAGTTGTGATAGTCAGGCGCTACCCGCCGAACTCCTAGCGGAACATCGTGTCACGAAACGAAGAGGGTCGGTTCATTTCCGGGCAATTCCAGGTCTGGCGAACGATGTAAGGAGCCTTACCCTGTGATTCAAAGTAAGTGCGAATAATAAGCTCGGCGACCAGACCCATCAGAATGAATTGAACTCCAACGATGAATAGAAACACCGACAGCAAGAGAAGCGGATTCCGGTGCGCCCTGATTTGATTGATGAACTTATCCACCAGCGTCCACGCGGCAAAAAAGGTCCCGGCGCCGCATGCCAGCAATCCCACACCGCCGAAGAAGTACATCGGCTTGGTTGAATAACTGCCGAGCATCTTGACCGTGATCAGATCGAGTATGACTTTGAAGGTGCGGCTCAGTCCGTACTTGCTCGAGCCGCTCACCCTCGGATGATGTTTGACGGGAATCTCGGTGACCTTGGCTCCGGCCCAGGATGCGTAGATCGGGATGAAACGATGCATCTCGCCGTAGAGTCGAATGTGCCCCAGAATTTCGCGCCGATAGCCCTTCAAGGTGCAGCCATAGTCATGCAGACGAACCCCGCCGATGCGAGAAATAAGCATGTTGGCCAGCCGGGACGGAAGTCTTCGAGTCAACCAGGCGTCCTTCCGATCGCTGCGCCAGCAACTAACCACGTCAAATCCCTCTCTCAACTTGGCGAGTATCGCGGGGATGTCCCGTGGATCATTTTGCATGTCGGCGTCGATGGCTACCAGAAGCTCGCCGGTGGCGAAGTCGAAGGCGGCGGCGATCGCGGCCGTTTGCCCGAAATTACGTCGAAATTGAATCAATTTGAGCCGTGGCTTTGACCGGGCGGCCTCGATCAGGTAGTCAATGCCTCCATCGGTGCTTCCATCATCGACGATCACGACCTCATAGTTTTCCCCTGTTTGCTCGAGGACGTTGAAAAGCTCCATCAAGAACGGCTTCAGGTTTTCCCGTTCGTTGAAAACAGGCGCGATGATCGAAATCTTTTCCTTCATGAAAACTTGGCTTCGAGCGTGGCGATTTCCTGGGCGTCACTGCGGTTCTTGAAGAAGAGGTACACGACGCCGCCTGGAATCGCAGACAAGATTATGGCTGCCGACGAAAGCAGACCCAGGGCGATACAGGATTCGGACGAGACACCGATGGCGCTGAAAAGGCTCATGAAAGCATATTCCCGGAGCCCCATCCCATTCAGGCTGACCGGAATCATCGAGATCAAGGTGATGATGGGAACAAAAACCAGGAAATAAAGAAACGGGACGTGAAGCTGCAAGCCTTCAGACATGATCCAGGTGACCGATATGACGAGGAACTGATTGATAAAAGAAATTGCCAGAGAGGCAACCAGAATATGCCATTCGCGTCCCATGACCTGAAACGCGCTCGAAATAGCATCGATCTTCGCCGCCAGTTTCGACATCTTGAAACTGTGAAGAAAATTGGTCACGAACTTGTGAAGCGAGGGAGTAAATATCGCCACATTGGTGAACAGAAACGTGACGAAGGCGGCCCAGACGACCAGCGATGCGGGAATGCCCGGAATAGCGGTCGGTAGTACAGTCACGGCGGCGCACGCGATCAGCATCATAGCCAGCATTCCCGCGTCACGGTCCAGGAATGTGGCGGCAAAGCTTCGAGCATACTGTCTGGAAGGCTTCCCGGCGTAATACATCTTGACTACGTCGCCGCCTACTACGGTGGGAAGCGCCAGATTGAAAAACAGGCCGATACAGTAGATGCCGAAAAGGCGGCCGCGCGAGAGAACGGGCATCAAGGGACGCATCAGCATGCGCCAGCGAAAGATGCAAACATAGTGTGCAACCCACAACACGGTGAAGCTCAATACCAGCAGGCCGATGCGCGCATGAGCCAGCGTCATCGAAAATTGGTGAAAATCTACCTTTCTGAACAGGAGAAACATCAGCGTTACAGTTACTGCGGTCTTGATCACAGCCGGAAGAAACTTCGTCATGGACTCTCGCGCGATTCTTTTTCGTTAAGGGGCCGGTTGGAAACCAGGAGCAGCTCGTTTCCGGCCCACAATTCATCATCCAGCAGAAACCGAAACTGAGTAATCAGACGCGGACGGCGATCCAAGACGTACAGTATGAGGTCGCGGGTTCCTACGAAATAGTTGTAATCGTTTTCGGTTACGACGCAGAAGATCGACTTCGAGGACGTGAACCGTCGGACCATCGCGTCCGGGTCGAATTCTTCAAAGACTGGCCGCCTGAGATAGTAAACCATGCTGGGGACGGTGGCTACGTAGTAACCGACTTCGTCGCCTGGCCGGCTCTGTTCTTCGATCAACTTGCACATTTCTCTTACCGGCCGGTAGGGCTCGATTGAAGGAAGATAGACAAAGCTGGCCAGCACCAACATTGCCCACATCGGAGCCGCCAATCCGGCGAAGCAGCGGTGAAGTTTTCCTCGCAATACCTGCCAGGCGAGCAGAAGCGAGGAAGGGAGCAGAATGGCTGACGGGAGATAATGCAGCACAATCGGCGAATCCGGAAGCATGGCGCGCAGCAGAACCAGCAGGAAAATAGAAATTCCAAAGATCCCGACGGCCGCAATGAAGAATACCCACGTCCAGGGATAAAAAAGCCGGGTTTTCTCCGTACTGTCTCGCGCAAGGAGGCTTCGTTCTATCAAGCCCGCGATCAGAACGGCCATCATCGGATAGATCGGAGCGATGTAGTATTCCTGCTTGTTCTTCGATAACGAAAACAAAACGAAAGCCACAGCGCACCAGAACAGCGGGAAGCCGTAGGACAGCGCATAAGCCTGGCGCAGATGCTTTCGAGACCGCCACAAGTAGTAACCCGCCACGGCCGAGAGGATGGACCAGGGGAAGAAGTCGAAGGCATACGCAGGTATGTAGTAGAAGGGGCCGCGCGCCGGTCCGAACGATATCGCGGCAAACCGGCCCAGATTATCTCTCAAGAAAAACGATGCGATATAGGTCCAGCCATGGGTCATGTAGATCAGGAGGTACCATGGCAGTACGATCGCAGCAAACACGAGGGCCCCGGCGAAGGGCCGCGTCTCGCGAGGCGAAAACCTCCCGGCCCACAGCGACCAGAGAAGGTAGGTGGCTCCTGGAATGATCAACGCGATCGGTCCTTTGGTCAAAAAACCCAGGGCGCAGAACGCATAGACCCAAAACCAGCTCGCCAGTGACGGAGGGTTTCGTCGAAGGGCTCTTAACAAGAAAAAAACCGTTCCCGTAAGCCAGAAGAGAAGGATGATGTCGATTGGAAGTTTTCGAGCCAGGACGAAAAAACGGGCGCAGGTGCCCAGAATAATGGTGGCCAGGATCCCAGCGGTCGCGGAAAAGAGCATGCGGCCGATTCCATAGGTAAACAGCAAGACTCCAACGGCCGCCAGCGCTCCGGGCAGCCGCACCGAGAACTCGGAGACTCCCAGGAGCTGATACGAGAGCAGGATCAGCCAATAGGTCAGCGGAGGCTTCTGAGCTCTCGGCTGGTAATTGAAGCGGGGCGCGAGATAATCTCCGCTTTCCAGCATCTCTCTCGGCGTCTCGGCATAGAACGACTCATTGGCGTCCCACAGGGATGAAGTGCCCAGATTCACGAAGTAGGGGAGCGCGACCGCTGCGAGAATGAATACCTGGACCGGAGCCGCTGTCAGGCGAAAGGCGGCGAGGCGAGCGATAACAACCATCCAAGGATTTCCGAATCTCAAAGTGATCGCCCTGGCGTCTTTGCGGTTGTACTATCCAGCCGACTAGACGCGAAGGAAAGCGTACCGGTCCTTGATCTCAAAAGAGCGACCGCTGAATCTCCTCGAAAACCTCTTCAGCGGACCGCGATCGGGGCCGGCCGGCAAGATCTATTTCCTTTCTCTCGAGGCGCTCGAGGATCTCGCCGGCCCTCCGCAGCACCTCCCGCGGCAAACCTGCCAGGCGAGCGACTTCAATTCCATAGCTCTTGTCGGCTGTTCCAGGAACGACCCGCCGCAAGAACACGATGTCATTTCCGGCTTCCTGGATTGCCATACAGTAATTCTTAACTCCGGGATGGACTCCGGACATCTTGGTAAGCTCGTGATAATGAGTTGCGAAAAGGGTCTTTGCCTTGTGCTGCTGGTGCTGAACCAGATACTCGGCGACCGCCCAGGCAATGGACAACCCATCGAATGTAGCGGTGCCGCGGCCAACTTCGTCCAGCAAAATCAAGCTGCGGTGGGTGGCGGTATTGAGTATGTTGGCGGTCTCAATCATTTCCACCATGAACGTCGAACGGCCGCGGGCGAGATTGTCGGACGCGCCCACGCGAGTGTAGATCCGGTCCACGAGCCCGAGCCGAGCCTCTTTTGCCGGCACGAAACAACCTATTTGCGCCAGAATGACGATCAGCGCCGCCTGTCGCAGATACGTTGATTTGCCTCCCATATTGGGTCCGGTCAGAATGATGAGTTGGTCGGCGCCGGTATTGAGATACAGGTCATTGGGAATGAACGGACGGCTTTCGAACTCCACCACCGGATGCCGCCCATGTTTGATGTAGATCTCGTCACTATCATTCAGCTCCGGGCGCACGTAATCGTTTTTCACGGCGACCTCAGCCAGGGCAGTGTAGGCGTCCAATTCTGCTAAAAGACGCGCGACCGAACGAATCCTTGCGCCTTCTCCGGCGACGCTGCTTCGGACGCCGGCGAAAAGTTCGCGCTCCAGGACGCTAATGCGCTCTTCCGCGCCCAGGACTTTCTCCTCGTAAGCCTGGAGTTCCTCGGTGACGAAACGCTCGCAATTGACCAAAGTCTGTTTTCGAATGTAGTCGGATGGTATCTGGGGAAGATTCGGTTTGGTTACTTCGATGAAGTAGCCGAATATCTGGTTGAACTTGACCTTCAGTGAGTGAATTCCCGTGCGCTGCCGCTCCCTGGTTTCGAGGGCGGCGATGTAACCTTTGCCGCTCTGGCGAATGGAACGAAGTTCGTCCAGCTCGGCGGAGTAACCGGACCGGATAATTCCGGGGTCGGTTGCAGAAGCCGGAGGGTTGTCGGCAACGGCGGTCTGAATCAACTCGGCGACATCGGCCAGATCGTCGAGTTCGGCCCGGATAGCAGACAACCGCGGAGCATCGAGGCCGTCCAGCGAGGCGCGGAGTGAGGGTATTTCCAGGAACGAATCGCGCAGTGCCACCAGGTCGCGCGGGTTCGCAGTTCCGACGATGACGCGACTCACCAGCCGCTCCAGGTCATGGATAAGCGACAGCTTCTGAGCGATCCGGTCATGCACGCGAATGTCGGCAGCAAGCACCTCCACGGCATCCTGGCGCCGGCGCAGGTGGGCAAGATCTCGGAGCGGAGCCAGCACCCACGATTTCAGAAGCCGGCCACCCATGCTTGTGCGGGTATGATCGATCAGGGACAGAAGCGATCCCTTGCGATTCCCGTCCACGGTCTGAATCAACTCCAGATTGGTGATGGTTGAAGAGTCAAGCTTCAGATAGTCGCTCGATTCGTAGAACTGCAGCGCGCCGATTTGTCCCGACTGCGCCAGCTGGGTCTCCTTGATATAGTGAACCAGGGCTCCTGCCGCGCAGATGGATAGGCGGCGGTTTTCACACCCGAAGCCGGCAAGGGTGGCAACTCCAAAATGCTGCATCAGCAATCGCTGGGCATAGTCGAGATTGAAGGCCCAGCCGTCCAACGGGCTTGCCACCCACCCGGGCGGCAAGTCCTTGGATAACCTCTGGCGCAGGCCCTCGCTGGAATGGTCCGGCATGATGATCTCCCGGGGTCGAAATCGGGTCAGCTCATCGATGCCTTTTTGCCACGAGTCCTCACCGGTGAACTCCGTGGTTACAAAATCTGATGTGGAAAAGTCCATCAGGGCCAATCCGGTCCCCTCGTCATCCGCAATCAGGCTTCCCAGATAATTGTGATCCTTGGGTTCAAGCAGCATCTCCTCCACGACGGTGCCGGGAGTCAGAATACGGGTGACCTCCCGCTGCACGAGTTTTTTTGCCGTCCGAGGGTCTTCTACCTGTTCGCAAATGGCAATCTTGAATCCTTTCTTCAGCAATCGAGCGATGTAGCCATCTACGGAATGGAACGGGACACCGCACATCGGGATCGCGGATCCCGTCTTATCCTTGTTTCGCGCTGTCAGGGTAATCTCTAATTCGCGGGCGGCAACTATCGCGTCCTCGTAAAACATTTCATAGAAATCTCCCAGACGAAAGAAGACGAGCTTTCCGGGAAAGCGCCGCTTCACTTCGTGATACTGCTTCATCATCGGTGTAAAATCTTCCATCCGGGAATCCTTCGAACCCTCTGTGTCTTCACGGTGGCTCTGGTTCAGCCTTCACCGCGAAGTTGCGAGGACGCCGTATTAATACCAGAAATGAAGCGCTGAACTGAACCTAATGTGGGAGAGCGCTGCCTGGCCTGTCCCCAAGGATGACTGGAAATGGCTCAAATCCTTGCACTTACTAAGTTACGCAGTATATAATCCGCTCTCAGCATTGTCAATGAGGACACCCCGGGACCTACTGCAGCAAGCATCAGTCTCGGCTGGGAATTTCTCTTTCTCTGTTGCGCGGATATTCGAGCGGAACTGATGCCATGGGGAAAGCAGTCTTGAAAATACTCGCGCTGGACACTTCAACGACGCGCGGGAGCGTAGCCCTTCTTGCCGGTGAAGAGGTAATTGCAGATTTGCGTTTGCTGTCAAAGGATCAGCATTCCGAGCGGCTGTTGGGTTCCATCGATTTCCTGCTGAGGAACAGCGGTTGGACTCTCCCACAGTTGAACCTCATCGCCGTAGGTATTGGCCCCGGTTCATTCACGGGGATCAGGATCGGAGTTTCGACCGCGCTTGGCCTGGCCCAATCGCTTTCCTGTCCGCTTGCCTGCGTCTCGCGGTTGGATGCGCTGGCTCAAGAAATGGGTTTCCTCAACGGCAGAATTGGCATTGTGATGGATGCTCAGCGCTTGCAGGTGTATTACGCTGAATACAGAGCCGGGCAGGGGCGGGTCCACAGAGTGCGCCGGCCCGCGCTCTGGTTTCCTCGGGATCTTGAACCGGCGCTCGGCCGCAAGCAGGTGTATGTTGCCGGCGATGGCGCGGTTCGATACGCCAGAGAGCTCAGAATCTCCGCGACCGGCCGCCGGCGTCTGGTCGTCATGGATCTTTTCCTTGCAGCAGCGATCGCGCGACTGGCGCTCACTCGCAGGCGAAGCTGGCGTTCCGGAGATTTCCTTAAGGCAGAACCACTTTATATTCGCCCTCCGGACGCCCTCAGAAGCAGGAAGCGGCGGTAACATGAATTTGACTTCTTATTTGTCCCTGTTGACGGTCGAGGACATTCCGTCACTGCAACAGTTGGAAGAAGAGACTCACCTTTCATTCTGGGGCAGAGAGAACTACCGCAAGTTCCTCGAGGAATTTCCGGAATATTTCGGATGTAAGGTGATGGTGTGGCATGAGGAAGAGCACCGGCTGGCCGGTTTCCTTCTGGCCCGTTCTCTTTTCGAGAATCTGGAGGTCCTGAAGGTTGGCGTCTCGCCCGAGTTCCATCGCAAGGGATTGGGAACCGCGCTGATGGAGGCCGCCTACGCGGAAGGAATCAAGCGAGGGTGCCGCCGCTGTTTCCTCGAGGTCAGAAAGTCGAATCGCCCTGCAATTGAGTTTTACTATCGCCACAGGTTCAGGATCGCGGGGTCGCGGCTTAACTACTACTCTGACCCGGTCGAAGACGCCTGGATCATGGAACGCAAGCTATGAGGGACAATCCTTGCGTTTCTTCGCGTCTCGGTGTCTTCGTGGTGAGGCGATACTCAAAACAGCCCTTTAACCAAACCCCCGTCTACCTGGATGGTCGTCCCGGTGATGTAACTGGCGCGATCGGATGCGAGGAACGTGACCAGGGCGGCCAGCTCTTCCGGCTCGGCCAGTCTACCTAGTGGAACCAGCCTCTCCCAGCCCTTGAGCACTTCGGCAGCGGGTGTGCCGGAGCGTTGAGCCTGAGATTCGGCAACCTGAAGAAGACGGTCGGTCTTCGTGTATCCGGGACAGACGGTATTGACCAGGATGTTGAAGGGTCCCAGCTCATTGGCCAAGGATTTGGCCAACCCGGCCACTCCCGCCCGCACAGCATTGGAAAGTATGAGACCGTCGATGGGCTGTTTGACCGCCACCGACGTGACATTGATGATGCGCCCCCAGCGTTGCTGCTTCATCAAGGGAATGACCAGGCGGCAGAGCTGGACCGCGCTCAGAAAATTGAGCTCGAGGGCGTTCCTCCACGACGCGGGAGTATGTGCCTCAAAAGGACCGGCCGGGGGGCCCCCGGCATTATTGACCAGGATGTGAACCGTGTTCCACTCCTCACACACGGTTTTCACCAGCCGCTCGGCGTCGCTTTCGCTGCTGACATCAGCTTCGACAGGAAGGATGGGACTGCCGATCCTTGAGTGAATATCGGCCGCGGCCGCCTCGAGCGGCGCCTTGGTCCTGGCGCACATCGCAACCTTCGCCCCTTCGCGGGCCAGGCTTTCGGCGATGGCTCGCCCAAGTCCCTTGCTGCTGCCGCAGACCAGGGCGACCCTGCCGTTGATTCCGAGGTCCATATGCCGCCCGGCTCAACGTTTGTGGAAATAAGTGTCGGTATGGTCGAGCCAGTCCTGACGAATAGGACTGAAAATATCGATATCCAGCGTGTCCTCGAGCGCCAGGGCCTTGTGCGGCACGTTCGGCGGAATTACTAAGACCTGACCCGCCTTAAGGACCAACTCCTCGCCTCCCACCCAAAACTTCAGAGCTCCCTCGACGATGTAACTGATCTGCTCGCTGACATGAGAGTGTTCGGGCACCAGGGCATCCTTCTTGAGATAGACCTGGGCTATCATTTCGTTTGCGCCGGTAATGATTCTTCGTGAGATGTCGTGGGTAACTCCCTCCCACGCCATGTCGCTCCACGAGTGGATCTGCATATTTCCCTCCTGGTCCTGTTGGCGTCTTAGCGATGAATTTCGTTATCAGGTCCGCCCAGGATAGCAGAGGTGCCCTCCTTGAGTCGCATTTTTATTAATGGTAGTATCCGTCGATTAATCGCACTCATTGACGAGTATGGCTGGAAGAACTCGAATTTGAGAAAGGAGCCAAGCTGGCCCATGAAAAACCGCACCGTTGAGCCGAATACCCCCACCACGAGCACGCCCGAGCCTCAAACGGGCTGGCCGTCTTACACGATGGTGGAGGAGCGGATGAGGAAGATCTACTTCGAGTTCTACCAGGCGACGTACAAGCCGACCAAGATTGATAGAAAGACCAAAGAACTCATAGCCATCGCCGCTTCACTCGGATTCCGATGCCAGGGATGCCTCAACGGCCACATCAAGAAAGCCAAGAAGTTTGGCGCCTCTCCTGAAGAGATCAGCGAAACAATCGCCATCGCGATGGGGGTAGCGGCTGCCTCGGTCGTGGACCTCACGGATGTCGCAGCCGAGCGATTGCAGATAAAGCACTTCGAATAGTCCCGCCCATGGCCCGTCTCTCCGGTGAAGGATTGCGTGTGGTTGTCTGCCTTTTTTTGGTTCTGTTCGTTGGGGTAGCCGACAACCAGGTCGTAAGCCCTCTGCTCCCCGCGATTCGGACGCAGCTGGGAAAGTCTACTCAGGAAGCCAGCATCTTGTTTACCGGGTATTCGCTTTCAGCCGGGTTGTCGGTTCTGATCTGGGGACCATTGTCTGACTTGTTTGGCTGCAAACGGGGTTTGCTGACCGGTCTGGCGGTCTTTGTTTTCGGTTCGTCGATTTCATTCCTTTCGTTCGGTTATTTTTCGCTCTTGACCGGGCGCGTCGTAACGGGGATGGGGGCCAGCATGCTAAGCCTCAATACCATCTCCTACGCGGCCGATTATTTTCCCTACGCCAGGCGCGGCCTGGCCATGAGCTCGATATTCTCCTCTTACTTCGCCGCACTCATCCTGGGAGTCCCGCTTTTATCGCTTCTCGGGGATGCTCTGGGGTGGAGCGCCGTCTTCGGGATTACCGGCGCCCTCGCGCTCTTGCTGCTTGCATCAACCTACTGGTTGTTGCCGGCGGTGACAGGGCAGCCGCGTTCGACGGTTTCCGACCTCTTCCTGTTTCGGCAGCTCTCGACCTATTTCCAGTTTTTGAAGACGCGAAGCACTCTCGGCGCCCTGCTGAGCTCTTTTTTTGCTTCGGCTGGAATGATGGGGTTTCTGGCCTTTGTGGGCGTGTGGCTTCACGATAGCTTCGGGATAACCGGGAAACAGGTCGGGCTGATCTTCCTCGCCTCGGGCACCGCGGCTCTGCTGGCCTCCCCCTGGGCCGGAGCTTTATCGGACCGGATCGGGAAACGCTTTCAGTTCGTGATCAGCAGTCTCGCGCTCGCGGTCCTGCTGGTATGCCTCCCCCAGCTCAGGTGGGGGATTCCCCTCTTTCTAGTCTTCGCGGCCGTGAGCCTGGCGGCGGCGTTTCGCCAGGGTCCAATGGAGGCGCTCACCACCGAAGTAGTTCCGGCCGGCCTGCGCGGGTCGTTCATTGCCCTGAAGAATTCGTTCTCTCAACTCGGAATTGGCGCCGCGGCACTCGCGTCGGGTATCCTGTTCGAGGTTGGGGGGTACGCAGCCGTCTGTCTTTTTTGCGCCGTACTCAGCCTCGCCGCGGCCGGCAGCATGTTCCTGCTGGTGCGCCAGGCGAATCTCTAGCGGTGCTCTGGTTCCCTGGTCTCTGTCTGGCAGCGCAGGTCGGCGGGGTGATCGGGAATAGCCGGGTGGCCTGGCGGAAAAATATTTGGCAGCAAATTTTGGATTTAGCTAAAATATAAGGTTTAGACCAGCTTGACGAGTTTCCAATTCGTACAATTTCGAGGAGGATTTCCTTGCAGACCGCAAAGTATAGCCTTCCAATCCTTTGCCTGGCTCTGACTCTCATTCAGTGTGGCGGGCACGATCCGGATGCCCCCGACGCGATGGCCGACATGCAGAAGAACAAATTCGTGCGCATCGCCACTGATGCAGTGAATTTGCCGTTTTCGTTTGGCTCCGGGACTGGAGTCCAGGGATTCGACGTCGATATCGGAGCCGAAATCGGCAAAGGCGTCGGCTACGAGGTGAAATGGATCAAAATGCCTTTTGAGCGGCTGTTTGAGCTTCTGAAAAAGGGGGAAGTCGAGCTGGTCATCTCGGCGATTTCAATCACCCCGGAAAGAAAAAAGGATCTCGCGTTCTCGGAGCCCTACTTTGAGAGCGGCAATACGATCGCGCACCGCCGGGACAACAAGACGATTAAAGACCTGGCCAGCCTTGCGGGGAAGAAAGTCGGAGTTCAATCGAGCTCGACCGGTCAGAGATTCCTGGAGTCTCAGAAGACTGCCGCCAATGTGACGATCACAAAGTTTCCCACGCTGGATGACGCCCTCGGCGCACTCAATCGGACTGAGATTGACGCCGTCGTCGGCGACGAGCCCATCCTCACCTATAGCATTTACAAGAGCTTCCCGAATCTAATGACCGGCGGGCTCCGGGTTACTGAGGAAGAGTATGGCGTGGTTACCCGCAAGAACGAAAAAGAGCTTCTGGCGAAGGTGAACGAGACGATTGCGCGTCTCAAGAAGTCCGGTGAGTTGGTCGAGCTGCGTAAGAAGTGGTTCCAGGACGTGATGGAGCGAACCAGCACCGAGCGTCAGGAGATGCGAAAGGACGAACAACTGAGAGAAGCGCCCAAAGCCGTGTCATTCAACATCGTCAAAACCGGTGGGGGCTACAATCTCGATCGGCTGGATGGGTTCGAAGTAAACCTGGTGGGATCGAATGGATCGTTCAAGTCCTCGCCCATAACCACGGCGGGGAACCGGGGCAGCTGTCGATTCAGCGCTCCGATACCTCCCGGTGAATACCGCCTGAATATGCCTGCCTTGAAAATCAACACGACGATTAATATTCCCAAGACGGCTTCTCGCTCTGTGACGATTGACATGCGGATCACGCCGAGCGGGATTGACTTCGTTCCGAGGACTTCGTGATTCAGGCATCGATGCGCGAACGAGGATGAAAGCACATTCGTTTCGAACCATTTTCATGACCGCCCTTATGTCGGCGGTCGTTACCCTGCTGCTGCTTCGTTGGGACTTGATCCCCGGGTTCGACGGCCGCGGGCGGCCCGCAGGGACCCGCGTGGAGGGAGCGTCGCCGCCTGCCGGCCAGCCCCCGCTGAGTCCTGACGAAGATACGAACATCCGCGTGTACAACAAAGTCAGCGCCGGGGTGGTCAACATAACCTCGATCGTCGTGGAATTCGATTTCTTTCTTTCCCCCGTGGCGAAGCCGGGAACCGGAAGCGGAGCGGTGCTGGACCGCGACGGCAACATCGTCACCAACTACCATGTCATCGCTTCGGCGAGAGAACTGGAAGTGGCTTTGCCCGATCAGACCAAGTACCGCGCCGCGGTGGTCGGGGCGGACCCGCCTAACGACATCGCGGTGATCAAGATCAACGCGAAGCCTGAGCGCCTTCACCCTGTGCCGCTGGGTGAATCCGCAGGTCTCAAAGTGGGGCAGAAAGTGCTGGCGATCGGCAATCCGTTCCGGCTTCAGAACACACTCACCACCGGAATCATCAGCTCGCTGGGACGGACGATACAGACCGACAGCGGCGATCGGATTGAGAATATCATTCAGACCGATGCCGCGATCAATCCTGGCAATTCCGGCGGTCCCCTTCTGAATACTGCCGGAGAGATGATCGGTATAAACACGCGTATCTATAGTACCAGTGGCGGGAGCCTCGGGATCGGATTTGCGGTGCCGGTCAACACGGTTCGGCGTGTCACGGACGATCTAATCAAGCACGGTCGTGTGCTGCGCCCGTCGCTCGGGGTCGAGGGCTACACGATCACTGAATTTCTCCGCACCGGGCTCGACCTTCCGGTTGACCGTGGAGTCCTGGTGGCGCGGGTACATCCCGGGAGCGCAGCCGAGAGCTCTGACATCAAAGGGGCCTCGGAGGTTGCCGTCCTTTACAACGAGCGGGTTCTTGTGGGTGGAGATATCATTACGCACGTCGACGGAAAGGCAATCTCATCGAGTGGAGACTTGCGGCTCGCGCTGGAAGGAAAAAGGCCGGGGGACACGGTGCAGATCACCATTTATCGCGGCCGCTCGAAACTTGAGAAGTCAGTGCTCCTCACGGAACTTCCTCGGCAGCGCGGCTTTCGTTTCTAGTCCAACCTTCGGATCTCTTAGTGTTTCTTCGCGTCTTCGAGTCTTAGCGGTTGCTTTTGTTGGATTTCGTCGAATTGCCCAGCGCAGCTTGTTTAGTCGTAACGCTCTTGTTCGGGACGTTCCTTGGGACGTCCGCCGGACGCAGTCCCGACGAAGCGAGCGAGGTTGCCAAGCTCGCCGAGGGAGTCTACGCCCGCATTGTCCGTCCCGACGGTCCTGCCGTGAGCAACGCGGGATTCATCGTTCTGGAAAACGAAGTTCTGGTCTACGACACGCACGCGACTCCGGAGGCAGGCCAGGCGTTGCTCTCGGCGATTGCCACGGTTACTGCAAAACCGGTCCGCTACATAGTCAACAGTCACTTCCATCCTGATCACACCCATGGCAATCAGGTATTCGGCGGCTCAGTTCTGATCCTGGGCAGCACGAACGCGCGCCGCGACATACTGCAAAAAGACGTCCCGGCGATGAACCGCAGTCTTAACATCGCGCAAACTCAGCTCGCGAGAATGCGCAGGGAACTGCTTAAAGAGCGAGACCGCGACCTGCAAACTTCGTTACGCAACCAGATCCGGCAACGGCAGGAGTTTGTGGACCGCATCTCGAAGATCAGGGTCATTCCCCCGATCCTGACTCTCGATGACAGGCTGACTCTTAAGGACGCCGCCCGGGAGATCCAGGTGTTCCACGTGGGCACCGGACACACGGAGGGCGATCTGATTCTGTTTTTACCCAGGGAGAGGATTGCGTTTCTCGGCGATCTCTTCTTTAATCGGGCTTTGCCCAATGCGCAGGATTCTTTCCTGCTCCCTTGGATGGCGACGCTGGGCGCCATTTTGAAACTTGAAGCAGATGTCTTCGTGCCGGGTCACGGTCCCGTAGGGAACCGGGATCAGTTGAAGCAATTTCTCGAATACCTCGAGGATTTGAAAGCATCGATCGAGCCCAGGGTAAGCCGGGGGGACAGCATGGAACAGGTGCTTCAAGATTTACAGGTTCCAGCGAAATATGCTTCTTTCGATTTCCAGAATTTCTTTCCGGCCAACGTCCAGAGAATGTACGTCGAACTGAAGGGTCTGCGAGCGTCACAGACTCCGGGCTCAATTCCCAAAGCCGTTAAGAAGGCTCCTGACTAACCATGGCATGCATCCTGATCAGTGGTGGGAGCGGGTTTCTGGGACACAACCTGATCCTTGGGCTGGCGCGCGAACACCGCGTTATCGCGGGTTTTCACAGCACTCGACTCGACCTTGAGCGCGCCGTTGCTGTACACCTGGACGTCACCCAGCCAGCGCAACTGGCTGAACAATTCACCCGGCTAAAACCGGATCTGGTGGTTCACGCGGCGGCTCTTTCCCAGCCCGACGAGTGCGAGAGGCACCCCGGGCGAGCGCAAGGCGTCATAGTCGACGGCAGCCGCAACATGGCGCAGGCATCGCGAGAGTTCGGGTTCCGTCTGATCCATATTTCTACCGATCTGGTTTTTGATGGAACGAAAGGAAACTACACGGAAGAAGATCAGGTGCGCGGAATCTCAGTTTATTCGAGAGCGAAGATTGAAGCCGAAAGGATCGTGCGTGAAATTGCGCCCTCCGCAGTCATTCTTCGGATCGCCGTTCTCTACGGTCCCGGGAATCGCGATCATCCCGGATTCGTAGATACCGTGATGGCGCGCTGGCGCTCAGGTCAGCCCATGACCTTTTATGTCGATCAGTATCGAACGCCGACGTTTGCGCCCCAGGTCGCCGACGTGGTCCAGAATCTGTTACTTCATCCCGAATCAGCCGGGGTGTTTCACATGGGAGGGAGCGACCGGCTGTCGCGCTACGATTTCGGCCTGCTTCTCGCCCGTCAAGTCGGAGCGCCAGGATCTCTTGTGCAGGCCGGCAGCATGTGGGACACGGCAGGAGCCGCGCCACGGGGAGCCGATTGCTCGCTGGTCTCCACCAAGATTGTCGAGCTTCTTGGGGTGAAACCTCTCGCGTGCGCCGAAGGCCTGAAAAAAATGTGCCGCGACGGTTATCTGTTGTCCCTGAGCCGTTCCGATTGACGATTGACGATTTTAGGATTGAACGATTTGACTTGCTTTGATAGTTTGCGTTAACCACGACCCCAAGGTCGTCAATCGTTAAATCGGGAATGTGTTAAGCTGAACGCCATGAGTTTCCAGCTGTCATCATCTTTCAGCCAGTCCTGCGCCTATTGCGGCGGATCGGGGTGGGAGAGAATCGAAGTTACGGGTACAGTCCGGCGCTGTCGCTGCGGTGAGTCGTTGCGTACCGAGCGGCTCCTTGCGGAGGCCAGGATTCCGCGACGCTACGAACATTGCGATCTCGATTCGTACCATCCGAACGACCCAACCCAGAAAAGAGCCAAGACGGATGTAATCCGATTTCTGGAGAAGTATCCCCTGATCGACGTAGGTCTGCTCTTTCTCGGGTCGTGCGGGGTAGGGAAGACGCATCTGGCCGTGTCTATACTTCGGCAGGTGATTGCGGAAAAAGGCGACCCGGGGCTCTTTTTTGATTTTCGCGACTTGTTGCGCGAGATCCAGGGGAGCTGGAACACCATTTCCCAGACTTCGGAGATGGAAGTGCTCCGTCCGGTGCTCGAAGCCAAGGTCCTTGTGCTCGATGAGCTCGGAGCCAACAAGCCGACCGAATGGGTGAGAGACACGATCGCGCACATCATTAACTGCCGCTACAACGATAAGAGGTTGACGATTTTTACCTCGAACTATGTCGATGAGCCCGTGCGCCACGGAGAGCAGACGCTGGCGGACCGGATCGAAGTTCGAGAGGAGACGCTGGCAGACCGCATCGGAGTTCGGCTGCGCTCGAGGCTTTTCGAGATGTGCAAGGTGATAGAGATCCGAGGCGATGACTTCCGCCGGCAGATCAAACAAGCGCCAGTATCGATTCTGATCATTACGATTGACGATTTACGATTGACTGACGATTGGCTTGATGGCTTGCATTGGGCACCAAACTAAATCGTCAATCGTCAATCGTAAATCGTAAATCAAAATGGGATATCGTCGTCGGTGATGCCGGGTTCGCCCAGGGCTTCGTCACTCTCGGCGGCAGTCTTGTTGGGACGAGGAGCGCTGGTTCCCCCCGCCTCCATTCCCTCGGGACGGCTTCCGAGCAGCACTAACTGGCTGGCAACGACCTCGACCGTGCGGCGTTTATTTCCGTCACGGTCATCCCACTCGCGGGTGCGAAGCCGCCCTTCGATATAGACCTGGCGCCCCTTGGTCAGGTAGCGCTTACTGAGATCCGCGAGCTTTTTCCAGGCCACGATGTTGTGCCACTCGGTGCGCTCCTGGCGCGTTCCGTTCTTATCAGTCCAGAAGTCGCTCGTGGCAAGACTGAAGTTTGCAACCGGCGAGCCGTCGGTGGTATAGCGGATCTCAGGATCCTTGCCGAGGCGGCCAATGAGCAAGACCTTGTTTAACGAGCTCATAAATTATCCCTGAGCCGGACAAAAACCGGACCTGAACAGCGGTGTTGGCGAGTTGCTGACAATCGGTGGGTCGTTACCCATTAAGAACAGTTTCGGTTGCGGCCTCATTCAAAAGACCGTCGCGTTACGACTTGCGACGGGGAGGGCTGGGTTTGGCTAACCTTGACGGGTCAACTCCAAGAGATTCTAGCTGGCTGCGGGCCAGTCCGGCCTCAGGTGCGTTAGGGTAGCGCTGAAGGACCGTCTTGAAGTCCTCCACCGCATTCTCTTTTTCCTTGAGAGCAACCTCGGCCAGTCCTCGCTTGTAAAGACTGCTCGCAACTTTGTCGCCCGCAGGGAAATCGTTCAGTATCTTGGTGAAAGCCGCGACGGCCTCCGGCAGCTTCTTGCTGTTGTAGTAGGCTTCGCCTATATAGTACTGAGCGTCGTCGGCCTTCTCGCTGGTGGGAAAGTTGGTTACGAAAGAAGAGAAGCCCTGGACCGCGAGATCCGTGTTTCCCTGGACCAAGTCACTGAACGCCTCGTTGAAGATTGTGTCGGCCGACATTGAAAGCGAACCGGGATCGCCCCCGGACGCTTGAAAACGTCGTTCGGTTATCGGCTTGGACTGCACCTTCAGTTCGCTTACCTGCTGCGCCAGCGCCGAAATGCGCGTTCCCGTATCATCGATTTTTTGATTCAGACTACGTACCTCTTGAAGCAGACCCTGGTTGCTGGATCGGTCGCTGGCCGCTTGAGTCTCCAGCAGGGTGGAAATCTTTCCCAGCAGGGCATTGGATTTGCCCATCTGGTCGTTGAGCTGACCTACCAGGCCTTTCAGACCCTCCGTCTGCTCGCTTACGGTTTTTTCGAGCAAGCGGATCTGGTTGGTCAACGCGAGGACATCGGTTTGAAGGCGGAGCAGATCTTCTTTTGTTCCGCCCTGGGCCGAGGGTGAAGCCCCGAGCACGACGCCGAGAAGAAAACAGCAAGTTATTCGCTTCATTCGATATCTCCGTGCGAAAATTCACTGCATTATTTCACACGCAGAGCGAGGCTTCAACCAGATGCTTCCGCATTCTTCGCGCCCTGGTGTCTTCGCAGTGAATGAAGTCAGACTGCCAGAAGATGCAAACGCCTGGCTTTCCATCGGCTTCAAACCTTGCCGTCGAGGCTGCTATTTCAGAACGAAGTGAGCCCGGCGGTTCTTGGACCAGGCTGTTTCATTGTGTCCAGGATCAAAGGGGCGTTCCTCGCCGTAGCTGACAGCTTTCGACGCGTCCCGCTCCGATTCCCTGGGCTACGAGGAATTCCTTGGTCGCGTTCGCGCGCCGGTCACCTAGCGCCAGGTTATATTTTTCCGATCCCCGTTCGTCACAATGTCCTTCAATCGTGAAATTCAGGTGCGCTCGTTCAGCGAGGCCGCGCGCGTTGGACTGCAACGTAGTGCGAGCGTCGTCGCGAATGGCATACTCGTCGTAATCGAAAAAGATATCGTCAATGTTCGTGGTGAACCATGCTTCATCGGCCACCAGGGTGGATTTCGGCGGGGGCGTTGCGGTGGCTTCAGTCACCGTAACTCGGGCGCTGGTATTCGCGCTGCCTCCTGGACCCGATGCTTTTGCCGTATAGGTGATGGAAGCCGCCGGAGTCACCTGTCGGCTGCCGCTGGCTTCGACGGTTCCGATTCCCCCGTCGATCGTGACACTGGTCGCTTCGGTGGAATTCCATTTCAGCGTGGAAGCCTGGCCGCTGGTGATCGTCGATGGGGAGGCTTCCAAGGCGATGGTCGGAGCCGGAGCGGATGGTTTGGACGGGGGAGCCGGCGGGGCCGGCGGGGCTGATGGCGGCACGGTAGCCACCTTCTTTTTGGCGCACCCTGACTCGGCGACAAAAAGGGCGGCCAAGAGGAGAACCAAGAACGTGCAACTAGACTTCCTCATGAATCAAGACCTCCTTCTTCTGAGCTGATAATGGTGGTTATTGCACTAAGTAGGTTAAGAGTTTCCGCTGCCCTGCCTTGCACATTCAGTGTTAACTGACGGAATCACTATAGCATAGCCCCGCAGTCAAGTTGAAAGAAATCAGCGTTCTGGGGCCCTGTCCAAACTTTTCCTGGTAAAGGGCCGTCGGTCAGTGGTCGCGCAGCTGTGCCGCAGGATAACGCCCCTGTTCACGACGTTCTCGTCGGATCCACCGGGCCCTTTCAGGAATCGACTCAGAGGCCTGGTTTTCAGCGCCTCTCAATCATTTCGGACGTATCCACCCCAAGAGGGACTGGTGTTCGTGCCCTGAGAGGTCACCATTCGGATCTCGGAACGATCCGCCAGCATCACGTAGATCTGGGAACTTCCGCTCCGCGTTGACTGAAAAGCCAGATGCCGGCTATCCGGAGCCCAGGATGGGCTTTCATTGCTGCCGGCTCCGCTTGTGAGCTGGAATATCTTCCCCGAGCTCACTTCGGCCATGTAAATGTCATAGCTGTCCGCCTGCCTGGGCTTCCAATGAAAAGCGATCCAGCGTCCATCCGGTGACCAGGAGGGAGAGTCAGCGTCGCCGCCTTCTTTTACCATCCGACGAACGTTGCCGCCGTCGACATCGGCCACATAGATCTGTCCCGCGCCCTCGCGATTTGATACGAACGAGATTTGTTTCCCGGATGGAGACCAAGTGGGCGAAGTATCAATCGAGGCGTGGTTCGTGACGTTGCGCCGGTCGGATCCGTCCAGCTTGGAACCGAAAATATCAGTATCCCCTCGCGACGTTCTCAGTGAATAGATCAGTTGGGTGCCATCGGGGGAGATTGCCGGTGTGGACACGAAAGTACCGAACATAGGGAAAGGAAGACGTGAGCCATCAAGATACGAATGGAGATCGATTTCCCACTTGCCGGTTCGATTACTCACAAAAGCCAGCTTCGAGTTGTCGGCAGCCCAGACAGGGAACAGGTTGAGCGCTCCGTTGTGGGTGAAGGAACGCTGGTCATTTCCATCATAATCCATGACGTAGATTTCCTTGGCGCCGCCCCGGCGGGACGAGTAGGCGATCTTTGTGGATGCGATTCCGCGTGATGCTCCTGCCGTCAGTTTATACACGATCTCGTCGGCCCAACGGTGCGCTATGGCCCGGATTGTATCGGCATCGCCCTGGATGTTCTGGCCGAAGGCCATCGTCCTCTGCTTCATGTCCAAGAGACGCAGCTCCGCGCGCAGGACGCCTCCGCTCAGATCCAGCGATCCGAAGGTCATGAAACTCACCTTGAACGGCAGCCCACTCCACGCCTCGTAGTTAATGTCTTCAGGACGAGATGCAGCTTGTGGGGGATAGAAGCTCTTACCGGCCATAGTGAAGTAGCCGGAGAATTTCAGATCATCCCAAAGAACTTGATTGAAGGTTTTCAGCGCGCTTGCCAGTTCCGCGGTTCGTTCGGGAGTTCTGGACTGAACGTCCGGAACCGCCAGGATAATCTCCTCGAGCGCAGTTGGACGAATTGGAATCGGCGGCCTGTCTTGCGTGCGCAGGTTCGTTGTCACGCCGGCTAGAAGTACCATCCAGAACAGTGATCTTCGAACTGACATCTCGCTCCTTGGTAAGGACAATTATTGATTGGGTGGATGAATAAACTGGGCCATGAACTGAACCGGCCGTCCCCGCAGTTGTGGAGGCAGAGGCGGGAGCGGCGGCGAGGTCGATGCGCGTATAGCGCGCTCGGCTGTGAGGTCCAGAAGATCGTTACCGGACGACTTCTCCTTCTTGATGTCTCCAATGGTGCCATCATTGGCGATAAAGAAGCTGTAGACGATCTCGATGCGTCCAACCTCCGTCGCAGGCCGGATCCAGTTAGAGCCGATGCGTTGTTCCACCATTCGGGCGTACCAGAGGTCACCCAATCCTCCCGACCCCGAGCCGAGCGACACGCCGACCCCGGCGCCACGCCCGCCTCCGCTACCCCCCGCTAAGCCCCCCGTACCACCGGCGCCGGGCTGGGGTGCCGTCGGGATGACCTGGGTGTCTGGGACCTCCTTTTTCTCCTTTTTCGCCTGCGGCTTTTGGGGTTCAACAGTGTTCGGGAGGGGTACGGCGGCCTCTTTCGCTGGTTTTTCCGGTTCGGAAGGGGGTTTCGGAAGCGGTACTACGGTCTCTTTCTCGACTGGTTTTTCCTCCGGCAGGGCAGGAGGCTGGGGTACCAGCGAGGGCTTGATCATGCCCGCGCCGCCCCCAAGATCGTCTGCGACGCCGACTGTATATGCGGCTCCTCCGGTCCCTCCGCCCGGGCCTGTTCCCAGAACGATAGGAACAGGTCTAGGAAACAAGTAAGGAGCCGCGAGGAAAAACAGCGCCCCGGCCAGATGAACTACAATGGAAAACATGAAGGCGCGACCGTATCTCTCTTTGTAAAGCGGAAATTCGAGAAGGGTCCCGTGAGCCGGAAGTTTGCTCATGACAATAAGGATAGTTACTTGCCGGCAGAAGTTTTAAATTCTTTTGTTACCAGCTGGATTTTTTTGTAGCCTGCGCCCCGCACCGCATCGATGACCGACACAATGGATCCCCACTTAACGTCCTTGTCGGCTCGAAGGAATATGTCGTCATCGGGACCCTTGGCGTCCTTGTTAAGCCGTTCGCCGATAGTCGAGAAGTTGATCGACTCGGATCCATAGTAAATCAGTCCGTCCCGGCTGATCGAGAGGACGATACGCTGCTCGGGATTCACTGAAGTGACGTTGCGGGTCTCCGGCAATTGAACGTCGATGCCGGTCTGCAAAATCGGAGCCGTCACCATGAAGATGACAAGCAGGACGAGCATGACATCCACCAGCGGGGTGACGTTGATCTCCGAGAGGGAAGTAGCCGTCCGACCCTGCGGGGTGGTGAAAGCCATCAGGTGAAACTCCGCTCGACGAGGTTCAAGAATTCGGCAGAAAAGTCATCTATTTCGCCGGCGATGTTCTTGATCCGGTGGACAAACTGATTGTACGCGACTACCGCAGGAATGGCTGCAAACAGGCCGGCTGCGGTGGCTACCAGGGCGTCGGCGATCCCGGGGGCCACCGCCTGGATTGATGTTGTCTTCTCGAGTCCCAGCCCCTCAAAGGCGCTGATGATCCCGACGACGGTGCCTAGAAGGCCGATGAACGGCGTTACGGAGCCTGTGGTTGCCAACCAGCTTAGATTCCTTTCCAGAATGGAGAGTTCGGCCGCGGCCGCTCTTTGCAAGGTCCGATGAATCGCCGTTACGTTCCGTTCAGTCAGAACGGGATGACCGGGATTGGGCGACACCTCGGCGGACTTGGCCTTCAAGCTTTGAAGTTGGACGTTTAACTCCTGATAGGCAGCGGCGAAGAGTCCGGAGAGCGGCGTGCGTCGATAGTGTTCGCAGGCTGAACTGACTTCACTGAGCCGCGGGGTCCGGCGGAAGAAAGCCACAAATTTCCGGTTCTGCTTCTCAATGGTGCCGAAGGTGAGCCACTTTCGAAGGATGATCGTCCACGAGAGCAGCGAGAAAGCGAGCAGGAGGAACAGAATCGACAACGAGAAGGGACTGCGGCCGGCCAGACTGAGCGGGTTACGCGCCAGCTGCGCCTCCCCTTCCAGAACCTGCAGCAGAACAAACCCCAACAGGATTACGATCGCGTCCTCCCCGATGCTCCAACAACGAATAATTTCAAATTACAGGTACCACTAGCTCGCGGCGTAAGTCTAGCACATTAGCTTTGTGATTTGTTTCTTGGCGTCTTGGTTTCTTGGTGGTTACTGCGCAAGGACAAGAGCCACCTCCAAGACGCGAAGACGCGAAGGGGTTTCGCGCTTGCCGCCATGTGCTACACTGAATCTGCGATGCTCCGCTTCATTCGAATTCGCAATTTCGCTCTTATCCGCGCGCTGGAGATCGAATTCGGGTCAGGCCTGAACCTGCTTACCGGGGAGACCGGGTCCGGCAAGTCCATTCTGGTGGACGCTCTCGGTATGCTGGTCGGGGAAAGAGCATCCCAGGAGATGGTGCGCTCGGGTTCCGAACAGGCGGTGCTGGAAGGAGTCTTCTCCCTGGAAAGATCCGAAGGGTCGCTTGAAGCTCTGCGAGAGGCGGGTTTGGAGCCTGAGGATGATTCACTCGTGATCCGGAGGGAGATCTCCGCGGCCGGACGGAATCGAGTCTTCATCAACAACAGTCTCTCCACGCTTGCGCTCTTGAAAACCATCGGCGACCAGCTGGTTGACATTCACGGGCAGCATGATCATCAGTCGCTCCTTGAGGTCAGCCGCCATTTGGATCTCCTCGATGAGTATGGCGCAAATAGCGCGATGGTGCAGGAAGTCGGAGAGCGCCACGGGCGAATGCAGAGAATCGCCAGGCAGCTCGAATCAGGACGAATCGACGAACAGGAGAGGCTCAAGAGAATCGATATCCTGCAATATCAGCTGGATGAAATACGTCGAGCGGAACTCCGGGCGGGCGAAAGAGAAGAGCTCGAAAATGAGAAGGGAATTCTCGGCAACCGGGAAAGGATTTTCAGTCTGACGAGCGAGCTCTATGAGCTGGCATACGAAGGCGAGCAGTCAGTGCTCGCTCACCTCAACCGGTTGTCCCGGCTGCTTCAGGAACTGGAAGGTTTCGATAGCAGATGGTCGGCGCACAGGGAGGCGATTGCCGAGAGCCGCTACCGGCTCGAAGACCTTGCCTTCTCCGCGCGCGACTACACGGCGGAAATCGACTTCAGTCCCGACCGGCTGGAGCAGGTGGAGCAGAGGTTGTCGGAGCTGGACCGCCTGACCCGAAAATATGGACACTCCGTGACCGAGACCCTAAAATATGCCGACAGATGTGAAGCCGAGTTGCAGGATCTGATCTCGTACACCGATAGATCGAAGCAGCTGGAAAGGGAGTTGGAGGAGGAACTGAAAAACTACCTGGTCTGCGCCCAGGAGCTTTCCGAGAGACGGCGCAAGAATGCGCGGCAGCTCGAAAGGGACATTAAAAAAGAACTGCGCGCCCTTTCGATGGACAGGACCGAGTTCAGCGTGCGCCTGTTCCGGCGCGAAGGGGCGCAGGATGGTTGGATTCCCGCGCACTGCGGGCCGAACGGAATCGATCAGGGGGAGTTTCTGGTTTCACCCAACAAGGGGGAAGAGCTGAAGCCTCTCGCCAGGATCGCCTCGGGAGGAGAGCTCTCGCGCTTGACGCTCTCGCTGCGATGTCTGTGCGGCGGCGGCGAATCGGGAAAAACGCTGGTGTTTGATGAAGTCGATTCGGGGATCGGCGGACGAGTGGCGGAAGCAGTGGGACGGCGGCTGCGCGACATCGCCCGGCGTCATCAGGTATTGTGTGTCACGCATTTGCCTCAGATCGCGGCGTTCGCCACCGAGCATTTCAGTGTGCGGAAAGAGGCCGTCGGCCCTCGCACCGAGACGCTTGTGGAGCGTCTGGCCGACTCGGCCCGAGTCGAGGAACTGGCGCGCATGCTGGGAGGCGAAACCATCACGGAAACCACACGCCGGCACGCGCGGGAAATGATGACTCACTCCCGGCGAGCCGAAGAGCGCGCGGTTCCCTAATAAGGAGCGAGTCCGGATCGAAGTATGGCCAAGAAATTCTTCATTGAAACCTTCGGCTGCCAGATGAACGAGCTCGACTCGGAGAAGATCGCCGGCAGCCTCAGCTGCGAGGGTATGGAACCGGTCGCGGATCCCTCTCAGGCCGATGTCATCATCTTGAACACCTGCAGCATCAGGGAAAAGGCGGTCCAGAAGGTATACGCTCGTCTAGGAGAGATTAAGAAGCATCAATCCCGCAACCGTGACGTCGTGATCGGAGTCGTCGGCTGCATGGCTCAGCTCGAGGGGGAAAGGATTCTCGAGCGCGCCCCTTTTGTGAATATCATCGCAGGGCCGCAAAAAGGGCACATCATGCCGGGGCTCGTCGATCGGGCGGCTCGTACAAAAACGCCGGCGATCGATCTGCGCATGGACGAGGATCCAGAGCCGCTGGAAACGACTCACATCTTACGGGAAAACCCGTGGCGCGCGGGCGTCACAATCAGCGAAGGGTGCAATCGGCACTGCGCTTTCTGCGTTGTTCCATTTACGCGCGGCAAAGAGAAAGACCGGGCCAGCACAAGCGTAATCCGCGAGATTGAAGACCTGGCGGCTCAGGGATATGTCGAAGTCGTTCTGCTGGGCCAAACGGTGAACTCGTATCGGGATCCTTCTCCTCAGGGAATGACGTTTGCAGGATTGCTCCGCCGCCTGGCGGAGATCCCTGAGCTGAAGCGCATTCGATTCACGTCGCCGCACCCGAATGACTTCACGGATGAACTGCTCGATGTGATGATTTCCCATCCCAAGGTGTGCGACCAGATTCACCTCCCGGTGCAGTCCGGTTCCACGAGAGTCTTGCTCGCAATGCGGAGAGGTTACACGCGTGAGCGCTATCTCGACACCATTTTGAAGATTCAAAAATCTCCGCGACCGATAGCGCTCTCCACCGATATCATTGTCGGCTTTCCCGGTGAGACCGAGCCGGACTTTCACGATACCCTTCGTCTGCTCGATGAGGTACAATACGACAACGTTTTCTCCTTCAAGTACTCGCCGCGGCCCAACACGGCGGCCTTGGACCTGCCGGGTGAGGTTTCAGAAGAAGAGAAGGGGAGGAGGCTGAGAGTGCTGCAAGATCAACAGAAAATGATTCAATACAACAAAAACGCAGCGTATCTGAACCAGAGCATGGAGGTTTTGGTGGAAGACAGAGCGCGCGCCAAGTTTTCACTTGCTGGTCGAGCCAGCAACAACAAAATCGTGAATTTCGATGGGCCAGAAGACCTCCTCGGGAAATTCGTTGAGGTCAAGATTACGGGCTTCAGCGCCAACAGCCTGAAGGGGGACTGGGTTCATTGAATTCGGGAGGAAGCATGAAGGAGATAGAGTTCAAGATAAAGGGTCTGATGATGGACCCCCTGACCAATTCGCCCATCGTGGTTCTTCAGGACACGACCAGCGATACCCTGCTTCCCATCTGGGTCGGTATTTTCGAGGCCAATGCCATCGCGCTGCAGATCGAGAAAGTCGATACGCCTCGCCCGATGACTCATGATCTCATGAAAGGTCTTCTTAATCATTTGAAGGCGAAAGTCACCAAGATTGTGGTCACGGAATTGAAGGACAATACCTTCTATGCACTCATTTTTCTCAGTGTCGATGGCAAGACCATTACGGTCGACTCTCGCCCATCGGATGCCATCGCCCTGGCTCTTCGTACGGATTCCCCGATTTTTGTGACGGACGACGTTATTTCGAAGTCAAGCAGCACGACTCCTTCTGCCTTGACGGCGGAGCGGAGTTCGCCGGAAGACATCAAGCAGTGGCTGGAGAATTTGAACCCGGACGATCTGGGAAAATACAAGATGTAGATTTCTTTCTGTTCTTTGATTTCTTCGAGTCAAGAAGCCGAATCAGATCGATTTGGCAATTTTGAGGATGTCGCTTAGCACACCCGCAGCCGTGACCCCCGCCCCCGCCCCGGGTCCTTGAATCACCAGAGGATGCTCGAAGTAACGCGTCGTCTGGAAAACCAGAATATTGTCGGGGCCGGAGAGGCGCCCGATGGGCGTATCGCGAAGAATGCTTCGAGGTCCTACCACGCAGCCGTCCTGGCTTATGTCTGCGATATAACGCAGAACTTTTCCCTGGCCATGCGCTTTTTGCACCGCTTGGGCCATCTTCTTGTCCGCCTCCGTCAGCCTGGCCAGGAACGAGGCCACAGTTTTGAGCTTGAAAAATTTCCGCGGTAACATGGCCGTCAAACGAATCTGGCTCAGCTCCAGAGACCTCCCCAGCTCGCGCGCAATAATCAGAGCCTTGCGCGCGACATCAATGCCGCTGAGATCATCACGCGGGTCGGGTTCTGTGTAACCCAGCGCCATCGCCTCTGAGACCGCGCGGGAGAAGGGAACTCCTTCATCCATCCGGCTGCAAAGGATCCCGAGGGTGCCGCTCAGGCATCCCTGAATACGAAGTATCTTGTCACCGGTATTGATCAAGTCTTGAAGCGTGTAGAGAAGCGGGAGCCCGGCGCCGAAGGTCGCCTCATACTGATAATTCAGTCCCTTGCGCCGCCGAAGTCTCTGAATCTCCTGGTACTCTCCCAGACTTGAAGTCAGCGGCTTCTTATTGGCCGTGACTACGTGAAACCCGCGTCGAAGCCCTTCGATATGAGTGGGGGCCAACTCAGCCGCCGTCGCATCGACGATAACAATGTCAGACTTATAGGTCCCGGCGATATGGCGGAAAATCTCGTCGGTTGAGGGTCTTTTGTCCGATCCGGCCAGTTCTCGAAGAGGTTTGCCCAGCCCGAGTAACTTCAGCTCCGCTCCTGTCAGTCCCGCAGGGACGAAGCGCCAGTGACGAGAGTCTGAGACCCCGAGCACCTTTAGATTTATCTTGCTGCCACGCGAGAGATGTTCCCGGTTCTCTTGAATCTGTTTCAGGAGCATTCGGCCGATGTTGCCGCAGCCAAACACGAAAACGTGGAGATCGTTGGTCAGCCCGAACGCCGTGTGAATCGCCTGAACCGCCTGCTTGTAATCTCTTTCCAGAATCACGGCCGAAATGTTCAGTTCGGATGAACCCTGGGCGATTGCCAGGACGTTGGTCCGGTGTTTGCCGAGCGCTTCAAAGAACTTCCCGGAAATCCCTGGAGTGCCGTGCATCCCAGCCCCGATAATCGACACGATGGACACGTTGCGTGTGAGCCCCACCTCCTCGATCAGATTCCTTTCTCTTTCCAACCGAAACTCCCGCTCAATCGCCTCCACGGCGCGGTTTGCATCACCGGTCCGAAGAACCATGCAGATACTGTGCTCGGACGAAGACTGGGAAATCATCATTACATTGATTTCCTGCCGGGCCAGGGCATCGAACAAACGCGAGGCGACCCCCGGGATTCCTACCATCCCGTTGCCCTGTATGTTCAGCAGGGCGAGATCGCGGACCGAGGTCACGGTCTTGACCAGGGGCCGGCGCAGGCTGCGGTCTGTGATCAGGGTCCCCGGCGCTTCCGGATTGAAAGTATTCTTGATCCGGATCGGGATCCGATGGACAACGGCCGGAATCATCGACTTGGGATGAAGTACTTTCGCGCCGAAGTAGGACATTTCGGCGGCCTCCGAGTAGCTGACCTGCGGCAGAATGGAGGCTTCGGCTACGAGGGTCGGATCTGCCGTCATGACTCCGTCAACATCGGTGTAGATCCAGAGTTCTCGAGCCCGCAAGGCAGCCGCCACGATCGAGGAAGAATAGTCCGAGCCATTGCGCCCGAGCGTGGTGACAACACCGTCTGGGGCGGCGCAAATAAAGCCGGGTACCACGGGGAGCAGTCCGCGGGCCACCAAAGGGCGGAGGTACCTCCGGACTCGGCGCTCGGTTTCGATGAAATTCAACAGGGCCCCCTGGCGATTCGGTTCCGCCACGATCCAGTCCCGGGCATCCGAATAGCAGAAACGTGCGTCTCGTGCCTGCAGGGCCTTGGCCAGAAGGTTCGCCGAGAGAATCTCGCCATACGACAGGAGCTTGTCGAGGGTACGGTCACTGAATTCTTTGAGGAGGGAAATGCCGTATGCTATTTCCCGAATGTCGCCGAACTGCTGATCGAGAAACTGTTGAAGCCACTTTTGATCCTTAGGAGCGGTCAGCGGAAGGAAGTTTTCCTCATGGAGCTTGCGCAGCCGAATCCTTTCCGATTCCAATCGCGCGGTCTTGCCGAGCAAGGCGTCGCGCCCCAGGGCCAGAAGCCTGTCGGTCACACCGGCCACCGCCGACACGACGATGACGATAGGCGCTGGTCGACTGTGGTTCTGCGCGATCTCCATGACCCTGTCGATGGAGTCGCGACTACCCATCGAAGATCCCCCGAATTTCAGAACCAGCAGATTCCGTTGCGCCATTAAATCGAAACCCTTTTTTGGGGAAAACCAGCCCGGCGATCCTATCACAAAGGAATTCGGTTGACAGGCTCCGCGAATGTCGCCCGCGAACGGCATCGCTGGCTAGTCCGACCCCGGCCGAGCGGCTGGAACTTCTTTTGATCTGCCCCGGGGCAAAGGATCGTGAGCCCTCACGAGCGCGGCCTGGGCCCGCTTCTGTTAGTTTACATAATATACATTATCAGAAGTTGAATCTGGCCGTCGAATCCCCCAAAGCCGTAGAGCCGTTGGCGATTCTGGCCCCCCTGCTTTACGCCTCTCGGCGCGCTGTGGTAGTCTTTCGGCGATCCTATGGCCAGGATAGATATCCTGATTCTTAAAGCCGTCGTGCCGCCGTTTCTGATCTCGGCGGTGGTCCTGACTTTCGTCGTCTTCCTGCGCGAACTCGGGCGGATCTCGGAGCTCTTGATCACGCGCAATGCGTCGCTCGAAGTCATCGGCGGGATCGCCGGCGTCCTCCTGCCCGGAATCCTTATCTTTTCTTTGCCTCTGGCTTATTTGATCGGGATTCTGATCGGTTTAAGCGGCCTGTCCGGCGAGTGCCAGATCATCGCGCTCCGCGCCTGCGGCGTCCCGTTACGAAGGTTGCTCTGGCCGGTTATGTCTCTCGGGGCGTCGGTGGGTGCCCTGACCGCCTTCTTGTCGCTAATTATCCTTCCAGCATCGAATGATATACTCCAGGGCCTAAAGGATCACATTGGCCTGCGCCAGGCCACCAGCCAGATCCAGCCCCGGGTGTTCAATGAAGAGTTTCCCAATCTGGTTTTCTACTTCGACGACATTTCGATTGAGCGCCGCAGCTGGTCGAATGTATTCCTGGCCGATAATTCGAATCCGAAGACGCCTCGCATAGTGCTGGCCCAGGAGGGTGGTTGGGTTTCGGATCGAGGCGCCCTTCGTCTGCAGCTTCACCTGAAAAACGGCGCAGTGTATGAGTTCAATCCTGAGGATCCAAGCAACGATAATGTAAGTGTTTTTGTCTCGACCGACATCCCTATTGACCTCAGCCAGGGATCTACTTCTCATCCGGGTGCCGGAGGGTCGTCGGGTGTCAAGAAGGTCGTCGAGCAGACCACGGCTGATCTGTGGCGCGGGGCTTCGGCGGCTACCCCTCTGGTCCGGAGGGAGCAACTGATCGAACTTCACCGCCGCATAGCGCTTCCCTTTTCGGTGATCGGGTTTACCCTTCTCGGACTTACTCTCGGGGTGACCACCAAGAAGGGTGGGCGGGCGCTGGGATTTGTCCTCAGTTTTGTCTTTGTATTGCTATTCTTCACCCTCTTTTCGGGAGGGATTCGTCTGGCGTCGGTAGGAAAGGTGCCGCCGTGGCTTGGAGTCTGGGGGGCGAACTTGATCCTGCTCGGGTTTGGCACGCTGCTGGTGGCGATGGCCGAGCGCAGTGTGCACGTGGGCAATTGGTTCGCCGACTGGCGCTGGAGGAAAAGGCTAGAGCCTCTTGGAAAACAGCTTCACCTGGAAGCGGCTCGTTCGGGAATCGAAAGGCTTGATGACGTAATTGTCTCTTCTACCAGGACCCTTGCCAGATTCAGTTTCCCGAAAATACTGGATGTCTATGTGAGCAAAGGCTTCTGCCTCTATTTTCTCTGGTCGACAATCGTTTGCACCACCCTGTTCGTGGTGCTTACGCTCTTCGATCTTCTGGATGACATTATCCGCAACCGCATCCGGCTCGTTTACGTTGTCGAGTATTTCGTGTTTCTCACTCCCCACATCCTTCTTCTTGTGATACCGATGTCGGTGCTTCTGGCTATTCTGATCAATTTCGGCATCCTGGAGAAATCGTCTCAGGTCACGGCAATAAAAGCCGGAGGTCTGAGCTTGTATCGAATTGCCCTGCCCGTTTTTCTGATTGCGTCCGTCCTGTGCGTGGGCCTCTACTTCATGCAGGATTATTTTCTTCCTTATGCGAACATTCGGCAGGACAGCATCCGGCATCTGATTAAGGGCCGGCCTCCGCAGACTTCGATGCGGCCCCAGCGGAAATGGATTTTTGGTGAATCGAACCGCATCTTTAACTACGATTACTTCGATTCCAGCCAGAAGGTGTTCGTGGGACTTAACGTCTACGAGGTAGATCTTCGTGCGCTCGAGGTCTTGCGAAGAATTCACGCCGCCCAGGCAACCATACGCGAGAATACGGATTGGACTCTCGAAAACGGCTGGATCCGCGATTTTCGGGCGGGGGGCGAAAGCTTTCGCCCGTTTACCCGAACCGAACTCTCGTTTCCGGAGAAGGCCTCCTATTTTGAGCGGGAGGTCTTTGAGCCCAAGGAATCTTCGAAACTCACCTACCTTGAGCTAAAGAATTACATTACAGACCTTCAAGAAATCCGGCTACAACGCCACTGAACTTCAGGTTGAGCTCTACAAGAAAATCTCTTTTCCGCTGAGTTGTGTCGTGATGGCCGTGCTGGGAATCCCCTTTTCCTTTTCAATGGGACGCAAGGGCGCTTTCTTCGGTATAACGGTGAGTATCGTGGTGGCGATGGCTTACTGGGGGATCTTCAGCGTGTTCGAGCAGATGGGAGCGTACGGGCTCCTGATTCCCCCGCTGGCGGCCTGGGCGGCCAACATCGTCTTTGCCGCCGCCGGCCTCGCGCTTCTCTTCACTATCCGCACCTAAAACCCCATCGTCGATTCGTCAATCGTCAATCGAGGCGGAGGTGACAGTCTTGCCTTGAGTCGGGATGTCGTCGCTCTGTAACTGGTCGAGGCGGATGGGAACTTCGACGGGGCAACGATCACAACGTTCGCTACCCATCGTCAAATCGTCAATCGTCAATCCGCAATCGTCAATCGACTAGGTTCCCTCGGCCCAGCTGTTCAGGTAGCGGTCTTGCTCGTGAGTCAGGGTATCGATTTCCGAGTTCATCGCCTTGAGTTTGAGCCGGGCGACTTCCTGGTCGATGTCGGGAGGAACGGGATACACCTCGTTCTTGAGGCTGGATCGATTCTTGATCAGGTATTCGACCGATAGCGCTTGATTCGCGAAAGACATGTCCATAACGGAGGCGGGGTGCCCTTCTGCGGCGGCCAGATTGATCAGGCGTCCCTCGCCGAGAATGTAGATCCGCTTTCCGCCCTTGAGACTGTACTCATCCACAAACTCCCGGATTCGTCGCTTGGACTTGCTCATGGCCTCGAGAGCGGGAATGTCGATCTCCACGTTGAAATGGCCGGAGTTCGCCAGGATCGCGCCGCTGGTCATGGCCTCGAAGTGTTCCTGCCGGATGACGCTCTTGTTGCCGGTCACCGTGACGAAGAGCTGGCCGATTTTTGCTGCTTCAATCATGGGCATCACGCGAAATCCATCCATGACGGCTTCCAGGGCTCGCACCGCGTTGACCTCGGTGACGATCACGTCAGCGCCCATGCCGCGCGCTCTCATGGCGATCCCTCGGCCGCACCAGCCGTAGCCGCTTACTACCACGCGCATACCTGCAAGCAGGAGGTTGGTGGCTCGAATGACCCCGTCGACAGTCGATTGTCCCGTTCCATAGCGGTTGTCGAACATGTGTTTGGTATCTGCGTCGTTGACCGATATGACGGGAAACTTGAGCACGCCTTCTTTCGCCATGCTCCTCAGGCGAATGACACCCGTCGTAGTCTCTTCGGTACCGCCCAGAACTTCAGGAATGAGATCCTTCCGTTCTGTCAGAATCGTGGTTACCAGGTCGGCCCCGTCATCCATGGTTACTTGAGGGTGGCTGTCGAGAGCCGCAAGGATGTGGCTGTAGTAGGTCTTGTTGTCTTCGCCCTTGATGGCGAAGGCGGGGATCTGGTGCTCTTTCACCAGAGCCGAAGCGACGTCGTCCTGTGTGCTGAGAGGATTCGACGCGCAGACGGAAACATCGGCGCCGCCGTCCTTCAGGGTGATGGCAAGGTTGGCGGTTTCGGTGGTTACGTGAAGGCAAGCAGAAATGCGAATGCCCTTGAGTGGTTTTTCCTTTGAGAACCGATTGCGAATAAGCTGGAGAACGGGCATCGACTGCTGGGCCCACTCGATTCGATCCTTACCCTTGTCCGCGAGGCCAAGGTCCTTAACATGGTGTTGCATGGTTCATTCCTCAAATCAGTTTGTTAATTGAAATAGTTGGCACGGGATCAGAGTCCTGCGGCGGCGCGCAACTCCGGAGCCCGATCCGGTCGTTCCCACGTGAATTCCGGCTCGGATCGTCCGAAATGACCGTACGCCGCGGTTTTCCGGTAAATTGGCCTGCGGAGATCAAGCGACTCGATGATTCCGCGGGGAGTTAGCTTGAAACTATCCCGGAGCATCTCCTGGATTTTTTCTTCGGAGATCTTTCCGGTTCCGAACGTATCGACCATCAACGAGACCGGCTCGGCGACTCCGATCGCGTAGGCCAGCTGAATCTCGGCGCGCTCTGCGATTCCCGCGGCCACGATATTCTTGGCCAGGTACCGGGCCATGTACGAGGCGCTTCGATCCACCTTGGAAGGGTCCTTGCCGGAAAAAGCGCCGCCACCGTGATGGCCATAACCGCCGTAGGTATCGACGATGATCTTCCGTCCGGTGAGGCCGCAGTCTCCCTGGGGACCTCCGATAGCAAACCGCCCGGTCGGGTTTATGTGGTAACTGGTATTCTTGGCTCGCAGATTCTCAGGTATGACCGGTTTGATAACGTGTTCCATTACCTCTGCGCGAATCTGCTCTATGGTGATCGCGGGGTCGTGCTGCGTCGAAATAACAACGGTATCGACCTGAATGGGTGTGAAATTCTCGTAAAGAACCGTCACCTGTGATTTGCCGTCCGGCAAAACCCAATCCAGAATTCCCTGCTTGCGAACTTCCGAAAGGCGCTTCGTAAGTTTGTGCGCCAGCGTGATAGCCATTGGCATGCATTCCGCCGTCTCGTTGCTGGCAAAGCCGAACATCAAGCCTTGATCGCCGGCGCCTCCGGTATCGACGCCCATGGCGATGTCGGGCGATTGCTCGTCGATGGCTGAAATGACGGAGCAGGTGTCGCAATCGAATCCATATTTCGCTCGGGTATAGCCCACCTCGCGAATGGTCTCGCGCGCCACTTTTGTATAGTCAACGTAGGATTTGGTAGTGATCTCACCGGCAATCATGGTGAGTCCCGTGGTCACCATGGTCTCGCAAGCGACTCTGCCCATGGGATCTTGCGCCAAAATCGCGTCCAGAACCGCATCCGAGATCTGGTCTGCAATCTTGTCCGGATGTCCTTCTGTAACGGACTCCGATGTAAACAGATATTTCCCGTGTACTGCCACTTATTACTCCTCCTTCTGGATCATTTATCTGAAGAGATTTCAGGACGCCCAGACAAAACGGCAACTTATAGCATGCTGTCCCAGGGTGGTCAACGACGGGATTGTAAAACAATTGTCACGCCGGTCGAAGTGGATTTCCCGCTCAGTTTACGCCTTCGCTCGAGGGTGAAATTTTTTGTAAATCTGCTTCAGGCGTTCCCGGGTTATGTGCGTGTAGATTTGGGTGGTGGAGATATCTGCATGTCCTAGCATCATTTGAACGGCTCGGAGATCGGCCCCGTTTTCCAGCAGGTGAGTCGCGAAGGAATGGCGGATCAAGTGCGGCGTGAGAGTCTTTCGGATTCCGGCGTCGCGGCCGTAGTTTCGGATGATCTTCCAGAAGCCTTGCCGGGTCATCAGCGATCGGCGCCGCGTCAGGAACAAATAGCTGCTGTTACCCTTTTTCAGGAGGGCGGGGCGGCCGTCGCGCAGGTACTCCCGGAGGGCCTGTTGCGCTTCCCGACCCAGGGGCACGAGGCGTTCTTTGCTTCCCTTCCCCATACAGCTGAGCACTCCCAGGGAAAAATTCACCTGCGGCAGAGTCAGGTTGACCAGTTCGCTGACGCGCAGGCCGGATGCATACAGGACTTCGAGCATGGCGCGGTCTCGGATGCCGATCGGAGTCGATGGGTCTGGTTGCTTGAGTAATTTCTCTACTTCGCCTTGCGACAGAAACCTGGGGAGGGGTTTAAAAGCCCTGGGATTCTCGAGGTGCTCGGTGGGGTCCACCTGGATGACGCGGTCCACAATCAGAAAGCGGAAAAAGCTTCGGGCGGCGACCAGAGCCCGGGCGATCGACCGCGGCGAGAGTCCCTTTTTCCGGAGTTCCTGGCTCCATGACGCTACCTCGTCCCGGTCGAGCCCCGATAGATCCCGATTGCGCGCCGAAGCAAAGCCCCGTAGCTTTTCCAGATCCATCAAGTAGGCTGCCACCGAGTTTGCGGCAAGCCCCTTCTCGACTCTCAGAAATGTGCCGAACTCTGCCACCCAATCGCGAGTCATCGTCTCTTGAACTGGAGCCTGCGGCGAAGGATTCCGGATAGCTCGGTCGCCTCGGGCACGTGAAACAGCTGCAGCAAGGGGACGATGGAAAAGAGCGCCACGGCAATGGCAGTTCCCAACGTGAGAGCCAGGCTGAGCGTGTCTTGACCTCGAAAAACCTCCCGGACAATCCGAAACACGAGCAGCGCCAGGCCCCCCATGATGACCGAGGCCAGGATGATCTTCGAGTACATGACCAGGTCGCTTCGATCCGGGCGATCGCCTAGCCTTCGGTGCAGCTTCCGCAGCAGGAGGCCAAAATTCAACCACGAAGCCGCGGCCGTAGCCACAGCCAGCCCCTTGAACCCGAGGGGAACAATCAACAAGAAGTTGACCACAATCTTGGCCGCGACTGACGTCACACTCGCGCGAACCGGAGTCCTGGTATCATCCAGCGCATAGAAAACCGGCACCAGAATTTTCACTGCGGAATAGGCAAAAAGAGCCAGCCCGTAGAACATCACGACCTGGCTCGTCTGCAGTGTGTCGCTGGGCAGGAATTCGCCCCGCTCGTAGAGGAGCTGAACTATTTCCTCACGAAACAGAATCAGCCCCACGGTCGCGGGAAAAGTCAGGCAAGCGGCGAGCCGTAGACTCGATGCAACCGTGGCCGCCAACTTGTCGCTCTCTTTTTGAGCCGCGTGGTGAGAAACGGCAGTCAAGGTAACGGTTGCCACCGCTACTCCGAAGATGCCGATCGGCAGTTGCATCAGGCGGAAGGCGTAATTCAGCCACGACACCGGTCCGTCGCCTGCCATCGAAGCAAGCTGGTTGTCGACCGTGATATTGATCTGAGTGGCGGAGAGCCCGATGATTCCAGGCAGCATGAGGCGGCCAATACGACGCAGGCCGGGATCGGAAAAATCCACTGCGGGCTGGTACCGATACCCTTCTCGATAGGCGGCGGGGATCTGGACAAAGAATTGGGCGGCGCCGCCGATGATGGCGCCGATCGCCATCGAAACGATAGGGTCGAGTCCGAATCCGGGCATGAAGGGCCTGAGCAGAATTCCGGCCAGGATGCAGCAGACATTGAATGCCGAGGGCGCCATCGCCGGCAGGAAGAAGGAACCGCAGGCATTGAGCATCCCCATCACCAGGGCCGCCAGGCCTACGAAGAGCAGGAATGGCGCCATGATTCGTGTCATCTGGACCGTCAACTCGAATTTATCCGGCTCCCGCGCGAAACCCGCCGCCTGAAGATAGACAAACCAGCGGGCGCCGAAATAGATCGCCAGTGTCACGATTCCCAGAATTACGGCGACGGCATTGATCACGAGGTTCGCCAGGCGCCAGGCCCGGGGTCTTCCTCCCTCCTTGAGTTGAGCGACAAAGGTCGGGACGAAAGCCGAACTCAGCGCGCCTTCTGCAAAAAGATCGCGGAGTAGATTCGGAATGCGATAGGCGACATAGAAAGCATCGGTGAAGCGGCCGGCTCCAAAGTAATGGGCCACCACCATCTCACGGAACAGCCCGAGGACACGGCTGATTGCGGTGGCCAGCCCGACCAGACCGGCGGCACGGGCAACAGTTCGGGCGGATGGCGCTGGTGGCTCAGCTGGACGATCGTGTCTGAAAGGCGTCACCATTGGTTCGATGCTCTCCTTGACTATCCTTGAGTGCGTATACTACCATAGGGCCCTGGCGCGGTAAAACCTTGAATAGACGTGGTTTCTAGCCATTCAACAGGATCCGGTCTTGAACAGGCTCCGACGTTTGTATGAAGCTTTCTGAGATTGCCAAAAAACTGGGGTGTGAGGTCAGGTCGGGGGGAGAGACCGAAATTCATCGAATGGCTGGAATCGACGAGGCCGGTCCCGGTTGCCTTACGTTCGTTTCAAATCGGAAATACGTCAGCCATATCAAGACCACTCGCGCCTCCGCGATTATCCTCGGCTACGACGTGCCTGAGGTCCCCATTCCGAGTCTGCGCTCTGCCAACCCCTACCTTGCCTTCGCGCAGGCACTTGAACTTTTTGCAGAGCCGCTGCGCCCCGAGCCTGGAATTCACCCGATGGCGATTATCGCGCCCGATGCCTCGATAGGATTGAATCCGAGCATCGGAGCCTGTGTCGTCGTGGGAACAGGTTGCACGATCGGCTCCAATGCCGTTCTGTATCCTTTCGTGATGCTCTATCCCAAGGCCGCCCTCGGTGACGACGTGGTACTCCATTCTCATGTCGTGGTGCGCGAACACTGCCGGCTCGGTAGTCGCGTCATCGTTCAGAACGGCGTAGTAATCGGGAGCGATGGGTTCGGTTTCGCGCCCAAGGACGATGGAACGTACTACAAGATAAGGCAGACGGGCCGGGTCGTAATCGAAGACGACGTGGAAATCGGGGCGAATACAACTATTGACCGGGCGGCTGTGGGGGAAACGGTGATAGGCCGGGGTGCAAAGCTGGATAACCTGGTCCAGGTAGGACACGGTTCCAGCGTGGGCGATCACTCGGTTGTGGCTGCCCAGGCAGGGCTGGCCGGCTCCACCCAACTCGGGCGAGGCGTCAAGGTAGGGGGACAGGTCGGGTTCGCCGGGCATCAGGCGATCGGGGACGCGGCCGTAGTGACAGCTCAAAGCGGCGTTCACGGCGATCTCGAACCCGGCGCCGTGGTTTCCGGCTCACCCGCATTCGACACCGGAACCTGGCGCCGCGCCGTGATCGCGTTTGCGAAACTGCCCGAGATGTTGCGGCGCATCAGCTGTTTGGAAAAGGAGATGGAACGAATCAAAGCGGACCGGGAAAAGCCTTCCTAGCGTTTCTTCGTGTCTTCGTGTCTTCGTGGTATTTGTTGTCGTTTTTATTCGCGTTGACTGATCGTCGATCTTGACACGAATGCCGCTTTCCAGTATTCGAGTAACGCCTTCAACTTCCTATTAAGGGGTACGCTGAATGTCGAACAAATTTGTCTATCTCTTTGCCGATGGCCGAGCCGACGGGCGCGGCGACATGAAGGATCTCCTGGGAGGCAAAGGCGCTGGTCTGGCCGAAATGACCAATGCCGGCTTGCCCGTGCCTCCTGGCTTCACGATTACGACCGAGGCCTGTAACGCCTACTACGGGGCAGGGGAGAAGTTTCCCGAGGGGATGTGGGACCAGGTGCTGGAAGCGCTGCGCAAAATCGAGGAAGCGGCAGGAAAGAAATTCGGCGACTCGTCCAACCCGCTTCTGGTATCGGTGCGATCAGGCGCGAAATTCTCGATGCCGGGCATGATGGATACGGTGCTCAACCTTGGGCTCAACGATGAAACCGTGGAGGGACTGGCCCGCCTTACTTCGAACCAGCGGTTCGCTTACGACGCGTACCGGCGCCTGATCCAGATGTTTGGCAAGATTGTGCTCGGAGTCGATGGAGAATCGTTCGAGCATGCACTGGGCGAGGTCAAACGCCGGGCGCGGGCCCGCCTCGACACCGACCTCACTGCTGAGCATCTCGAACGCGTCTGCCAGGAATTCAGGAAAATCATCAAGCGCGAAACCGGCTCCGATTTTCCGTCAGATCCGCAGCGTCAGCTCGAGGAAGCCGTGAAGGCTGTGTTCCGCTCGTGGAATGGTGACCGGGCCAAAGCCTATCGGCGCAGAGAGAAGATCCCCGATGACCTGGGAACGGCCGTTAATGTGGTTACTATGGTCTTCGGCAACATGGGGACCGATTCCGGAACCGGTGTCGCATTCACCCGCAATCCCGCCACCGGCGAGAAGCAACTCTTCGGCGACTACCTCGCGAATGCGCAAGGGGAGGACGTAGTCGCGGGCATCCGGACACCCAAGCACATCGACGAGCTTAAGCAGGACATGCCGGAGATCTATTCTCAGTTTTCCCAACTCGCGGAAAAACTGGAGCGGCACTATCGCGATATGCAGGACCTGGAGTTCACCGTGGAGCGCGGGAAGCTGTGGATGCTTCAAACCAGGAACGGCAAGCGAACGGGCCCGGCCGCGGTCAAGATCGCGGTCGATATGGTGCGTGAAGGGCTGATTGACGAGCGCACGGCGTTGCTGCGGGTTCCGCCGGCTGACCTCGATCAGCTGCTCCACAAGATGGTGGACCCGAAGGCGAAGCTTAACATCTTGACCCGGGGTATTAACGCCAGTCCGGGTGCAGCCTCGGGCCGGGTTGTTTTCACGCCACAGGAAGCCGAGGCATGGGCGGCCAAGGGAGAGTCGGTGATCCTGGTGCGTCGTGAGACCTCGCCCGAAGACGTCCGGGGGATGGACGCGGCCAAGGGTATACTCACATCCACTGGAGGCCCGACGAGTCATGCGGCTGTGGTGGCGCGAGGCTGGGGCAAGCCGTGCGTGGTGGGCGCGAGTGAGATTGACATCAACTATGCCAAGCAGGAATTCGATGTCAATGGGACCCGCATCGGTCGCGGCGATTGGCTCACTATTAACGGCACCACAGGCCAGGTGATTCTGGGAAGCGCGCCGCTGATCGATCCCGAGCTGGGCGCCGAATTCCATCAGTTGATGCAGTGGGCGGATCAGCATCGCAGGTTGCGGGTCCGCACCAATGCCGACACCCCCGTGGATGCGAGCGTGGCGCGCGGCTTTGGCGCCGAAGGGATCGGTCTGTGCCGCACCGAGCACATGTTTTTCGAGGGGGATCGAATCGACTATGTGCGCCAGATGATTCTCGGGTCGCTCGACTACAAGAGGCTGGAGCGTGAACTCCGCGCAGTGGAATCTGATCTCGAGCGCGTCGCTTCGCCGAAGAAGCGCAAGGAACTGAGAGCCGTGCGCGCGAAACTGAAGAAGGAGATCGCGGAACCGAAGCGCCTTTATCGGGGCGGACTCGAGCGCCTGCTCCGATTGCAGCGCAAGGATTTCGAAGGCATCTTCCAGGCGATGGACGGGCTTCCGGTCACGATCCGGACGCTCGACCCTCCCCTGCACGAATTCCTTCCCCACGACGAAGGGAGCACCCGAAAACTTGCGCGCAAGCTCAAGACCAGTTCGCAGCAGCTGTGGGCGCGGGTGCAATCGCTGCACGAGGCCAATCCGATGCTGGGACACCGCGGATGCCGCCTGGGCGTGGTGTTTCCCGAAATAACCGAAATGCAAGCCCGCGCGATCTTCGAAGCGGCGGCCAATGTTCAAAAGCGTGGAGTGAAAGTTCTTCCAGAGATAATGATTCCGCTGGTGAGCGACGTGACCGAGCTTAAACTTCAGTCGGAGGTCGTGCGGAGAGTGGCGCAGCAGGTCATGAAAGAGAAGCAGCAAAGCGTCGAGTACCTCGTGGGCACGATGATCGAGCTTCCTCGCGCAGCTCTCACGGCGGATAAGATAGCCGAGGCCGCCGAATTCTTTTCATACGGTACCAACGACTTGACTCAAACCACCTACGGCATATCGCGCGATGACTCGGGCAAGTTTCTCCCGTTTTACGTGGAGAATCGCATTTTCAAGAACGACCCGTTTCAAGTTTTGGATCCGGAAGGAGTGGGCCAGCTGGTCAAGATCGGAACCGAAAAAGGCCGCGGCACCCGCCCGGATCTCAAGGTCGGTATCTGTGGCGAGCACGGCGGCGACCCTGCCTCCGTGATGTTCTGCCATCGCATCGGGTTGAGCTATGTGTCGTGCTCACCCTTCCGCGTCCCGATAGCGCGTCTGGCCGCGGCTCAGGCCGCGCTCGGATCGGAGCAAACCATCTCTCAGACGGCGTGATTCTGGCAATCAGAATACCCCAGGCACGAGGACACGAAGAGACACCAGGAGTCGACTACTCGTAGTATTCCACCCCCAGGTGTGTGATCTGCTCCTCGCCCCGCAGGTAACGCAGCGTATTTTTCAGCTTCATCAACTGAATGAAAAGATCGTGTTCCGGATAAAGCTCGGGAGCGCACATAGGGCTCTTGAAGTAAAATGAGAGCCATTCCTGAATTCCGCTCATGCCGCATCTTTGTGCAAGGTCGAGGAAGAGGACCAGATCGAGGACCAGAGGGGCGGCCAGGATCGAATCGCGGCAAAGAAAATTAACTTTGATCTGCATCGGATAACCGAGCCAGCCGAAGATGTCGATGTTGTCCCAACCTTCCTTGTTGTCGCCGCGCGGGGGATAGTAGTTGATCTTGACCTGGTGATCGAAGTTGGAATAGAGCGCCGGATAGAGTTCCGGCTGCAGGATATGGTCCAGCGCTGAAAGTTTGCTCTCCTCCTTGGTCTTGAATGACTCCGGGTCATCCAGAACCTCCCCGTCTCTGTTTCCCAAGATATTGGTCGAGAACCACCCTTGCAGACCGAGGAGTCTCGACTTGAGGGCAGGCGCCAGAATGGTTTTCAGCAGGGTCTGCCCGGTTTTGAAATCCTTCCCGGTTATGGGAACTCCTCGTTCCGAGGCGAGTGCTATCAAGGCTGGAATGTCGGCACTCAGGTTAGGCGCGCCATTAGCATAAGGAACGCCCGCCCGAATCGCGGCATACGCATAAATCATGCTGGGCGCTATGGCGGGATCATTTTTCAGCAGACCCTTTTCGAAGCTGGCTAAAGTCTGGTGCACTGGCGCAGGGGTCATGAAGATTTCAGTGCTTCCGCACCAGACCATGACGATGCGGCTCAGATTGTTCGTCCGCTTGAACTCCGCAATATCCTCCTGGATTTGCTCGGCCAGTTCCATCTTGTTCCCGGCCTTTTTCACGTGAGTTCCATGCAGGCGCTTCACGTAGTGGTTGTCGAAAGCTGCAGGCCAGGGATGGATAGCCGATAGCGCAGGACGGACGGCCTCGAGGAGCGCGCTGTCGATGACTCCTGCCTTTATAGCCGCCTGATAAACATCGTCCGAAAAGATATCCCAACCTCCGAAGTGGAGATCCTCGAGCGAGGCAAGCGGAACGAATTCCTTGATGGCAGGGACACGGCGCTCGGTGCGTTTTCCCAGCCGGATGGTTCCCATCTGGGTCAGCGACCCGACCGGCTGGGCAATTCCCTTCTTGATCGCCTGGACTCCGGCGATGAACGTGGAACTCACGGCTCCCATTCCAGGCAAGACTACGCCCAGTGGACCCGAGGGGGGGGTAATCTTCACGTCCTTTGGAATCATTCGAATCTCCCTATGAAAAATTGGTGACAGGCTTACCCTTTTCCCAATTTCGCAAGCGGATTGTGTTGACGCTCTTCCTTAACGAAATTGGGAAAGGGTAGCCTGTCACCAATTAGATTGCCTCAGAAGCGGGTAAGACTTAAGCTTCTTCTCGATGTGCAATTCCAACAACCCTTGAGTCAGCCGCTCCAGGTCTCTACCCGACGGCGCTTCCCACGGCAGGGCGGCAAATTGTTCGGGGGAAAGTTTCGACATCCTATGCAAGAGCTGCGCCGCCGCCGATCGAATATGCAAGCCGCTCCCGCGAGCGCAGGGGGAACACCGCACCTGGCCGGCTTCAAGCAAGGCAAAAAACCCCTCGTCTCTGACACCCCGTCCGCAGCTCGAACAATATTCATAATCGGGGAGCAGGCCATTCAGTCTTAACGACCACAACTCGAAATAGCGAATCAAACCTTCCCCCGGCCCCACCTTGGACCCTGCTTCCAAGACCGACAGAAAGAGCCTGAAGAGCAACTGATTGGGATAGTTCTCCTGACTTAGTTCGTGGACTAACTCGGCCAGGTAGCTGAAGGCATATACTCGCTCGAGGGACGGACTTCTGCCCAGGTAGGAATGGATTGTCTCGCACTGCCGGACTCTGGCCAGGTCACCTCCCTCTTTCAGATAGAACCGCAGGTGAATGTGGTTCAAAGGCTCCAGGCACCCTCCCATGCGGCTCTTGAGACGTTTGGCTCCCTGAGCCACGGCCCGGATCTTGCCGTACTCGCGCGTGAAGAATACAACGATGCGATCGGCCTCCGACAGGGGATACTGGCGGAGGACCACTGCCTCCGATTCATGGTTGAGCATCGACGGGTGAAAATTCGAACTGAATTCTTTGACGGCTTTCGAGTCGAATACCCCGGGCGAAGAGTCTGGCTCCCCTGCTCCAACCATGCCCCGAGAACTGATCGACCTCCAGAAACACAAATCCCTGGTTAACTGCGGAAGCAGGGAGCAGTCCGCCTTTCAGGGTCACTCGCTCCAAATCTTCGCGTGTTTTGCGATCGGAATTCAGGCTGTAGAACCGAACGCCTCGACGCTCGTAGTAGCGCTCGAGAACTTGATCGACGCTCAGCCCGGAAAAAGTCTCACTCCCGCTCTGAAGTGTCCAGGTCAGATCGGAAAGGTCGATCGGTCCGGCTCGGGAGTTTTCGATTCTCACCCACATGGCGGCAATGCCAATTAACGGCAGTTCATCGTCGAACAGCTCCCAATAGCTTTCTCGACCCTCGATCGCGTGGGCTCCGAGCGTTACTCCCTCCCGGCTCGCCCTGAACGTCGGTCTGGAGCCTGCAGGCGCGTTCACCGGGATCTTGAGGCTGGCGCAAGAGGCAAGAAAGATGCAGAGAGGCCAGGCGGACAGCAGGAGGCTCCACCGCAGCAGTCCCCTATTTCCTGGGGCAGCCATGATCAATGGTGTTCCAGCGGATCGGTAAGGGGGATCTCCTGGCTCGGTCTCTTGTGGCGCACCAGGGAGACCAGGCGCTGAACCATTCCAGAGAGTACATAGGCCACTGCAATTGCGAGCAGCGTCGATCTCGAGTAGTTATAGATCAGGGCGACGAGCAGCGCGATGACCAGGATGGTGAGATGCGACTTTCGTCCCAGGGTAAGGCCTTTGAGGCTGGAATAACGAACCGTGCTCACCATGAGGAAGGCCAGCATGAAAACCGTTCCCATCAGAAGGCTGGCGCCGATCGGGTTTTTTACCGGCTCGACGAAAAAATGCACGATCGCCGCGATGGTGCCGCCGCCGGCCGGAGTCGGCAGCCCGACAAAATGCTTCAAGTGACCTGCCTGGACATTGAATCGCGCCAGGCGCATGGCGCCGCATATCGTGAAGGTGAATGCGGCGATCCAGCCCAGGCGATGGTTCAAGGTGGAGAATCCCCACACCAGCGCCAGGATGGAAGGCGCAATCACAAACGAGATCACGTCAGCCAGCGAATCGAGTTGAAGCCCAAAGCCGGTTGCGGAGTTGGTGAGGCGCGCGATGCGGCCGTCCAACAGATCGAGGATCGTGGCAATGCCGATCGCTTGCGCGGCCTGGTCATAGTCGCCGCGCATGGTCGCTATGATTGCGAAGTAACCACAGAAGATGTTTCCGACCGTGAACAGACTGGGAAGTATGAAGACGCTTCGGCCCAGACGGCGCCGGCGCGGCGCTGTAAGCTCTTCGTTCAAGTCGGGAAGGGTTTCATTCATACCCAGGATCCGAGGATGGAACTTCCTCCTTTGACAAGATCACCAACCTGGACCAGCACTTTGACCTGGGGAGGAACAACAATGTCTACCCTGGAACCGAAGCGAATGAGGCCGATCAGTTCGCCGCGCTTTAAGGGATTTCCAGGACTTTTCCAGCATACCACGCGACGCGCGATGAACCCAGCGATCTGTTTGACAGTTACCTGGAAGGCATCACCCTGTATCCGCAATACGTTCTGCTCGTTTACGCGAGAAGCTTCTTCTTTCAGCGCTACCTTGAAGCGTCCGCGCCTGTACTCGAGATCTTCGAGTTGCCCGTCAATAGGAGAGCGATTTACATGGACGTCGTAGATCCTCAGGAAAATACTGATGGCGTGCCCTTGAGGCCGTCCGTCCTCGTCCGAGAATGGAGAAATCTTAACCACCTTGCCGTCGGCAGGTGAGACTATGAGATTGTCTCCCGAGGGAATCTCGCGCTCCGGGTTTCGAAAGAAGTAACACACGAACCCTCCTAGAAGCACGAATACAAGGGCCAGTGTGGGAAGGTTCAAAAATGCGAGGATTGCGGCAATTCCAAGGATGGGAAACAGGAAACGATAGGCGTCGCTTAGCATGCAGGAATAGAATGCATCGGATTCTGATGCCTGTCTACAACCGACAGGCAGGATCTCCGGAAAACGACGTTCAGGGGATCAGGCGCGCTCCATCAATTCGCGCTGGTATTTCTGGACAATGGAATACATCTGGTCCTTAAGCAGCAGCTTCTTCTTCTTCAGTCTGATTTCTTGAATTCTCTCCTCCTCGCTGAGGTGCGCGCGTCCATTCAACTGATCCAGTTGCTGTGAATAGGCCTGGTGTTCAGTTGCCAGCCGCCGGAACTCCTCGTTGTTTGCCATCAACTGCTCTCTCACCTCCGCTTCGCCAATAACAGTGCTCATGGGCAAAGACTCCTTCCTGGTAGAGTTATTGAATACCGAGCTTTTATATATGTCCACGGGGTACAAGAATCAGACGTTGCCGCGCAGGACCCACACTGACACGGCGCAGGCCGTGCTCATCCATCTTCTTCTTTTTTTTCATAGATTCTCATCCGGGTGAGATCTTCAGCTTTCTGCGTTCTTCAAATCGTTCGAGGCCGAACTTCACCAGGCGGCGAACCAGTTCCTCAAAAGGAACAGCGTCGGCTGCCCACAGCTTCGCATACATGCTGATGGGAGTAAAGCCGGGCATGGTGTTGATCTCGTTGATCCAGATCTTCCTCGTGGCGCGCTCCATGAAGAAATCGACTCGAGCGAGTCCGGAGCCCTCGATGCAGCGAAACGCCTTCGAGGCCAGAAGACGAATCTGTTCGGACTCTTCCTGAGTTATGCGAGCGGGTATCTCTAACCGGCTGGCAGGGTCATGATACTTGGCCTCGTAATCGTAAAACTCGCGCGATGGGATTACCTCGCCCACAAGCGACGCCTGAGGATCGTCATTGCCTAGAACAGCGCACTCGAGTTCCCGGCAGTCGATTCCCTTCTCGACCAGGACCTTTCGATCGAACTGCGCCGAGTAAGCGACAGACTTCAGGAGCTCTTTTTCGGAATGGATCTTACACACACCTACCGAGGAGCCAAGGTTTGCCGGCTTGGAGAACACCGGATACCCCAGGTGATCTCGGACGAGCTTCTTCAGGGGGCGAATGCTCTTGGGCAAGTCGCGCGCCTTCACCGCCAGATACGGAAGGACCGGCAGCCCTTCCTGAATGAACAGGCGCTTCATGACCTCCTTGTCCATCCCGACGGCCGATGCCAGGACACCGCAGCCTATATACGGCACGCCGGCCGTCTCCAGTAATCCCTGGATGGTGCCATCCTCGCCATAAGGGCCATGAAGCAGGGGAAAGATAATGTCCGGGTGCGGATGTGAGGAGTTCGAGTTGCGCGCCAGAGCCGAGGTAAGCCGCATTCCTGAATCGGGCGCTACCAGCGAGGTATCGGTATCGACACGGCCGGACAGGTGGGCTGGAAGCATTCGCCGGACTTCCGATTTCGTCGCGATCCTTCCTTTTTTGGTGATGCCGATAGCCGTAATCTCGAACTCGGCCGGATCGAGCGCCGCAATGACCGAAGCTGCGGAGGTTAAGGAGACTTCGTGTTCGCCCGATCTTCCACCGAACAGTATTCCAAGCCTAATCTTTTGCTTTCTTGCCATTCCCGTCGCCTTCGGGGCGAAGCTCGCTCTCGTGGTGCTGATATGCTTTGATGATCAGACGCACGAGGTGGTGTCGTACTACGTCGTGTTCGTTGAAGTGGCAAAAGGCAAGACCGGAGACGGATCCCAGTATGTTGCGAGCCTCGACCAGGCCTGAACCCGGCCGAGAGGCAGATCAATTTGCGTGACATCGCCTGTGATCACAGCCTTCGAGTGAAGACCGATGCGCGTCAGGAACATTTTCATCTGTTCTGACGTCGTGTTCTGGGCCTCGTCCAGAATGATAAACGCGTCATTCAGGGTTCGTCCGCGCATGAAGGCCAGCGGCGCGATCTCGATGATCCCGTTCTCGATGAAGCGTTTGATCTTTTCTCCTTCCATCAGGATGTACAATGCATCGTAAAGCGGGCGCAGATACGGATTGATTTTTTCCTCGATGTCTCCCGGTAGAAAGCCCAGGCGTTCCCCGGCTTCCACCGCGGGTCGGGTGAGAATGATTCGGGACACGCTCTTTTCCAGGAGATACGTCAGCGCCATCGCCATTGCCAGGAAGGTCTTCCCTGTCCCGCCGGGCCCGATGCCAAACACGATGTCATTCTTGCGGATGGCCTCGATGTACCGGCGCTGGTTCAGGCTCTTGGGAGTGACTTGCCTCTTGCCGTTGGTCAGGAGCTGCATCTTGGGAAAGAAATCGTGCAGCGAGAGGGCGGCGTCTTCGGCAATCTGTTTGAAGGCGGATTTTAGATCGCCGTTCGTGATCGAGTGTCCCTTATCGACCAGTGTGGAAAAGTCGATCAGAATTCTCTCGAGCGCTGCGACGTTCGCTTCCTCACCGTCGATAATGAGAGAAGAGTCGCGGGTTTGTATCGTGACGTTAAAGAGGTTTTCAAGGAATCGAATGTTTTCGTCTAGGGGACCAAAGAGCAATTGCAGGCTGCGATCAGAAAGGAGAACTTTTCTCATTTAAGGCTGGGTTGTAACCTCCTCGTCAAGAAAGAATGTGTTGTGATCCTGGATTTTTGACGCTTGCCGGCAGGTAAAGCTTCAACGAGTCGTCTCCATCTAGAATTGGAATTTTAAGTTTCGGCCAGGGGCAAGTCAATGTCAAAAATTCAGTTTGACTTTTTGGGTAAACGTTTGTATCCTAACGGTTTTTCTAGCCTGGGCCGGTGCGCCCGGCGATCATCAGGCGACTTCATCGTTCCCTTCGAGTCCGAGTGGTTTGTGCGCACCACCAAACACCCCGGCCGAACAAGAATAACCGCTCGAAGAATGAGCTTAACTGTAGGAGCGTTCCATCGTGGCAAACCATCCATCTGCCCTGAAGGCACATCGGCAGAGCCTGGCGCGAAAGCGCAGGAACAAGAGCAACCGAAGCCAGTTGCGCACGGCCCTCAAGAAGTTTTCGGCGCAGGCGAAGACTGGTAAGACTGACCAGGCTGCGGGCTCCATCGCCTCGCTGTACTCGATCGTAGACAAGGGAGTGAGGAAAGGGGTATTGAGCAAGAACGCCGCGGCACGACAAAAGTCGCGTCTCACGCGCCGTCTGAACCGGGCTGCGACAGAAGCCAAAAAAGCATAGCCTTCTGGGTGTGCAAGCGGTTTTCGGCCTGGTCGAATACGATCGAACCGCTGGAGTCCATGACTTCGGCTGCGACTTCGTCACCGCGATGGGCGGGAAGGCAGTGCATGAAGACCGCATCCGATTTTGCCTGGTGAAACAAGGGAGTCGAAACCTGGTACTCTTGAAAAATCAGCCGGCGCTTCTGCTCTTCGGCCTCTTGCCCCATTGAAGTCCAGACATCGGTATAGACCGCATCGGCGCCACGGACGGCCTGTGAGGGCTTACGGACCACCTCTATCCTGGCCTTCGTCTTGCGCGCGGCTTTCCTCGCCTCCTTTATGACTTCCGGATCCGGCTCATACCCGTCGGGACAGGCAATCGAGAAATAAGCTCCGAGCTTGGCGGCTCCCTCGATCAGAGAGTTGGCGACGTTGTTTCCATCGCCCACATACGCCAGCTTCAATCCCCTCAGATCTCTTTTTTTCTCCAGCAGCGTGAAGTAGTCGGCTATCGCCTGGCACGGATGGAAGCGGTCACTGAGTCCATTGATCACCGGAACAGAGCCACAGCGCGCCATCTCTTCAACATCCTCCTGAGCATAGACTCGCGCGACCATGCTATCGACAAAGCGGGACAGGACTCGTGCCGTGTCGCCAACGGTTTCGCCACGTCCAAGCTGGAGATCATTGGGCGCAAGATAGAGCGAGTTTCCCCCCATCTGATAGATGCCGGTTTCAAAGGACACGCGCGTCCGCGTTGAGGGCTTCTGGAAGATCATGGCGACGGTCTTCCCGCGTAGAACGCTGGCGTATCGCGCAGGGCGGGCCTTGATCCGGGCGGCTACCCTGAAGATATCCTGAATATCGCGAGTGCTTAACTCTGCCAGTGAAAGCAGGTGCCGCATGAACTCCTCCGTGGCTGTGGGCGATTTCTCTTCGACTCCGCCTGGCTACAATGCGCAGATCAAGTGTTCAAAGATGAGGCGTTTTTCGACGCCGGAAGATTTCAGTTTAAAGTCAGCGCTTGCCAGACCAGCATACATTCTTTCAGCCACGCGCTCATCGATCGCGCGAGCCTGACGAATAAACCCGTCCAGTGCGTAGGGGTGGATTTGAGCGGCCGTGCCGATCTCGCGCGAGTTGCGGCCTTGATTCAGAAGTTCCTTGGCAATCAGGATTTGTCGAAAATGCCGGGCCAGCATCGCCGTTATGTACTGAGCGTTTTCGCCGGAAGCCAGAAGATTTCCCAGCAGCCGCAGGGCCTTCTTGCGGTCTCGCCTTCCCAGGGCGTCGGTCAGTTCGAAGATGCTGTGATGACGGCTGGCGCCAATGGAATCATCGACAGCGGAATCGGGTATGGTCTTCTGATCCGCGCAGTAGATCAGCAGTTTCTCAGTCTCGTTTGCCAGCGACTGAAGATCGGAGCCGGCCAGGTCCACCAATTTCCTGATCGACTCGGATGAGATTCGGTATCCGCGGGTGCGAATCAAGTCTTGCGCCCACCGTTCGAGCGCGAAACCCTTGAGCTTGGGAAACTCCACGACGCAGGTTTTCTCTTCCAGAGTTTTATAGAAGCTTGTCCGCTGATCCAGGTTTTCGGCAACCAGAACCAGCACACTCCGGTCGGAGGGTCGGCGGACATAAGCCCCGAGGCGTTCCTGCTCGGGCTTATCCAGGGCGTCAATCTCGCTGACGACGACCATTCGCCTGGGTGCCATCATCGGGAATGTATTCAGAATATCCAGGCTCTCCCCTAAGGACCCGCTGGTGGCCGCGAACTCGGCGTAATTGAACACGACCGCTTCAGACGTGAGAGTAGCTTCTTTCAGTAGCTTGAGGGCGCGATTGCGCAAATACTCTTCGGGTCCCAGCAGAAGATAGACCGGACGCACTTGCTTTCGTCGCAATTCTGTTTCCAGCTCATCTGGCGTCATGAGACTCATTGTTTGACTCTTCGTCTCTTGGTGGTTAGCGCCAACAGCAGAAGCTAACGCTGGAACGCGAATACCAAGGTCAATGACTCAAGAGTGTGCTTGCCAGGCTGGCGGCGAAGTCGCGCGCCAGCCGCTCCAGGGCCGGGTTTTCCTCGGAGAAGAAATCGGTAATCTTGGCGTTGAGGACGTAGCGCTCGCTGTAGACGTAATTGGGGTTTTCCCAGAGAACGGCGCCGTCTCTCACGCGCGTGAGTTTCACGGCCATGTGAACTGTGACCAGGAACGCCGATCCGAAGGTGTCCAATCCGAAGGTGACCGGACTCGAACTGAACCCCCTGATTTCACCCGCTAGCACCGCATCGACCCCCGACGAATTGGAATTGATGGGAATCCGCGTGCGGGCGGAGAATTCCTTTAAAACGGCGCGGGTAATCTGCTGTTCCACTTTGTATTGGTGCGTGGCATTGCCGAAAGTGGGAATTCCCAGAGACTCGACTCCACCGGGCAGATTTTGAACCGAGCTGCGCACCTGATATCCACAGCCGGTCAGCACCAGGAAAACCAGCGCGGCCACGCTCGGAAGCAGCCGGGGTGCGGGCGCGTGTCTTCGTGTCTTCGCTTCTCCGTGGTTAGTGCGGCGTCGCAAAAACACCCACCAAGTCTCAACGACTCGAGGAAACACCAAGAACCTTGTCATACCGGTCCCGTATGATGGTCTAAACCCGCGCAGGCTGGATCCGATCTTGAGCTTGATACTTACCCTTTCGGTCGCCGTAGGAACTGGCGCATTCGCTCTCGGCACGGATGAAGATTATCTGGGCAACTCCCTCGCCGGAGTAAACCTTCAATGGAAGCGGCGAGGTGTTAACCAGGGATATAGTTACATAACCCTCCCACTCGGGTTCAAAAGGAGTGACGTTCACCAGAAGACCACAGCGGGCATAGGTAGATTTTCCCTGACACAACACCAGAACGTCGCGCGGGATTCTGAAGTATTCGAGGGACCGCCCCAACACAAAGGAGTTTCCGGGAATGTGGCAGGAATTGCTCGTGACATCCCTGAACCGAACTCGATCCATCTTTTTGGGATCCAGATATTTCAAGCCGCTGAATTCCGGAATCTTATAGGCGTCGGCCAATCGGAAGTCGTATCCATAGGAACTGACTCCGAAAGAAATTTTTCCGGGTCGCATCCGGTTTTCAGCGTATGGCTCAATCATCGCGTGTGTTTTAGCCATTTCTTCGATCCAGTGATCCGGTAAGACGCTCATCGCTCTCTCCAGGCAAAAAGCGGTGCTCTCGAGGTTGGAAGGCCGGGAAGTCTAGCACCCTGGCTCTAACCCTGTAAACAGAAATGGCTTGACAGCCATGGCGGCCACAAATAATATCGCTGCTTCAACTTATGGAGGGTTCAGCGTGATCAAACAGGACATCGTGAATCGTGTCGCTGAGCAGTTGAACATTACGAAGGTCAGGGCAGAGGTAGCGGTGGAGTCAGTGTTTACTTCGCTCAAGAATGCGCTGAAACGAGGAGAAAGAATCGAACTTAGAGGATTCGGGGTTTTCATAGTGAAGCCACGTAAAAGCGGCGTTGGAAGGAATCCTCGAACTGGAGAGGAAGTCGCTATTCCTCCCGGGAAAACCATTCGATTCAAACCCGGCAAAGAGATTCGCGCGGACAAGATTGTTTAGGAATCCATCAACCGGTCTCGCCAGAACTCATCTATCCCTACAAAGTCCCATAAGTACAGTGAGGAATGATCTTTCAGACTCCTACCCACGCCCGGTAACTGAGTGGCCGGTTGAATCTACGCCTCCCCTCGCTGAACCTGTTCTGCAGGCGCCCGGATGGCGGGAATGGGTGCTTCCCGCCATCCTCTTCATCGCCACGTTTTTCAGCACGACTTTCGCGGGACTCTGGTATGCGGGATACGGCGACGGCGGGTTTTTTTCTACCGCGCTGGCAGCAGCAACTCAACCCACGATTCTATTGTACGGACTCCCGTTCTCGTTTACGTTCCTGACCATTCTTTTAGCTCACGAGATGGGACACTTCCTGGCCTGCAAATACTACGGAATACGCTGCACGCCGCCGTTTTTCATTCCGGTCCCGGTTTCGATCGCCGGAACGCTGGGCGCTTTCATCAAGATCAAATCGCCCTTTCAGCACAAGCGGGCTCTGTTCGACGTCGGAGTGGCCGGTCCGCTTGCGGGATTCGTATTCATTCTTCCGGCCCTGGCGATCGGGGTGGCATACTCCCGCCTCATTCCCAAGGGCAGCTTGCAAAATGGATTGAATTTCGGCGAGCCGCTGCTTTTCCGCTGGATGAGTAAAATGATCCTGGGTTATTCACCCGCCGTGGAAGACATGATCGCCCATCCGATCGCGATGGCAGCCTGGTTTGGTCTTCTTGCGACCTGCCTTAATCTCTTTCCAATCTGGCAGCTGGACGGTGGTCACATGGCATATGCGGTACTGGGTCGCCGCTTCCAGAAGAAGCTCTCCATTGTAGGCGCGATAGCCCTGGTCTTGATCAGTTTTGTCGGATGGCCTTTCCCCGCCTATCTCGTCTTCGGAATGCTCTTGCTTATCCTCGGCTCCCGTTTCCGCTTCTACCATCCTCCGACGCTCTATGACGAAGAAAGCGTCGGCACCGGGAGAGTGCTGGTTTGTATTCTGGCGCTTCTGATTCTGATTGTCTCCTTCACCCCGGTTCCCTTCTCGGTTTCTTAGGGGTTCGATGCACGCTCCCCGTTGATGACAGAACCGTGGCCAGGTCACCGTCTATTTTGTGCTTTCGCGGCGGAATTTCGCCTGGTTGGAGATGGATCGTATTGACAGATTCGAGCGCGTTGATGATAATTTTCGGTCGATTCTGCGAGGCAGACTAAGAAGTGGGCGGTTAGCTCAGCTGGGAGAGCGCCGCGTTCGCAATGCGGAGGCCGGGGGTTCGATCCCCCCACCGTCCACCAATCTTTATCCCCTGCCCGTCTGCTTGGTGTCTTTGTGGTTAGTGTCGCCTGAACAGAGAACTCTGATCAAACCGCCTTTGATCCTGAAACCGACTTCGAACTACAGTACTGGAGGGCGGAAGACGCAGACTGCGAAGGCCTGAGACCGGGCTTGCCGTCCCGACTGGTCTCGAGCAGGAGCGAATTTCCACGCGCGCACAGCTTTCGTGCAAGGGTCGGTCAGGCCCTCCTGCCGATTTAACTCCGTTAACATCGGATACGTTTCCAGAGTCGTCGATTTCGAGGCGTAAGATCACACTTCCCTGTCCGATCACGTTTGCCGGATACACGGGTTCAACCACGTGCCGGGGCAACGCCACGTCGCTCGGACCGTGCGACTTTCGAAGGACCGGTGAGTTCGGACCGAGGGCGAACAGGCCAGGATTTCGGAAGTTTAGCACCACCGGAATACGTTCGGTGACCTTGCCGGGCTTAAAGCGCCAGCTTCGGAGCGCGTCACGCGCGGAGGTCGCGAAGGGCTCTTCTCCCGCAAGGATTTCCACTTGCGTAACAGAGCCCGCGATAACCTGAAGCGCAGCTACGACGGTTCCGCCCGCGACCGCGTCTGGCGGATAGACCGGTCCAGTGACCGAGATGGGATCCCCAGCGGCAAAAACTCCCAGCGCGGTAGCGAGCAGAAATGTCATGACGAAGAGCGTAACCGGTGCGCCAGAATGATTCAAGACGATACGCGCGGGAATACACCCGGGCTCGCGCGGGTTTACAAATGGAGCGCGAGGTGTTAAAAGAAATCACGCTGGTCGGGCGCCTAGCTCAGCTGGTAGAGCACTGCGATCACACCGCAGGGGTCACAGGTTCGAGTCCTGTGGCGCCCACCACCTGCCGATCGATCCATACCCAGCAGCTGGACGAATGGATGTGTAGCGTCCCCACGGCGTCGGGGACATCGCTTTCAACTCGTGACCGGATCAGGAAACCGATAGCGGGCGACGATGACGGTCACGTTATCTCTACCGCCACGTTGCAGGGCGAGTTCGACGAGCGTGCGGCAATCCTCCTTGGCTCCTCCATTTCGCTGGAGCACGCTCGCAATCAGATCGTCCGTGATCATTTCGGTCAGGCCGTCCGTGCATAGCAACAGGCAGTCACCGTCGGCCAGCTGAAGCCGCTGCACCTCCGCCTTGAGGTCCTGGCCGTGCCCGCCGAGGGCCTGGGTCAGGATGTGGCGCAGCGGGTGGGCCGCGGCCCCCGCTGGTGTGATGTGTCCCAGGTCCAGCAGTGTCTGTACAAGCGTATGATCCCGGGTGAGCCGTTGCAATTCGCCCTTCCGGTACAGGTAGGCGCGCGAATCCCCGACCTGCACGACAAAGAGGTCGGCTCCCAGACTGTAGGCGAGGGTCATCGTAGTCCCCATGCCGGACAGCGTCCGATCCTCGCTGGCCCGGCGGGCGATTTCGGCATCGACCCTGCGGTAGTACCGAGCCGCCCGCTTCATTGTCTCTTGCGCCCGGGCGTCGTCGACCCGAAGGATCCAGTCCGGAACCTGGAGCACCAGATTCACCAGCGTGCTGATGGCCAGCCGGCTCGCCAGTTCGCCGCCTTCTGCGCCACCGATACCGTCGGCGACCACAAAACCATAGCCCGCCTCCTCGGACCGGCCCGGTGCCTCCCCTTCCGGCAGGCTGGTCAGCAGCACGTCCAGATAGCGACCTAACCGGGCGACCAGGTAGTGATCCTCATTGGCGGCGCGAACTTTTCCCCTATCGGAAAGGGCGGCGACGTCAACTCGAACCAGCGACGAGAATGGACGAGCCGGCGCGGTTACCCCACTCTGGACCGGGAAGTCGCCGGTATCGGCGTTTGGGTCAACAGACACTAAGCGTTTCCTTTCACCTGGACGCGATGTCCTGGCCAGGCCGCGGAAGGCCGAGGCGGTTCAGCCGGTTACTGCTGCCAATTGTGTGCGCGTACGTTCGTTCGGCGAATTCAAAACGAATCGTCGGGATCGCGTTAGATCGAGTTACCGGCACTCAGGCCGTGATGACTGCGTCGAGGCCCTCGTCGAACGGTAGCGAGTCGGTGGAGACGTCGATTCGAATCCGCCCCCGCTCCCAGGGCGTTCTCCGCGGCGAGCGGCGATAACACCGGGCGCCGACTACTTCAATGCGCCGGCCAACAGCGAAGCCACATCCGCGCCTCCCTTGGATCCTACAAATTGCGTAAGCAGAGGCACGAATTTACCGACCATGTCAGGTGAGAGGCCAAGCTTTTGGAAAGACCGGCGACCGCAGCGCCGGCAGGGCGCTCCAGCCGGAGGCCGCCCGCCGAAGGCGCAGCCTTCAGCAGTCCGTCCATACCCGGCACCGCTGCCGCCACCTGGCTGAATTGATCAGGTTTAAGCCGGCTTTTCGCAAGGCCGAAGAGTGCACCCGCTCCCCCAGTTGCTTGCTTCGGAGTGACGTTGAGATCCTTGGTGAGCATGCCTACCAACTCCGGGCTCGGAGTCTTCTCTAGCGTCATGGCAGGAGCCTGACCCATGGCGGCCGGCACAGACGACGCGAAAACGCACGGCACGAAAAGGACACTCCTAAGTCCGCTCACAATCATGTGTTCCTCCCTACAGATTCAACAGAACCAACTCCGTAACGGTTTCCGACCACTTCCGGTCCCCTTCATCACGTCCTGGCCGCTCATCCGCCGGAACTTCGCCCCCGATTTGTTCCTCCTGTTTCGTTTCCTCCCCGTTTGCGTTATCGGCGGCTACCAGTACGACTAGTTGATGCAAACAGGTTCGAGTCTACACCAATCATGACAGTCGGGTCCTCTGAAATAGCCACCGGGAACGCTGGGGAAGCAGGGTTGAGATCACATCTTTATTCCATTGATCCTTCGAACGAATCGTGACGAAGCTTTGCCACGCAATCGGAACGAAATAATCTCCGCGTGGGGCGTAGCATCCAGGTTCGTAGGGCCGATTCGTCAGAAGTGCAGCTTCAGGACCAGCTCAAACACTCGGGGATCGAACGCCCGCGTGATGGTGCCAAAGGCCGCGGTGCCGAAACTCGTGTTCGGAGCGGTCAGGGGCGGCGTGTTGGTAACGTTGAACGCTTCGACGCGGAACTCCGCCCGAAACTGTTCCTTGATCGGGAAAATCTTGGCCAGCATGACATCCAAGGTCTGATAGCCGGGACCCACGACGGGATTGCGCGAGCTGCTGCCAATCGTGAACTGTGGCGCCAGGGTGAACGCCGCGGTGTTGAACCATCTCGAAGTGCTGCGCTCTTCCGAGGGAAGCGCCGAGTCTCCTGTGCGATTCGGGCGCTGGATGCCAAACCCCGCGAACGCATTGAGATTGGTCGCTTGAGTCACCACCACCGGACTTCCCGATTGCAGCCGCGCGATTCCGGCCAGCTGCCAGCCGCCGGCCAGGGCGTTCTTCCAGCCAGTCAAGTTCCAGCGGCGCCCCTGGCCCAGAGGAAGTTCCCAGACCCACGATCCGGCGAACACCTGTGGAATACTGCCGGTGGAATGATCTTTCTCCAAACGCCGATTGTAGCTGTCCGCCGCCTGGAACGATGCGGCCGGCCCTGTAAGGATTGCTGCATCAAAGACGGCGCCGGCGTCGTCAATCAGCCTTGAAAACGTGTAAGCAGCGCCGAAAGTCACACCAGCGGAAAAGCGCCGCTCCAGGCGCGTCTGCAGAGAATGGTAGGTCGAATGCCCTACATTGTTCCGGTAGAGGGAGACCGTCGTAAAGCGAGGATAAGGCCGGAGCAGCTGCTGGCGGGCGACGGTGGCGCCGCCGAGTGACGATGATGCAGGAATCTCAGCAAAAAAGGGATTCGGGACCTGTTGGGTCAAAACGGAACCGAGCGCGAGTTGCTCGGTCGGGAGCTGGTTCAGGTTGACATCTGGAACTCCCAGGTTCGTGAGTTTGGAACCCAGGTATCCGATTTCCAGGCTCCAGTGCTCGCCATAGGTCTTCTGGAGAGAGAGATTCCACTGCTGGGCGTATCCGCTCTTTTGATTCCTCTCCACTCCGAAGACACCCTGTCCGAGACCGCTGTCCGGATTGGGATCCATCACCTGCACGGACGGCCCGCTCGAGAGCACGAACGCGGCATTGATGTTGTCTAGCGAACGCTGTCCCGCGGTTTGAATAAACGGGAAGAAGGGCGTCGTAAAGGGCGTGGTGATACCCGCTTGTTCGATCCAGGTCAGACCGTATCCGGACCGAATGATGAAGCTGTTGCTGAGCCGGAAGGCGAATCCGACTCGGGGAGCGAAGTTCAGCTTTTCGAGCTCTCGCGCGGTCCGGGGCTGCCCATCCTTCCCGAGAAAGTCGAGCTTCTGGGTTTGAAGATTGAAGACGGCGGCGCGATCATCCACGACCGTGGATGGAAAGTTCAGCGTGTAGCGAACACCTAGGTTCAATGTCAGCCTGTCGCTGGCCTTGAAGTCGTCCTGGAAAAAGAATTCGGCAATCTGCGCACGCGGCTCCAAAAACTCCTGCTGGATGTCAATCGTGAAGTTTTGCACCTGGCCTAACAAAAACGATGCAAAGCTGTTGCCGGTTCCGGTCACCGGCGTTCCGGTAGCCGACAGGTTGGCCGTCAGAATGTTGGTGAACTGGAACGAACCGGTCGGACTGGGCGGCTGCAGGACATCGAGTCGCTCGATTCGCCAGTCGCCACCCAGTTTCAGGCTATGGCGGCCGCGCAGCCAGGAAAAGTTGTTTACGAGTTGAGTCACGGAAGTGGTGAATTCGGCATTGCCGTTGGCTTGTGGTCCCAACTGCTGCAGACCCACAACATCGTAGGTCGGGAGCGTATCCGAAAACGCGGATGCCGGTATGTTGGGGATTCCCGATACCTCCGATGCCGGCCTCCCGGTTCGCAACGATGCGCGATCGAATCCCCGCCGCGTAAATCCCAACCGAAGCTGATTTACCTGGGTCCCTGAAAACGTCCAGTTGTGCTCCAGAGCAATGCTGTCGGCGCGCGTCAGCGTGTCGCCCACGACGCCGGTCGTGATAATGCCGCTCCCATCGGGCAGCGGCGTAACCGGCTGAGAGTCATCCCGCAGGTACTCGTATCGGCCGAAGATTCGCTGAGTCGAGTTCAGATTGCGGTCCAGGCGCACGCCGAACTGGTCCTGGCCGGTCCTCTCATTCCCGATAAGGACATAATTGTTGGCCGTCGCCTCCTGCCCATTGATCAACACATTGGGCGCGGGATAGCGGTCCACCACATTTCGGACGGCCGAGTCGAAGCGGTTCAAGGGGATTGTGTCATTGGCAAACCGATCGCGCACTAATCCTGAACCGGTCTGGCGTGTCGTCGTCGGATCGTAGATGGGTGTGCTGAAGATCCCCTGCCGCTGCAGCGACGTGGGAACCGTGCTGGTGCGCACGGTGCCGGTTTGCAGCCTCGTTCCCTGGTAGTCGACGAAGAAGAAGGTCTGGTTGCGCTGAATCGGACCGCCGAACACGAAGCCGTACTGATTGCGCCGGAACCGCGGTTTGGGCCCGGTGGTTGCGAAGAGGTTACGTGAGCTGAGCGCTTCGTTGCGCAGGAACTCGAACAGGCTGCCGTGGAAATCATTCGATCCAGCCTTGTGATTGACCATGATCACGCCGCCGTTCGAGCGGCCATACTCTGCCGAGTAGCTGTTGGTCTCGACGCGAAACTCCTCGATCGCGTCGACTACAGGGAAGTAGGCGACCTGCCCTGGTTCCGGCTGGAGCACGCTGATGCCGTCGTAGATATACTCGCTGACGCGCGGCCGGCTGCCGTTGATCCTGGGTAGCGTCGAAGCCGGCGGGAGCATGACCCCGGGAGCCAGCGCAACCAGGGGAATGAAGTTGCGTCCATCGAGCGGCAGGGTAACCACTCTGCGCCTTTCCACCGTGAAACTCACGGTCCCGCGGCTGGATTGAAGCAAAGGAGCCTCGGCGGTGACGTTCACGGATTCCGTGATGCTCCCGACCCGGAGCGCGAGATCGAGTACCACCTGGTCTCCAACCCGCAACACGACTCCCTCTCGGCGCAACGCCGAAAAACCGGTTTTGGTAACTATGATCGTGTACGTGCCTGGCTGAAGGGCGAAGAAGTGATATCGTCCATCGTCGCCCGTGACAATGGCCTGTTCCGCCTCCGTGTTCACGTTGAGTAACCGGACGTCGGCTCCGTCGACGGCCAGTCCCGCGGGATCGCTGACCACCCCGGAAAGCTCTACCTTGGTCGACTGCGCGTGAAGCTCTGTCTGGAGGTGGGCCAACACCATCATGACGAGGACACTGCCAATCCAGCTTGCACGACGCATGGACCTCTCCCCTGTCTATGGTTCAGCAGGCCTGACGCGGTGTTTTTAAATCGTAAATCGTCAATTCGTTAGTCGTGTTATCACGACAGCGTCGTGATACAATAACACACCCGCTCAAGGGAAACTATTCACGGAGGTGTTGTCGATGATGTATCGCACGCGCTGGTGTTTCTTCGTGTCGTTGCGTCTTAGTGGTATTGGTTTGCCAGCGCTAACCACGAAGACACGAAGACGCCAAGTGCAGCTGAGAAAATAAATGGGCCGCGTCCAGACCAATCTCGCCACGATTCGCAAGGCCCGCGGCATTGGCGCCGCGGAGCTCGCCCGGAAGGTGGGGGTAACCCGGCAGACCATTTACGCGATCGAAGCCGGAACTTATGTGCCCAACACCGAAGTGACGCTCCAGCTTGGGCGCGAGCTTGAAGTCACCGTCGAGGAACTGTTTTCGCTTCCAGGAGAGCGGCGGGAAAAAACGGCCACGGTTACTGCCGAATACCTGGGACAAGGCGCGCCCGGCAATGGGCAGGCCGTGCGCGTTTTACGCGTGGGCACGAAGTGGGTCAGCGTGCCTGTCGATGCTCGTCCCTACCATCTTCCTGAAGCGGACGCAGTGGTTGCCGGTTCCGCCCGTCGTTCTCACAAGGCAAGGCTGTGTCTCTTCTCCGAGGACGAGACCATGCGCAACAAGATCGTCCTGGCTGGTTGCGACCCGGCGACGAGCCTGCTGGCCCGCATGGTGGAAAGACTCAGCGGCATCGAGATCGTTCATGCGCCGGCATCGAGTCAACTGGCGCTCGATTGGCTGAAGGAGGCAAAGGTGCACATTGCCGGATCGCACCTGCAGGATCCCGATAGCTCCGAGTTCAACCTGCCGCTCATACGTCGTCAGTTCCCTAATCGCGACATGGCGGTTGTCACCTTCGCGCGCTGGGAGGAGGGATTCGTCCTGGCTCCAGGCAATCCCAAGCGCATCCGTGGCATCGAAGATCTGGAAAGGAAGAATGTCACGTTGATGAATCGTGAACGCGGATCCGGGAGCCGGGCGTTACTCGATGGCCTGATTCGCAGCTCCGGCCTGGCGATAAAGAGTGTTCGGGGGTATGAACGGGTTGCGTTCGGTCACCTTTCCGCCGCCCATGCAGTGCTGGCCGGTGAGGCCGACTGCTGCATAGCCACCCGGTCCGCCGCTCAAACGTTCGGGCTCGACTTCGTGCCGCTGCGCAGCGAGCGGTATGACTTCGTTCTTCACCGCGACACGCTGCGGCTCGCAGCCGTCGAAGCTCTTTGTGATGCGCTGCAGCGGGCGACACTGCGCCGGAAACTGGAGACACTCGCCGGATACGACACCTCCCAGACGGGGGTGGTTCGTGCTTAGGAGCAGAGGCATTGTCTCAGCCATCCTTGAAAGCGATGGAAATGGGTTTTAAGTTCTTGCGACCCACCGGCAGAAAAGGCTGGCTGGCGGCCTTGCTGTGCGGTGCGATCAGTATGGCTGGGTCGTGCCGGTCACGGCCGGACCAGACGGTCGGCATCGCCGTTGCGGCGAACTTTGCCGAAGCGGCGAAGGAGATCGCGCAGCTTTTCCAGAAGGCGACCGGCTACCGAGCGATTTTGAGTTTTGGCTCCACCGGGCAGCTGTTCACCCAGATAACCCAGGACGCTCCCTTCGAGGTACTGCTGGCGGCGGACCAGGAAGCTCCAAGGAAGGCGGTGGCGGCGGGCTTCGGATTGGAGGACAGCGTCTTCACGTATGCGGTCGGCAAAATCGTTCTTTTTAGCGCGAACCTCGATCTGACGAATGGCGAAGCGGTTTTGCGCACGGGAGAATTCGGAAAATTCGCGATCGCCAATCCGTTGACGGCGCCTTACGGAGCAGCGGCGCTGGAGGTTATGAAATCGCTCGGACTCCACGAGAGGCTGGTCGGAAAAATCGTGCAGGGTAACAACATCGCCCAGACGTTCCAATTCGTCGAGACCGGCAACGCAGAACTTGGATTCGTGGCGCTGTCTCAGGTTGGCGGCAAGGACGCTAAATCAATGTGGATCGTTCCGGAGAATCTGTACTCCCCGATACGACAGGACGCCGTGCTTCTGAGGAAAGGCGCCGGCAACGAAGGCGCACGCGCGTTCATTGCGTTCCTCAAAAGCTCGGACGCCGTCAAAGTCATCGAGAAGTACGGTTATGCGGGGACGCCGTAGGACCTGGAGGAAAACGTATGTTCGAATCCGGCGAACTTTGGCGTCCAATATGGTTGACGCTGCTGCTGGCGTCGATGACTACGATTCTACTTCTCATCGTAGGAACGCCAGTCGCGTGGTGGCTGGCGCGATCCCGAGCGCGTTGGAAAGAGGCCGTCGCGGCCATCGTTGCCCTCCCGCTCGTGTTGCCGCCCACGGTTCTGGGATTTTATCTTCTCCTTGCGCTGGGACCCAGCGGACCTGGCGGGTGGATTGCGGGCCTCTTTGGTGGACGGTCGCTTGCGTTCACGTTCGAGGGCCTCGTGATCGGTTCTGTACTCTATTCGATGCCGTTCGTCGTCCAGCCGATTCGCAATGCCTTCGAGGCCATGGGCGAACGCCCTCTTGAAGTGGCCGCGACCTTGCGCGCCCGCCCCTGGGATACGTTCTGGACGGTCGCCATCCCTCTCGCTCGTCCCGGCTTCATGACTGGAGCCGTGCTGGGATTTGCGCACACGGTCGGAGAATTCGGAGTGGTTCTGATGATCGGCGGGAGCATACCCGGCGAGACAAAAGTGCTCTCGACCGCCATTTACGATTACGTGGAATCCTTGCAGTGGGGGCAGGCGCACGTCCTGGCGGGAGGCATGCTCGTCTTCTCCTTCGCGGTTATCCTCTCCATGATGCTGCTCGAGAATCGGACGCGACGGCGCCGGATATGAAGCGTCAAGACTCCGTGATCAGCGTGAGGTTTAGAGGCGTCCTGGGCAAGTTCGAACCGGATGTCGGCATTCGAAGTTCCGATGCATGGAATCACCGCTCTCTTTGGGCCCTCGGGTTCGGGCAAGACGACAGTCCTTCGTTGTGTTTCAGGCCTGGCACGTTTGCCGGGCCAGATCGTGGTCGGAGGCGAAGTGTGGCAGGACGGGAATCTGGTATTTCGCGAACCGTACCGCCGCCCGATCGGATATGTCTTCCAGGAACCGAGTCTCTTCCCCCATCTCTCGGTACGGAAGAATCTGGTCTATGGGCGCCACCGCGCGCTGAAGGCAGGCGCTCCGGAGGAGATCCGATTTGACGATGTGGTTGGACTGATGGGGATCGGGCATCTGCTTGATCGCGCGACAGCGGCATTGTCGGGCGGCGAGCGCCAGCGCGTAGCGATCGGCCGCGCGCTTCTCGCCCAGCCTCGGCTTCTTTTGATGGACGAGCCCCTTTCCGCCCTCGATCGTAGCAACAAGGAAGAAATTCTTCCTTACTTCGAAGCGCTTCACGAAACACTCGCCCTGCCGATTCTCTACGTGAGCCACGACATCTCCGAGGTGGAACGCCTTGCCGATACTCTGGTGCTGCTGGACCAGGGAAAGGTCATTGCGTCCGGGCCGTTGGCCGATGTGTTGGCCGACGGGCGGTTGCCGATTGCGCGCAGTCCTGAAGCCGCCACGGTCGTGGAAGCCTCGGTCACAGGTTTCGATTCCCAATACGGGTTGACGGAAATGGATGTGGACGGCGAAGTCCTTCTGGTCCCTGGACGCGTCGGCGAGAAAGGAAGAATGCGCCGGATCCGGATCGCGGCCGCCGACGTGAGTCTGGCTCCGGATCGTCCGTCTCGAACGAGCATTCTCAATATTCTTCCCGCGCGCGTGAAAGGCATTCATCTAGTGGACGATGCTCAGGTCAATATCGTCATCGCGAATCGGGCATCGCGAGACCGGAACCAGATTGCTTGCGCGTATCTCCAGACGTGCGTATGAGACGCTCGGCTTCGTTCCTGGGCAGGATGTCTATGCCCAGGTAAAGGCCGTATCGCTGATCGCGGCGGGACGTTCCTCGCCGGAGAACCGCGCGGCGCCGGCGGAATCGGCCGACGCGGAAGACACGGCGCAGCTCCAGTCGTAAGGTCCAGCGGCCGGCCTCTCTGCGTGGCGGGTTTGGAACTGGTAATGGTGTTCCTGTGGGTTAACTGTGACTGAGTATTGCTGCTTGCGATTACGGTAACCATTATGGCCGTGAGAAGCTGTGAAAAATTGGATCTGTGGCGCGGCTCAATCAGAGCCGCGCGTTGAGGACAATCGTGAGTACGTACGCGTTCTTGCGATCTCACCTCCGCCGACGATGACGACGCGTGGGAGGTGCGCGTGTGACACCCGCTCACGATTCTCACGCGGAAGGGGCGGAAACGTACGTTAACAATGGTCTCATCAATTGGCTTTTGCCTGGGCCAAAATGCCGCGCTTGCGTAGATCCGCCGCAAGAAAATCGTTTATCTCAGCGTACGCCGCCAAACCGGTGAGACCTGCGAAACTCCCATCCCACCTCAAGGTCTGCGCCGCACGCATGAAGCCGCCCCATCCCGCGAGCGCGAACGCCCCACCGACGCTGATGCGTCTTACACCGAGTGCTTCGATATCGCCGACCCTGAGTCCAAGGTCGCGAACAACCAAGAGGTTGAACGGCTTCGGCTGGACTGCTTCCACCAGCGCCTTGATTTCTTCAGGCTTCGACACACCTGGCGCAAAGAGCACATCGGCGCCCGCTTGTGCGTACGCTTGCAGGCGGCGCACAGATTCGCGGAAGGCATCCGGGTGTCCAACGAGGTAGCACTCAGCTCTCGCGGTCAACAACACGTCGGTGCCAGACTGATCAATCGCTCGTCGCGCTGCCTTGACACGCTCGAGAGCAATAGGCAAGTCATGAATTGGCGCTGACGGATCGCCTGTAGCATCCTCGATCGACAGTCCTGCCACGCCGGTCGCCACACATCGCGTAATGCTGTCCGACACCTCCCTCGTATCAATCCCATAACCCGATGCGAAGTCGGCATTGACCGGCAGATCAACTGCCGCTGTAATCTCGGCGATATGGGCCAAGCTTCGGTCACGGGACACGGCGATGTCGGAATCCGGTAGCCCCTGGGAAAACGCAAATCCAGCGCTGGTTGTTGCTAGTGCCGGAAAACCCAGATGCTGAAGATACCGCGCGGAACCGACGTCCCAGGGATTCGGAATAACGAAACACCCTTCGGAGTGAAGCCTGCGAAACTCCTGACGACGGTCGTCAAACTTGGTGCGTAGATCCGACCCTTCTTTCGAACTGCTGTGTGTCGACATTGTTTGTTCAATACTATTCATAGCGATCCTCCAGTTCGGACAACTAGCTTATCTTACTATCTCTCTGAAAGAGATCGACCATGGCCGGCTGCACGGTGGTCGAAACGCCCCGCTCGTGCGGCGCCAGCCTGACGCAATTGAGTGGCTGCGCATCGAGTAGATTCAGACAAGCCATGCGCTGCCTTAGTAGAGGCGAAAGACGAGGCGACACCTCAATATCTGGTGCAGTTGGACATTTTTTGTTAGTCAATACTTTTATAAAAAGCTCGTCTATTAATGAATATCCGCGGCAATTCGAAGACAGCTCATACCACTCAGGTCGAGCCGGTAACATCCGCGGATGTGCGTAATCCGAATCAACGCCGTGTCGCAGCCGGCGCAGCGCAGGGTTGCGCCCATCCCGTGCCGGTAAAGGAGCAGTTCGCCGATAGGTCTCATTGTGCCGCAGCCGCCGCAGGTCGCCTCCGCGGCCGTCATCTCAAACGGAAAAATTTCGTTCAGCAATCCGCCTGCCGCGTTGCCGTCCAATCTCAAATTGTTATCCTTCATACCGTTCAACCTCCGGTAGGTCCGAATCGCTCCGTCTTAACGCATTCCGGTTTGTAGCCTAATTCCAGTAAATGATTAGCGACCGTCTCAACCAGCGCGGTCGGACCACAACTGAAAGCAATGGGTTTTTCCTCCGGCTGCCAAGCAGTTTCTGCCAACATCGCCCGGTCGATTCTGCGCTCATAACTCATCCAATTTTGCGGTTGCCGTCTTGTTAGAGTGTGAATGACGACGAGCGAAGAATCGTTCGCGGATATACGGTCAAGCTCTTCGCGGTAAATAACATCGTCGTAGGAGCGCGACGAGTATAGGAGTTTAGTCGGAACTGTGTTCTGCGAATTCGCGCGGTGGCGAATCATCGCCATCAGCGGCACGATGCCGCTTCCGCCCGCGACGAGAAAAAGCGGCGAGCCTTCATTCTTCCTGTCGCGAGCATTCCAAACAAAATAGCCGCCGATCGGTCCACGCAACTCTATTCGGTCGCCGACGCGCAGTTCATCGGTTAAATAAGGCGAAACCTCGCCGTCCTCGATGCACTCGACTGTTAGCATCAAATATTCATCTTCCGGCGGAGAAGCGATTGAGTAGCTGCGCTGCGCCTGGTAACCGTCTTCCGCCGTCAGGCGCACGTCAACGTGCTGCCCCGCGAGGTGCGTGGTCCAATCCGGCACATCGAGAATTAGACTTTTTGCCTTCGGCGTTTCCTGCCGAATTTCGACTACCGTTCCGAGTTGCCATTTAAGCTGCTGCGCCATGCCTTTTAATCACCCGCGTATCGCTGCTCTTTCCAGGGGTTGCCGTAGTTGTGATAGCCGACCGACTCCCAGAATCCCGGGCGGTCTTCCCTGACGAGTTTGAAGCCGCGCACCCATTTCGCGCTTTTCCAGAAATAGAGGTGCGGCACCAGCAGGCGCGCCGGGCCCCCGTGCTCGGGCGCGAGCGGACGTCCGTCGTATTCGTCAACAACCCACGCTTTTCCGCCGCGGACGTCGGCGAGTGGCAGATTCGTCGTGTAACCGCCGTCGCAAAAAGCGATGAGATAGCCGACGGCCGGCTGCGCGTCAAGGTTAATGCCTTTGAGCAGCGTGTCGACCGAAACGCCGGTCCAGACGGTGTCGAGCTTTGACCACTTTGTGACGCAGTGAACATCAACCGTCACGGTTTCGCGCGGCAGCTTCCGGAACTCGTCCCAAGTCCATTTCAAATCTTCGGCCATCTCCCCGTAAATCGAAAAGTCCCACCGCTCAAGCGACGTTCGCGGAGTCGGTCCGGCGGACAACACCGGAAAATCCTTCGTTTCATATTGGCCGGGCGGAATCCGTTCTTTGAGCGCTCTAGCGGTTTCCCTCGCTCGTCCTTTGAAACCGCGTGAAATAAATTTTTCAGCCATAAGTACCTCCCTAAAAAGAAAACCCGTGCTGTCTCCGTTCGAGAAAACCGTCATCAGTCCGGGGGCTTGCTCAACCTGCCGGGCATGACCGAGTCCTTCCCAGTGAGTTCAGTGGCTGAGTACCAGCAGGATCAGTAAGGCCACAAAACCAACGACCAGCAGCAGGCCGTTGAACTGCGGCGAGCCGTGGAATGCCTCCGGGATCATCGTTTCCGAGACCAGCGCCAGGATCGCTCCCGCCGCGAACGCCTCGACCGTCCCCCGGACCGCCGGCTCGGTGCCTCGGAGCACAAGCCCGGCAACCGCCGCTGCGAGGCTGATCATCAAGGCGATTCCAATCCACACGCCAAACACGTAGCGCGCGGACCGTCCCGCCCGCCGCATTCCGGCGCTGCTCGATAGGGCTTCCGGGATGTTAGCCAGGAAGAACGCCGTGACCGTCCCCAGGCCGGGCGCGCCTTGGTGCAGCACGCTCAGCCCCAGCACCACCCCCTCGGGAACGCCGTCGAGGAACGTGCCGGCCGCGATGGCCAGTCCGCTACCGGGCTGCTGCTCTTCTTCCGGCTGCTCCACGCATTCGCCGCAGCGTTTTCGGTGCTGTGCCCCGCGGCGGGAGAGTAGCCAGTTAACGGAACTGAACACCGCCGCGCCACACAGCAGACCCATGACCGTCCAGTGCAGGCTTGCCGCGCCACGCGCGTTGATCACCAGGTCCACCGCCACCACAGCCAGAAGTACGCCGGCTGCGAACGTCATCACGCGGGCGATGGTGGTATGCTGAAGCCACGTGTAGTACCCACCAACGGCCCCGATCAGCAGGCCGGATGCAGACAGGAGGCCCCAGCCGGCCGCTTGCAACCAGCCGGGCAGTTCTACAAGCGGTCCCATCACCGTTTGATCCTTCATTTACCCAAAGCCTGAGCGACACGCATTTTCTCGACCTGTTTATCGAGGAAGTTATTGATGTATGCGGCTATCAGGTTGCCGTCCTCTTCAAGCGCGAAGTGGCCGGTGTCGAGCAGATGGAATTCCAGGTTCTTTAAGTCACGTTTATAAGGCTCGGCAGCTTTCGCCGGAAAAATCGGATCGTTTTTACCCCACACTACAAGCGTCGGCGGCTGATATTTGCGGAAGTAGGCTTGCCACTGCGGGTAAAGCGGAGGGTTCGAGCCGTAATCGTAGAAGATCTGAAGCTGAATTTCCTTGTTGCCTTCGCGATCTATCAAGGCTTGGTCAAGCGTCCAGGTATCTGGTGAAATGTGATTCAGGTTGCGCGCGCCTTGCGTCTATTGCCATTTCGTGGCGTCAATCGTTAAAAATTTGCGGAGCGCACTTTCGTTCTTTTCGCTGCGCTCTTTCCAGTAAGCCTTGGTAGCACTCCAGAAATCGCCTTCCAGACCTTCCTCGTAAGCGTTGCCGTTTTTCACGATTGAGGCCTGCACTCGTTCGGGATTTTTTGCCGCCAGGCGAAACCCTACCGGAGCGCCGATGTCCTGCACGTAAAGACTATAATTTTGCAATCCAATCGTGTCGGCGAACTTTTCGATGACTTTCGCC
>CAWHCF010000030.1:0-27633 GCA_963827655.1 uncultured Acidobacteriota bacterium
CCAAGAACCTTAACGGAATCTTAACCGAAACCTAGCCGTTCCCTCACAACGATCAGGTAAACCTTTGAAGTTTGCCCAAGGGAGATACGATGAAGATCAGATTTCTGATAGCGGTCAGCACGCTCGGCATCCTGGGATCGATTGGTTGTGGCGGAGTTTCCGGATCGGGCGGCAGATCGAAACCGATCACCATCAAGGGATCCGATACCATGGTGATTCTGGGACAGCGCTGGGCCGAGACGTATATGCACAGCAACCCCGGGGTCAGAATCCAGGTTACAGGCGGGGGATCGGGCACAGGAATTGCCGCACTAATCAATGGTGGAACCGACGTCTGCGAATCGTCACGACCCATGAAAGAGAAAGAGAGAATACAGGCCCGCAACCGCCACCGGAAGGATGTGAAGGAAATTCCGGTGGCTCTTGACGGAGTCGCCATCTACGTGCATCAATCTTCCCCGATCCAGTCGCTCGCGCAGAGCCAGCTCAAATCGATCTACACAGGCCGAACCAAGAACTGGCGCGAACTGGGTTGGGACGATGCGACCATTGTGCCCTACAGCCGGGAAAACAACTCAGGCACTTACGTCTTCTTCAAAGAGCACGTCCTGGGTAACGAGGACTTCGCCAACGAAGTCCAGACATTGCCCGGAACCGCCGCGGTCGTCAACGCCGTGAGTAAGGATACGCGGTCCGTAGGATATGGAGGGATCGCCTACGAATCGGGCATTCGGGTGCTGCCGATCCGCAGCGATGGGAGCGGAGAAGCCGTCCCGCCGTCCCTTGACAACGTGCGGAGCGGCCGTTATCCGTTGTCGCGTCAACTCTTCTTCTACACGGTGGGCGAGCCCGAGGGTGAGCTCAAGGCATTCATCGACTGGGTGCTCAGCGAGGAAGGACAAAAGATATGCCAAGCGGTGGGCTATTATCCTCTCCAGAAAAACCCAGAGCCAGCTTCGCGTCAGCCCCTCACTGGAGCGGGAAATGGAGCGATCGACTCTCAGCGTTGATCATCCGCGGATGCGCTTTCCTGGCGATCATTTCATTAGTCTTGATCTTTGTCTTCATCGGGAAGGAGGCTCTTCCGGTGCTGACCTCCGAGGAGGTTCGCCGGGAGGTCAACTTGCAAACGCTCTTTTTCCCGCAGTCTTATGAAGGAGCGCCTCCCGTATTTTCCTGGCAGCCGGTTTCTGAAAAGCCCAAGTATGCGCTCCTTCCGCTCTTCGTGGGAACTTTGAAGGTTACGATCATCTCGGTTGTGCTCGCAATTCCGCTGGCGGTAGGAGCGGCTCTTTACACTTCGGAATTTGCCCGCCCCGCAGTCCGGGAGGTCATCAAGCCGGCGATTGAGATTCTCGCCGGGATCCCGAGTGTTGTGGTGGGATTCTTTTGCCTGATGGTCCTGGCCGGCTGGCTTCAGAGCGCGTTTGGCTGGACTTACCGGCTGAACGCCCTGACCGCCGGGATCGGCCTGAGTCTGGCCGTGATTCCCATTGTCTATACCGTGTCAGAAGATGCCTTTACCTCGGTCCCGCAGACCTACCGGGACGGTTCGCTGGCAATGGGCGCTTCTTCCTGGCAAACCGCCTGGCGCGTGGTGCTCCCGGCGGCAATGCCCGGAGTGCTCGCGGCATGCGTCCTGGGTTTTGGCCGCGCCATCGGCGAGACCATGATTGTCCTGATGGCTTCCGGCAACGCCGCAGTCCTTTCACTATTGCCGACCGATTCGATTCGGACCTTCTCGGCGACCATCGCCGCCGAACTGGGCGAAGTTGTCGTCGGCAGCGCTCACTATCACGTTCTTTTTTTTATTGGCGCTTTTCTTTTCGTTCTGACTTTCTCGATAAACCTGGCGGGACACTGGTGGGTAGGTCGTCTTCAGAAAAAGCTTCAGGGAGCGTCGTAGCCTCGTCGCGTCCCTGCGTCACCAGTTGAGTGGGATTTTAGTGTTTCTTTGTGTCTTCGCGCCTTAGTGGTATTTGTTCCGTAGCGCTAGAGGTGCCGTGTTTGATCGCGCAAGAATCGTGGGCGGCTTGCTCCAATCCCTCTCCGGAATCGCCTGCCTGATTATCGTGGCGATGGTGGTCATCATTATCGGCAACATCCTGATCCACGGGGTGGAGAAGCTCAGCTTGAGCTTCCTCATTGAAGCGCCGGAAGCCGGCATGACAGGGGGTGGAATTTTCCCGGCCATTTTCGGCACGGTGGCCCTCGTGCTTCTCATGACCCTGGCTGTCATCCCGCTGGGTGTCGCGACCGCGATTTACATCCACGAGTATGCGCCCAAGCGCTCGCGCATGGTTCACCTGGTGCGGCTGGCCATCCAGAATCTGGCCGGCGTTCCTGCCATTGTATTCGGGTTGTTCGGCCTGGGGTTCTTTGTCGAGTTCGTGGGGCGTGGCGTGGACCGCGCCTTCTACGGCGGCACTTTGGTGTATGGCCAGCCCGCGATTCTCTGGGCCGCCTTGACGATGGCGCTGCTGACGATGCCCACGGTAGTGGTTGCCACGGAAGAGGCTCTGCGAGCCATTCCGGTGAGTTATCGGGAAGTCGCTTATTCGCTGGGCGCGACTCGCTGGCAGATGATTCGCCGCGTGGTCTTGCCTCAGGCGGTGGGCGGCATCCTTACCGGCGGGATTCTCGCGGTGAGCCGGGGCTCGGGAGAGGTCGCTCCCGTGATGTTTACAGGCGCCGCGTACTTTCTCCCCGAGCTTCCAACCCAGCTGAACAGCCAGTTCATGGAGCTGGGATATCACGTCTATGTAATGACGACCCAATCGCCCGACGTTGAAGCAACCAAGCCGATCCTCTACACGACGGTGCTGGTTCTGCTCCTCCTCACTTTTTCGCTGAATTTCACAGCAATCATGATTCGCGCCAGGATTCGAAAGAGGCTCCGCTATGGTCGTTGATCGCGAAGTCCTGGCGGCACCCATCGACGAGGGGTACGAGAGGTCGGTCCCGATTCGGACCAAGGGTTTGGCTGTGCGCGCCGGCGGAAGCGAGATCTTGAAAGGGATCACCCTGGACGCCCGCCGCGGCGAGATCCTTTCGATAATCGGTCCCGCAGGCGCAGGCAAGACAACCTTTCTCCGTTGCCTTAACCGAATGAATGACCTTGATCCCGATATTCAAGTCTCCGGCGAGGTTTTCCTGGACGGAGTGTCGGTCTATGACCGCGAAGTGGATGTAGCTGTTTTGCGCCGCAAGGTAGGAATGGTCTTCTCGGTTCCCGTGCCCCTGCCGATGACCATCTTCCAGAACCTGACTTTCGGGCTGCGCCTGATAGAAGGCGCGCAAAACCGATACGCCGAACGGGTCGAAAAAGCCCTGCGGTCGGCATATCTGTGGGACGAAGTAAAGGATCGGATGGATGAGCCCGCCCGCAATCTCTCGGGCGGGCAGCAGCAGCGGCTGTGCCTGGCACGCACGCTGGCGCTGGAACCGGGAGTGCTCTTGCTGGATGAGCCGAGTTCCGGACTCGATCCGGTTTCGACCGCGAAGATCGAGGAGGCACTCCAGGAGTTGAAGGCCGATCTTGGCGTCATCCTGGTCACGAACAATGTCAAGCAGGCCGCGCGCGCGTCGGATCGAACGGCTTTTTTCCTCTTTGGCGAACTGATTGAACTCGATCTCACCGAGAAGCTCTTCACCACGCCGCGCGAGCCGAAAACCGCAGACTATATCTCAGGACGATTCGGATGACGCCCAAGCTCGAGACCCGGGCACTCGATCTGTGGTATCAGAGCTTTCATGGCCTCAAGGCGGTCAGTATCGCCATTCGCCCGCGCGCCATTACGGCGATAATCGGCCCATCCGGATGCGGCAAATCGACTCTGTTGCGGGTGTTCAACCGGATGAACGACACGATTCCGGGAGTTCGGATTGAAGGTGAGGCGCTCCTCGACGGGCACTCCATTTATGCCAGGGACATCGATCTGCGCCAGCTTCGAAAGCGGGTCGGGATGGTGTTCCAGCGGCCCAATCCTTTTCCCTTGTCGGTGTTTGAAAACGTGGCGTATGGCCCTAAAATCCACAATCTGGCCATCAAGCGGAGATCTGGCCGACCGGGTCGAGAAGAGCTTGCGGCAGACGGGTCTCTGGGATGCCCTGAGGGAGCGCCTGGACGATTCAGCCCTGTCGCTCTCGCCGGAGCAGCAGCAACGCATCTGTATCTCGCGGCTCCTCGCCGTTGAGCCGGAGGTGCTCCTCATGGACGAGCCGGCTTCCGCCCTGGATCCGATCGCAACCGCGAGAATCGAACAACTCCTGATCGAGCTGAAAGAGCGGTACACAATCGTAATCGTCACGCACAATATGCAACAGGCGGCCCGGATCTCCGACGATACAGCTTTCATGCTGTTGGGCGAGCTGGTCGAGGTCGGGGAAACCCAGACGATTTTCACGCGCCATTCCGACCCAAGAACCGAGCAGTACATTTCAGGGAGGTTCGGATAATGCAGCGTCACTTCGACGAGAAGATTCAAGAGCTGCTGGAGAAGCTGATGGTGATGGGTAGCCTGGCGGAGTCGATGATCCAGGCGGCTTTGAGGACATTAATCGAAAGAGACGAGACTCTCTGCGACGAGGTCCACCGCAAGGAAATGGAAGTGAACGAGCTGCAAATCGAAGTCGACGACCGGGCGGTCAAGTTGACTGCGCTCCAGCAGCCGGTGGGCACCGATGTTCGATTCCTCTTCATGGCGTCTCGCATCGCTTCGGAACTGGAGCGCATCGGAGACCAGGCGGTCAACATCTGCCAGAACGCGCACCATGTTCTGGAAGCCCCGCCGCTGAAACCCATCGTCGACCTGCCCATGATGGGAGATATCGCCGAAAGGATGGTGCGCGACAGCCTTGAATCCCTGGTCAGGAAAGATTGCAGCCTGGCCAACCATGTCCTGGAGGAGGAAAAAAAGGTCGATGCCTTCCGGGACCAGATCTTCCGTATCCTCCTGACTCACATGATGGCCGATCCCGGAACCATCCAGCGCGCCCTGGGACTGATCCTGATCTCGCGCAACCTCGAGCGCGTGGGAGACCATGCGACCAACATCGCCGAGGAGGTGATATACCTGGTCGAAGGACGGGAGGTGCGGCACCGGCATGAGATGAACACGCGCGCCGTTCCTTCTGAAAGCGTGGACACGCCCACCTAGCTTCTTTGCCTCTGGGCGCACAAAATGGAGGTATCCATTCGGCATGGCTAAAGGAACTATTCTCGTCATCGATGACGAGAAGGATCTCATCGAGCTGGTCCGGTACAATCTCGAAAGAGAAGGTTTCGATGTCATAGGCGCGCCTGATGGCGAGTCCGGGCTGAAAATGGCCGCCCAGTCTCAGCCCGATGTGATTCTGGTGGATGTGATGCTGCCAGGGATCGACGGGCTCGACGTTTGCCGCACGCTTCGCTCTAACAACCGCACGGCTCGCATCCCGGTGATCATGCTGACGGCGAAGTCTGCGGAATCGGACCGTGTCGTCGGGCTTGAACTCGGGGCCGATGATTATGTAACCAAGCCGTTCAGCCCGCGTGAACTGGGCGCTCGAGTCAAAGCCGTATTGCGTCGAACTTCTCTCCACCAGGAACCGCCCGACGTTGTCCGGCGCGGCGATCTGGTTATCGACCTATCGCGCCGCGAGGTGTTCTGCAAGGACAAGGTCATTTTCTTGACCGCCACTGAATTTCGGCTCCTGCAGTTCCTGGCAGACCGCCCGGGACGGGTTTTCTCGCGCAGCGAAATCATCGATGGCTCGCTGGGCCGCGACGTAGCCGTCCTCGACCGGACCATCGATGTGCATGTAATGGCCCTCCGAAGAAAGTTGGGCAGGTGTGGCGAGTGGATCGAGACTATTCGCGGCTTTGGCTATCGATTCCGCGAGGGGAATTAGGTTTCCCTGGTGTTTTTTCCTTCTTCGTCGCACGAAATTAACCACCATCATATATGAACAAGGCGGCCCTTCAGGCTTGAACCCGCAAAGCCGGCGCGGCGCCTCGCTTGCCCCGGTTCTGTTGAACAGCCGCAGACTAATTCATATGTTTGGATAGCATTTCAAAAATCTGGATAATCGCTGCCCGGAGGCTTGCGAAGCCCCAGCGCTCTCGCCATATCCCTCAGTTGTCACTGCAGTTGTCTTCCCGGTAGTAAAATTCCGCTATGGCATGACTCTTGCCCTATGTATAGATAACTGTCTTTCGAATGGGGAGGAAGAGTCACATGGAGGTTATGATCAAATCAAGATTGGTTTTTGGTCTGCTCGTGGTTTTTGTCCTTCTAAGCCCGGCAGAAATGTTGGCCCAGCTCACTCGCGGTTTCATCTCCGGAACGGTAACGGATCAGAGCAACGCTGTGATTCCGGGCGCGAGCATCGTCATAGTTAACAAGGCCACGAATATTCAACACGAGACGCTGACGAACGAGGCGGGCTTGTACCGGTTTGTCGCTGTCGAGCCTGGAACGTATTCAGTTCAGTTTTCGATGTCTGGTTTTGAGACCCGCAAGGCAGACGACATCATCGTCCGTGCGGCTCAGGAAGTCGTAATTAATCAGACTCTTGCGGTGGGCGGCGGTGCTGCCGTGGTCGAAGTGAACGTGACGCCGCCGGGGGTTGAACTGGCCAAGACGACCCCCACGATCGACCGGACACTCAGCCAGCGATTGGTTGAAGAGATGCCGATTACGGGAAATACGCGCGATGTGACCCGTTTGGCGTTATTAGCTCCCACGGTTAATCGAGCCCCTGGGTCGAATGAGTTTTCGGCAAACGGTCAGCGCGCTCGGAACAACAATTTTCTGATCGACGGCACTGATAACAACGACCTGAGCGTTACGCTCTCCAACTCGCGCATCATTCCCGAGGCAGTAGGGGAGTTCCAGGTGCAGACGACGGCCTACTCCTCGGAGTTCGGGCGCAACAGCGGAGCGCAGGTCTCGATTATTACCAGGAGCGGGACCAACGCGCTTCACGGCGAGGTCTGGGACTACTACCGGGGGAACTGGGTTGAGCCGCTAAGCCTGCTCAACCGTCGTGCAGGTCTCAAGGAGACGCCGCGCTTTGTCCAGAACCAGGTCGGAGGAGACATGGCTGGTCCGGTGCTGAAGGATCGCACCTTTTTCTTTGGCCTGTTGGAAGCGAATCGCCGGCGCGAGGCTCCCGACGCCCGCAATGCTGCGAGCGCGAATGTCCCGACGCCGGCAGGTTTTGCCGCTCTCTCGAGCGTTCCGCTGGGGCCGGACCAGACACCGGCCAGCCGACAGGCGGTACTGAGCGCGATGAGTTTTCTGCCCGAAGTGCAGCAGTCTGGTCACCCGTTACGACAATATCCGGCCAGTGACCGTAAATGGAGTCCCGCTCGAGTTCGGAAGCATCCGGATTCCTTTGGCCGCCTTCGAGCTCGCCGACAAGAATGCAGAATCCGGCGACTAACTTCTGGAGCTTCTCGATCCAGAGGCAGTTCAAGACGGACTACATCTTCGAGGTGAGTTATACCGGAAACCGGTCGTATCACCAGGTACGCCAGGGACAGTTGAATCCTCCGATTCTGACGCCTCAGCAAGCGGCGACGGTGGTCGGCGACATTGAACCCGAACAGCATCCCCGGGGCTCAGGACTCGACGTATCAATCCGAACTGGGGTTCCCGCACCACGATCGAGGCGACGGCCCTGGGCGAATACCATGCGATGTTTCGTGCGCTTCGACAAGAAGCTCTCCAGAGGCTCTGTGATCGGCGCCAATTACACCTGGAGCTCCAACTTCAGCGATAATGACGAATCGCTGGCGGTAGGCGATATCACTAATTCAAGCCCGCAGGTACCGCAGAATTTCTTCAATTACCGGAACGAGTGGAGCCGCTCGGTGTTCGACCGGCCGCATCGCTTCGTTGTGCATTACCTCTACGAAATTCCCTTCTTCCACTCTAACAATGCCGTTCTGCGCCACGTCTTCAGAGGATGGCAGATGACCGGATTTAGCGAATGGCAGTCCGGCCAGCCCTTCACAATCCGCACCGGCGTGGATACCGTCGGCACCACGGCAGGCGGTACCAACCCACCGGGCCGGCCCAATTTCAATCCAGGCGGGATCATGACCAGAGATCCAGTCACGAACAACTTTCGGACCTTTACGGTCCCGCTGACCGGCAACGGCATCGTGGTTGCCCCATTGACCGCAGGGGGTATTCCGCTCGCTAATTCCATGTCGGGAGGAGGAACCCTTGGGCGGAATACTTTTCACGGGCCTTCGTTTCAGAACTGGAATTTCAGCTTGATGAAGACGATTAAACTGACTGAGCGATGGAAGGTGCAGCTGCGAAGCGACTTCATCAATCTCTGGAATCATGACAATTTTCAGAATCCTGAGGCGCGCATGAGCAGCACGTCGTTCGGCGCCAATACTGCGGATCTCCTGACGGATGCGCGCACGATCCTGTTGAGCGCAAAGATCAAGTTCTGATCGACGAACCGAAACCTCTTTGCAGGTTTCGTTATCCTGAGCGCCAGAATCAGAGGCGTGCAACTACCAGGCAAGCAGGAGATCCTCGCGACAGGATTCGCACCAAACGCGAGGGAAACCGTACCGCACGTTTCCGCGGTCCAGTGGACCGTGCGTTTCGGGCCGATAGATTCCTTGGGGATTGCATCCCACAGGACCACCAGGACTCTGAGAAGACGCTAGGAATCTCTTTGCGCGCTGGGAAGGAAGATGGAGAACGTGGAGCCGCGGCTGACCTCGCTCTCGACCTCGATGCGGCCGCCATGCGCTTCGACCAGATGCTTGGCGATCGAAAGTCCCAGTCCGGTTCCTCCCATCTCCCTCGACCTGGCAGGATCAACCCGGTAGAAGCGCTCGAAGATCCTTTCCTGCTCAACCTTGGGAATGCCGATGCCGGTGTCCGAAACGGAGATCACCACTTCCTGCCCCGTGGATTGGGCGCGGACGCAAATGCGGCCGCCGGATGGAGTGTAGCGCACGGCATTGTCCAATAGATTCTGCAGTATTTCCTGCAGCGAGCTGACGTCGCCGCGAATGGCCGCGAGGTCTGCCTGGTAATCTGCTTCCAGGTGAAGGTTCTTCGAAGACGCTTTGAAGCGGGTCGTTTCGAGACAGGGTTCGATCACACTCGCGATGGGGACGGCCCGCGCTTCGAGTTCGTGTTTTCCGGCCTCGATCTGGGAAAGCTTGAGCAGATCGTCGGTCAAGCGACTCAGCCGGGTGGCATGATTGCGAATGATTTCGAGGAAGCGGCTGCGATTGTCGATGTCCTCCAGCGCGCCTCCCAAAAGGGTTTCCGTGAATCCTTGAATCGCCGTCAGCGGAGTCTTGAACTCATGCGAGACGTTGGCCACGAAATCACGACGCGCGCGTTCCAGCCGGCGTAGCTCGCTGATGTCATGCAAAACCAGGACGGCTCCGACTACGAGGCCGTCGGACCTTACCGGGGCCGTGGTCACGGCAAAGCTCTTGGTCCGCACAGCGCCGACCACAACTTCGCTTCTTACGCTTTCGTTCCCGGCGAGCGCGCGCCGGATAACGTCCAGCAGGTCCGACTGGCGGATCACTTCAACCATCGGACTTTTTTCCCACCTCGATAGATCAATGGCCAGCACCTGGCAAAAGGCCTGGTTGCAAAAAACCACACGCTGATCCGAGCCGATGACCGCCACGCCTTCTGCCATGCTGCGCAAAATGGCCGCGGATTGGTTGCGTTCCTCGGTCAAACTTCGGATGGTCCGATCCAGTTGCGCCCCGGTTTCACTGAGCGTGTGCGAAAGTTCGGCGAGCTCATCCTGATGCCGGTCCAGGGCCAACTCACGGAAATCACCGTGGGCAACCCGGCGCGAGAACAGCTTCAACCGTTCAATTCGCGCCGAAACACTGCGCGAAAAGAGGAACGACAAGCCTCCCGCCATGACCAGAATCAAGATGGAAACGGACCAGAGTCGCCGGCGAAAGCTGCTTAGCGCCTGGTCCAGACGCTCGAGCGGTATCGCCAAGCGGATAACGGCCAGCGGCCCGCGCGCAGGTTGATACCGCAATGCCATGTAGACGAGGTCGCGATTGAGAGTCTCGCTGTGGCGAACCGCGCGCCCCGCACCCTCGGCCAATGCTTGACGGATTTCCGGGCGTTCCGAGTGACTCTCCATCGTCTTCGAATCTTCGCCGGAGTCGACAAGAACCTTCCCGTCATCGGCAACAAGAGTGAGGCGCGCGCCGCTCTGAGCCATCCAGGAAGCCCAGGAGTTGAGCTCCTCCGCTCTATCGAGGGGTGGGAGCCTGCTCTGCGCCAGACGTCCGAGAGATTCGAGCTGTGAAAACGCCTGCTGCAGGTAATCGCGCCGCATGGCCCGGGCGGTGTAGGCGTCGACCGCAACCAGCGCCAGCAGCACCAAGAGGAAGTAGGTCAGGGCAAGTTTCCAGAACAGTCGCATCGGGCAGTCTAGGGTCAGGCAGTCAGCAGTAAGCAGAATCGGTTCCGGCCAACTGTCTACTGCATGGTTTGGGTGATTATACAGTAAGCAGCAGGCCGTAGTCAGAACAGTACTACTGCCTACCGCCCCTGGTTTTTTCCCAACCAGCCTGACTGCCCGCGCGTCAAAAGTATCGGAACATAAAGCACCGGATCAGCGTATGGAGGAGGTGTGTGGGCGCGCCTCAGAGTAACGAGGAGAATGCTAGATTGCAAAATTTGGATTAATCCAAGTTTCCCAACTCCTAAGCCGCTGAAATTCTGCTGAGGGCCTCTCTCCCCCAAACTTGTCGGGTGGTTAATTGGAATCAACGGCACGAATTAATGCACCTTGCCCGTATCCGGAAGGGATCAGCCGTTGAACCCAACTCGCCGCGAAAGGCGACCTTGCCTCAAAGCTTTCGCAGCGCGCGAAATTCTTGTGTCACAACGGCTGTCGCGCCGTATCCGATTGTTCAGATAGGTTGCCGATTTCTAACCCGATTATTTCCTGGCCGACTCGATCTTCGAGTTGATTCAAACTCAGAACCCGTACGGGGGTCGAGCATTGGGCAGCAGGAACAAATTTTGCGTAATTCGAGAGGACTCGATAGGAGGAGAAAAATGGTACGTTCAGCCAGGCTTTTAGTACTCAGTGGTCTAATCCTTTCTGTGCTCATCTCTTTTCCCGCCGCGGCGCAGGATCTTACGTCGAGGGTGGACGGCGAGATCGTTGATCAGACCGGAGCCCGCATTCCTGGAGTCACAGTCACTCTGACGAACGTCGATACTAACGTCTCGAGGACTGCGGTAGCCGATCAAGCAGGGTTGTACGTCTTCCCGCAAGTGCCGTTCGGAAACTACCGCGTAAGTGCCGAGTTATCCGGCTTCAAGAAGAGCGTTGTGGAGGGAGTTCAGGTCCAGGTCGGTCTGCCCACGACCGTGCGGCTGGTGCTGGCCGTAGGAGGCGTCAGCGAGACCGTGACTGTCACCAGCGGAGAGGCCCAGAGTGTGGTCAACACGGTCAACGCGGAAATAAACACCGTAGTCGACCGCGCGCAGATCGACTCGCTCCCGCTGAACGGCCGCAGCGTTACCGAACTTGCCCTGCTGCAAGCCGGCGTGACCGGGAGGGGCGACATTGCCCGGGAGGCCTCGGTCAACGGAACCCGCGGCACCTTCAACAACTTCACGCTCGATGGAATCAATAACCAGGACAATTTCATTCGCACCGACAGCTTCTTCGGCGTGATCCCGCTGCGCGAGAGTTTCATTGAGGAGTTCAATATCACAACGTCAAACTCCGAGGTCGACGCCGGATTTGGCGTTTCACAGACTCAGATGGTCACGCGCTCGGGCACCAACCGCTTTCACGGCGGCGTCTATTACGTTCACAAGAACGAGGCCCTGAATGCCAATTCCTTCTTCAACAATGCGCAAGGACTCGAGAAGGAGAGGGAGCGGAACCATCAATACGGCGGGTACGTCGGGGGTCCAATTCTGAGGAATAAGCTCTTCTTCTTCGTCAACTACGAGAAAGAGAAAGACCCGGCGACCGTTTCGGTAGCTCGCGAGGTACTCACGGGCCCGGCCCGCCAGGGAGACTTCTCTTACAGAAGGCTCGACAATGGTCAATTTCAGACGGTCAACCTGTTCCAGCTGGGGAGGGTGACGCCGGATTCCATCGTCACGTCCTTGATCGGACAAACGCCGCTGCCGAACGATAATAGTGTGGGAGACGGCCGGAACATCTCGGGTTTCCGGTTTAATAGCCCGGACGAGTCGGACCAGGACTGGGTCGTCGTGAGAATCGATTACGAGCCCGCGGTCCGTCATTCCTTCACCGGTACGTTCCACCAGTTTCGCTTCGATCTGCCCAATGATCCATTCAACGGTATCGATGCCCCTTTTCCGGGCTTGCCTGGCGCCGGCCAGGAGTCGACCCGACGGCTGGGTTCGTATAGCTGGCGCGCCTTCTTCACGCCTAATCTGACCAATACGCTACGCTTCGGATTCCAGTGGGCGCCGGTCGACTTCGTCACCAGCGAGACGTTCCAGCGCGGTTATAAAATCGATTTTTCGGACGCTGGCCTGGGCGAGACCGACCTGTTTGTCAATCCCACTCAGAACTTCGCGCCCCAGGGACGGAACGCGCCATTTTATGATTTGACCGACAACGCAACCTGGGTCAGGGGGAGGCACGCCTTTAAATTCGGGGGCACGTACCGGCGATCCAAGGTCGATCAGTTTGGCGAAGGGGGAATCATTCCGGAATACATCCTCGGGTTCGGAGCCGGGAATGACGATCCTCTTACAAATAACCTGTTTCCGGGAGGGATCCTGGCCAACGACCTGGCTGTCGCCTCTGAACTGTTGGGGATTCTAGGGGGATTTATCCGGACCGGCCAGCAAACCTTCAACGTTACCAGCCGGACTTCGGGTTTTGTCCCGGGGGCCCAGAGAGGTAAGAGTGCTTAACCAGAATTTCCTCAGCTTCTACGGCGGAGATACCTGGAAGATTCTCAATAGCCTGACCCTTACACTCGGACTGCGCTGGGAATTCCACGCCGTTCCCGACGAGGCGAATGGCTTGATCCTGCTGCCGGTCGGCGGCATTGAATCGGTCCTCGATCCGAACGCCGTGGTCGATTTCGCCGGCGGAGGTGCCCGGCCGCTGTTCAAGAACGACCTGAACAATTTCGCGCCTCATTTCGCCTTTGCATGGCAGCCCTTCAAGAACGGCAAGACCGTCATACGGGGTGGCTATGGAATCAACTATGTCGTGGACAATAACTTCACGGCGGCGCTCAATGCTTTCGTGGGAAATGACGGGCTGAACCAGACGGTCTCTTTGACGGGTGTCAGCGGCACGTTGAGCCGCGGCGTGCCTGGGATTCCCACTCCAACGTTCAAGATCCCGCGCACGGCGCGGGACGGCATCCTGCTCGATCCTCAGGCCGCTCTCTACACGATCGATCCCAACCTGCGGACGCCCTATGTGCAGCAATACACCATCGGGATCCAGCATGAAATCTTCCGCGACACGGCGCTCGAGGTTCGGTACGTGGGAAACCACGGAATCAAACTGGGCCGGGCCGTCGACGTGAACCAGGTGGGCTTTCCTTCTGAGTTCGTGGACGACTTCCGCCGGGCCCAGCGCAACCTCGCGGCCAGCGGCAACCCCGCTGTCGGCGAACCCCTCCGGATATTCCCTCAGCTTGGTCTAGGAGGGTTCCTGCAGGATCCGGGCGTCCGGAATTGCTATTCGAAACGGCGAGATCGGACAATACGTCGGCGGCTTCATGGCACCGAATCGCGACTTTTTCTTCCAGGGGGAAGGGGGCGAGGAATTCGGGGCTACCCTGCCCATATCGTACTTCTTCCCCAATCCGAATGCATTCGTGGGTGATATCCTGGGCAATTACGCTTTCTCGAAATACAATGCGCTCCAGATCGAGGTGCGCCGGCGATTCCAGGGTGGTTTCATCGGGCAGTTCAACTACACCTGGGGGAAGGTTCTGACAGATTTTTCGGGTTCGCAGACCAACTTCAGAGGCCTCTTCGACAATGCCCAGCCGAACCTGGAAATCATGCGGCCCGACTTCGACATCACCCACACGTTCAACTCCAATTTCGTCTGGGAGCTCCCGTTCGGCGCGGGTCGAAAGTACATGAACAGCAACGCGGTTCCTCGACGCCGTGCTTGGAGGCTGGGATCTGACAGGAATCATCCGGGCGCGTTCAGGTGAAACCGTCAACATCTTCTCCGGCCGCGGCACGATTAATCGTGGTGGAAGCCGGGCCTTGACCAACACCGTCCATCTCCTGGGACTGACTATTCCTGAACTGCAGGCGAAGACCGGCGTGTTTCGGGATCCTGACGGTCGTGTGCTCCTCTTCGATCCCTCTTTGATCGGATCCGATGGCCGGGCCAATCCGGCCAATTTCCAGAACCCCGGTCTGCTTCAGGCCGGCAGCCTGGGCATGTCGGCGATATCAGGTCCGTGGTATTCGACTGTGGACATGGGTGTCCGGAAGAGCTTCAAGCTTCCCTTCAGCGAGGAATCCAGGATCCAGTTCCGTTTCGACGTTTTCAATCTCTTCAATCGCGCCAACTTCAACATTACCTCGCAGCCGCCAAACGGCGCGCTTGACGATCTTGGAGTCTTCAACCGGCAGGGTATCAACTCCACCAGCTTTGGGCTGATCGACGACACTTTCTCGCCGCGCAACATGCAGGTGGCGTTGAAAATTCTCTTCTAGGTTCTCCTGGCGTCTTTGCGGTGGGTTTTTCCCACCGCAAAGACGCCAAGTTCCCAGCCATCAGAAGTTAATCTTCAAGGCGAACTGTACTACTCGAGGAGTGGACGCGGACTGGGTGAACCGTCCGAATGTCGGGCTGTTGATGTCCAGGTCGAAGAGGGCAGTGGTGGGAGCGATATCGAAAACATTGTGGTTCAAGAGATTGAAAAACTCCGCGCGGAATTCCACGTTTGTGGTTTCGGTGATGGCGGTCCGCTTGATTACTCCGAAGTCCCAGTTGAAATATGAGGGACCGTTGAAGCCGAGCTTGGGCAGGCTTCCAAGCGTGCCGGGATCGGGGTTGAAAAATACCTGACCCGAAAAGGGCGGCTGGCCATCCGGGGCCACGGCCCTCCCGTCGGTCCCGACCACCGAGCGGCTGACGAAGTAGGGCCCGGTCGCGTCGCTTCCAATCTGGAACAGATCCCTGACTTGATCGACCGTCAGGTTCGTGAAGGCGCGGTTCTGCGTCGAACGGCCGATTCGGTTCAAGGTCCCGCGCCGCGAGCCGATCGAGAAGGGACTCCCGCTTTGCCAGTTGAGGATAGACGTCACCCTCCACCCTCCCACAAGCCGGTTCAGAAACGGATTGTCGACGTCAAAACGCCTTCCGCGCCCGAACGGAAGCTCATACAGTAAATTCCCGTTGAACACATGAGGTGTGTCGTACTCCGCGCGGCCACGGTCATAGGCGAGGTTGCCCAGGTCGGTAAAGGGTTCGAAGTTGGTCTGGCCCACTCCGGAAGCGTTGGTCAGCACCTTCGAGAAGGTGTAATTGAACTGGAAGGAAACACCCGACTGGAAGCGCCGGCGCACTTCCGTCTGCAGCCCGTGGTAAATGGAGTCGGCCCCGTTCGTGTTCACGTCCGCGACACCGGCGATGAAGTTGGGTGCGAGCGTCAGATTCCCCGCGAGCGCATTGAAGTGATAGAGCCATGCCAACTCGCCCGCCTCCCCGCGCTGGATGGCGCCCCGAATCGTGGCATTGGTCAGGAGTCCCGCCGGACTCCGCCTGCGAGATCACCGGCAGAGGCTGGCTCCCCGGAATCGCGGGATTGAAGGCGGGGTTAAAACCCAGGCCGGCCGACAACGCCAGAAAGCCGTTGCTGCGGGCCCGGTAAAAGTCGTCGAGGAACCCGTTCGGACCGATGATGACCTGGTTGAAATCAAGGCCCCGGATCAACCTGGTTGCCTTGGTGCCGACGTAACGGGCCTCAATGGCCGTATTGAATCCTATCTCGCGTTGGATTCCGAAATTCCAGGACTGAATGTAGGGTACCTTGAGATCGGGATCCACGGCGAAAGCCGTGGGACGGATCGCAATGGTCTGATCGATCTCACGGTAGGTAAGGGGGAGCTTGAACTGAGGGGTGGTGAAGGTCGGGATGCCTTGAGCGAGAGTCCTCGTGAGGTTCGAGAGCGTGACGTTGGCGGCCACCCCGTAGAGGTTCAGGGCGTTGTCGGAGGAGCGAATGATCTCGTCGTTAGCGTAAGAGAATCCATAGCCCGCTCGCAAGCGATGTCTTCCCGTCACCGAAGAGATCCCAGGCAATCCCGAGGTTGGGGGCGAAATTGTTCAGATCCCGCTGGTGAAGCCGTCCCGAGACGAAATTGTATTGTCCGTCTGGATCCAGAACGGTCTGGCGAATGGGCTCGCCCCCCTTTCGCTCCGGCTGAACCATGAGACCGTTCTCCTCGTCCAGCGGAGTGTAATACTCCCACCTCACTCCGGCGTTGAGCGTAAGACGAGGACGGACTCGCCAGGTGTCGCCGAAGTAAAAAGCGTAGATATCGTAGGTCCAGTTCTCGACGCTTTCCGCGGGTTGGAACCCCGAAGTCCGGCTGGTAACGTTGAATTCCTGGACTGCGCGTGGAGGTGATGCCGGCCAGAGCGGCGAGAAGGTTATTGGCCCTCGTTACGCTCCGCAGCGCTGATGCCTCCCGGGAAGGCGCCGGTATCCAGACCGATGGAATTGGCGGCGCTGATCCCCAGGGTCATGGCAGGGACCACGTTGAACCCGGCAAATGAGTTCACCCGGACAAACTGGCTCTGAAAGCCGAAGCGCAACGAATGAACTCCACGCTGCCAGCTTGCGTTGTCCTGGATCGTGTAGGTATGGGTGCTTCGTCCCTGCCGCTCGAAGTCTTCGATCGGGTTGGTGAAGGTATTGGCGGGAAGCACGATCTTGTATCCTGCCGAAAAATCCTCGGTAGTGTCAAAGATCACAGGGGCCCGGTTCCCTCCAGCCCGTACCTCGTTGAGGAAGGTAGGTGACACAGTCCACTTCCAGGCGCCGACCAGAAAGTGATTGTCGTTGACCGCGGTCGTGACCTTGGGCTCGGTCAGGTAGCCCGCGTAAATGTCCGGCCGGTCATCGCTCTCGCGCTGGAAGTTGTACACGCCTTCGAAGGTGTGCCTGCTCGACAAGACATAATCGATGCGGGTGCCGCCCTGATTGCGGTCGGTATTGTCGGCCTGGTTAAAGAGGAGACCGGCGTTGTTCTTTACGACTGCGGCCGTGCTGTCCGCCGAATGTTGAAGTTGTTGAAGTCCGTGGGAAGCTGCTGCAGCAATCCGGCTACCGCGGGATCGATCGCGACACCCGCTCGATTGAGAATGTCGAGTTTACGCACCTGCCCATCGAGTCCCGGTGTAGGTAAAAATCCCGCGTCGGGCGTCCGGAGTCAGGACCAGGTTGTTGCGCGATGATTGCTGCCGGAGCCGCAGTCCTTCGTAAAAGCCGAAGAAGAAGAGCTTGTTCTTGTAAACCGGGCCCGTCACGCTCGCCCCGAACTGGTTCCGAATCAGCTTCTCCTTCGGAATCCCGGCCTTGTTGTTGAAGAAATCATTGGCCGCAAAGACGTCATTGCGGTGAAACCAGTAGAGACTTCCGTGCAGATCGTTCGTGCCCGATGGCGAGACCAGACTGACATTGGATGATCCGAAGCCATACTCCGCACCTTGATTCTGGGTGACGGTCGTGAACTCGGATACCTGGTCCACCACGGGACGGTTCGGAACGAACGTGGTAGCGTTCGCGCGAATAAAATTGTCCTGAATGTTGACGCCGTCCTGTGTGATGGCGGTTAACGAGGTCCGAAGGCCCTGAAATGGCCGTCGGCGTCCTGCCGTTGTTGGCTGTCCCTGCCTGGAGCGTAATCAGGTTCAAGACATTCCGGCCATCCAGGGGGAGTTCGAGGATCTGTTCCCTCGTGACGGTATTGGAGATCTGCGCCTCGCTGGTGTTAACCAGATCCGCCCCGCTTGAGACGGTCACCACCTCATTGATTCCGCCCACCTCGAGTATGGCTACGGCGGAATAGGTCTTGCCCACGTCCACTTTGGCATCCCGCGCGACGAAGGTCTTGAATCCGGCCAGGCTGACCTTGATCTCGTAGAATGCCGGTATCAAAGCAGGCACCGAGAAGGAACCGGCCGCGCTCGAGACCGCCACGAACTGCTGTGATGTCCCTTGATTAGTTACCGTGATTTCGGCCCCGGGGATGGCGGCCCCACTGGAATCCACCACCGTGCCGCTGATAGATCCCGTAGCGGCCTGGGAAAATCCCAGGGTAACGGCCAGTGCGAACGCCGTACAGACACAAATCCCCCACTTCACGAACTTCATTGGTAAGCCTCCTTCGAAAGAGAACGAACCGCAGACTCTTGTGATAGAAGAATAGACTCTACTTCCGATTCGTCCGCCATAGCAATTTCCATTCCCGAGATTGGCACCAGACTTCGCCTAACGACTAAAGTTGATTGACGGCATTACCTTGCCAACACCTTATCCGGCGAGACATATATCATAACTATTCAATAGATTGAAGTTATTTGGCGGATAGTCCAAATTTATGAATACGCGACGAGGCAGGAGGTGTGGAAACGCTGGTCTCGCTTACCGGTCGGTTTCGGCCAATTCTCGGATCCAGGCGTTTCGGTAGCGGACGGGACTGCCGTGGTCCTGAAGACCCAGCGGCAGCTTGTCGGGATGGTACTGGTATTCGGGTTGCTCCTGTCCGGTCGTTCCTCTGAGTTCGACGTTATCTTGAACGAGGACGCCATTGTGGAACAACGTGATGCGCGCCGGCCGGAGCAGGCTGCCGTCCTCGTTGAAGCGCGGACGGCGGAAGATGACGTCGTAGGTCTGCCACTCACCGGGCGGTCGTGAGGCATTCGCGAGCGGGGGATATTGTCCGTAAACAGCGGCCGCCTGTCCCTCGGGGTTGGACTGGTTGTCATACGAATCCAGCACCTGAACCTCGTACCGTTCCATGAAGTACACGCCGCTGTTGCCCCGATCCTGTCCTGTGCCCGTGGCAGGCGTGGGCGTGCGCCATTCCAGGTGCAACTGGCAATCACCGAAACTCTGGTCGGTTCGAATGGCGCCTGATCCGGGCACGATCTCCATGTAATCGTCTTCGGTCCTCCAGGGCGCCGGTTCGCCGGTTGCGCTGCGCCAGGCAGCCAGATCGATTCCCGAAAAGAGTACGACGGCGTCGGAAGGAGGGCGTCGCTCTTCGTTCTGGACACAAGCGGAACCCGGATCGACGATCGGCGGCAGAGGCCTATCCGTCGAATTCACGCCAACAGGCAAGAGAGCCACGGCAACCAGGCAGCAGCCATTCATGATTTTATGGACCATGATCTGAACTCCTTTTGAGGGGGCCGTCCCTAGGGTTCGCGCAGAAATAAGTTCGCATTCTGCCTGCAGGCCCCAGGCGAGGCGCGATCCTCAGCGTGCTTAGCGAACAGAAACCGGTTCATGATTAACACCGATTCTCGCGCCAGAATGTGAAGTTATTTTTGCGCGAGCCCTTAGAGTTTATATCAAGATGACGCTCTTTGTGTCCTTTGCGGCTTTGTGGTATATGCAGCTGAACAAAACAACCACGAAGAGAAAACCGGTGGATGCGCATGCTTAAACGACGGCAAGGTGTTCTTCTTCTCACTGTTGTCCTTTTTGTTCCCATTGCGGCGCAGGGACAGGCCCGGCGTCCGAATCTGGTGGTTCTCTATGCCGATGATATGGGATGGAGCGACGTAGGCTTCAACGGACGGAAAGAGTGGTCGACTCCCAATCTTGACAGGCTGGCGGCGCAGGGGACAGTCTTCGATCGGTGGTACACCGGTTCGCCTCTGTGCGCGCCGTCGCGCGCGTGCCTGCTGACTGGACGGTACACTCTGCATCACGGAGTCCGAAACAATTCTGTCGACCTGCCGCAATCTGAAACTACCATCGCCGAGGCCGTCAAACCTCTCGGCTATGCGACCGCGCTGATCGGAAAATGGCATCGCGGGCGCCTGGCGGACGGCGGCTTTACTCATCCGCTGGATCAGGGTTTCGACTCCACGTTCGGCTATCTTGACGCGCGTCACGCCTGGGAGCATTTCCCCAAGTTCCTTTATCGCGGGCGCGATCAGGTTCCGGTCTCCGGTTACAGTGCCGACCTCCTCGCCGCCGAAGCCGAGCAGTTCATCCGCGCCAATCGCGCGCGCCCCTTCTTGCTTTACCTCGCGTTTATCGAGCCGCACTTCCTGGTCGAGGCGCCGGAGGAAAATCTCGCCAAGTTTCGCGGGAAGTTCGAAGAGAAGGATCCGGCCAAACCTTACAATGCCAACTACGCCGCGATGATCGAACGTCTGGACGCCGCAATCGGCCGGGTCATCAAGACGCTTGATGACAGCGGTCTCTCGGAGAATACGCTGGTCGTCTTCACGAGCGATAACGGCGCCACTTTCGAGGTCGGCAACCAGGGCGCCTCCAACTATCATGACAGCAATCGACCTTTTCGCGGGCAGAAGCGCAGTCTCGAGGAGGGAGGCATACGCATGCCCTCGCTGGTACGCTGGCCGGGAAAGGTCCCGGCAAGCCGCCGCTCAGAGGAGGTCATTCACATGATCGATGTGATGCCCACGCTCGTGGCCGCGGCCGGCGGTAGCCCTGAGGCGGCCTGGAAGATCGACGGGACCAGTATGCTGGACGTTTGGACAGGCAAAGGCAAGGGACCGGCGCGCACTCTGTTCTGGGAGTTCTCCACCGAAGGAGTGGAAATGTATGCCGCCATGCGTGGCGACTACAAGCTGCTCCGGATTGGGAACAACCCATTCCTCTACAATCTTCGGAAGGATCCAGGGGAGAGGAGGACGCTGCGCGCCCAGGAAGCCGATATGTTCGCGCAGTTGGAAAAGGAGCTCGAATCCTGGCTCAAACCATAACGATTTACGATTGACGATTTACGATTGACGATTGACGATTGCGGGATCTGGGCCTAAAACGCGAAGAATTACTTTTTGAAACCCGAGGCCTGAAGGGCCTGGGCACTGTCGGCTCTTCGAGCCGGACCTGCTCTCTGCCGGCGCTTCACGCCCCCAACTCCCGCCGTAATTCCGAACAGCAGTGCTTGCCAGGCCCAATCCGAAATCGTCAATCGTCAATCGTCAATTCTTATGAGGCTTTTTCGTTGGCCGTGCGGGCTTGGGGTGGCTCGCCGAGCTCGTCGTGAACCTCCACGAACCCCAGCCGCTTGAGGCGTTCCCGCTCGAAGGCGTGAAATTCGCGGATCCCCTGGCGAGGATCCTCTATTCCGCGCTCCGCCATGAACTCCCGGATGATGAGAGCTTTGTACACGATCTCATTGGGAACAAACTCCGCAATCTCATGGATCTGGCCGAGATCATCTTTCAGCAGTTCTCTCATGAGCTCGTGCGTGATCATGTCCAGCCGCTCCCTACGACCTCCAATTGGCAGTAATCGATGCAGCGTTGTGAACGATGCAACGTATACTAAGAGTAATTTTTCGGCAAAAGGTTTCTGTGGACCGCTCTGCGATTCCGACAGTAGCGGTGTGCGTCTCGAGAGTTCTTCTCGCGTCTCGTTAACCAGGGCCGAATGCCCGGCAGTGACTAGCCCCGCCCGTGGAGAGTGAAAGTAAAAAGTGCTGAGCGGAAAGTAGGCAGGCGAAGCGATGGGGGAGAGAAAGAGAGTCGAACGGTTTGAGGATCTGATTGGGTCTGTGGAGCGGGTCATGACCCGCGCCACAAAAGTTAAAGGACTGCCGATCAATCGAGAGCCGTTCGCTGAATTTCTTCACGGCTTCTCAGACCGGGCGACTGGGAGGTCCCGAAGTCCGAAGGACCGGCACTGCGACTGTATTGCACTATCGGCGCTCATCATTTGTGAGCCCCGATCTTCCCGGCCTCACGGCCCGGCGCTACGCAGCGTCAGCCCTTTGGGCCTTTCCCCCACTTCGTTCTCGGCCCGCGGGCACTGTCTGAAACGCAGGTCGACCGCCAGAGCGCGAAGTCGTCAGGGGTCGACAAAGGCGGAAGGCGGGCTTATTTGGCGAAGCCCATAGCCTGGGCTGGATCGAGCTTTGAAGCTCGATTCGCGGGATAAAGGCCGAAGAAAACGCCGATTCCGATAGAAAAGACCACGGCCAGCACGACGTAGAATGAAGAGAGTGCGCTGGGGAGCCCGGTGAGGGCAGAAACTCCAAGGGCCCCCGCGAGCCCCAGAGTTATGCCGATAACCCCGCCTATTCCCGTGAGCATCCCGGCCTCAATCAAGAATTGCCAAAGTATGTCCCGGCGTGTGGCTCCCACCGCCTTGCGAATTCCGATTTCGCCGGTTCGTTCCGTAACTGAAACCAGCATCATGTTCATGACCCCGATCCCGCCCACGAGCAGTCCTATGGAGGAGATGGCGGCAAGAATTCCGGCGATCGGTGTGGTGATCTTGTTGAGAAACTCCAGCACCGCATCGAGTGAAAAGATGTCAAAGTCATTTTTCTGGTTGGCCTTCAGCTTTCGCCGCACCCGCATGGCCTGGATCAACTCGTCTTTTCCGGCCTCGAGCGCGACTCCTGTGCGCAGGACGCCGAAAATACGGCGCAGGTCTTCTTCCTTCCAGAGATTCGACATGAACGTCGTGTAGGGAATGAGAGCGAAGTTCTCCCCGAAGCTGCCGAATAGCGTCTTTCGTTCGATGAAGGTGCCAACCACGGTGTACACATCGTTTCCGATTTTCACTCTCTTGCCGATTGGATCGATGCCGGGGAACAGGTCGCGGCGGGGGCTATGTCCCAGGACCACTACCTTGGCGCGGTGGAAGACCTCCTCGTCCGTGAACATTCGTCCTTCCTCCAGATCCAGGCTCCAAATGTGCAGAAGAGAGGGTTGAGTTCCGACCACTTTAATCATGCGGCTTTTCTCGTCGCCGTAGTAAAGGGTGTAGAACCTCCCGGGAGGCTCGACGTGATACGTCACATACTTCAAGGACGGGCAGTTCTCGCGGACCGCCCTGGCATCTTCTTCAGTGATCTCCTTACGATGAAGCTTCTCCTCGTCGATGCCGCCGACGAGGAAATCAAATTTGGCCACTCCGATTACCGTCTCCTGGGAGGCGGAGATGTCTTTCGTGATCTTTTCCTTCAGGCCAAGCAGGATGGATGCTACTCCCATGAGAGAGGCAACCCCTATGGCAACGCCGAGGATAATCAGGCCACTGCGCAGCTTGTGTGCCCGGACAATATCCAGGGCGATTACAACGTTTTCGTAGATCAGCCCCCGGCGATTACTCATAGCGCAATGCCTCAATGGGATCGAGCCTGGCCGCCTGCATTGCAGGATAGATGCCGAAGAAAACCCCGACCGCAAAAGTAACCGCGAGACCGGCGGCAATCGACCATGTCTTTATGGCGTAGGGTAATGGCGAGAAGTAAGCGATCAAAGCAGCCGCGGTAAATCCAAGGACAATTCCGAGAATGCCTCCGGCGCTGGAGAGCGTGATCGACTCCACCAGGAACTGCCACAGAATGTTCATCCGCGTAGCCCCCACCGCTTTACGGATGCCGATCTCGCGGGTCCGCTCGGTGACCGAAACGAGCATGATGTTCATGATGACGATGCCACCGACTACCAGGCTGATCGAGACGATGCCGATCAGCGCCGCGAATATGCCCCGGCTGATTCCTGCCCAAAGGTTGAGCAAGTTATCCGAGGTCACGATGGCGAAATTGTCTTCACGCTTGGGTCCGAGGTGGCGCCGTGAACGCATGGCCACGCGGGTCTGATCCACGCATTCACTGAACTGTTCGAGAGTCGCGGCTTTAACTGAAATAGTGATGGACTGCTGCGAGCCGAATGCCCTTTGAAAAGAGGTAATCGGGATCACCACCGTCAGGTTGGGATTGCCGCCAAACACTCCGGCCTTCTCTTGCAGAACCCCGATAATCCGATAACTGGCTCCGGCAATTTTGATTTCTTTCCCGATAGGATCCATGCCGCTGAACAGCCGATCGGCCAGGTCATGTCCGATGACTCCCACATCCTGGCTGTGATCCACCTCGTAGCTGGAGAAATGCCGTCCATCCTTGAGTTCCCATTTGCCCATCATCGGGTAGTTTTCCGACCTTCCTTGAACCGAGACACCCTTTATGAAGCGCCGCAGGTAGCGCACTTCCACGCTGGTGGATTGGTTGGCATCCATGAAGGCGGCCAGCTGGACTCGCTCGCCGAGATAAGCCAGGTCGGAGAGAGTGATCCGGGGGTTGTGAAGCGATTTAAGGAATTTGTCGAAATCCGAAAGAATGTCCAGTTCGTTGACTCTCTGCACGCGAAATACGCCGCTCCCCTCATCGGCCACTTCGTTCCGGATGTACAGATTCATGCCGTCGATGATGCTCACCACGGCGATGACCGACATCACTCCCACGATATTCCCAAGCAGCGTCAGCATGGTGCGCAGCTTGTGGGACCACAACGCCTCCAGCGCTATCACGATTCCTTCAAGGAAGTGCACTTCGAACACCCATTCAATTGCGGATTGCGGATTGCAGATTGCGGATTAATCTATTGAGACTCCCGAGTTCCAATCGACCCATCCCAATCCGCAATCGGCAATCCGCAATCGGCAATCGGCAATCCGCAATCGTCATGTGCCGTGCCGGGTCATCCGCGCGACTTTGAATTTCAACGTGCGGTAGAGTTCCCAGTCCGAAATTGGATTGATCTTATTCTCGCTGACGAGCATGACGAGAATCAAGCTCGCGATATCCTTACCGGCAACCAGCTCTACGGCCCGGTCATCGGTCCATTTGGGATAGCGCCATCGAGCCGTGTGAAAGAGTACTTCGAGTTCTTCCATTGAGGGATTCGCCTGCCGGATCTTTTTGTACGTATCATGAATCAGGCGTATGTCGGCCGAGTAGCGATCGAACTTTAGCAGGAGGAATCCGAGCAAAGCCGCCAGCCCCGCGGCGATGAGAGCGTACCAGGGGCTCAGGGTCGCCAGTATGAACAGCCCCGAGAGAAAAAGGATCAACGAGACTGCCGGTATGCCCCACTTGAAAGCTGTGGGGAGGATGAAACCGGGCTGCTGCCGTACGGGAAGCGAGGCCAGAGTGCGATACCACAGAAAGAGGAAAAGCCCGCCGGCCGTAGTCATCGCACCGAGAAGCGTCATTTCGATTGCGGATTGCGGATTGCGGATTGCGGATTTGATCTACTGAGACTGCTGAGTTCCATCGGCGACATCCACAATCTGCAATCCGCAATCGCAATCAGAGAACGCATGTCTCGCAGGAACTGACTTACCGACGTGTATTGCAGGTAAGGATTGTTACGCTTCTCATCGCCCAGGGTCGATGTGCGGCGCTCCGCGTAATTGTGGCCAGGGTAAAGGATGGTATCGTCGTCCAGTACCGCCAGCCTCCGGTTCAGGCTCCACCACATTTTCTCCGGATCCCCGCCTGGAAGGTCGACGCGCCCGCAGGCGTTAATGAAAAGCGTGTCGCCTGAAACCAGGTTCTTCTCGACCAGGAAGCACTGCGATCCGGGAGTGTGACCCGGGGTATGCAGAAACTGCACGGGGAGCCGGCCGACCATGACTTCCTCGCCGTCGGAAATTGGCTGGAAGTTGCTCGAGCGACGGTTCATGAAGTCGGCCGGCACTCGAAATCGAGCGGCAATCTCTTTCGTGTAGTTGATCTCATCCGCGTGCATGTATACCCGGGCGTCGGTGGCTTCCAGAAGCTCTTCCAGGCCATTGATGTGATCGGGGTGGCCATGAGTAATCAGGATCCGGTTGATTCTCAGATCGGATTCCTCAGCCAGCCTGAGGATGGCAGGTACATCCCAGGCGGGATCGATAACCGCGGCCTCGCGGGTTTCGGCGCAGCCGATCAAGTAGATGAAATTCATCATGGGCCCGAGCTCTGCTTGTTTGAGAATGAGTCGCGGAGAATTGATCAAGGGATCACCAGTCACTAATCATAGACACCCTCTCGCATTTTACAAGCTCCATCGAAGTGGCCCATCCAGCTAGAGATCTTTTCGTGTCTCTTGCGTCCTAGTGGTATTCGGGCGGGCGCTCGATCTATCGATGGCAGACGTTCCCCGGCTGGGGTATCATGAAGAACATTGAAGGTCAGGAAAGTATGGCTTGGACTCGTCGGTTCATCCCTTTTGCTGTGACTTTGCTCCTGGGTGGTCTGTCGCTCGTTTCGCCGGGCAAGGCGCAAAAGAAGAAAGAACCTGATCAGGAAACGAGAATTCGCGTCAACGTCGAAATGGTTTCTCTTCCGGTGGTGGTAACGACCCGGGAAGGCAAGCGCGTAACGGATCTGGTCCAGGAGGATTTCGAAGTTTTCGAGGACGGAGTTCCTCAGGAGATTGCCGGATTTTCCCCGACCGACGAACCGATTTCAGTCGCCCTGCTCCTGGATACGAGCGGGAGCACCGAACAGAGACTGGCGCGTATTCAGAACGAGGCAATTCGATTCGTGAAGCTTCTGCACCCTGACGATTCTGTCGCCGTTCTCTCGTTCGCAAACGACGTCAGTCTCCATGAAGACTTCAGCATAGACCGCGACCGCAATGCCCGCGGAGTGAAAGAGACGCGCCCGGGAGGGAGCACAGTAATTTATGAAGCGGTCTGGCTGTCTCTGGAAGAAGTGCTAAAACCGGTCCAGGAGCGAAAGGCGCTCGTGCTTTTCAGCGATGGCGTCGACACCGCGAGCCGCAAGGTTTCGATGAAGGAGACCCTGGAACAGGCGAGAGAAACCCGCGCGACGATCTACGGCGTCTATTACGACACCAGCCGGGACGCCCGGCGCGGCGGCGTGCTTCAGGGTCCGGGACCGACGGTGGGCGGCTATCCCGTGCCGGGAGGCCCGACCGTCGTTAATCCACCGATTTATGGCTCCGGACGGTACCACGAAGCTGCAGTCGGCCGCGATTATATGGCAAAACTGGCGGAAAACAGTGGCGGCACTGTTCTGGATGCGCTGGCGATCGACGATATCGGGCCGGCTTTCGACCAGATTGCGCGCGAACTGGCCAGCCAGTACAGCATCGGCTATTACTCCAAGAATACCAAGCCTGACGGAAAGTTCCGCAAGGTGGAGGTCAAGCTCAAGAAACCCGGACTGATCGCTCGCACCAAGAAGGGCTACAACGCGCGCAAACCGGCCAAGTAGCCACCGACCAAACCAACCACGAAGACGCCAGGACGTGAAATGAATGCGTTCTTGGTGTCTTTGCGTTTTGGCGGTCTAGGGGGAGGCTTTTGCAGCGGCAGGCTTGACAAACGGCTTGCTGCAATACGGGCAGGCCTTCGATGGTTTGTCTTTTAGATAAGTGCTGCAATTCGGACAATAAATGATGGTCTGGCCCCAGCACGCCGGACAACGATTGTCCTCGGGTCCGTCATAAGCCTGGCTGCGACCGCATTCCGTGCAAACACAATAAAACATCGGAACTCCAGATAGCGTCGAAAGAAAGCCGAACGATTCGCAGAAAATGTATTTTAGCCAAGCGTCTGAAGCCTGACAATCCCAATGTATCATTTGGGTCTTCGCCGTTTTTTCTTGTTAACGGCTG
>CAWHCF010000031.1:0-216844 GCA_963827655.1 uncultured Acidobacteriota bacterium
GTCGAGGTGTTGCCTGCCCCGCGGGAGCCCGGCGCTTCCTCCGCCCTCGCCTGCCAATGACTAGAAGAACAACCAAAGCTCGCAAACGCGCGACCGTGAAACCACCGATGCTCAGTGCGTTGGACGATGCTCACCTGGCCCGGACATCCGCCACCTATCGCGGCATGATGATCGGGCTCGTACTCTCGCTGGTGGTGACGCTCTTGACGATCTTGGACTTTCGGCGGGGCTTCCTATTTGCGGCATATCCGGTTCGAAGTGTGTTCTACGCTTTCAATCCCGCGCACGTTCCGCTGCTCGGCATGGGGCTCGCCGGAATATTCGCATGCTATCAGGGCATCAACCATCTCGAGGCCAGAGTTTCGGGGACCAGCCGGCACATGAAGGCGCTGACGTTGACGATTTTTTCGTTGCTGGTCGTCGACCTCCTGGCGTACCGGGCAGTACGGCCACGCATCGATCGGTTCCGGTCACATCAGTGTTGATTGGCTAAATGCCTTCGGCGTCACGGCCTGGTGGAAACCGATCGCACAGGCCACGAGCTATTTGCTGAACGTCTGGCATGCGACGATGCTCGGCATCCTCATTTCAGGGTTGGCTCTGACAACTTTGCCGCTCTACTTCAAGCGGCACGTCATGCGCTCCGGTCTCGCCGGGTCGCTGCTCGGTGCACTTTTGCTTTGCCGCACCCATTCTGCTCGTCGTTCCGCCGTGATGGCCCCCGCATATGTGCGAAGTGGCGCGACCACCACCTTCTTGCTCTCGTTCGTGACGGGTGCGCCGATGCTGAACATCACGACGATTGTTCTCGCACTGGTCGATGCCGGTACGATTTGCCATTCTGCGCATAGTCGCAGGCATCATCGTGACGGTGTTGGTGACGTTTCTCGTCGCACAATCGCCGATCGCTGGGGTGCATCGGGTCTCGGCACGCGGCCGCCAAAGCCAGGTTCACCTTGGATGCGCCGGATGGAGACGCGTATTCCAGGCTGTTCAACCTCGCCACCATCACAGACCATGGGCGACTCGAAACACCGTCACAGCTGTTCGGTGCGTGGTTGTACTCGAGTGGCCGCATCGCGCTGGTGCTCGTGCCGGCTCTCTGGGTGTGGAGTGTAATCGCGTCCGGAGTGTTTCAGGCGCTGCCATCCGCGTTTGGAAACAATCTGCCGAGTGTGGTGCTGTCATCCATCGGGGGAACGTTGTTCATGATCTCGACATGGTCCGAAATCGCGATTGCACTCCAGTTGATTCAGTCCGAGCTCGACCGTCCCGCCGCCACGCTTCTGGTGGTCCTGCCCGCGAGAGTCTGCCGAGCATGATGCTGCTCGGCGGGTCGTTGCGACGATACGGATTGGTCGCGTTGCTATCAGTTTTGGTGATCATCGTCGGGATCGCCGCTGGAGCCCTGTTTCGGCAACGTCCGGCGTATCATTGTCAATATTTTCTCCGGTCAACACGGTCGGGTCAGTGACCGATTGAGCGAACCCGAGTCTGCGGACGACAGGAGTGTTCAGCCCGTCTGCACTCAGCGGCGGAGAAATTCGCGGTAATTCTGCCTCGTGATGTGCACGGTCACCGCCTTGCCGGCACGACCGAGCGAGGAGCCCGACATACCGTTGATCGAAAACGCGAAAGCTGCCGGGTCGCCAACCCGGAGAACGATTTCGTCGCGCATCTCAATCGTCTGCTGCTCTCCAGGCTGCATCAAGCGATACACCACACGCGTTCCGTCAGAGGTCGCGGACAACCAACAGACACCCTGCGTTCGGATGTCGACATGCAGCACATCCCCATCGGTTGCGACGGCGCTCGACGGTTCGCGCGATCCGGCCGCTGCCGTCTCACGACGAGTCGCTCCATCAGCCCCGGGTGAGGCTGCGGGCGAAGAAGGGTTCGTGATATCGATCGCGTCCGCCGGACGTGGGACAGGAAGCGCAGTCCGCGGCTCGGGAGCTCGCCACCAGGGGAATGTGTAGTAGGCCAGGCTGATGACGAGCACGACGGCTCCGAAGAGCCACTGGACACGCACGGATCGGCGCTCGGCTTCGTCGCGATCCATCTCGACCCGGACCCCAGGAGCGTGCCTGGGGCGCGCCTTGTCCCTGCCTGGTCTGGCGACCTCGACGATGTCCGGTACGGGTTCGCACTCGCGGAGATAGCGCTGGATCGTGTCCTCGGGATCCAAACCCACTTCGCGCGCGTACGCTCTCAGGAAGCCGCGCGTGAAGATTCCGCCGGGCAGCTTGTCAACCCGGTTGCTCTCGATCGCTCCAAGGATTGTGACGCTGATCTTCGTGGTATGCGAGAGCTGATGGAGGGAGAGAACTCGTCGCTCGCGCGCATCCCGCAGCGCCGCACCAACGTCCATGAGTCCGCCTCGTGATGGCCCATCTGGGATCATACACGAGCAAGCACATACGCCAGGTGAAGCCCGTCGTGTCCGAATATTCAGTCGGCAGTTGACGTAGACTCGGGTCGTGATTCCGGCGCAGCTGGTCATCGCGTCTCTCCGCTATCGGGCATCACGGGCTACCTGTGAGAGTGGGTGGCACTATGCGTCTCTCGCCGCTCGACGAAGCTGATCGCGCCCTGCTCGAGGCGGTGCATCCGGCGGATTGGGTGAATCCCGACCCATACGCTGTGTATGACCTCGTGGTCGTCGGCGGTGGCACGGCCGGGCTGGTCAGCGCCGCGGGTGCCGCCGGCCTGGGGGCGCGGGTCGCAATCGTCGAACGGCATCTCCTCGGAGGGGACTGCCTCAACGTGGGCTGCGTGCCATCCAAAGCGCTGATCCGCTCGGCGCGTGCCGCTGCCGAAGCGCGGCGTGCGCCGCGCCTGGGCGTCGCCGTCGGTACCATCGAACCGAATTTCGGCGCCATCATGCAGCGCATGCGCGAACGGCGCGCCGGCATCAGCCGGAACGATTCCGCGCAGCGTCTGAACCGCGCGGGCATTCACGTGTTCTTCGGAGATGCGACGTTCACGAATGAACGCACGCTTGCAGTGGCCGGGCGTTCTCTGCGATTCAACCGGGCAGTCATCGCCACCGGCAGCCGCCCCACGGCTCCGCCGGTCCTAGGATTGGCCGACCTCAGCTACCTGACCAACGACACGTTGTTTTCGCTCACGGAGCTGCCGCGTCACCTGCTCGTCATTGGCGCCGGACCGATTGGATGCGAGCTGGCGCAGGCGTTCGCCCGCTTCGGCAGCGCCGTGACGGTGTTCGATCAGGCTCCGCAGGTGCTACCTCGCGAGGATCCGGACGCCGCGTCAATCGTGCAACGCCGGCTGGTCGCGGAGGGGGTCCGGTTGGAGCTCGGCGTCACGCTCATCGACGCCGTCAGCGATCGCAGCCGACTCTGCCTGCGTTTCGAACGCGCGCCCGGAGCGGGAATTGCAGCCGCAAGCGGCGATCATCTTCTCGTCGCGGCGGGACGGGCTCCGAATGTCGAAGGTCTGGGGCTTGAAGCGGCGGGAGTGGCCGTCTCAAAGCAGGGCGTCGCCGTGAACGACCGACTGCAGACGTCGAATCGGCGTATCTACGCCGCCGGCGATGTGTGCTCCTCGTTTCAGTTCACTCATGCTGCCGATGCGATGGCCCGCATCGTCATTCAGAATGCGCTGTTCTACGGTCGCCGGCGTGCGAGCGCACTTATGATCCCGTGGTGCACGTACAGCGACCCTGAGGTGGCTCACGTCGGGTTGTACGAAGACGAGGCGCGCAGGCGCGGACACGACGTCCAGTCGATCACCGTCGGATTGGCTGACGTCGATCGCGCAGTCATCGACGACGAAACAGACGGGTTCGTGCGCGTGCATCACGAGCGCGGGCGTCTGCTGGGGTGCACGATCGTCGCCGCGCACGCCGGCGAATTCATCGGGGAGGCCACGTTGGCCCTGAACCACCATCGCACGCTCTCGGATCTGTCTTCGACGATTCACCCGTACCCGACGCAGGCCGAGGCCTTGCGCAAGGCCGGCGATGAGTATCGGCGCTCGCTCTTGACGGCCCGCGTTCGCGGATTTCTGGAGAGGTATTTTCGATGGACCCGGTAATTCCGATCACGCTTGACGACGCGGCGACGCTTCGAGCGCCCGCGTATGCGACCACCAACCTGTCGACAGCCGTTCTTGCGCTCGACCCGGCACAACCCAACTGGATTGCGACCGATGACCGGGGCATGCGGCTGCTCACGCTGTTCGACGGGAAGACACCGCTGCGCGATGTCGTGACAGCCTATGCAGCCGATGCCAAACTCGATGTGGCCAGGGCATGGCTTCACGTCGAGACGTTCGCGCGGGACGCGCTACGGCAAGGTTTCCTGTCTCGCGACGACGCCGTGCCGGTGCCCTATCTTGGACGGTCGGCCTACCTTCAAACGGATCGGTTGACCGAGCTGTGGCTGCACGTCAACGATTTCTGCAATCTCGCGTGCGCCCATTGCCTGGTGTCATCAGGCCCTGACCAGTCCCAGGGACTGCCGACCGACCGCCTGCTGGACGCGATTGATCAGGGATCGCCCTGGGCGTCCAGCGATTTTTCTTCACGGGCGGGGAGCCACTCGCACGCCCGGACGCGCTCGAATTGAGCCGCCGGATAGTCACCGAGCACCAGCGCGAGCTCGTCATCCTCACCAACGGCACGCTGTTCAGGGGCGAGCGGCTCGCCGGGCTGGCGGCGCTCGCCGGGGACCGGCTACGGGTCCAGATCAGCCTCGACGGCGCTTCGGCGGCAACCAACGATCCCATCAGGGGGGCCGGAACGTTCGAGCGCGTCACGGAAGGGATCCGGGCCGCTGTTGCCGAGGGCCTGCGGCCCAGCGTCACGATGGTGCTCCTGAAACACAACCTGGACGACGTGGAGGCGCTGATCAGACTGACCGCGTCGCTCGGCGTCCGCAACGTGCATCTCCTCTGGCCACACCGCCGCGGCCGGGTGCTGAACGGCCCGTTCGCCAACCTGCCGGGGGCTGACGCGATTCTCGGCGCCGTGCGCAGTGCTCGCACGGTTGCTCGCGAGCTCGGCGTGAGCGTCGACAACGTCGAGGAGTTCCGTCTTCGACTCGACGGCCGGGCCGGCGTCAAGAACGATCTCGCCGGTGCAGGATGGAATAGTCTCTGCGTGTACACGGACGGCTGTGTCTATCCGTCCGCCTCGATGGCCGGCGTGCCCGAGCTCCGGTGTGGTGATCTTCACGCGGCATCACTCGAGGAGATCTGGAAGGAGAGTTCCGTCTGCAACGCGATGCGCGCCGCCACCGTCGAGCGCAAGCCGCAGTGCCGCCCGTGCACGCTGAAGTTTCTCTGCGGCGGCGGCGACGTCGAGCATGGCTACTGGGCGTCCCGCAGCTTCGTGGGGCACGATCCCTACTGCGACCTCTACAAAGGCCTGGCCGCCGACGCCTTTGCGGAGCTGGCGTCGGAAGGACGCGGCACCGTGCAGCCGCGTTCAGGCTTCGATCGGCCAGTCGTCTTTCGAGCGATGGGCGAGCGAACGCTGCACGACGAGGAAGCGATTGTCCGGACGACCCATTCGGCGTGCGTCCTCTCCGAAGAAGTGATCGAGCGGTCCCGCGGATCGGTCCGCGAGTTCTACGGACATGCCGCCGAAGAGCCGCAGGCCGAACTCTGCTGCCCGGTGCGGCCCGACGAGGCGGATCTGGCCCACATTCCGTGCGAGGTGGTGGAGCGCTTCTATGGGTGCGGCAGCCCAGTGACGGCTGCCGCGCTGGCACCGGGCGAGACGATGGTCGATCTCGGTTCGGGTGCGGGCATCGACTGCTTCATTGCCGCGAAAACAGTCGGCACCGAAGGACACGTGTACGGCATCGACATGACCGATGCGATGCTGACGGTCGCCAATGAATGCCGGCCGAAAGTCGCGGCGGCGCTCGGGTGGGATGTCGTGGAGTTCCGCCGGGGATTTCTCGAGGCGATTCCGCTGGACGATGCGACCGCCGATGTCGTCACCTCGAACTGCGTGATCAACCTGTCGCCAGACAAGCCGCGAGTCTTCCGCGAGATCTGGCGCGTGTTGAAGGATCATGGCCGCGCCGTGGTTGCCGACATCGTGGCTGATCGAGAGGTGCCGCCCAAGATGCGCGCCGACGGACAACTCTGGGGCGAGTGCATCAGCGGCGCTCTGACCGAAGAGGCGTTTCTTGCGGCGCTCGAGCGCGCCGGCTTCTACGGCGTGTCGATAGTGAAGAAGACGTTCTGGCGTGAAGTCGAGCGCTGTCGCTTCTACTCAGTAACAGTGCGTGGCTACAAGTTCGAAAAGAAAGGCGGTTGTACCTACGCCGGCCAGTACGCGATCTATCTCGGTCCGCTGAAGGCCGCCATCGATGAAGAGGGACATCTGTTTCCGCGGGGGAGCCCCGTCGAGGTCTGCACCGACACGGCGGCGAAGCTCTCGCAGGCGCCTTACGCCGGCTCCTTCGCGGTTGTGGACGGTCCCGCGGGCCACGCGGCCGTAAACGGCGAGGCGTGTTGCACGCCGGGAGCAGGCTGTTGCTGACGGAGCTTGGCTGGCCGCCGCCTCATTTTGTGGTGCGAGCTCGTGTCGATGGTAGACAATCTGAGGCAGGAGGACGAGGATGGCACACACGGTCGGGAAGCCCTCTCTCTCCTGGATCGTACTGCTGGGAGCAGGCCTTGCGGTCGCCTCAGCGCTCGTGCTCCTTGCCGGACCTGCGGGATACCGGCTCGGAATCCTTCCGCTGCGGATCGCCTTACTGACCTTCCTGAGATGGGGCGTGTATGGCGGCATCGCGGCAGCGGTTGTGTCGCTGACCGGCCTCGTCGTCACCATGGCTCGGCCGAGGGACGCGCGGCGCGGCATCCTGCTGGCCGCCATGAGCTTTCTCGTCGGAGTCGCCCTCATCGGCATGCCCGGCCGCTTCCGGCTGGGTCCGCCAAAGCCTCCCATTCACGACATCACCACCGACACGCAGGAACCTCCCGAGTATGTCGCGGTGTTGCCGCTCCGCGCGAACGCCCCCAATTCAACGGTGTACGGCGGAGAAAAAATCGCCACGCAGCAGCGCGACGCTTACCCCGATGTTCGGCCGCTGATGCTGAGCGTCCCCCCACCGCAGGCGTTCGAGCGCGCGCTGGCGACGGTGCGCGAAATGGGATGGGACCTGGTCGCCGCCGATGGGGCGGCGGGACGGATTGAAGCGACCGACACAACCTTCTGGTACGGTTTCAAGGACGATGTGGTCATCCGGGTGAAGCCGGCCGATGGAGGCAGCCGCGTGGACGTGCGGTCGCTCTCGCGGGTTGGCGGGGGCGATGCGGGCACGAATGCGAAGAGGGTTCGCGGCTATCTGGATGCGCTCAGGATTGAGTGACTGTCATGCAGCGAAGGCTGTGGCTGAAACGAGTGTTGGCGTTCGCGGTCGTACCGGTGGCGGCGCCGGTGGTGGCCGCCACAAGCGCTCAAGGGCGGGCGGCCGGCTCTGATGAGACGATCGCCAGGCTTGAAAAGTCCAAAGCAGAATGGCGTAAGCTCCTTGCGCCGGAGGCCTACTCCGTTCTGTTCGAAGAACGAACAGAAGCGCCGTTCACGAGCCCGCTCGACAAGGAAAAGCGGCAGGGCACTTACGTGTGCGCCGCCTGCTATCTCCCGCTTTTCAGCTCGAAGGCGAAGTTCGACAGCGGAACGGGTTGGCCGAGCTTCTACGAGCCAATCAAGGGACGCCTCGGCACCAAGCGCGATTACCGGTTGATTCTGCCCAGAACCGAGTACCACTGCATCCGCTGCGGCGGCCACCAGGGTCACGTGTTCGCCGATGGGCCGCCACCCACTGGACGGCGGTGGTGCAACAATGGTGTGGCGCTGAAGTTCGTCCCTGAGGGAGAACCGGTACCGGAGCTCAGGACGTGAATTGAGAGTGAGCGATCATGAAACCCGCCATTCTGCTCGGATGGGTGATCTCGGGCCTGCTTGCCGCGGCGCCGCTCGCCGATTCAACGGGCGGAGCCGGGCAGGGGAGCGACACACGGTACGAGAAGGCGACGTTTGCCGGCGGCTGTTTCTGGTGCATGGAACCGCCTTTCGATGAGCTGCCGGGCGTCGTTTCGACGACATCCGGCTACACGGGCGGCCGCACGAAGAATCCGACGTACGAAGAGGTCTCCGCTGGAGGCACCGGCCACGCCGAAGCCGTCGAAGTAGTCTACGACCCGGCAAGAATTACATATGCACAACTCCTCGACGTCTATTGGAAGAACATCGATCCCATCACGCCGAATCGGCAGTTCTGTGACGTCGGGACACAGTACCGTGCGGCCATCTACTATCACAACGAGGAGCAGAAACGACTGGCGCAAGCGTCGAAGACGACGCTGGAGAAGTCAGGTCGTTTCCAACAGCCAATCGTGACCGAGATTGCGGCTGCCTCACCGTTCTACCGGGCCGAAGAGTACCACCAGGACTACTACAAGAAAAACCCGGTTCGCTTCAACTTCTACAAATACAGTTGCGGGCGCGCCCGGCGGCTCGAGGAGCTCTGGGGCAAGTAGAAATCGGTTGTGTAAGGGACAGATCAGATCGGAGGGACGATCTCGTTCAGGATTCGCCGAGCCGTGAGGGTCGCGATGATCGCCACGACTCATGATCCCTCCGCCTTTAACTCATCATCCAGCGCTTGCCGCGCGGATCGTGTGACGAGCACCACCGCCAGGACCGTTGCCACCAGGCCCGCGACTGTGAGGGCGAGCCTCCCGGGCCCCGCGCTCCGGCTCGCGTCGGTCAGCTCGGCGGCTGTAGTGGCAAGCGAACCGAGATAGACGTAGAGCCAGGTTCCCGGGAGCATGCCGATGAACGACGCGACCACATACCGGCCGAGACTCGCCTCTGAAACTCCAAGGGCATAGTTCAGAATGTTGAAGGGGACGACTGGGGACAGGCGCAGCAGCAGAATCAGTCTGAAGCTGTCCCTCCCGATAGCGCGACTCAGCGCGCGGGTTCGCGGCACGCCGGCGATCGTCCGCTGCACCCAGTCACGAAGCGCCGTCCGTCCCAGCAGAAAGGCTGTTGTTGCGGCGAGCACGCTGGCGGGGGAGGCCACCAGGAGTCCGCCAACCGGCCCGTAGGCGAAGCCGGCCGCGAGCGTCAGCACCGATCCGGGCAGCAGTGCGACAGTTGCGGCCACGTAGGCGGCTGTGAACAGCAGAACGCCCGTCGCGCCAGCCCCGCGCACCCGATTGGCGAGCGCGACGGTCCATTCGCCGATTGGGAGCAGCCAGCCGAGCGCAAGAACGAACGCGGCCGCCGCGGCAATCGCGGCGAGCTTCAGGCCGCGGCTTGTCTTCACACTCGCTCCGCCGAGCACATCAGGGCCGGTCTCCTCCATGGCGATGCGATCGATTTCGCGCGTCCGGTTGCCGGTGACCGCAGCTGGACGCGCGCGGATGCCCGGCTCGTCCATGAGGGCTACCACAGACAGCAGGTGAGGCTACAGAATAGCCTTGTGCCGCTCGTTTCCGTGATCGTTCCAGTGCTCGACGACGTGCGCAGCCTCGAAGGCGCGCTCGAGTCGGTGGGGGACGATTCCAGGGTCGAAACCATCGTGGTGAATGCCGGAGAACCCACCCCGGCGACGATCGCGCTGGAACATGCGGCGCCTCATGTGCGGTGGCTGACATCGCTGCCGGGGCGCGGTCGTCAGATGAATGTCGGCGCGCGAGAGGCGCGCGGCGACTGGCTGCTGTTTCTCCATGCCGACACGCGGCTGCCAGCGGGCTGGGTCGACGAGCTGGCGGGTGCAGGGCGACGGTCGTCTGTGGCGGGCGGCAGTTTCCGATTCCAGCTCGATTCCGGGCGGCGCCTGGCCCGCGTGCTCGAGCGTGGAGTCGCGGCGCGCGTGCGATGGCTCGACTTGCCCTACGGCGATCAGGCGCTGTTCGTGCGCCGCGACGTGTTCGCCGTACTCGGCGGCTACCTGGAGCTGCCCCTGATGGAAGACGTCGAGTTCGTGCGCCGCCTGCGGCGGAGGGGCCGGCTTCACCATTCGACCCTGCCGGCAGTGACGTCCGCGCGCCGGTGGGAAACCGACGGGTGGATTCGGCGCAGCACCGAAAACGTGATGCTCGTGCTCCTGTTCCTGGCAGGAGTGTCCCCGAGCTGGCTCGCCGCCCGTTACCGGCGCGGCGCGCCCGCCGAGGAGCGCGGGCGTCGCGTCTCCGTGGCACGCGATGGCTGATCGCATTGCGCTCGGGGTCATGGCTCGTGCCGCGTCCGACCATCGCGGCAAGACACGCTTGGTGCGAGCGCTCGGAATCGACGATGGCGCCGATCTGCGACGGGCGATTCTCCTGGACACGCTCGAAGCGATTCGGCCCGTCCGTCTCGCCGATCGAGTCTTGCTGTTCACGCCTGACGAGGCAGGCAGCGAGATCGCGGGTCTCGGCGCCGACGTCGCACACGTGATCCCGCAACGCGGGGAGACACTGAGCCAGCGGCTGGAGCACGGCTTCGCGGATCTCTTCGCGCGTGGTTACAATGCCGCGGCGCTCATCGGATCCGATCTGCCGACACTGCCGGCCAGCCACGTCGAGCAGGGAATCGAGGCGTTGCTGCGACACTCCGATCCGCTCGTCCTGGGCCCCGCCGAAGACGGCGGCTACTACCTCATTGGGCTTCGTCGGCCTCACCCGGAGTTGTTCCAGGAGGTGCCGTGGAGCACGGCCAGCGTGCTCGCCACGACGCGTGCGATCGCCGCCGCTGAGGGCTTGTCGGTCGCGCTGATTCCCTCCTGGTACGACATCGACACGGTCTCCGACCTGGAGCGGGCCCTGAGCTCGGGGGAGGCTCTATCGCCATCATCGTGCGCCGCTCGCCATCTGCGCGCGTGGGCCACTCGACGCTGATCGTCTTCGGAGGCGCTACTCCGCCAGGCGAGATCGCCTCTCGGGCAAGGCCGGCCGATCACGCTCGACTGGCGTACCGTCCGGCCGGCACCAGTAATCCCGCTGACAGCGAAATGGCAGCAAAAGACTGTTCACGAGTCCATTGTCCGCCGGGTCTGCATAAGCGGGGACCCCAATGACGATGTCCGATTGGGGAACGTCGAGGCCCAGAGTCCGGTGCAGCCGATCCCACCATGAGAAGACAACGGAGTAATTCGAGTTCGTCTCGCCGCGAACCTGCGAGTGGTGGATGCCGTGCATGCGCGGCGTGACGAGCACCAGGTTCAGCAGACGTTCGATCCCGATTGGCAAGCGGACGTTGCTGTGGTGAAAGAGAGTGTTGGCTTGAAAGATCAGTTGGTACAGGACAAACATCCATGCTGACAGGCCGATCGCGCTGACCTGCACCACGCGAAATCCGGCCGAGAGCGCCACCTCGCCGGCGTGAAACCGGAAGGCGGTCGACACGTCCAGATCCGGATCGATATGGTGCACGTTGTGAAATCGCCACAGGAATGGAATGCGGTGATTGGCGACGTGCCACCAGTAGAACGTCAGGTCCATCAGGAGCAACGACAGCACGAGCCGGGCGGCGAGAGGCATCGGCATGATGTGGACGAGGCCAAAGGGCGTGCCGGATGTCCATTGCAACACGGCAAGCGCGACCGGGCGCACCAGCAACGCCGCGACCGTCAACGCCAAACCCGACAGGCACGCGTTCACCAGCAGGCGGCCCAGCAAAGGCCGGCGGCTACGGCGCAACGCCACACGTCGCTCGAGCACGAACAGCAGCGTCAGGAGAGCGATGATCGCGATCGCGAATGGCGTTGTCCCTACTGAAAACGTCGTCGCGCGCATGTCCGGCCCTTTTTGTTTGCGGACGACACCTTATTTCTTCGGGAATTGGGGATCGGCCTTGATCTCTCGAATCTGAAGGATATGCCGTTGTTCGTGTGTTGAAATGAGCAGCGCCCACTGGTACGCATCGCAACGCTGTCGTTCGACGATGTGACCCCGAAGGTCGTCTTCGGTGGTCCTGACGTACTGCAGCAGCCGCGCGTGCAGCTTGCGATGCGCGTCAAGTCCGCTCCGGAGATCGCGCAATCCTTTCGGGACTTCTGTCGGGATGGCTTTCTCGCGGTTGGTGCGGTCGATCCCGTACCAGAGAATGTCGGCGTCGCTCGCCGGTGTCTTCTGTCCGCCGGGCGCCATCAACGCGGTCTGCAGATCCTGCCAGTAGATGGGCCCGACGACAACAAGGTGATCGATCACCTCCAGAATCGTCCACGCGTCAGGAGCGGGGCGAAACGTCAGCTGCGCCGTTGAAAGGCCGGACACTTCATCGAACAACCAACTGGCTGTCATCTCCAGGTGGGCGATCAGCCGCTGGCGTTCCATCTGAGTGAGCGAAACGGCCATGGATACTCCGGCGCTGAGGTGCCAGACGAGCATCACGGTTGCGATGGCTTTTCGGATGACGGCGGGGGGACACGAAGGAGTATCGGCGGTTGACGGTCTCGTCCTTCGAGCCGCACCTCTTCCGACGCCGGCAATCCGTTCCGGTCAGCGTGTCGCCGGCCGGCTCTCATTGCTTGTTCGTGGACAGCGGAGCCAGACCCCTGTAGAGAAACCGCTGGACGCGGCGGCCTTCCAACGTCTCCGTGACATACAAATTTCCTTTGCTGTCCACCGCGTGGTTGTGCGGCACGTCGAGCTGCCCGCCCCAATGGCCGTGGCGGCCAATGTGCCCAGGATCTGGAGCGAATCGCGGAGCAGGATCCACACGCGATGGTTCGCTCCGTCCAGTACGTAGAGATACTGCTGTTGTGGATCGGCCGAGAAGGCGACGCCAGATGCCGAGCCGGACAGTCGCGTGTGTTTTGCAACGAGTACCTCTTTCACAAACGTGCCGTCCTTCCTGAACACCTGCACGCGGTCGTTGCTCCGATCGCCGACATAGACCGATCCGTCGTTCGAGATCCCGATGCCGTGGGCGGTACGGAACTGCTTGGCGGGCGGCGCATTCGGATCGTACGGACCGATATCGGCATCTTCCGGACGATTGCCGTACGCGCCCCACATGCGCTTGAACGCGCCGGTGTCCGCATCGAAGACGATGATGCGTCGATTGCCATAGCCATCGGCGACATACAGCTCGTTGGCCGTCGGGTCGACCTTCATGTCGGCTGCCCGCTGCACGTTCTGCGTGTCGCTGTTGCCGGTGCTCTTTCCGGACCGCCCGATCTGCAGGACGAACTTGCCTTCCCTCGTGAACTTCAGGATCTGCGCATCCTTGGCGCCGTTGCCAGCCGTCCAGACGTAACCTTTCGCGTCCACGTATATGCCATGCTCGCTCTGCGGCCATTCGTAGCCGGCGCCAGGCCCGCCCCACGAAGAGAGCAGGTTCCCGGCTTGATCGAATTCCAGAATTGGCGGTGCCGGGATACAGCACTCGGCGATCGGCGGGTTCTGGGCGGCTGCAGTGTATCGCTCGTTCTGAAGCAAGGCGCTACGCCGATGGATGACCCAGATGTGGTCGCGGGCGTCGACGGACACGCCGACGACGGGCCCGACCGCCCACTTCTCCGGCAAGGGCCTGGGCCATGTCGGGTCCCATTGGAACGTGGGGATCTTCGCCTGGGAGGTCTGGGCCTTCAGAGCCGTGCCGATGGTGGCGCCCACGTCTGCAATCGCGATGATCGCCACGAACGTCGCACCAATCACCCGCATGCGGTTTCGCATCATGGCGTATGCCTTCAGGTCGCGATCGCGGTTCGCGCCGGCCGGCTGTCCGCTATTTGTCCAACGGTGAGTTGCGTACCTGGAACTTCACCAGCTTGCTCGTCGTGCCCTTGCCGCTTTCCGAGTGGAACGGCGCCCGCGTCGCGTACGTCGTCCAGATGCCCTTGCCTTTCCACTGACCAGCGGGATCGTCGATGCGACCGTCGATGCCCTTCGCATAGAAGCCCATGGGATACGGCACGCGGAAGGTCAGGAACTTCCCATCGACGAGCGCGAGCAGGGCTTCGGATCCATTGCCTGTCGCCAACGGTATGTTCTTGCCGACTCCGAGCATGTCGAACCGGTCGACGAAGTCATAGTACGCCGTGTCCGCGCTGGCTGAATCGACGGCACCCTTGTAGTTCGGACCAGGCAGTGGATAGAGCGACCAGCCCTCCGGACAATGCTGACCGGTCGCCGTCGGCCCATTGAGCGGTCCCTTGCACTTGCCCCGATCGAAGCTCGCCAGATGCCCGCTCGAGAGCACGGTCCACACCACGCCGTTGCCGTCGACGTCCATCCCGCGGGGCGCAAAGCCCTGAGCCGAGGCCTTGGGGTTGTTCCAGGGGACTTCATAGATTTCCGACAGCGCGGTCGCCGGCGGGTTCGAACCGAGCGTGAGGCGAACGAGCAATCCCGGCATACCCTGAACGGATCCCCAGACGGAGTTGTCAGCAGCGCTCGGCGCCACGCCGTAGAACGGCGCGTTGATTCGCTTGTCCTTGGCCGGATCGAGCGGCTGATCGGGCTCGACGTAGGCGTCGCGCGTGCCGTTGCCGTTGGTGTCGAGGACGAAGACGGTCCACCCCTGGGCCTTCGCTTCATCCTTGGTCTTGTCGTAGATTCTGGTGTCGAACCATCCTGCGACTGGACCACCCCCGGTGAACCACAGCACATCGTTGTCATCGAAGTTCAGGTGGTGCGTGCCGAAGCAGGTGTCGACGGTGGCCACCGTCTTCGCCTTCGGGTCGTACAACTGCATCTGCCTGCCGCTCTGATTCAGGGGAAACGCCTGTGCCGATGGATGCAGCGATCCCTGCCGGCAGAAATCCGCCGTCTGATTGGGCCTGATGCGAGCGGCGATCCACACGCGCGCCCGGGTGTCCATCGCGAAGCTGTGCGCGTTCGCCTGGCTGGTCCAGATCGCTTCCTCGCCCCAGTAGGGCGACGGCTGCACGGGCGGCGTCTGGGCCTCGCTCGGCGTCTTCGGATCGCGCACCGTCAGCTTGACCTGCGTCGCGGCATTCCTCACCGGATCGACCAGGGGCATGTAGTCGGCGCTCGCCTCGAGTGCACCATAGATCGGCCCGTTGGCGTTCACCGTCGGATTCCGCTTGTCGCTCGCAATCTCGTCGTGGAGGTACACCTTGGGATCAGCCCAGTCCCACATGGTCACCACGACGTTGCGTTCCTTACCCTGCGGCCGCGGCGGCGCTGCCGCCGGGAACTCGCCGCCGGCAATCCGATCGGTCCAGTCTGCCCACATTGCGAGCGCGCGCGGCCGGCCCACCTGCGTCAGGCGTGTACTCATGGCGCCGCCGGCCTGCCCGGACTGAATGCGGCGATCCCATGCCGCCTTCGAGTCGTCGAAGTGTCCGAGGGTTTCGGGAATCTCGCGCGTCGCTTTGTTGCCCATTTGATGGCAACCGGTGCAGCCGTCGGTGTTGACGATCGATCGAATCCACTCCCCCTGACTGCGCATGCTGGGGGAGATACCGTTTCCGGTGGGACCGGTGCCGGGGAAATCACTTTGGGGCGGCACCCGCAGGAGCGAGAGCCAGTACTGTGCGGGGTAGTACTGCGCGGCCGCGCGTGGGCTCGGTGCGGCCATGGCGCTCAGCGCCAGCTGGCGTCCCGGAGTCGCCTTGACCTTCTTCGAGTCCACGAGGCCGTAGCCGCGGACCCACACGTCGTAACTTGCCTTCGGTAAGTCGGGCAGCACGTAGCGGCCCTGATCGTCGGTGACCACGCTCTTGATCAAGCGCGTGGGCAGGTCAATCGTCTCGGCGACGACCCAGACGCCGGCTTCCGGTCCTTTCGGTCCGGTCACGACACCGCCGATGTCGTCGCTATCGATCGAAATGGCGCTGGTTGGGGCCTGGGCGCCGCCCGAACCGCCAAGGACGGCCGCAACACACACCGCGGCCATGAGCGCTGCGATTCGCCGATAGAGCACGCTGCGCGTCATCGGTGGCCTCCTCTGGAACACACACGGCTGCACTATACTGCTCCTACCCTTCCCGGGAAAGGACCCACATGAGATAGGAGGGCTTCATGTCACGCACCCTCTGGCCAATGCTCGCGGCGGTGTTTCTCACAGCCTGCGCCCAGCCAACCCCCGAACAGCAGATCGTCAACAACGCGGCCGAGGCGCTCGGAGGCCGGGACAGAATCCTGGCCGCCAAGACGCTCGTCCTCGAGGGACAGGGCATCAACGGCAACCTCGGGCAGGACATGACGCCCGATGCGACCGGGCAAGCCTTCACGGTATCGGCTACCGGCGCGCGGTGGACTTGGCCGGCGGACGCGTCCGCGTCGAGCAGACACGCACGCCCAATTTCGTCTTCTTCCAGGGCCAGGCGCCCCAGAAGCAGGTGCAGGGCCTCGACGGCGATGTGGCGTACAATGTCACGGCAAATGGCACCGCGACACGGGCGTCGAACGCAGTCGCCCGAGATCGTCGAGCGGAGTTCTACCACCACCCGCTGACAATCCTTCGGGCCGCGCTCGAATCCAACGACCACGCTCGTCAACCCACGCACGCTCGAGGGCCAGAGCGTCGTAGAGGTAAGAACCACCGGCGGCCTGACCTTCACCCTGGCGACCGACCGCACAACGAACCTTCCCACTCGCGTGGTGTCGATGACATACAACGCGAACCTCGGCGACGTCGCCGTCGAGACGAGCTTCGGAGACTACCAGGGGGCCGGCGACCTCAAGCTGCCGGCGACGCTGACAACCAAGACCGACCGATTCACCACGGTCGACCTGCGGCTGACCCGGCAGACAGTTGATGCCGACACCGGAGATCTCGCTGCACCGGCTGCCGCAGCATCTGCCGCCCAGATTGCCGGACCGCCGCCGGCCACGGTCGCCGTCGAGGAGGTCGCGAAGGGCATCTGGCTTCTCGCCGGCCAGTCGCACCACAGCGTCCTGGTGGAGTTCTCCGATCACCTGACGCTCATCGAGGCTCCGCAGAACGAGACGCGCGCGCTGGCCGTGATCGCGAAGGCGCGAGAGCTACAGCCCAAGAAACCTCTCACGCACGTTGTCGCGACCCACCACCATTTCGACCACTCCGGGGGCATTCGAGCCGCGGTGTCGGAAGGCCTGGCCATCGTAGCGCACAAGGCCAGCGCGGCGTTCTATCAGGAAGCCGCCGGCCGCTCGCACACGTTGGCGCCGGATGCCCTCGCCAAGAATGCCAAGCCCGCGAAGGTCGAGAGCGTCGACGATCAGCTCGTTCTCAGCGATGCCGCGATGACGATGCATCTCTACGACATTGCCGGCAGCAGCCACGCCAGCACGCTGCTGATGGCGTACTTTCCGCGCGAGCGGGTGCTCGTCGAAGCGGACGTCTACAGCCCTGGCGGCACCGTCGCGCCGTACGCCGCGAACCTGCTCGAGAACATCACGAAGCGAAAGCTGCGTGTGGACCGGATCGTGCCGATTCATGGCACGATCGGTCCGTTCAGCGATCTCGTCAAGGCCGTGGGCGCGACGCCGACCAACTGATCGGCTGCCGAGCGAGGCGGAGTGGGAAGCCGCCGCGCGTGGTGCCGACGGGCGCATGTATGCCTATCCAGAGCGAGCCCCTTGACAGCGGCTCTGATCAAACGTGAGGGCAATCCAACTTCCCCGACGTTCGGTCAGGGATTCTCGCGAAGCTTGAAGGCTCGTGACACCGGATTGCCGGGCTCGAGTTTCAGTTCCTCGTCCAGGTGACCGATAGTGAGCCCGGACCCCTCCCGGAGGAGGTAGGTGGCTTGACCTTTGCGCCCCTCGATATCCACCGTCAGGAGTTGCCCCTGGATGGTGAGCTGGAACCGCAGGCCTTCGATTCGTTTTCCCAGGCGCGGGTCGAACGTGATGCGACCGTTGTGTTCGCGCATGCCGGCGACGCCGTAAACGACTGCCATCCAGGTTCCCCCCATCGAAGCGATGTGGCAGCCCTGTTCCACGTTGGCATGGACGTCCGCCAGGTCCATCCAGAGGGCATACCTCAAGTACTCGATGGCCTTGTCCCGGTAACCGAGTTCCATGGCCAGGATGCTCTGAATCGAGACCGAGAGCGACGAATCACCGGTGGTCAGCGGATCGTAATAATCGAAGTTCCGTCGTTTTTGTTCGAGGGGAAACTCGTTCCCCAACAGGAACATCGCCAGGACGATGTCGGCCTGCTTGACCACGTTGTGCCGGTAAATCACCAGCGGATGAAAGTGCAGGAGCAACGGGTACTTATCCGCGGGGGTGTTCGCAAAGTCCCACGGTTTCTTGTTCAGGAATTCGTCGTCCTGAAGGTGAATCCCGGCGGTTTCGTCGTACGGCACGAACATGCGGTCAGCCGCGGCCTGCCATTCAGCGATCTCGGAGTCGCTCAGGCCGGTGTCGTGGGCCAACCCGGCGAACCGGTCCGGGTTGTTGGTGCGGATTTGTTCCAGCGTCGTCGCGGCAGCCCTGAGGTTTTCCCTGGCCATCAGGTTGGTGAAGGCGTTGTTGTTGACGACAGTGTTGTACTCATCCGGGCCGGTCACACCGTTGATGCAGAACTGGCCGTTGGGGCGCTTCGAGTAGAATCCGAGGCTTCGCCACATCCTCGCCGTTTCAATCAACATCTCCGCCCCTTCCTGATGCAGGAATTCGGTGTCACCCGTGATTTCCACGTACTTCATCAGGGCATGCATGATGTCCGCGTTGATGTGGTACTGCGCTGTGCCGGCAGCGTAATAGGCCGAGGCTTCCTCGCCGTTAATGGTCCGCCAGGGGAAGAGGGCCCCCTGCTGGTTGACCTCACGCGCGCGCCTTCGAGCGGCGTCCAGCATGCGGTACCGGAACCGAAGGAGATTCCGCGCCAGTTGTGGGCTGGTATAGATCAGGAAGGGCAGAACATAGATCTCGGTGTCCCAGAAGTAATGGCCTTCATATCCATGCCCGGTCAAGCCCTTGGCCGGCAAGCCCATGCCATCCGTGCGCGCGCTGGCCTGGTGGATATGAAAGAGGTTGAAGCGCATCACCTGCTGAAGCTCGACATCACCCCGCACCTCAACGTCGGCTCGGTCCCAGAACTTGTCCAGGCAAGCGTGTTGACCCGCCGCCAGGCCCTCGAACCCCAGGCCGCGCGCGCGTTCCAGCGCCCGATCGGCCCGCTCCGCCAGCTCATCGACCTGGGCGTGCCGTGATGCATGGTAAGTGAGCAGCTTCGTGAGCCGTACCGTTTGCCCGGCGATACCGTGGACGGCGATGAGCACGCGGCCGCGCTCGTTTGACGATTGGTTCCTGAGATCGTACGAGCCGTCGGTTTCAACGTGATGCTCCATGCCGCAGGCCAGAGTCATTCTGCTGGTCCGAGCCATAGCTGTCAGGATGGCCTTGCCTCCGGAAGCCTGCAGGCCCTGCGGGAGCAGAACTCGCTCCGCGAAGGCCCGGCTCCCACGCTGGTCACCTTCAACCGGCCGGGTCTCTTCCTGATACACCAGCTCCGACGAGATCACGATGGGCGCGTCGGCATTGAGCAGCGTGACCTCGTAGGAAACTGCGGCCACATGCCGGTGCTCGAAAGAAACCAGCCGTCGCGAACGAATTCGGGTTCGTTTGCCCGAGCCTTTTTCCCAGGTCACGTCGCGCTCGAGGATCCCGGTCTGCATGTTCAGGGTGCGCTCGTAGTTCACCAGCGTGGCCTGCGCGAGGTCGAACGGTTCGTCGTCTACATAGAGACGAATGAGCGTGCCGTCCGGAGCGTTGACGATGGTTTGTCCGGTCGTGGCATAACCGAAGGCGGACTCCGGATAGACGATCGGCCAGGTCTCATGGAAGCCGTTGATGAGCGTGCCTTTCTGATAGACGGGTGTGCCTTCTTCGAAGGTCCCCCGGATGCCGAGGTAGCCATTGGAGAGCGCAAACAGCGTCTCCATCTGCGGCATTCGTAGAGGATTGTATTGTTTCTCCACCAAACGCCAGGGGTCGTGCGGATAGATGAAGGTCGGCAGCGTCTGGACTTCGCGCCGTAGCATGATCGTTAATCACTCAGGACCGGGGGAGGAAACAACTCCTTGAGGTCGCCGACCACGACGTCTGCTCCTTGCTTTTTCAACGCGTCGGCGTCTCCGGCTCGCGCTATTCCGATCACCAGTCCGAAGCCGCCTTTCTTTCCTGCTTGCACGCCGGCGATGGCGTCCTCGACGACTATGGCGCGCTTGGCCTCGACCCGAAGTTGTCGGGCTGCTGCCAGGAACATGTCCGGCTCAGGTTTTCCCCGCAGGCCCAGGTCTGCCGCAGTCCGACCGTCAACACGGACCTCGAAGAGCGACTCGATCCTGGCCGCCTTGAGTACCTCCGCGCAGTTTTCACTCGAAGAAACTACGGCTGTTTTGTATCCGTGCCTCTGCAGAAACTCCACCGCCTTGACCGACCCGGGATATGCCTCGACCCCATCCCGGGCCATGACCTGGTTGACGAGCTCATGCTTCTGGTTGCCGAGTCCGCAAACCGTTTCGGCGATGGCGGGATCCGTCGGGGCTCCATACGGCAGATCGATCCCGCGAGACGCGAGAAAGCTTTGCACCCCGTCAAACCGCGGCTTGCCATCCACGTATTGACGGTAATCTCGGCCAATGTCGAACGGGACGAAGACCCGCCCTTGGGCCTCGGCCCGCCGTTTCAGGAACTGGTCAAACATCTGCTTCCAGGCGGCAGCATGGAGCTTGGCCGTCGCCGTCAGCACACCGTCCAGGTCAAACAAGACCGCGTCGAAATTCTCTCGGGTGATCTCAGGGAACGACGTCATACACATTCCTTGAACGACCGGTGGCTTCCGCCATCGATTGTTGGCATTTCGATCCCAACTTCCGGATATAGTATCATTTGACTCTCAATTCCAAACGATTAGTTCCATAATCCGGTGCTTCCGTCATCAAGTGTTGCTTGGATCAACTTAAAGCTTTACGAGGCGCTATATTACCGACAAGTTTGCCTTCAGCAATTTTGACTTGAGCTAAATCGGACATAAGGGTTTTTGAAGGACCTCGCGGGACGAAAGCCGATAAAAGATCGTAGCCTCCGCCCTTGACCGGCTCCTGTCTCGCAACCCGCGTTAGCGCCCCTGGTAATAGTTCCCATCACCCGCTGGCTTTCCCAATTTCATCGCTGCGCACGTCGTTGACCAAGCCCAACAGCGTGCAGGACGTCGGGGCCCGCCGAACGCGGCGAGGGTCCTCGGGCTCACAGTGGAATGGGCGGGCATCTCTTCAGCTGAACGGCGGGCACTCCTGCTTCGGGATGCTGCTCTTCCATCCCAACGGGCTCGACGCCGGGCCGGATGCGCGAAGGTGCGGTTCAGGACGGAAGGGGTCCGGGACGGCCCACGCTCAGCACCCGATCGCCGCCGGCCTTCACGAAAGCGGCAACAGCATCGCGGTAACGGTTCTCGGCCCGCCGGAGAATCGCCGCAAACTTCGATTCCCCCCGGAGCGGGTCGAGCCAGGGATCGCGCGCCAGGAAGCGGAAGGGATAATACCCGCCTTCCACGGAGCGCTCCAGCGTGCCGAGCGCGCGCTCGGTATCCCCTGTTTTTGCGAGCAGGCGGGCCAGGTAGAACAGCGCACAGGGATCTCGGGGCTTCCAACGCGCACTCAACAGGAGCGTAGCTTCCATCCCGGCCGGACGGTCTTTTTCGAGCAATGCGATATCGCCGGCCGGCGCCGTTGTGACCAGAAAGAGTAAAGAAGCCGGCGATAGAAGCTGGGCTGACCAATCGACGGCTGACGTTAGCCGGGATCTTCCCGTCGGCGATGGTTCTTTGAATATCGATGAAAGTCGCGTTCGGACGATCAACCGTTTTGGTCATAGTCATTGAGACACGGATCCCTCTGGCGGCATAGCAACAATTGATGGCAGAAGCACCTTCAACTTCGGTGCGGGAACATTCCGCGAGGGCGTGATGCGTGTTGTGAACAACCACAACAACGTTGCCTCGTCGCGGTCGTCGCGTGAATCAACGTCTACACGCGAAGCCGCGAAGAACGCGAAGACTCCTAGCCGAAGACCTATTCTTATTTCTTATTCGCGTCTTCGCGTGACAGATTTGCTGCTGCAGCGTGCCATAAGACTAGAACTTGATCGCTACGCCCACTACTGGTCCATGCAAGGACATGTCAAAGAGAAAGAGATCCTTGTCGTAATTGACGCTTAGATTCCGATATCCGCCAACAAGAGCGAAATGACTTCCAAGGTTCACTCCTACACCTCCGAAGAGTTGATATGTAAACTCTGAACCCCCGCCGCCCAGATCGGCTTTCCCGGTAACAAACCAGTGCTTTGACAATGCCGCCTTTCCACGCAGACCAACAACGCCATCTACCCAATCTCTGCTCTGGCTGATTTGGACCTCGGGAAGGGTTCCAGCCCTTAACGCAAGAGTGCCCGTAAGGTGCCAATAGCGTATTCCGCCGAGCAGATCAAGTGACGAGCCCTTGTCATTGTCGATAATGCGGTAACCTACTTCGGGGTCGAGAATAAAAGTCTTAAAGCTCGCACGCGTACTGGAGAAGAGTGGCCCTGGGTTGGTGGTCTCGGCAGAGAGGTCTGAGTATTGTAAGTCAGTCTGCAGCACAAACCTGTTCTTGCGGGCCTCAAAAGTGGACATGAAACCAAAGTTCACCTCAACATCGCTGTCTGTCACGCTGGAATCAGTGTCAATTATCAGATTTCCGATTCCAGCCTGGCCACTGATGCTGGTGCTCCACAAGTAAGGCGCAAACTGAAAATGCCATTCGTCCTTCGACGCTGTTTGGGGTACCGGCGAACCCTCCGTCAGTCTTCGTTCGGGCATGAGATTTCCGTTTGATGTAGTCCATCCTCCGGCAGAGTTCGAGTTGCCAGCGTCACGTTTAGTCTCAGATTTGGCGTCTGAACCAGCGCCTTCCAAATCCACACCAGCATTTCTGGCGCCCTCGCCTTTCTTCAATTCGGTTGTCAGGACCGAAAGTCTAGCGGTCACCGACGTGTCAGTAACTTCGCGAGTCTGCGCGCGAAGACTGTGGAATCCACTAACGGATATGACTAAGACCACGCTCAGCGCGGCGTCAAGTTTTGTAAGAGACATTAGGCGTAGATATTCCTTTCGTGTAGAACCCGGCCTGATACGACTTTGTGATCGTCACCTTATTCGCGCCATTCATGCACTTCTGCTTATGACACAGCAATGGTGCTTCCGCAGTTTACTGTTGGTGACTTGTCCTTATCTTCTTCTGACAAAAGCACTTGTTCCTGATTTGTAGCCAACCAGAATTGGTGATGCCAAATTCGGCCGTAACATATTGTGATCTAAATCTTTATACTAATCCTACCAACAATTGATGACAGAAGCACCCGAATCTCGATTGTCCCCGTCCTCGTCCGTTCAGAATATTATCTGCTCCTCGATGGGGCCGTCCGGTGAGGGCTGAAGTCAATAACGATTTTGCAAGCATGAAATCAACGAAATCTGGAGAACGAAGAATTGACCGGCGCGGACAAAGCCGCGTTTCTGCACGACAATGCCCGGAGATTTTATAACCTCGGAACCCCAGGGTTATGAAACACAGTTGACGACGCCAGGGCTGCAGTACGCCGTCCTTCATACTGTCGAACAGCAGTCAACTCTCGGCGCTCATCTGTAGCTTTCAACCGGCCAAATTAGCGGCACCAACCCCCACCCAGCTTACCTACCTAATTTTCACGAATCTAAGGGGTGTCCGCAGGCTTAAAGAACGACGAGCTTTTCCGGCATTGTGATATTTTGTGATAAGCATCAAACACAGCTATGCATAACTCGCCCCTTTGGCCGCGGGTCCTGCATAGCATTACTGGTCCTCGGGCTTTCGCGCAAGAGTTAGGTAGCTAAACTCCTCGATCAGCCGAAGGCGGCACATTCCCTTACTGGCTGCCTCGGCTACAAATGCTCTCATGCCGCGGCTCTCAATCGATCTCGATCATCTGGTCGAGGAAAATCGTGGCATCCCCAGTAGACAAGTTGGTGATGCCCCGCGCCGGCTCGTAGCGCTGCGCGGCACAGTCGTTTTCGATGTCGCCGACGCTGCCGCCGCTAATGCAGACGTTCCCGTTGATGAGCCAGGGGCCGGCCGGAGCCGGTGGTGGAAAGATGGAATTGAAGGTCGGCGCTAGGTGCCCAAAATATTGTCCGCGAATCGTCTGGCCCTCAGCATTCGTCAGCCTGAAAACGCCGCCAAAGAAAGACCCATCCGCGCGAACACAGTGCGATTGCTCGTCGATCACGGGACCAAGGAAAGTCGCATCCCCGGCTCCAACCACTTCAAGTAACCCAACGACTGGTGACAGCCCGGGTCTATCACTGCAACGTCCCGCTGGCGGCGCGATCAACCTGGTGGTTACTTGGAGTTGAGCGCGAAAACGCTCTCGTTCATGCCCCTTGCCCCGTGGCTCATCGGTGGCCATCGCGAAGGAGACGGTCAGGATGGTGCCAATCAGAGTCAAAACCGAAACTAGAAGCGGTGTTAATCGTTTCATTTGCGAGACCCTCCTGAGTTGTCCAACTCATGATATTCTCTTGTCTGTCATCTGTGGCAAACTTGCAGCCGTTCCCTCGAAGGCCCCACAGAAGACCCTCGGCGGCCATACAAGGGACATTTCAGCAGTCCTCGATGCACTGCTCTCTTCTGAAAATGGTTTTGCACGATTGTTGGCTCCTTCTGAATCCATTCGAGATCACTTTCAACCAATCGAGTCCGACTAGGGGCCAATAAAATTGCACCAGCAAGACTCCTTCGATGAGCGGATAGGCCGGAACAAAGGCGGAACAAAGAGTCATTTTCAGCTCAAGGCGCGGTTCGTCAAGTTCGGAGAATAGGGGGCTTATGTCAACTCGATGCCCCTGGAAGTTCCCGTGCCGTGCCGGCGACTGCCATCTTAGGTCAACCGGATGCTATGAGACAAGAATCTTGGCACACCTCTGCCTTCAGGCTCGAATCTCGATTGTCCCCGTCCTCGTCCGTTCAGAATATTATCGGCTCCTCGATGGGGCCGTCCGGTGAGGGCTTGGCAATCGGCGGCGCCCTCACGGGCTCCAAAGGCCAATTTCCGGTCAGATCGAATATTCGCCGAGCACACGGGAGGTTGGCTTGAAGATTCACAAAGCTCTATTGCCAATACGTGCGGTCGAGGGTGCGGTACTGGATGGCTTCGGCCACATGCTTGGGCTGGATCTTCTCGCCCGCTTCGAGATCCGCAATCGTGCGTGAGACCCGCAGGATCCGGTCGTAGGCGCGAGCCGAAAGACCCAGCCGTGTGATGGCATTCTCCATCAACTTCTCGCTTTCCCCATCCAATTTGCAAAAACGACGGAGCGTGCGCGGCGTCATCTGGGCGTTGCAGAAAATGCCGAAGGGCTCGAGCCGGCGGAACTGATGTCCCCGCGCCTCGAGAATCCGATCGCGTATCGCCGCCGATTCTTCGCTCTTCTCCTCTTCGGCCAATTCTTTGTATTTCACGGCCGGAACCTGGATGTGCAGATCGATCCGGTCGAGCAAAGGACCGGAGATGCGCGAAAGGTAACGTTGAATCAGGGGAGGCGTGCAATTGCATTCGTGCAAAGGATCTCCGTAAAAACCGCAAGGGCAGGGATTCATGGCAGAGGCGAGCATGAATCGGGCGGGGAAGGTCAGAGACATCGCGGCGCGGCTGATAGTTACCTCTCCGTCTTCTAGAGGTTGTCTGAGCACGTCCAGCACGTGACGCTGAAACTCAGGGAGCTCGTCCAGGAACAGGACTCCGTTGTGGGCGAGGCTGACTTCGCCCGGTCGCGGCTGGGTTCCTCCGCCGATGAGACCGCCGTTGGAAATCGTGTGGTGGGGCGCTCGAAACGGCCGCGTGCCGATGAGTCCGTCCTTCTCAGACGAGCAGGCCGGCAACCGAGTGGATCTTGGTAGTCTCGATCGCCTCGTCGAAGCTCATGGGAGGGAGAATGGTGGGCAGGCGGCGCGCCAGCATGGTTTTCCCGGAGCCGGGAGGGCCGATCAGCGCAATGTTGTGCCCGCCCGCGGTGGCGACCTCCAGCGCCCGTTTGGCCTGGTACTGCCCCTTCACGTCCTTGAAGTCCACTTCGTAGGAACTGCGCCGCGCGAGCATTTGATGACGATCTACCGCCAGCGGGATCCATGGCTGCCGCCCGTTGAGCAGTTCGACCACGTGCGAAAGGGAGCGAACCGGGTAGGCGCGGATTCCATCAACCACCGCGGCCTCGCGCGCGTTCGCTTCGGGAACGATCAGATGGTCTATACCGAGCTCCCGTCCCATCACGGCCATCGAGAGCGTTCCTTTGACCGGACGCAACGATCCGTCCAGCGATAGCTCACCCAGAAAGAGAAATCGCGCGAGATTCTGGGTGCGGACGCAACCGGCCGCGCCCAGGATCCCGATGGCCATGGGGAGATCGAACGCCGAGCCTTCCTTCTTTACGTCCGCGGGCGCCAGATTGATCGTGATGCGCTGGGGCGGCAGGATGTAGCCGCAGTTGCGCAGTGCGGCCTTGACCCGCTCGCTGCTCTCCCGGACGGCGGTATCCGGCAGCCCCACGGTCATGAGATTCAGCTTCTGCCCCGAACTGAGGTCCACTTCGACAGCAATCGGGTAAGCCTTGATACCGAAAACGGCAGCGGAGTGGACCCGAAAGAGCATCTGCGGCCCCTTGTATCTCTATCCAACAGTCCCGGGGCCTTTTGAGCGAAGATTTCTTGCATCACAAAGATGTGGCGGCAGGAACTTTATCGGCAAGGTAGAGACGAATCCAGAGTGGACTCTTGCACACATGGGGCAACGGGTTCGTCAACTCGTACTACTCATAGGCGGAATAGGGATAGGCGGAACAAAGAGTCATTTTCAGCTCAAGGCGCGGTTAGTCAAGTTCGAGAATAGGGCTTATGTCAACTCGACGCCCCTGGAAGTGAGTTGGTTCTCGGGGTGCTGGTCGACCGTCGAGACACGAACGTAGAGCGCACAGCGCACAGGAGCCTCCAAGGGTCGGGGCTCCCGTAGAATGGCGGGCAGCCTTGGCGACCGGCATGTCGGTTGAAGGGGTTAGGGTCGTCGACGTGCTACCACCACGACGGTCCGAGTTCAGATCTCTGGTCAATCGTACAGCATCTTCGCTTTCTGCATTCTGGGTCGATTGCCGCTTACCCGAGCGACTCGAAGACCGATCAGTAGAGTCCGCCGTGGATGAAGCGCTGCGAAGCCAATTGCTTCTACAACCGCCTGTGATGATGTGTGCCGGGCCCGGGTATTGGAAGGTGTGAAGTCATGGAGGGGTCTACTCCTGGCGCAGCGCCGCCATGGGGTCCACACGCGCCGCGCGGCGCGCCGGGACCAGTGTGGCCAGGAACGCCACGGCAGCGAGCGTGAGCGCCGCCTTGGACAGCATGCCCGCGTCTGTAGCTCGCACGCCGTAAAGCATCCCCGCAAGCAGCCGGCTAGCGGCGAGCGCCGCGCCGATTCCAAGTCCAATCCCCACGAACGCGAGTGCGAGCCCCTGGCCGAGAACAAGGAAGACGACGCGACCTGCTTCTGCGCCAAGCGCCATGCGGATCGCGATCTCCTGACGGCGGTGGGCGACCGACTGCGCCACGACGCCGTAGACACCGACGGCAGCCAGGACCAGCGCGCCTGTGGCGAACAGCGCAAGAAGCATGGCCTGGAAGCGCGGCTTCGCAAGCGCATCAGAGGCGCGCTCCTCCATCAGCTTCACGTCATAGATGGGCAGATCCCGGTCGAACGAGCGCACGGCCCGCTGAAGAGCCGGTGCGAGCGCCTTCGGATCACCCTCGGCCCGGACGAAGACCATGGTCGACGGATAGGTATGCTGCAGGTACGAGGTGTAGAAGTCGGCGCCGACTGGCTCGTCGACCGGCCAGTACTTGACGTCGCCGACAACCCCGATGATTTCGGTGATGGCATCCGGAGGATCCGAGGAAAAGCGCACGCGTTTGCCGATCGGATCCTTGCCGGGCCAGAAGCGGCGCGCCCCGGTCTGGTTGACGATCGCGACGCGCGGCCGCCCTGCCCGGTCCGCGGGGGTGAAGGCACGCCCGCCGAGAAGCGGGATCCCGAGCGTACGGAAATGATCAGCGGCAACGTAGTGGCGGCCGACGATCGGGGCCGAACCGGGCGGGAGCGGCGGCTGGTCGGCAAGTTGAAGCGCCGTGCGCGCACAGGTGCTCATGTAGGGCGCGCAGCGGCTCACGCTCGCGACCAGGACGCCGGGAACAACCGAGACCTGCTCGAGCAGGCGTTCGACCACTGCGGGCCCGTCCGCGGGCCGGTAACGGGCCTCGGGAGGATTGACCCAAAAGGTCAGCACATGGCCTGGATCGAAGCCCGGATCGACACCCTGGAGCCGTGCAAAACTCTCGATCAGCAGGCCGGCGCCAGTCAGCAGGACCAGCGCGAGGGCGATCTCGGCCACGACCAATGCCGGGAGCACGCCGCTGCCGAGCATCCGGGCCGAGCCGGCGGAGCCTTCCTTCAAGTCCCGGCCGAGGTCGGAGCGCGATGACGCGAGTGCGGGGGCTACGCCGAACGCAAGCCCCGCCCCGAGTGAGACCAGCACGCCGAACCCCAGCACCGCCAGGTCGGCGTGCGGGGTGGCGAACTCGCCGAGCTGCGCGTAGTCATTGCGCGGCGTGGGTTGAAGCCCCGGGGCGAGGGTGCCGACGAAGTCCGCCCCCCAGACCGTGAGAAGCAGGCCCAAAGCCGCGCCCGGCGCGGCAAGCAGCACGCTTTCGGTCAGGAGCAGCCGGATCAGGCGTCCACGGCCCGACCCGAGGGCCAGCCGGATCGCCGTCTCGCGCGCCCTGCCGGCCGCGCGCCCGAGCAGCAGGCTCGTGACGTTGACGCACGCAATCAGGAGCACGCAGGCGACGGCGCCGAAGAGTACGAGAACCGAGCGCCGGTTGGCCGGATCGATGCGGGCCGCGTTGAGCGGGACCGCGAGGGCGCCGAAGGTCGCCGGGAGCGGAGAGCTTGAGGGGAAAGCCTGATCGATCTGCCGCCCGAGTACTTCCATCTCGGCGTTCGCCTGCGCCACGTCGACCCCCGGCGCGAGGCGCGCGACGACGTTGATGAAGCTCTCCGCCGTTGTAAGGTAGCCCGCGTAGGTGAGGCGCGACGCCATCGCCGAAGGCGCCCAGACGTCGGCGCGACCGCTCAGCCCGCCGAAGCCGTTCGGGAGCACGCCGACAACGGTCAGGTGGGTCCCGTTGATTCCGATGGTCTTGCCGACGATCCAAGGGTCGCTACCGAACCTTCTTTGCCAAAGCCCATGACTGACCAAGACGACTGGATGCGACTCGGACGTCGCGTCGTCAGCGGGTTCAAACGTGCGCCCGCGCAGGGCGCCGACCCGCAGGACTGCGAAGTACGACGCCGAAACGACCTCGGCCACGACCCGTTCCGGCTGGTCGGAGCCGGTGAGGTTCAGGTCGGATGTTGTGAAGGCAGCGACCCCTTCGAAGGTGCGCGCCGACTCGCGCAGCATCTGGAACCTGGGATACGACCAGCGCAGCCGCGTAGTTCCAGCGGCGGTCGTCCGGGTCATGTAGACCAGCGCCAGGCGGTCAGACCCGGGCAGTGGGACCGGGCGGAGCAGCGTCGCGTGAGCGACGCTGAAGATCGTAGTGGTTGCGCCCACCGCAAGCCCGAGTGTCAGGGTCACAACGAGGACGAGGGCCGGCTGGCGGCCCAGGGTTCGAAAGGCGTATCGGGCGTCCTGAAGCAGGTTTTCCATTGCAAAACAGCGCGGTCGCGGGTGGGTGCTTCCGTAATCAATTGTTGCTATGCCACCAGAGGCATCGGCGTCTCGTCGACAATGACCAAGGGGTCGATTGTCCGAACATGACTTTTCTCCGATATCCAAAGAACCATCGCTGACGGGAAGATCTCCCTTAACGTCAGCCGTCGGGTGGTCAGCCCAGCTTGCATGGCTCCGGCTCCGGCATCTCTCGACAAACGACATTCCCTGTTTGGACAGCTGACATTCTTCATTGTTCCTGAAGCCTGTGGATTATGGAACTGATCGTTTGGAATTGAGTTTCAAATGATACTATATCCGGAAGTTGTGATCGAGATGCCAACAGTCGATGGCGGAAGCACCGGAAGGAGGGCGTGGCTTCAGCCGCGCCGGTACCCGGCGCGACTGACAACTCGAGCGAGCGCCGGGATTACTGCCCCGAGCGCGCGGCGACACGGCCCGCGCGGCGCAGCGGCCGCCGGCGTTCTTGCGGCGCTGCTGTTCGCGTCACTCGAAGCGACGGGCGCGCAGGTGCCCGAGCCCGCCCCGCTGCGGGAGAGCTTCGAGGTCTGGCTCGACGCCCTGCGGAAGGAGGCGCTCGGCGCCGGCATCAAGCCCGAGACCGTCGAGCGCGCGCTCACGACGGTCGAGCATCAGCCGACCGTGCTCGAGCGCGACCGCGGACAGGCCGAGTTCACCCTCACGCTGGCTCAATACCTGCAGCGGCGGCTCACCCCCGCCATGCTGCGCGCCGCGGAGGCCCGGATGCGCGAGCACCGGCGGCTCCTCGCCCGCGTCGAACTGGCACACGGCGTCCCTGCGGGCATCGTCCTCGCCGTGTGGGCGCTCGAATCGAACTTCGGCCGCTTCGCGGGCGTGCGGCCCACCGTGCCTGTCCTCGCCACGCTCGCCTACGACGGGCGGCGCGCCGCGCTCTTCCGCAGCGAGCTGCTCGATGCGCTCCGCATCCTGGATCGCGGCGACATCGACCTCGAGCGGCTGAAGGGATCATGGGCGGGCGCGCTCGGCCAGCCGCAGTTCCTCCCTTCGAGCTACTTGAAGTACGCGCAGGATTTCGACGGCGACGGCCGGCGCGACATCTGGGCGTCGCTGCCGGACGTCTTCGCGTCGATCGCGTTCTATCTGAAGACGAATGGCTGGGAGCCGAAGCAGGCGTGGGGCCGGCGCGTTCAGGTGAGCGACGCCGTCCGGGCGAAGCTCGCCGACTCGGCGCCGCTCCGGACCACGGGATGCCGCGCGATGCGGTCGCTGACCGCCCCGCTGCCGCTCGAGCAATGGGCGAACCGAGGCGTGAAAACGACGACAGGTGGACGGCTGCCTCGGGCTGCGCTCGACGCCTCGCTGCTCGAAGCCGATGGGCATGCGTACCTGGTCTACCCGAACTACGAAGCGCTGCTCGCCTACAACTGCGCGCACACCTACGCCCTCAGCGTCGGGATCCTCGGCGATCGGCTCGAAGGCCGGCTCACCTCCTGGCCGGCGCCACCGAAGCGCACGAAACCCACCACGAGTTCGCGGAAGACACGCGCGAGCCCGTAATCGTCGGTCGTCGTTCCCGAGATCGGCTTCGAAAAATCCGGGAGCCACCTCGTTCCAGTCGGCGAAGGTCCGTACTGTGATCTGTCGTTTCAGAAGTGAGCCCGGTCTTGTCAGTCCTCGGCCTTTGCTCCCGGGGTGACGCTCCGGCGGCTCTCTGTGACTCCATCCTGAACTCCCGGCAACAACCGGCCTCTTCTACCGCCGCCTTCCCGCCTCCCCAACGCGGCCGACTGAGGGCTACTGTTTCAGGCTCCTTTGCAATCGCTTGAAATCCCACTCCGTCCCGCTATATCCTCCATCAGCCGTTGAAGGAAATTCCTATTGATGGAAATCCACGATGAGTGATGTCACGCTCGCAAACTCTCCGGAGCGAGTAGTCTCCGAGTGGGCCGTGATCAGCACGGCGAGAACGTTCTCAATCAGATCCTGAACCGGGTCCTCAGGAGAAGAGTGATGCGGAGAATCTTCGTTTGCGGCAGTCTGCGGAAGGGCGAGATCAACCATGAGCGATTCAAGGGCTTCGGGGACAACCTCGTCGCCACTGGCACGATCTCAGGTGTCCTCCTCAAGAGCCTGGGTGACTACCCGGCCTTAGTTCCGTCCCAGACCGTCACTGATCTCGTCGTCGGAGAAGTCTACGAGATCTCGGACGGCCTCGGTGAGGTCATCGATCGCTGGGAGCGTGAAGCGGGCTACGAGGTGCGCGCCGTGCAGGTGACATCCCCGAACGGGCAGGTCGAGGCGCAAGCTTACTTCTACAGCGACCCCGACCGGATCGCCCAGCATCCTGTCGTCGAGGGAGGGGACTGGGCTCTCCACGAGGGCCACCCACGATGAGGCCAGTCGATCTTCGTTTGGAGTATTCGAGTTCGATAGGACAAAGAACTCCGGCGCGATCCTGGCAGCCCAATGTCGTAGAATAAACCGCTTGCGTCCTGTCCAACTGGGCCGGAGTCAGAGAAGGTTCCCTGGCGGTCCCGGGTTCTCTCTGGCGGAAAGGCATTTTCAGGCCGCGCGACTCAATGACAGCGCAACGACAATCCGAGGAGCCTGGTTCATGAGGGCGAACGACAGCCAGGCAGCACGAGTTCGAACTTCCGCGAAAACCTGCACAACGGCATGTCACCGTCGCCGGTCGCGAGATCTGGCAAGCCTCTTCGTGAGGGTTCCGCGAATCTTCGGGCGGCCTCGAGCCAAAAGCCATTTTTGCGCGACTGGACTGGAGCGCATTTTGGGCGGATAATCATCCAGGCAAACGATCTCCGACGGTTCCCGGAATAAAGCTATGGCGACGCAAGTCATTCCCACGACGTGCCCGATGGATTGTCCTGACACATGCGCGCTCGAGGTAAGTGTCGAGGACGGGCGCATCGCGAGCATTCGCGGTTCGAAGGATCATCCCACCACAAACGGGTTTATTTGCAGCAAGGTTGCGCGCTTCGACCAGCGCGTATATCACGAGGCCCGCGCTCTTCATCCGATGAGGCGCGCGGGCGCGAAGGGTGAAGGGCGCTTCGAGCGAATTACGTGGGAAGAGGCGGTCGCCACCATCGTGGCGCGCTTCCGGGAAATTATCGCGCAACACGGCGCGGAAGCCATTCTTCCCTATCACTACGGCGGCTCGAACGGCTACCTGACCGATGGCTTCCTCGATGATTACTTCTTCGCGAGACTCGGCGCTTCGAGGCTGGCGCGCACGCTGTGCGCCACGCCGGCAACAGAAGTGGCCGTTGGCATGTACGGCAAAATGCCGGGCGTGGCATTTGAGGACTACGTCCATTCGAAGTGCATCATCATTTGGGGGGCGAATCCGAAGGCGTCTAACATCCACCTGGTGCCGTTCCTGCGCCAGGCGAAGCGCAGTAATGCCTTCATCGCAGTGGTCGACCCCAAGCAGAACTTTTCGAGCGACGAAGTGGACCTGCATTTGCCGGTCTACCCGGGCGCCGATTTGCCGCTGGCGCTGGGCATGATCCGCCTCTGGCACGAGCAAGGCCGGCTCGATCGTCAATTTCTGGAATCGCATGCGCTGGACTTGGAGCGATTGCTGGCGAAAGCGCATGAATGGCCGCTCGAACGAGCCGCGAGGGCGGCGCGCGTTCCGCCGGACGACATTCGGCGGCTCGCAGACGTATACGCCGGAGCGTCTCCAGCCGTGATCCGGGTCGGCTGGGGCCTGGAGCGCAATACCAATGGCGCGCAAGCGATGGCCGCCATCTTGGCGATACCCGCGCTACTTGGCAAGTTCGGCGCGCGCGCCGGCGGCTATACGCTTTCCAACAGCGGCGCTATCAAACTCAACACTGCGAAACTTTTCGGCGCGCCCCTCGGGTGGAATACCCGCGAAGTGAACATGACACTGCTCGCCGACGTGCTCAACGGCGATCTTGACGGCAGGTTGCGTCCGCCCGTGAAGGCGTTGTTTGTATACAACTGTAATCCCGCTGCAACGGTGCCGGATCAAGCCGGCGTGTTGCGGGGACTCGAGCGGGAAGACTTGTTCACCGTGGTGTTCGACCAGGTCATGACCGACACGGCGGCTTACGCCGATTTGGTGCTGCCGAACACGACGTTCCTCGAGGCGTATGAGATTCGTCGCGGCTACGGCGCGTACACGATTGGTGGATCGCAGCCGGTGATTGCGCGGCGCGGCGAGGCCAAGCCCAACGAAGAAGTGTTTGCGCTGCTGGGTCGCGCGATGGATTTCCACGACGAGCCGTTTACGTGGGATACGCGCACAAGCGTGCGCAAAATTGCGGCGGCAATCGAGATGCCCGGCGGTGAGCCCGTGGACCCGGAGGCCATGGAAGCCGGCCGCAACATGCGTTATGACTTCCCAGGATCCACGCCGGTGCAGTTTGAAACGGTATTCCCGGGGACGCCCGACAGCAAAATCCACCTGGTGCCGGCGTGCCTCGGTACGGCCCCGTTCGAATACGCGGATATCAGCAGCGACAAGTATCCACTGGCGCTGGTGTCGCCCGCCACATCAAGGATGATCACCAGCATGATGGGCGAATTCAATTTCAACGAGCTTTACCTGACACTCAACCCGGCGGACGCTGCGGCGCGCGGCATCGCCGAAGGCGACACCGTTCGGGCGTTCAACGATCTTGGCGAAGTGATTTGCCGCGCGCGGGTGAGCGACCGAGTGCGCCAGGGCGTAGCAAGCATGCCCAAGGGCGCGTGGCGCAAGTCTTCCGTCAACGGATTCACCGCGACCGCGCTGTGCCCCGCGACTGTGCAGATCACGGGCGGCGCCGCATGTTACAACGACGCCCGCATCGAAGTGACACGCGGGTAGCCGCCGCGGGGTCCCGAGCGAGCGGGAGATCGCTTTTGGTTTGCTCTTTTCAGCGACTCCCAGGAGGCAGGGGCGGCATGCTCTTCGATTTCACTGATCAGAATATTCGGCTCAGGGACAACTTCAGGTTTGGCAACTCAGGGGAGGAAAGAGTGGCGGTCTGAGGGTAGACACCGGCAGAAACGTAGCCGGTCTCGCTCCAGGTCAGGATTTCCACGGTTTTGGCCGCTGGATCCACGATCCAGTATTCTCGAACTCCATATTTCGCATACAGCTTCCGCTTGATATCAGCATCTTTCGATCGCGTCGACTCGGAGACGATTTCAATCACAAGGTCGGGCGGTCCCTGGATATTGGTCTTTCCGATGATTCCTAGCCGATCTTTTGAAATAAAGAGAATATCGGGCTGGACTACGTTTTCCTGAGACAGCACGACATCGCAAGGAGCATCCAATATCTCGCCAAGATCGTACCGCTCGACATGCTCGATCAAGGCCACTTCGAGTCTTCGGGAAACTCGTTGATGGTAGACATCTGGCGCCGGAACCATGCACAGATCTCCCTCAAGAATCTCGTACCTTTTTTCATCGGACAAGAGCAGATAATCCTGGTAAGTGAATTTGATATTCGCCTGTTTCATGGCTTTTTCAGCCTACCACCCCGGCCACTGCAAATCAACGAAACGGCCAGAGGCGCCTTCATCCTCAGGGTCGTCCCGCATGGCTGGACGTCTGAACCAGAGCGTGAGCCTTGGTGGTTACTGCTCGTAAAGAAAGCCGCCAAGGGCTCGCGCAGAAATAACTTCACATTCTGGCGCGAGAGTCGGTGGTCAATTATGAACCGGTTTCTGTTAGCAGCGGACGCTCAGAATCGCGCCCCTTCGGGCTGCGGCCCGCAGACCCGCTGGCTTTGTTGCTCGCTCCTCACGTACCACCCCGGGTACGCATCGTCGCTCGCGCCTCGCCAGCGGGCCTGGGGCCCTGCAGCAGAATGCGAACTTATTTCTGCGCGAACCCTAAGACGCAAAACCGAACCCTGACACCCTTCCTGTTGGCATCGAAGGCCCTATCCGATAGGATGTTATTTCCTAAATCGTGTATGACCTCAATCGACGGGCCGAATCAACCATGAAAAACACACTAAACCTTTTGTTGACGCTGTCGCTCGTAACCATCACAGCTAACCCAGAGACTTTGGTGAAGGGTCGGCGTTCTCTGGTTCTCGATGGAAGGGCCGCGCAGGTCGTGGTCGACATCGCAGGGGGATCGATTGTGAGTTTCCAGTTCCAGGATCAGAAATTGAATCCTCTGGTGTGGGGAGAAAAGGGAGAGCAGACGGCACCTCGTCCGATGGGTCACTTCCTTTGTCTCGACCGTTGGGGGGCGCCTTCGGAAGCCGAAAAGAACAATGGCATGCCTTTTCATGGCGAGGCGGCTCACGTTGTGTGGAAAGTCGTGAGTGATAGCGCAAAGGGCGATGGAGCGATACACGCCGAGATGGCCGCGGTTCTACCGATCGCCGGCCTGGAGGTAAAGCGGCGCGTCACCCTGCGGGAGAAGGAGGCAGTCCTTGCGGTGTCGGAGACCGTGACTAACCGGAATAAACTGGGCCGCCTCTACAACATGGTGCAGCACCCGACGATCGGTCCACCTTTTCTGGATGAAACCACGCTGGTCGACTCTAACGCGCGCAAAGGGTTCATGCAGAGTTCTCCATTGCCCAATCCGGAGGAACCGGCGGTGTACTGGCCTCAAGCCCTTAAGGAAAGCGAGACGGTGGACCTCCGGCGACTGGGAGATGATTCGATTCCCAATGTAGTGTCCTTCACCGTAGATGAGGAGAACGGCTGGGCCACGGCAAGCAACGCCGCAAAGGGCCTGCTCATTGGATACATCTGGAGGAATGAGGAATACCCCTGGTTCAATGTCTGGCGACACGTCGAGAACGGCAGACCCCTGGCGCGGGGGCTGGAATTCGGAACTACGGGATTGCATCAGCCCTTCGGGGTTTTAGTAGCCAAGGGCCGCATTTTCGGCAGGCCGATTTACGGCCATTTGGACGCCAATGAGACCGTGAAGAAATCTTACGCGGTTTTCCTGTTCAAGATCCGGCAGGATTACAAGGGAGTGGCGGCAGTTATTTATAAGAACGGCAAGCTCGTGTTACGCGAGCGCGGTAGCAGCCCGGAGAGAGACCTGACGATGGAGGTTGGAGACCTGTTCTGATCGGACAAGCATTAACTACAGAGACACGAAGACGCGAAGAAACACAAATCATGTTATCCTTGAAATCCTTCGAGGAGATCGCCAATGAAGTGGTTTGACTATGCCAGGCCCTATTCGATCGGAGAGGCCGTGCAGCTGCTGTCGGGCGCAGGCGAGAAGGCGCGTGTGCTCGCCGGAGGCACGGACCTGCTCGTGCAATTGAGGGCGGATCGGAAGCAGGCGGATCTCGTGGTCGACGTCAAGCGCGTCCGCGAGATGAACGAGATCAACTACAATCCGGAGAAGGGGCTCGCGCTGGGAGCGGCGGTCCCCTGCTATCAGATCTATGGCAACTCCTCGCTGAGGGAAAAGTATCCCGCTCTCGCGGAAGTGGCATCGATCATCGGCGGAACGCAGATCCAGGGCCGCGCCTCGATCGGAGGAAATCTGTGCAATGCGGCGCCGAGCGCCGATTCGGTTCCGCTGTTGATCGCCCTCCGGGCGCGATGCCGCATTGCAGGAGTCGCCGGCGAACGGGAGGTCCCGGTCGAGGAGTTCTGCACCGCTCCGGGCCGCACCATTCTGAAGCCGGGAGAACTGCTCGTGTCACTTCTTTTTCCTTCGCCCGCGCGGGGCGAGGGAGCCTGTTATATTCGCTTTATTCCGCGGAACGAGATGGACATTGCGGTAGCCGGCGCCGGAGTCGATGTCGTAATCGACGACGGCGTCATTCGTTCAGCTCGCGTTGCCCTGGCCTCGGTCGCGCCCACGCCTCTTTTCGTGCGTGAAGCCGGGGAGTCACTGGCCGGCAGCGCGGCAGGCGCCGATGCCATTCAGCGCGCCGCCGAGATTGCCCAACAAGCGGCCAAGCCAATCACCGACATGCGCGGCACCGCGGACTACCGCCGGCATTTGTGCGCCGTGCTGGTGCGGCGCGCTTTGCATGCCGCGATCCAGCGGGCGAGGGAGGCCCGTTAAGATGCCCTTCAAGACCCAGGTGCGAACCATCATCAATGGAGAGGAGGTCGAGTTCCTGTGCGAACCTCGGCAGAGCCTCCTCGAATGCCTCCGCGACGTCGTTGGTTTGACCGGAACCAAGGAAGGCTGCAACGATGGGAACTGCGGCGCCTGCACGGTTCTGCTCGACGGCAGGATAGTGACCTCCTGCCTCGTGCTCGGCGTCGAGGCTGAAGGAAGCCGCGTCACCACCGTCGAGGGCATTGCCAGTGACGGCCGGCTGAATCCGATCCAGGAAGCGTTCCTGGAAGGAGCCGCCCTACAGTGCGGCATCTGCACGCCGGGGTTCATCGTGGCCGCGAAAGCTCTCCTGGATGAGAAGGCGAATCCTTCCGAACACGAGATCCGCTTGTGGCTTGCCAACAACCTCTGCCGCTGTACCGGCTATGACAAGATCGTAAGAGCGGTGCAGACCGCGGCGACAAAATCCCAGGAAGGTAGGACATGACGACTGAAACGAAAACGGCGCCGCCACGTCAACAATTCAAGGTTATCGGGACACGTCCAGTGCGCCATGACGGGACCGACAAGGTCACGGGCCGGGCGCTCTATGGCGCGGACGTCACCATGGCGGGCCTTCTGTACGGCGCGATCCTGCGCAGCCCCCATGCGCACGCACGCATCCGGTCGATTGACACCCGCAGGGCCGAGTCGCTGCCGGGTGTGAAGGCAATCATAACCGCCCGCGAGCTTCCGGAATCAGGCGATCGCATGGTAGACCTGGGAGAGGGCGAGACGCCGCTGAAGTACATCCGCGGAAACATCCTGGCCGCCGGCAAGGCTCTGTACCGGGGGCATGCGGTCGCTGCGGTCGCGGCGACGAGCCCTCACATCGCCGAAGAGGCCGCACGCCTCATCGAGGTCGATTACGAGGTACTCCCTTGCGCCCTCACGGCGCCGGAGGCGATGAACGACGGCGCCCCTCTTCTGCACGAGGACCTGAGAACCGAAGAGTTCGGCCAGCAGACGGAAAGGGCCAGCAACATCGCCGTACACATCCGTCACGAACTGGGGAACGTCGAGCAGGGTTTCTCCCAGGCGGACATTATCGTCGAGCGTGAATTCCACACCGCAACCGTGCACCAGGGTTATATCGAACCCCACAACGCCACCGCCTTGTGGAATCAGGATGGTCGAGTCCATATCTGGTGCAGCACTCAGGGGGCGTTCACCGTGCGGGACGCGACCGCCTGCATTCTCGGTCTCCCGGTCTCGCAGGTGAAGGTAACGCCGACGGAGATTGGCGGCGGATTCGGCGGGAAGATCAACGTGTACCTCGAACCCGTGGCGGCGCTGCTTTCGAAGAAGACGGGAAGGCCGGTCAAGCTGGTCATGTCGCGCAAGGACGTCTTCGAGGGGACCGGTCCGACCCCGGGTTCCTTCATCCGAGTCAAAATGGGTGCAACTCGGGACGGAAAGATCTCGGCCGCGCAGGCCTATCTCGCGTATGAGGCCGGCGCCTATCCGGGTTCGATGGTGGGGCCTGGTGCGATGTGCGTATTCGCGGCCTACGATCTGGCCAACGTTCAGATTGACGGATACGACGTGGTGGTGAACAAGCCGAGCACGGCGGCCTATCGCGCCCCGGGCGCCACCAACGCCGCATTCGCGACCGAGAGTGTAGTCGACGAAATCGCCGAAAAACTCGCGCTGGACCCGATCGAATTCCGGCTGCGCAACGCCGCTCGTGAAGGAACGCGCCGGGCCGATGGGCCGAAGTACCGCCGCATCGGCTGTGTCGAGGTCCTCGAGGCGATCCGGAATCACCCTCATTACGCGGCCCCTCTCGCGGGACCCAACCGCGGACGGGGAGTGGCCGTGGGGTTCTGGTTCAACGTCGGTCTGGAATCGAGTTGCACCATCAGCGTCAATGCCGACGGCACCGTGAACCTGGTCGAAGGGTCGACGGACATCGGCGGGACCCGCACTTCTGTGGCGATGCAGGCCGCCGAAGTGCTGGGAATCCGGGCCGAAGACGTCCGGCCCACGGTGGTCGACACCGATTCCGTAGGCTACACGTCGGTGACCGGCGGCAGCCGTACCACTTTTGCCACCGGGTTGGCCGCCATCGAGGCTGCTCGCGACGTCGTCCGTCAGATGCGCGAGCGCGCCGCGCGCATCTGGGAAGTAGACGTGGAGTCGGTCGAGGCGGAATCCGGTGTGTTCCGGTCCAAGGGCAAGCCGCAGTTGCAGCTCACGTTTGGCGAGCTGGCGGCTCAATTGAGCTCGGCCGGCGGTCCGCTCGTGGGCCGCGCGACCGTCAACGCGCGGGGAGTCGGGGGCTCGTTCGCGGGAAATATCGTGGATGTAGAACTGGATCCTGAGACCGGCAAGGTGACGATACTTCGGTTCACAGCCGTCCAGGACGCCGGAAAGGCGATTCACCCCAGCTATGTCGAGGGGCAGATGCAGGGAGGCAGCGTACAGGGGATCGGCTGGGCCCTGAATGAGGAATACTACATGAACGCCGAAGGCATGATGATGAACTCGAGTCTGCTCGATTACCGCATGCCCACCAGCCTCGACGTCCCTATGATCGACACCGTAATCGTTGAGGTCCCGAATCCGGGGCATCCCTTCGGCGCCCGCGGAGTCGGAGAAGCCAACATCGTCCCGCCTCCAGCTGCGATCGCAAACGCCATCTATCACGCCGCCGGGGTCCGGATGAACCGTTTGCCGATGAACCCGGTGGCTGTCATGGAGGCCACCTGGAACAAGCGCGCATGATTGCATGCCTACCGTTTACATACCGTCCCTGCTCCAGGATCTGACAGGAGGGAGGCGCGAGCTCGAAGTCGATGGAGCGTCGGTGCGCGAAATCATCGACAATCTCGAGCGCTCTTTCCCCGGCCTCAAAGAGCGTGTCCTCGAAGGAGACCATCTGCGCCCCAACATCTCGGTGGCCATCGACGGCGAAATAAGCCCGCTCGGTCTGTTAGAGCGGGTCGCGCCCCGGAGCGAGATCCACTTCGTCGCCGCGATTCGAGGCGGTAACAAATTGGGGACGTCTAAGACGTTTCCCAATTTCAAAGGAGCCAGGCAGTAACGAACTAAGAATTCTGTCGCGAAGACTAGCTATCGAAGAGCAACTTGACCCAGCTTCCCGAAGGGGCTCGCGCACGAGAAGTAGCTTCACAGGCGTGAGCGCGAGTGTCAGGCGGTCAAAGACAATGGAGCCATGAAAGGGTCGGTTCGCAAGAGCCAAGTCGCACGAGGATTTGTGCCGCCCCTTCGGCTGCGGCTCGCATGTCTACTGGCTCTGGAGACCTCGGGCCTCACGTACCGGGGCTATTTTCGCATCGGCGCTTCGGGCCTCAGAACCAGATGGAGGCTGGGTTCCTGCGACAGAATGCGAACTAAAGCCGAAGCAGCAAGAAATGCAGTTAGAACTACGCCAATGGCAGGTCGGTTTTCGCAAAATCGTCGCCCAAACACAGTAGTGGCTGTCCCGCAAGCTTGGCGACCGCATACGTCAGACAGTCCCCGAAATTCAGTGCCGCTCGGTGCCGGCCCCTCCCGAAGCGAGCGTAGGCGTCCACGGCCTCTCTCCAATGGTCCTCGACACGAAGAAACACCCGGATATTCGACATTCACCTCAAACAGATCGGCGTTATTCGCTCGACTCGTCTTATACTGGGCAAGGAGGTGCTGCCATGACTTATCGTTTCGCTCGCCGACTGAACTGGAATCGTCCCACACTGACTTTTGCCGTGCTGGTTTTTCTCGGCGCTTGCTCCAGCGCAGCGCCGCCCAAACCGGTTGAGATAGCCGAAGGAGACACCTGCACGTTTTGCAAGAAGCCGATCGCCGACATGCGCTTTGCGGCCGAATTCATCACCAAAGACGGTTTCGTGCGCAAGTTCGACGACATCGGTTGCATGATCGAGCACAGCAAGAAGGGGAACAGGAACGCGATTGCTGCGTTCTTCACGGTCGATCACGACAAGAAAAACTGGATGAAGGCCGAAGACATGTCGTACCTGCGCTCCAAGAACCTGAACACACCGGGTGGCACCGGTATCGCGGCCTTTGCCGACAAGTCGAGGACACAGGCGCTTGCCGCGCAGTTCCAGGGCGAGGCGGTCGGCTTCGAGGATCTGATGAAGTGAATTCGGCTCAGAACTTGGTTCCGGCGCCGGGAATCAGCTTGACCGCATTCTTGTAATACACCTTCTCGAGAACCGCGTCGGGGAGGTTCAGCGCCGTCACCATCCACCTGCCCTGAAAGTGATGGCTCTTTGATACGTCGAAGTACTCGTCTTCGGTCTCCAGGAATTGCCAGTGGACGCGGTATGCCTCGGCATCAGGCCGGGTGTCCGTTCCGAACAGGACACGGTCCTGGTACTTGATGATGAGCTTGCGCGCCGTATAGGGCTGGCGGCCCAGCTCGCTCAGCCTGGCGTCGATGTCCACGTAGAAGTTCGGGTATTTGTCCAGTTGCTCTCCTACCCATTTGAGATTCTCGGCGTAGCAGCCCATGTGGGCGCCGATGAAGGTCGTGTTCCGATGCCTGGCGACCACGTTCATGAACTGGGTCAGGATGGTCTGGAGGGATGGGAAGTTGGGATAGAAGAGCCAGTTCAGATGGTCCTGCAGCTCTTCGTATCGCTCGTTGAACCGGTCGAGCGGCGTGAAGAAAGCGGCCGGATCCCCTACATGGACCTCAACCGGGATTTTTAACTGGCCGCATTTAGCCCAGATGGGATCGAGCCTCGGGTCGTCGACCGGAACGAACCTGCCATCCTTGTACCTGGTCTGGAGTCCAAGAGACTTGGCTATCTTCAGACCGTGCGCCCCTGCTTTTACGTCCGCCTCCAGTTGCGCTGCCGCCTTGATTCCGAAATCAGGATCATCAATCTTGCTCCAGTCCACTCGAGCGTAGGTCAGGAACCGGTTCGGGAACGCCTTCTCGAACTTTTCGATCGTCGCTTTCAGCGTGTCGCCCCATCCCCCATCAAGGTTGACCACCTGGGCCACCCCAGCCGCATTCATCTCCTTGATGAACGCGGCAGGATCCGAAGCCCTCGGACCACCGGCAGTGCCGAGATGGTTGTGCACGTCGATGACAGGATACTTGGCCTTCTGCGGCACATGATACTCTGCAACCATCATGGACCTGGGCCGGTATTCCTGGAGCGTCAGATCCGGCGCGCGCTTGCTTGCGGCGCCTGGCGCAGGCTGCTGGCTTTCGACCCTGGCGGACTGGAGGACGATCAGCAATACCATCGAAAGCCCAATGAAACATGGAACGCGCGCCCAGCGAGTACCCTTCATTCCCATCGCAAAACTCCTCAGGCTCAGGAATCGAAATTTCACAATTCGGCTGGCGTCGTGCTGCCCTCAGGAAGGATTCTCGCCCGAGAAGATCCTGTCCATGCGAAGGCTGACCTCTTTGATATAACTCTCGTCACCGCTGCGTACTTCCGCCGAAACCCAGCCTCCGTAATCGATCTCGCGCAGCGCCTTGCGAACGTCGGGCCAGTCGATACCCTGGCCGCGCCTGTCCTTGGGATCGAACTTTGGATGGTCCACGCCCGGTTCAAAGCGCTTGATGTGAACTTTGACGAGCCTGTTTCCTATGGTCCGGATCCAATCCTGAGGGTAGCCGGTCGACACGACGTTGCCGATATCGAAATACGCCTTGACGTACGGGCTCTCGAATTCGTCAATGTAGCGCACGAATTCGAGCGGACTGAGCAGGAAGCGATTTCCCACATTTTCGATCGCGATGATCACCTTCAGCTCGCGGGCTAGCGGCGCCAGCTCTCGGATCTGCTGCTGAGATCGCTTGTACACGTCGATGTACCGAACGTCGGAGGTGACGACGCCGGGCACTAACAATACGGTATCGGCTCCCAGTTCGTGCGCATTCTTCAGCGAGGTCTTGATTCCCTCGATACACTTTTTGACCACTTCAGGGTCGCTGTCGGTCAGCGGGTACCGCCAGTGATCGGCGTTCATGATCGAATGAATCCGGACACCGGTGCTTCGGGAGGCTTCCTTGTATTCCTGCAACTCCTCAGAGCTTGTGATTGTATTGGGCTCGATGCCCTCAAAGCCGGCTTCTCGAGCCAGTTTGAATCTTTCCAGCACGCTCACGTTCCGGGGAAAGACCCCGATACAGGCGGCCTTCCTCATAGATCCGGGGGCTGCGACTGCCGGTGAAGCGTTTGCGACACTGGAGGGGCGGATAAACAGGGCCCCCACCGCGGCCGAACTCGACCGGGTCAAAAATTGACGTCTCGCGATCGTGCTCATTGTCGTTCTCCTTCGCTGTGAATAGTCGATTATAACCGGTTCGATTTGCACCGGGCAGCAAAACGATTGGGCCTGGTCCATGAGGAGCCGGACTCCCTCTCTGTGAGGACGAATGAATAAATCACCGGCGCCTTTGTAATACAGGCCTTTTGTGGAGGATCTATGTTAAGCACCACTACACAGTCGATCGAGGGGAAACAAATTACCCAGTATCTCGGAATCGTTACCGGGGAAGCGATCCTGGGCGCTAACTTCTTTCGCGATGTCCTTGCATTCGTCCGGGACGTCGTGGGCGGCCGGGCCGGAGCCTATCAGAAGGTGCTGAATCAGGCCCGCGAAATCGCCTTGAAAGAAATGGAATCGGCCGCAGAACAGCGCGGAGCCAACGCCGTCGTCGGCGTCGATCTGGACTACGAGGTGCTCGGCAAGGACAACGGCATGCTCATGGTTACTGCCAGCGGCACTGCCGTCCGGACCTCGTAGATTCAGGTGGCTGGCTGCGACCCGGTGCGGTCCTCATAACTTGCCTAATCGCGCGAGACGCTATGAACCCAAGGATTTGATGCGTGCGGCTACTAATAAAGCCGGGAAAACCAGTCCGGCCCCGATGACAAGGTCAATGATGTAGTGTTGATTGAGAAAGACGCACGCAAACCACATGCTCGCTGTATAAACGGCTGCCAGGGCAATCCAGCGCGGTTTGGAGCCATGCAGGACCAGAACCAGCGTCAGCAATAGCGGATACGCCGCGTGCAGCGAGGGGATCGCCGCGAACCGGTTCGGGCTCAAATCGAAGAGTCCGGAGAGCGGTGAGCCGCGAGCATAACCCGATGGCATCGAATGTTGCGCCGAAGGCTGCAGCGATCCATTTTCGTATACCCACCATGGAGGAGCTGCGGGGTACAGCAGGTAGATCGCAAGCGACAAAGCATGCAAGAGCGTGAGGGACCAGACCAGCCGTCGGAAGAGCAGCTGAGACCGTCTGAGCCACAGGACCAGAAGAATGACGGGGATCCCGAAAAGGTGGGACAGATAAACCGCATTGCAAAATCCGGATAGGACCCTGGGGTAGAATTCGCCGGCATGACGCGACATCCAACGAGTGAAATAGAACGGCCACAGGGTCCCGTCGGGAGCCAGAAACAAGCGCGATTCCAGCCGGAGCGGGGGATCCACGGCCACGCGCGGGAAAAGGCTCGCCGAGAAGATGCGCATCATGTCGTACGCGAGCCAGAAGGACACCATCGGCCACCAGTCGCGCATAAAGCGACGTGGTCCTTCTTGTGGCGCCAGGCAAGTCCAGAGAAGGACTAGCAGGCTCAGGTGCTGCCAGCCCAGCTTCCCGCTCAGAGAGAGCGCGACCGCGCAGCCGATGATGGCGGCTGCGCCGAGCCAGTACCGGGGGACCGGGCCTTCCTCTCCACCAGCCGCGTGTGAGACCCCTTTCTCTGCCATGGACGAGTATCTTACACAAGAATCGAAGTGCTCTTAGTGTTTCTTCGTGACTTCGTGGTTAGAGCTGCCAAACAAATACCACGAGGACACAAAGACACGAAGAAACACCAAGAATGTGGCTTATTCGTAGCGGAGTGATTCGATCGGATCGAGACGGGCCGCCTTGCGCGCAGGCCATACCCCGAAGGTGAGACCTATGGTGACGGAGACCACGAAACCAGTGACGACAGCCCAGGTGGGGATGCTCGCCGGTAAGGAGGGAACCAGCGCGATGACTACATAACTTATGCCGATGGCCAGGACGATTCCGAAGACCCCGCCCACGCCTGTGAGAGTCATGGCTTCGAAGAGAAACTGGAAGACGATATCACGCCGGGTTGCGCCGATAGCTTTCCGAACGCCGATCTCCCGGGTCCTTTCCGTTACCGAAACGAGCATGATGTTCATGACGCCGATCCCGCCGACCAGAAGGCCGATGCTCGATATGGCGATGGCAATGAGGCCAACGGCGGCCGTGATGGAATCGAACTGCTGGATGACGCGATCGGCGGTCGAAAGATCGAAATTGCGGGGTTCGCTAGGCTTTACATTGCGGCGTATGCGCAGGAGTCCTTCCACTTCGTCTAAGGCCTTCTGGAGTTTTCCCGAATGGGCCTGGATCAAGAGAAAGTGTTTGTCTTCCCAGGGCAACATCTTGTGAAAGGACCCGTAAGGGATGTTGACGGAGTTATCCTGTTCGTTCTCTCCCATGAAGCCGCCCTTCCGTTTCTCCATTATTCCCACGACGGTGAAGGGCATTCCGTTTATCAGAATCATCTTTCCTATGGGATCGGAGTTAGGGAAAAGCGTCTTAGAGGCGTCGGCGCCGAGCGTGCAGACTTTCATCCGGTGCTGATCCTCTATTTCAGTGAAAAACCGTCCCTCGGCCGGAGTCAAGTTCGCGATGGAGGGGTAGTTGGCTGGAACGCCGCGAAACTGGAAGTTTCGAAGGATATTATTCTGGTGCCTTACCTTCACCCGCGTTTCCCAGGGAAAGCCTTCCCAGGTCACATCGCGTACGGAGGGGCATTGTTCACGAATGGCGCGCGCGTCTTCGACGCTGAGCGGTTTTCGCAGCCATTCTTCCCGCGGACGGCGGCCGAATTGAGGACCTGTGTTGAGATGGAAGGCGAAAATGTTTTCGGTTCCGTACTCCTCGACAAAAGTGATGACGTTCTGCCGCAGACCGGTCAGAATCGACGCGATCACGATAACGGTCACCACTCCGATGATGATGCCGAGAACCGTCAGGAATGAGCGGAATTTGTGGGCCATCAAGGTTTGCATGGCCATTCCCACGTTTTCGCGATATTGAATGCTCTTCATCCGATTATTCTCGAGACAGGGCGACGATCGGGTCGAGCTTCGACGCCTTGTAAGCTGGGTAAATGCCGAACAGGAGCCCGATTCCGCCCGAGGCGACGAGAGCCAGCAGAATATACCCGGCCGTGATATCCATGGGGATCGGTGTGGTACGTCGTATGATGAAGCTGATCGCGTAGGCCAGCAGTAATCCGAAGAGTCCACCGAAAGCGGCCAGAAGCGACGATTCCACCAGGAATTGAAGCAGAATGTCCTTGCGCCGGGCGCCGACGGATTTGCGCAAGCCGATCTCCCTGGTCCGTTCGGTCACTGTCACCAGCATGATGTTCATGATGACGATTCCCCCGACAATGAGGGAGATCAGTGTTATCGGGGTGACCACCGCGGCAATGGCACCGGTAAATTTGCCGATGTTCTCCTGAATCGTCGAGCTCGCCAGAATATCGAAGTCGTCTTCCTCCTTCGGTCGCAGATTGTGCCGCGACCTCATGATGAGCCGTACATCGTCCTGGGTCGATTGCATGGCCTCGGCGGACGGGGCCTTGATCCGCACCGAGATGGACTGGCGACTCCCATATTTCTTAAGGAAACTCGTATAGGGGATGTAAATCGAGTTGTCCAACGATTGACCGAAGAAGGTCCCGTTACGCTTCTCGACACCGATGATGAAGAACGAGTCTCCGCCAACTTTGATTTCTTTGCCCAGAGGCTCGACCGAGGCGAAAAACTCCTCTCGAATCTCCGCTCCGATCACCGCTACCGGCCGCGCGTGGTCGACGTCGAAACTGGACAGGAAGCGCCCTTCGGCGATGTCCAATTGCTGAATCCGGGGAAGGTCGGAGGTTACACCATTTATGTTGGCATCATAGAAGGTGCGGTTTCCGGACTTGGCGTCGTCGCGCCACCGGAGATTTGTGCTCAATGCTTCACAATCCGCGCAGCGTTCTTCAATGGCCCGCATATCATCGGCGTTGAGACGCTTGCGCTTGCTGAGTTTCTCCCACTCTTCCTCCGACACGTGCTGGCGGGCAATGCGCGAGACCATGAAAGTATTGCTACCGAACGTGCTGGTCATCCGATCGGTGATGTAGGTCCCGAGCCCCTCGATCGCGCCTCCCACGATGACTACGGATGCCACTCCGATGATGATTCCCACGAGGGTAAGGATCGAGCGCATCTTGTGCGACCAGATCGAGTCCACGGCAATGCTCGCCGCTTCCCCGAAAGCAGCGCGGGAACGTTGCCTGGATGCCTTCACCGGCACAGCGTGCGCCCCAGGTAATTCGATCTCGGAGAAAACCGCGCTCATTACGGGACCACCTCGACGGTGCGGTTCGGGGTCTCGTCACCACGAAGAAAGAGGGAAACCACAGCGAATTGCCAGCCGACCATCACCATATCTGTATCTTTTACGAATCTTTCCCTTGAAAAGTTCTCAAATCGAAGGATTCTGGTTAAAGAGGGATTATCTCGTAGCCGCTTGTTGGACCTTGATGGGGGCTTCCGGCTTTTTCTTGGGCGAGATTTTCTGGGAACTGGCCGAGATTCCGGGGCCGCTGGCCGGCGGCTTTGCGGCACGATTTCGCGAGCTCAGCCCGCTCTTGGTCCCGGTGGTAGAGGCGGCTGGCTTTTGTTTCGAAGACTGGCGCGAAGTCGAGGAGCTTTCGAGTAGAGGGAATGGTCAGCCAGGTCCCGCCCCGTAGCCTGCCGGAGTCGAGATCATTGGCATCCTTGAGAGCTTCGACCGAAACACGATAGCGAGCCGCGATCTTGTTCAGAGTTTCTCCGGGTCGGACCTTGTGCCTTCTCGCCGCCACCACCGGTTCGGGTTTGGGCGGAGGGAGCTGAGCCAACCTTGGCAATAGATCAGGGCTGGTTCCTTCGGGAACCTTCAATTGAAAATACGAAGGAGTGCCGTAACCACGCAAGGCCGGATTGAGCTGCTTCAGCGTATCGACGGGGACCCCAAGGACGCCGCCGGCGGCGCGCAGGTCGATAGGTTGCGTAAGAGTGAACTGATCGTAGGAAAGAGGCTGATCCCGCTCGACCGGCAATCCGTACTTTTCTGGATTTCGCGCGAGAATGACGCTGGCCATTATCAAAGGCACATGATTTTTAGTTTCCCGAGGGAAATTGCGCCGAAGATCCATCATGTCCCAAAAATCGTTCAGGCCGCTTCTATCAATCAGACGCTGGATATTTCCTTCCCCCCAGTTATAGGCCGCCAGCACGAGATTCCAGTCTTTGAACATCCCGTAGAGGTCGTTCAGGTAGCGCGCGGCGGCGCGGGTGGACTTCTCGGGATCGGACCGTTCGTCTATGCGGCTGTCGACCTTTAATCCATATCGGATCGCCGTCCCTCTACCGAACTGCCAGATGCCCTTGTTCTTGGTGCGCGAAAGAGCGTTGGTCTTGAACAGGCTCTCCACCTGGGCCAGATACATTACGTCGAGAGGTATGGACTCCTCCCGGAAGATCTTTTGAATCATGTCCTCGTAACGGCCGGATCGCACCAACCCGTCGACGAAGTACTTCCGCCCTCGATTCAGCCAGTAGTTCAAGGACTGAAGTACCTTGTCGTTCATTATGATGGGAATGTCGTACTTCATGTTCACGAGGTCGGCTTCCACGACGTCGCGCAGCGAGGGGTCTATCTTGATCGGAATAAGGTCGAGTTTTTCCAATTCATCGACTACGGCGGTCTCAACCTGCTCGCCAAAGACTTCGTTGGGCTGCAGGTAGCGTGATTCGTCTTGCTGGATTTTCTGGATCAGGTCGCGAAAGAAGTGGTTCAGGGTCGGCTGCGTGTCGAGATCCCATTCCGATCTGAGAATCATGTCGACAGCGCTGTTGAAAGCTGCCCTCGCCCGCCGCGATTCTCCCGACTTGAGAAGACTGGACCCCTCGTGATAGCGCATCTCGCGAGATGCGCATCAAATCCACCATCTCGACCGAAACGTTTGCCACATCCACGGTCAAATCGACGGCAGACGCAGACACCGGTACGGCTACGGCATCGCCGTTATCAGCCTGTGGCCTCGCGTTTGCGGGCAACCACAGACAGAATAGTACGACCAAAGCGTGAGCGGGCCAAAGCCTCTTCATGTTTGCGTACGTGGACCTACTTAAGTTCTGGATTTTGAGCTGCCGGCGTCAGACGGCCGGTGGTCATCAGTTGTTTCGCCTCGGGTAGTGCTTCGAGGGCTTTGACTACCTGCGTGTCGCCCTGGATGGCGATCTTGAATCCCTCCTGCATGCCGAAGGAAGACGTATAGACTTCCTGCTTGATGCGTCGTTTGATGAAATCGACGTTGTTCTGGATTTCCTCGTCGGTGAGTTCTACATGGCGACCTCGGAGGAAGGCTTTGAAGTCGTCCATGATGGCGTCAGTAATTTCGAGCTTGGGAACGGGCCGGGAGCTCCTGCTGGCCGAAGTGTTCACCTCCTCATTTTTCAGAGGAAGCTGGAAATTACTGGCAGCGGCGACCTGGCCGGAAGTGAGGCGGCGCGCGTATTCGAAAAAGATGTCTTTACTTTGAAGAAGCGCTTCCACGCGAGTGAGTTCCCGCATCGGCACCTGGATGTCGGGCGTAATCCCTCCTCCTCCGAGGACCTTCCGTCCGCTATCGGTGAACTTGGTCTCGCGCTGTTTGGAGGACGCTGAGGCGTTGCTCAAGTAATAGTAGTCAAATGTCGACCCGGAATAGTCTCGCTGAATCAAGCGCCCGCTGGGCGTATAGAAATGAGCCGTGGTTAGAGCCATTCCCGTGTTGTTCTCGAGATTGTAGACAGACTGCACGAGCCCTTTGCCGAAGCTCGTCTCGCCTACAATCACGCCCCGGTCGTGGTCCTGCAAAGCGCCGGCCACAATCTCCGAGGCGCTGGCGCTATGACGGTTGATCAGGATTACGATGGGGACTCGGAGAGCTTCGGTAGTTGACGCCTTGTAGTCTCTGGCGGTCCCTTCCAGACGCCCTTTGGTCGACACGATTTTATCCGTCTTGGGCAAGAAAAAGTCAGCCACTTCGATAGCCTGATTCAGCAGTCCTCCCGGGTTGTCTCGAAGATCGAGAATCAGGCCCGAGAGATTACTGGCGTCGAGTTTCTTGAGCTTGTCGCCTAACTCGCCCGACGTCGATTCAGAGAAGCGATCGAGTTTTATGTAACCAATCCCCGGCTTGACCTCGAAAGCATAGGGGACGGTAATCAGCGGAATCTCGTCCCGTTCAATTTTGAATGGCAGCGGGTCGCTAACGCCTGGGCGCTCTACCGTGATATTGACCGTGGTGCCGCGCGGGCCTCGGAGCTTACCGACTACTTCTTCCGACGTCCAGTCGTCGATCGATTCGCCTTCGATGCGGGTGATCACATCCCCCGCCCGTAACCCGCGCCGCTCGGCAGGAGAGCCGATTGCCGGCGGTTCCACAATCACGACCCGACCGCGCTCGCGTAGCAGCGGGCGGACCCGGATACCGAGACCTGAATACTTGCTGTGCTGTTCTTCACGCAGGCGCGAATACTCTTTGGGCTCGAAGAAACTGGAGTGCGGATCGAGGGCGCGAAGCATTCCCTTGATCGCGCTATAGACGAGCTTATCGGGACCTATGTTCCCGACGTAGTTTTTCTGGATAACGTCCAGGGCTTCCGTGAAGTCACGGAGGAAATCGTTCGTCAGTAGCCTGGGACGATCCCGCAGATCCGGCTGCTGCGCTTCCTCCCATGAAACCACTCACAAGCGAGGACATCAGCACGACGAGGACAACCAGAACGGCAAATCTATGTTTCATAAGAGGATAACTCCATTGCCCTTGACAAAGTCGACAGAGTATAGCACGCGACGGATTGCCTGACAATGCTGAAATCCCGCTAAATACTCTTGAGCCTTTGCGTTGGCTGCAGGGGTCCAATCGTAGCGTTTTTTCGGGCTTCGAACCCAATTTGTCTTCGCGCCTTCGAATCTCGTGCTGTACGGAGCGAAGGGGGAGTTCCGCAGGTACAGCGGTATGGTCAGGCACGGTCAGGAAGGTGTTTCGATCCCGTCGAGCATTGCCGAAGGCCCGGCCGCGACAGAGAGCTGAGGAGACTTGTTCATATCGAGCTGGGATCGGCGAGCGAGCCTCAATACCAACTTCTGCTGACGCGGAATCTGAGCCATCTCACAAGCGGTAAACATGACCAACTCGAGGGGCGGGTGACGTAAATCAAAGAAGATGCTGTCGCCGCTGGCACAGAAGCTGATAGCCTCGCGGCCGGATGGTCGCGCTTTGGTTCATGCCGTCCCCGAGGCTGATTCTTGCTTCCACGGCATTGACAACCTCCAAGCCCTAAATTAGACTTTGGCCAAATTGTGTGGTCTGCACAGTCCACCTGGAAAGCGAGTGGTTATGGGCTCCTTGGGAATGCAGGAGATCATCGTTATTTTCGTTTTGGCCCTCATCATCTTCGGCCCTCGCAAGCTGCCTGATCTTGGAAAATCACTAGGTCGGGGAATGGCGGAGTTCAAGAAGGCTTCCAATGAATTAAAACAGACCTGGGAAGACGAGGTCCGGCTCGATAAAGAGAAACAGGATATGGCGGAAATCCTCAAGGACACGTCCGATTGGAAGCGCTCTTTGGAGGAAGAGGTGCGGGCCGACTCCGAGAGCCGTAGCGACACTCCTGTCGATTCGAAAGAGATTCCTGCTGGCGATTCGAAAGAGATTCAATGAAGGATGTCGAAACCCCGGCGCCGTCGGAACCTGGTCTGGAGGAACCCGAAGCTGAAAACGGCAAGATGTCGTTCCTCGAGCACCTCGATGAACTGCGTCAGCGCCTTCTCCGCATCATCATATACGTCGGCGTAGGTTTTCTCTCCTCCTTCTATTTCGCTCAAAATATTTACAATTTCATGTCGCAACCGGTCATGGCGGTTCTCCCTCCGGGGCAGAAGCTGGTATTTACCAGCCTGCCCGATCCATTCCGGCTGTATATGAAGGTTGCCATACTCGCCGGAATATTCCTCACCAGCCCCTTCATTCTCTACGAAGTGTGGAAGTTTATTTCTCCGGGTCTTTACCGGAAGGAGAAGAAGTTTGCCATCCCTTTTCTTGTCTCCTCAGTGCTTCTGTTCGTCGGCGGAGGCGCTTTCGCCTTCTACATTGTTCTACCGAGGGCGTACGGATTCCTGGTGAAGTGGGGCGATCCATTTCAGCCGATGATTACCGTCAATGAGTACCTTGATTTAACCAACACGATCATTCTGGGATTCGGGCTGATCTTTGAAATGCCTGTGATCGTGGCGTTCCTCTCGATCTTCGGGCTCGTCTCCGCCAAGTTCCTCTGGCGCAAGTTCAAATACGCCGTCCTCCTCATATTTATCGCTGCAGCATTCCTGTCTCCCACGCCTGACGCACTCACTCAATGCATTTACGCCGGTCCGATGGTGATTCTGTACTTGATCAGCATCGGCGTGGCTTGGGTATTCGGCCGGCGGCGCAAAGCTCTTGGCCTCGACTAAGTTGGCTGGTCCATAATTACGGTAACGTATTGGGCAGAACGGTGAGAGTCGACTCTGTTGTAGCCCAGGGCCGAAGGCCCGTCAGTGAGTAGCCCCGCCTGTGGAGAGTGAAAAGTAAAAAGTGCTGAGGGGAAAGTAGGCAGGCGAAGCGATGGGGAGAGAAAGAGAGTGGAACGGTTTGAGGATCTGATTGGGTCTGTGGCGCGGGCATCAGACCCGCGCGTTGGATGCACATCGTAAGTTCGTACGCGTTCTTGCGATCTCTTGAACGCGATCCTCGTGAAGAAGCGGCAGATCGGCTGACGTGAAATGCACGGGTCTATGACCCGCGCCACACAAGCCAAAGAGCTCACGGTCAATCGAGACCGTTCGCTGAATTTTTTCACAGCTTCTAAGGGCGGAGTTCAGTTAAGATCCTCCTGACATGAGGCCGGACGGATGATAGCCCGTCCGCACATGGATCGGGAGAGGCTTGCTGGCTTTGTTGCTCGCTCCTCGCGTACCGCGCGGGTACGCATCGTCGCTCGCGCCTCGCAGCGGGCCTGGGGGCCTGCGGCAGAATGCGAACTTGTTTCTGCGCGAACCCTGACTAACAGATTTCCGGCACGCGAAGAAACGCTAATGGACGCAGGATTCTTCGAAGTCCGAGCCGGGCGCCTCGTGCAGTTCGGTCTCGCCCCCTGGGTCCGGGGTACGGGAGAGGAAATCGCTCACCGCCTCGAGCAGTTCCTCGGGAGAGCGCGAGGCATGGATCTTGTCACGCAAGGATGCGCCTCCCGGGATGCCTTTAGACAGATAGCCTCCCATCTTTTTCATCTTGCCGATGGCAACCGGCGCGGGCACTTCGTTGTAAACCCGGTTGAGGAAACGGAGGATGAACGAGCGCTTCTCTTCCAGAGTCACCGGGACAGACTCACTCCCCCTCAGATGGTCGTAACACTGGCGGATCAGCCAGGGATTCGATAGGACTCCTCGACCCATCATTACGCCATCGACCCCGGTTTCGCGAAACATGCGCTTCGCGTCGGCCGGAGAAAAGACATCTCCGTTTCCCATGATCGGAATGCGCGCCTTTTCCTTCACCCGCGCGATCACCGACCAGTCAGCCCGTCCCGAGAACATGTCGCAACGAGCCCTTCCATGGATCGCCAGAGCCTCGACGCCGCAGTCTTCAGCCAGACCCAGGACCTCGACGGCGTTCACGCTGGCCCGGTCCCAGCCGGTCCGTATCTTGACGGTAAGTGGCATGGTGACAGCCCTTCGCACCTCTTTGAAGATCCGTTCGAGAAGGGGAAGGTCTCGAAGGAGATTGCTGCCACCGCCCTGCTTGACTACCTTCTTGACCGGGCATCCCAGGTTTATGTCCACTATATCAGCGCCCATTTCCTGGACCATCCCGGCGGACGCCGCCATGCGGACAGGATCCGAGCCGAAGATCTGAATTGAGACGGGGCGCTCGGAGTCTTCAAAGCGGGTAAGGTGCAGGGTTCGATCCAGGTGCCGGGTCATTCCTTCGGTGCTTACTAACTCTGAAACGACCAGGCCGCAACCCCCCAGACCTTTGACCGCCTGGCGAAAAAGAGTGTCCGTGTGTCCGGCTACAGGGGCCAGAATCAAGGGCGGGTCGATTGCCAGGTTTCGTATCTTGAACATGGGGTGCGCATTATAGCAATAATTGTGGGCGTCCCCCACCGTTCCTCGTTTATTGCCGGCAACGCGGGGGAGAAACGAGGTAGCCATGTGTGCTGTTCCCAATTCTCTGATGCAGGTATGGAGGGAATATCTCGACCAGTACGCAGATCATGAAGGAGACGTGAAGCGGCAGATCATCGTCGCCGCCTACCATGGCGCCGGGATATTCGGTTCGCTCTCAAGAACACTCGACCGCGCAGGCAGGTATAAAACTCTTATTAACGAAAGAATAGCGGGATTTGAAGAGGGTTCATCCAAAGCGCAGGACTTTGAGGACTGCATGCTCGTTGCTACCTTTACGCTGTACAACCATTTCAACACTCTCGGTCATCAGTTCACCGGCGGCAGCCAGCAGGCTGAGGAACTCATGGCAGAGCTGGACGAGCAAGTAAAAGCAAGGATTGAGTCGTCCGGGCAGATCGAGAGGTCTTGCGCGGCGGTTCGCGCCTGCTTTCCGTTATTGAGTCTCATAACTCTGGCAGCGGACCAGAGCCAGAGTGTGACCCCTTCCATTCGAAAGGTCGAACAACGATTCGCTGCGGGAGCCGCCCGCGCTACAACACCCTGGGAGCATCTTTTAAACAGTCTTTATCGTACTGTTGAGATGATGCAGATCTTTGTCATCCTCTCCGACAGCGAACTGAAGGGCGAGGTTCAGGAAATTGCCTCCCGGTTTCAGGAAGAGGACAAGGCTTCAGACTATTATTTGAAGACCCGCAACGGTTTTTGTCGGCTTTTTGAGCTGGGTCATCTTCTGACCGCACGTTTGGACCAAACACTCTGATTCATGGCCGTGACTCTCCGCGTTTCTTGAGTCTTCGTGTCTTTGAGGTTGACACCAAGAAACGCGAAGCAACTTGAAACGTGTTACAATCGGGCAATTCCTCAGGGAGGGGCGCGAGGTGTGGAAGAAAGTCGCTTTGATTCTGGCGCTGGTGGCGCTCCTGATCGGCGGCGTATTGATCCACCGGATGGGGGGCCCCGCGAATATCATTAATCGCTTGCGCTACGACCAGCGAGTCGAAGGCGACCTGAAAGTCGGAGACAGAGCCCCCGACGTGGCTTTGACAGCGCTCGACGGCGAAACTCGCCTGAGTCTGCAGGCCTACATCGATAACAAACCTCTCGTTTTGATTTTCGGAAGCTATACTTGACCTCCTTTTCGACGCTCGGTCGAGCAGATCACGAAAATCTATCAGGAGTACAAGGACCGGGTGAATTTTCTGACCGTCTATATAAAGGAAGCGCATCCTTTGGATGAATGGCAGGTGACGGCCAATGAGAAGCAGGGAGTCTGCTATGCGCAGCCCAAATCACTCGCGGCCAGGGTGGCTATCGCTCGGGATTTTACCAGCCGATTCAACTATCCGCTCCCGCTTGCGATCGATGGAATGGATAATCGCGCGAATGAGCTCTACGCCGGCTGGCCGGAGCGGCTTTACATCGTCGACGAGAAGGGGACTGTAGTTTATAAAGGGAAACCGGGGCCGTATGGCTATCATCCCGAAGAAGTAGCGGGATGGCTGGCGCGGCGGTTCTCCTCGTAGAACCATGGCCGTGTCTTCCGGGGCGGATCCTCGCATCCTTCGTTGCCGGCGCCGCTACCACGAAGACTGAAGCAACCTAGAGACTTTTCTGGATTGATCACGACTTGAACTCCGATCTCGAATTTGCCATCAAGACCGTCAAGGCGGCGGGTGAGCTGATTCTCAAGTATTTTCGAGGCGCGCACGAGGTCCGGGAAAAAGGACGGAACAACCCTGTCACCTCCGCCGATTTAGCTGCGGACTCACATCTGCGGGAGGCAATCGCGCGAGCCTTTCCCGACGACGGCTGGCTGTCGGAAGAGACAGCCGATTCTCCTGATAGGCTCGACCGCAAAAGAGTATGGGTAGTTGATCCGATGGACGGAACCAAGGAGTTTGTTCAGGGTCTGCCTGAATTTGCGGTGTCCGTTGCTCTGGTCGAACAGGAAAAACCGAAGCTCGCGGTGGTTTACAATCCGGCGCGAGACGATCTCTTCGCAGCCGAGGCGGGCTATGGGGCGTTTCGCGGGAATTCTCGCCTCCAGATCTCGGCACGCCGCGTTCTTCAGCAGGCCCATGTCCTCGGTAGCCGCTCCGAGGCTACTCAAAAGTTGCTGGATCCGCTGCGCGAGTGGGGCACAGTGCAAACCATCGGGAGCATCGCGTACAAACTCGCTCTCGTGGCGGCACAGGAGGGTGATATCACGGTGAGCTTTCGTCCCAAGAACGAATGGGACATATGCGCCGGGACTTTGCTGGTGAGCGAGGCGGGCGGCATAGTAACCGATCTTCGAGGCAATAGCCTGCGATTCAATCAACCGAAAACACTCGTCCATGGAATCATTGCCGCCAACCCAACGCTTCACACCCACGCACTCCAGTGGATTCGAGAGCGACCGGAACTTCAGTCCACGGTCTAATCCGCAAGGCTTTGCGCTTCTCCCTTCGTCGAGTACCTCCAAAAAACTGCGGAAAATTCAATATATTGTTGTCTCGGCCATCAAATGGGTGCGGAGTCAAAACCTGGCTCTTCATCCGAAGATCCCCGCGGGCAAAGACTTAGCGAAGTCGATTCCAAGAGCCGTGCAACTGGCACAAGACATGCATTGTATAGAATCGTAATTTCCCGTGATCCAAGCTCGGGTCCCGAACTGGTGACATTAGCAAGGAGGATTCGCGGTCCCTTCCCGCGATGCCAGGGATCTCTGAAGCGATGAGGCCGTGATTCGGGAGCCGAGCTTGGTAACCTCCTACCTCAATACAACGACTTCAAGCTAGAGCAAGAACTCCTCGATCGGAGCTTCTTCCTCGGTCTTGCGGTTGGGAATCTCCACTGCCGCTGCGCTGGGAGCCGCCGAACCGGCCTGGGGCGAGCCTTTCTTACTTACGAATCGTAAGAAGTCGGCTCTGGAGCCACTGAAATAGGTTTCGACGATGTGTCCGATGACCCCCTCCAGCGCTTCGTCCGACCTGATGGCCGGGGTGTACACGTAAGCTTTGCCTCGCTTGTGCTGGTTCAGAATCCCCTTGCGCCGCATCTTGTCCAGAACCGTCATTACCGTCGTATAGGCAAGGTCGCGCTGCGGGTTCACTTTCTTCCAGATCTCTTTGACGCTCCCTTCACCCAGGCTCCAGAGGATTCGCATCAGTTCGAATTCCCCAGGGGTCAAATGAGTGGCTCGTTTCATTGTTACTTACTGGCGCGGCGCCCGGTCGAACCGGTTTCGGAAGATTACTTCGTCTCGGTGAAGATCTGAATGTACGCGTCCTCCTTCAGCTGGGCAACGAACCTCTTTAGCTCTGGGTTGAACTTCTGGCTCCACATTCGCTCTTGAATCTCCTTCTTGACTTCCTCAAGAGGTTGGACGCTGGCAGTCTTGCGCGTATCGACTCGATAGATGACAAGTCCCTCTTTAGTCTTCATGACCGGCGTGATTTCTCCCTCCTTCACCGGGGCAATGGCCTTGGCGATGTCGGGGTGCAGCTTGGCCGTCACGTAGCTCCCGATGCCCCCTCCTTTGCTCGCACTGATTCCCTTGGAGAACTGGCTTGCCAGGGTGGCGAAGGGTTCGCCTTGACTCAGGCGCTTGCGGACCTCGTTCGCTTTGGTTTCGGCTTCCGAAGCGTCTCCCTCAATCGGAATGATAATTTCGCTCAGGGTCACTTCTTCCGGAGTAGAAAAATCCTGGGCGTGGTCTTTGTAGTACTTCTCGATTTCGGGCGCGAGCAGCGTGATGCGGGAGCCAACGAATTCCTGTATCAGGCTGTTGATGATGATCTGCCGGCGGATTCTTTCCCGGAAGGCCGGGAGCGTCATGCCTTGCTGGGAGAGCGCGCGCTCGAAGTCCTCTGTGTCTTTTATTTTGTTATCGGCCATGATCTTCTGAATGTAAGCGGAGACCTGGACGTCGACGTTAGCGCTGAAGCCAAGCTCGTTAGCCTTTTGGATCAGCAGTTTTTCTTGAATCAGACTCTCCAGCGCTCCCTGCTCCGCCTTTTTGATCTCCTGCTCCAACTGCTCGCCTGTGAACTGGGTTTTCAACTGGTCGCGAATCTCGACCAGCTCGCGGTTAAGGTCCGAAAGAGTGATGATGTCGTCATTGACCTGAGCAACGATGCGGTCGACCGTCTTGGCCGGCGCAGCCCACGACACCAGCAAAAGGACCAAGATTTGCCCCATAACGAATCTCTTCATGGGGTATTTCCTCCTCGGGTGGAAACTCGAGTTCCAAGATAATTGAAGTCCAGTTTATCTCGATGGATCTCCACCGGTATTTGGTTCATTAATGATTGCAACTCGGCCTTAAGTATACCGCGCTCGCGTTCCAATCGCAGCTTTTCGTGAATCTGATCCCTGACTTCATAAAAGTGCTGCTGGTGGGCGAGAATCCTCTCCTCGACCAAAAAGATATGGAAACCGTACTGGGTCCGCACGATCTTGCTGGTCGTTGCCGGTGCCAGATGAAACACGGCTTTCTCGAAGACTTCGGGAAGGTCTCCTCTCTGGAAGCTTCCGAGCTCCCCCCCGTCTACCGCGCCGGGCGCCTTTGAATAAAGCCTGGCGAGCTCGCTAAAGTTCTTGTTCTGGCCGGCCTTTAGCGCGTCCAGGATCTTCTGGGCCTGATTCAGGTCGTCGACCAGGATCTCCCGGAGATGCACCTCATCATTGCGAATGTATTCCGCGAGATGTTCTTTGTAAAAATCCTCACACTCTTTTTCGCTGACGGAAACGTCCTTGAACAAGAAATTGTAAATGTAACGTTGCACTTGCAAGCTCTCCGCCAGACTTCGCTCCAGTTCGGGATCGCGACCCACATCCTGCCGGTTTACGTTGGTTTCAGAGATTCTGTCCATCATCGACTTCAACATTTGAGGATCCGGATTTATTTTGAAACGCTCCGCCTGGTGAAGCAGAAGTTTTTCGTCAATGAAAGCGTCGAGCAGGTTCGATTTCACCTTGTCGGCGTAGGCAGGATCCCGGAAGTCACTGAGCCGGGTGTCAAAGAATCGCTGGAGGTCGGCCTTGCTGAACTTCTTCTGGCCCACCCGTACTGCGACACTCCCGTCATCATCGGGGCTGAGTAGATTTCTGACACGATCCGCAAATCCACACCCGGACAGGAACAGCAATAGGATCGGCGCCAGCCCTTGAATAGGCTTTGCGATCATCGCACTAACCACGAAGGCTCCAAGACACCAAGAAACGCGAAGCCATAGTAACTCAATCCTGACCCCCAAAGACGCAAGCTTTCCTTCAAGCGCGGATCTGGTCCAGGACCTGGTGGATAGATTTGAACAAAGCCGCATAGGAGAGATCCTGCACCTCGAGACCCAATACGCCTTGGGGAGAAAACGTAGCGCGTTTGTTTCGGGTGACGAGTTTCAGCAATTGCTGGGGATTCACCTTGGATTGGTCCACGAAGCGGAAATACACATGATTGTTTCTTCTCTCGATGGCCTGGATCTCGAGTGCCAGGGCATCCTGGCGCAGCCTCGCGTAACGAAAGAGGTTTTCCACCGGCTCGGGATACTTTCCGAAGCGGTCGACCATCTCCTGTCGTAAGTTCTCGAGTTCCTCGCTGTTTGCGGCGGAAGAAATGCGCTTGTACATGCGCAGGCGCTGGCTGGAGTCTCCGACATAGTCTTCCGGGATCCGGATATCGAGATTGAGGTTGATGCTGGTGGAGATTTCGTCGGCGCTCTTCTGCCCCTGCAGCTCTTCCACGGTCTGTTGCAGCAGGCTGCAATACAGGTCAAAGCCAACGGCATCGATATGCCCGTGTTGCTCTCCGCCGAGGAGGTTGCCGGCCCCGCGAATCTCGAGATCGAGAGCGGCGACCCGAAATCCCGTGCCTAGATCGCTGAAGTCGCGGATGGCTGCGAGCCGTTTACGCGCGACCCCGCTGAGGAAATCTTCGGATGGGATGAGCAAGTACGCGTATGCCCGGCGATCGCTGCGCCCGACGCGGCCACGAAGCTGGTAGAGCTGTGAGAGTCCGTGGAGATCGGCTCGGTTGATGATGATGGTGTTCACTCGGGGAATATCCAGCCCGTTCTCTATAATCGTGGTGGCAACCAGGATGTCGACCTCGTCCTGAACGAAGCGCAGCATGACTCGTTCCAGGTCTTTCTCGGACATCTGTCCGTGCGCCACTGCAATCCGCGCCTGAGGAACGAGCTGCTGCACCATGGCAGCCGCAGAGTCTATGGTCTCGACGCGATTGTGCACGAAATAGACCTGCCCGCTGCGCGCCAGCTCGAGCTCTATTGCCGAGCGGATAACGTCAGGGTTAAATCTCACGACCGACGTCTGAATAGCGAGGCGATTTTTCGGTGGTGTTTCGATGGTAGACATGTCGCGCAATCCGAGCAGCGCCATGTGCAAGGTTCGCGGTATCGGAGTTGCGGTCAGAGTTAGCACGTCGACTCTGGTCTTGAGCGCTTTGAGCCGCTCTTTGTGGCTGACTCCGAAACGCTGTTCTTCGTCTACGATCACCAGGCCCAAATCTTTGAAAGCAACATCCTTGGAGAGCAGTCGATGGGTTCCAATCACGATGTCGATCCGGCCCAGTTCAAGGTCTTCGATCACCTGCTTCTGCTCCCGCGGGCTGCGAAAACGCGAAAGCAACTGGATGCGGACCGGGAAGGCGGTGAAGCGCTGGCTGAATGTATGGCAGTGCTGGAAAGCGAGAACGGTGGTAGGGGCCAGAACGGCGACCTGCTTTCCATCCATGACAGCCTTGAAGGCTGAGCGCATGGCAACCTCGGTCTTGCCGTAGCCGACATCACCGCACAGCAAGCGGTCCATGGGCCTCGGGGCCTCCATGTCGTTTTTAACGGCCTCGGTCGCATCGACTTGATCGGGAGTGAGCTCAAACTCGAAGGCGTCTTCAAACTCCTGTTGCCAGGCGGTATCCACTGAAAAGGAATAGCCGTCGACGACCTGGCGCTCGGCATAAAGCCGTAGCAATTCGCCGGCCATATCGCGCATCGAGCTTTTGATTCGGGTTTTGGTTTTGGCCCAACTGGTTCCACCCAGGCGGTCGAGCGCAGGCCGGGCTCCTCCCACATTGCTGTACTTCTGAATCAGGTCCAGCCGCTCTACCGGGACATAGAGTTTGGCCTCGCCGTGGTATGTCAGGAGCACGAATTCCTTGGCACCTTCCTGCAGGTCGATGTTTCTTAATCCCTGGAACTGGCCGATACCGTGATCGAGGTGCACAACATAATCTCCCAGCTTCAGGTCGCGAAAATCAGACAGGAACAGGCCGCGGTGGGCCCCCTTCAAGCGGCGCGGCGCGGCGGCAATTTCAGATTCGTCAAAGACGTCGAAGCCGGAGAGCACGCGGAAACCGGTTGCGGGCAGGTAGAACCCCGCGTGAAGGAATCCCGCGCCCAGCAGGATCGATCGTTCGACGACGTTTTCGTCTGCCTCGTCGCCGCGACAGAGGTGGGATGGAACGTCGTACTCTTTCAGGATGTCATTGACCCTCTCGGCGCGGCCGAGGTTGGAAAACAAGAAAAGCACTCTGTCGCCGGCTTCGCGGAATTTCTCCAGATCGACGATCAGCTCGCGGATGTTGCCGTGATATCGGCGCGTGGTCTGGCAGGAGAGAAAGATCGGCGGGCTCGGATGTTTTTCCACAGCAAGTTCTTCGATCTCCAGGCGCGGAAAACGCTCGACGCGAGAGGAAAACTCTTCGTCGGTCAGGTAGATCTGGTCCGGTGCCAGGACGGGTTTCAGGGCATCCACGCGATCGACGTAGCGCTCGTAGAGTTCGGCATTGTGTTTGGCCAGGGTCGCTTCTATTACCTCACGGTCGCAAACCATGAGGCGGGCGCCGGCGAGATAGTCAAAAATCGAATGGTCCAGCGGATCCGTCATCGGCAGCAGGAATTCATGGGCCGGAAAGAGTTCCCCCTGCCCGGCCAGCGCGACCTCCTCTTCGAGATGAGCTTGAAACGGCTTGCTCCAGTGGTTCGGCACCTCGTTGGCCCAGCGAATCAGCGTGTCACGGCTGAGGCAGATCTCCCGCATTGGAACGATCTGAACGCTATCGATTCCCTGAATCGAGCGCTGAGTCTCGACATCGAAAGTACGCAGCGACTCCAGCCGGTCTCCAAAGAATTCCAGACGGACTGGATTTGTCATCTGGGGCGGAAATACATCCAGAATTCCTCCGCGAAGCGAAAACTCTCCCGGTTCCGTGACAGGATCGTCCTCGACATAACCGACTTCTTGAAGATGCTGACGCACCTGCTCCGGCGGAGAATCCTCATCCTTTCGAAGACTCAGACAGTGGACCAGGAATCGCTGTGGGCCGTGAAGCCGCACTGCTAATGCGCGCGCCGAGGCTACGAGAATCCGCGTATCGTCCTGAATCAATTGCCAGAGCGCCTGCGCGCGCGCTGCCGCTATCTCGGGATGTGGAGAAAGACCCCGATAGGGATCGACCTCGAGGCTGGGGAAATGGATGACGCGCGGGGGATTCGGCGAGAGCAACTCCAGGAAATGACGCAGCTCCTGCGTAAGGTTCTCTGCCTCGAGATTGGTACTCGTGAAAACGGCGGCGGTTCGCGCTTCGGTGATAATGGCGGCCGCTATGGCGAGAGCCCGGGCCCCCCCCGAGAGTCCCGAGATTGTCACTACGCGCGCGCCGTTACGCAGCTGCGTCGAGAGTTGCCGGAAGGCGTCGCTTCCTAAGGCGTCTTCAAGAAATTTTCTTACGTGAGTCATTATGGATTGACGATTGACGATTTACGATTGACGATTGTAGCTTGGCAGTAACTGTGCAAAGACTCGCTTAAATCGTAAATCGTCAATCGTAAATCGTAAATCGACTGAGAACCCGTGAGATGAGTCCGGTCGTCGAAGAACCCTCCGTCAGCGGAATGTTCCGGACCATTCCTCCTGCATCTCGAACGGTGTCGCGTCCGACGATCTCCCCTATTTCCCAATCGGCCCCTTTGATTAGCACATCCGGGACGATGGTATCGATGACGTGCTGCGGCGTGGCTTCATCGAAAATGAAGACATAATCGACGCAGGCAAGGGCGGAGAGCACTTCGGCGCGCTCGTCTTGTGGAACGATGGGACGCCCCTCGCCTTTGTTCTCCCTCACCGAGTGATCGCTGTTAAGCGCAACGACCAGGACATCGCCGAACGCGCGCGCCTGGCTGAGGTAACGGATATGCCCTACGTGCAGGATATCGAAGCAACCGTTGGTGAAAACAAGTTTCTGACCCCCTTGACGGAGCTGCTCTCGGATATGCGTGATCTCTTCAAGAGTCTTGATCTTTGCCTTCGTCATCGAGAGCTTTTGAGAATAACAGATGGCTCACAGGCCGACAAGAACACCACTCAGCCGCAGAGGGCAACCACGAAGACGCGAAGTCCAAAGGAAAGTTATGAGGTTCCGGGAGAGCGGCTGGCATGTTTGTGCAAGACAGCGGCCAGGGATCGAGCTCCCTCTTCCACGATCGCCCGGTCCTCTCCTTCGACCATTATGCGGGCCATCTTCTCGGTGCCGGAGTAACGCAGGAGGATGCGGCAGCGGGACCCGAGCTTCCCCTTGAGTGCCGCCTCGGCGTCTTGAAGTCCAGGGATTGCTCCGAAGGGGGTTCTTTCGCGCACCGGCACATTCGTGAGGACCTGGGGAAAGCGTTTTAAGGGCCGGCACAGCTCATGCAGTCCGGAATTTCGCTCGCGGATGATCTCCAGCACCTTGAGCGCGGTGAGGAACCCGTCGCCTGTTTGCCCCAACTGCAAGAGAATGATATGACCGGATTGTTCTCCACCCACGATGGCGCCCAGCCGCAGCATCTCCTCGAGAACATATCGATCTCCGACCGCGGCCCTGGCCAGGCCGAAACCCAGGTCCTTGAGCGCGAGCTCAAGCCCCAGGTTTGCCATAACGGTACTTACCACGATGCGCGGAGCAGTACCGAAATCGGTATAGCGTGCCAGCAGGTAAAGCACATCGTCGCCGTCTCTTGGATCGCCGTGGCTGTCGACGAACATGACGCGATCGGCGTCACCGTCGAAGGCAATCCCCAGATCGGCCCCGCTCGATCGGACCTTTTCCCGGAGTCTTTCAAGATGGAGAGCTCCGGCGTTGAGATTGATGTTTCGGCCGTTGGGCTCGCAATGAAGGCGGTCCACGCCTGCTCCCAGATCGCTCAGGAAGTCTGGAGCGATGTGCGAGAGCGCGCCGTGCGCGCAGTCAACAACCAACCTCATCCCCTTGAGGTCGAAATCCCGGGGAAGGCACTCCCGAAGATGCCGCGTGTACAGCTCGCCTTGCGCGGGGAATGTGTCCGAAAGGACTTCTGGCGTGAACTGGTCGGAAATCGAGAATCCCGGGGGGCAGGTCCGCGAGCTGGAAATGATCTTAAGTTCGAGATGTTCCTCTACGGCATCGTTCAACTTCAATCCGGTTGAAGAAAAAATCTTTATGCCGTTGTCCTGGTACGGATTGTGTGATGCACTGATCATGATTCCGGCCTGCGCCCCTTCGCGCGCCGTAAGAAACGAAACCGCGGGGGTGGAGATCACGCCGCACATCTCGGTCACGCCGCCGGCGTCGAGAATGGCGCGATTAAGCACGGCCTCGAGCCACGGTCCCGAGATGCGGGTATCGCGCGCAACCAGGATACGAGGGCGACGATCGAGGTCTCTCAGGTATTCCGTGAGACAGAAGCCGACGCGGTACACCGTGTCGCAGTCCAGAGGAGGATCTCCGGCTACTCCGCGAATTCCATCCGTCCCGAAGAGTGGCTCCATCGCTAGCTCTTGCCCGTTCGGTGCACGGTAACCTGCGCGGGGACAATTTCTTTGATGCGGATGGCGGGATCGAGGGGATTGGTAAAGGTCACCACAGGCTTGACTCTTTCGGATTCCAACGTGGGATTCAGGTTCCGGACCGCGACCGTGGCGGAAAAATCGGCCGGCGTCAGACTCCTTCGGAACGTGCCCGGGACCAGGATCCGAAGCGTGACCCGCGAAGGGCGAACCACCACGGAGGCGTCATCGGGAAGAACGGGAACCGGCGAGATAGTCTGGAGGCTGCGGCGCGGGCCTATCTCGATCTCAACTTCGACGGGTTCAGCCGGAACGCTGTGCACCAGGCTGTCTTTTATGTTGAGGTTTACGAATTTGCGGATCGATCCCTGTTCTCCCTGCAACGATACGGCCTCCGTCGCGACTGAGTTGATCTTATCCAATCGTGACCGCGGCCCTCTGATAAGAGCAGTTGAAGGCGAGACTCTTACCTCGTAGACTTCGAATCCGGTTTCCGGCGTTCCGACACTGGTTTCGATCCGAACCTCTTTCGAGACTTCCCGTTCCAGGACCAGTCTGATCCGCGACGGTCGCACGGTTAGAATTTCCAACCCCGTGGTTCTCGTTTGGATGTTTTGTGGCGTAAGAGGAACCAGGCGCTCCCCCTCGGGCGCCGTCGGGAGGTCGAGCAGGCAAATGCAGGCTTGGCTGCCCAAACCCGCCGCTGGCCAGGGGGCCGCGAATACTGACCTCGACGAAGCTTGGCCGGTCTTCGTTGGTTATCACCATGTCGCGTGGAATTCGAATTTCCAGCGGGATCATGATATTCCGCTCAGTCCCGGGATCCCCGTGAACCATCAGCCAAAGGATGAAGGACAGGAAGAGCGCCGTGAGTTTCAGACCCCAATTCTCGACGAAGAAGTCTTTAGCCTTCATACAGCTTCCTGGCGCTCCTTCAAGGCGTGTGGAATCGGTTGCGATCGTCCTTCCATGGCGGCATGGAGGATCGCTCGCAGCCCTGTCCCGTCCAGGTTCCGCGTGATTTTCCCTCCCATCGCGGCAGAGATGATGCCCGTCTCTTCCGAAACAATGACGGTTACGGAGTCAGTCTCCTCCGTGATGCCGATAGCCGCGCGGTGTCGGGTTCCCAGTTCCTTACTGAGGTGCGGATCCAGCGTGAGGGGGAGAAAGCATCCTGCGGCTATGATGCGGTTTTGTTGAACGATCACGGCCCCGTCGTGTAGCGGCGTATTAGGACTGAAGATGGTTACCAGGAGGTCGTAGGTCAGGACCGCGTCGAGAGCGATGCCGCTCTCGGCGTAGTTTCTCAAACCGATGTCTCGCTCAACAACAATCAGCGCGCCGATTTTTTTGGAAGCCAGGGTTGTGGCTGCCAGAATAATCTCTTCAAATCCCTCTTTGCCTTCTCGACGGCGGTGCCTGCCAAGCAAGGGATTCTTTCCGATTCCCACCAGGCCCCGTCGGATCTCAGTCTGGTAGAGCACAATGACGGCGAAGACGATGTAAGTCAGGATATTGTTAAGTAACCACTGTACCGTGCTCAAGTGCCAGGCCCTGGTTGCGTAGTAAAAGAGGAGGAGCACGACGATCCCCAGGGTCATCTGCGCTCCCCGGGTTCCGCGCATGAGCAGAAGAAACCGGTAAATGATGTAACTTACCAGGGCAATATCAACGATGTCGCGCGGGGAGAAGTGGTTGATTCGCAGGAATTCCAGAAATGAACTTACTGAAGTCACGGTTTCGTCCCTTCTGCAACCAACGCGTCTATGACTCGCGCCACATCCCGCATGGCAGCCACATCGTGAACGCGCACGATATGGGCTCCGTAAAAGATAGAAGCGGCAACGGTCCCGGCGGTTCCCCAAACTCTTTGTCCGGCAGGACGGTTGACGATTTCTCCGATGAAGGATTTCCTCGAGGTCCCTACCAGTAAAGGCAAGCCCGTCTGCGCCAAGCGTTCGAGGTTGCGCAGGATTCCCAGGTTTTGACGTGCGGTCTTTCCGAAACCGATGCCAGGATCAAGAATAATCTTGTCAAAGGATACACCAGACGCCTGAGCCGTTGCAACCGCCCGCTCCGCCCACGACTCGATTTCGGCGAGAATGTCGGGACTGGCCGGAAGACGCTGCATACTGCTGGGCTCGCCTCTCATGTGCATCAGGATCAAACCGGCGCCGGACGCGGCAACCTCCTCCGCTATCTCGGGGCTATTGCGCAGAGCGGTTACGTCATTCACCAAGGCAACGCCTTCCCTGAGTCCGGCGCGCGCGACTTCCGCCTTCGACGTATCGAGGGACATCGGCAGGGGGTAGGAGCCCGCGAGGGCTTCGAGCACCGGAAAGACGCGGCGCAGCTCTTCTTCGGCCGTCACCCCGGTGGATCCCGGGCGCGTCGATTCCCCGCCTATGTCCAGGATATCGGCGCCTTCTTCGGCTATTTCCCAGGCTCGGGCAATCGCCTTTGCCGGATCAAGGAACTGCGCTCCGTCGGAGAAAGAGTCGGGAGTTACGTTGAGCACCCCCATAATCAAGGTTCGCGAGCCCAGCTCGAGAACTTTGTCACGCACCACCATTCGGTGACGGGTTCGTAAGCACACGCACGGCCTTGGATTGGGGGGGAATTGGGATGTTTGCGTCTTAGCGGTCGAGTTTTGTTCGCATGTCCTCATCACAAAGACGCGATGACACGAAGCCTAGGCTGGCGCCGGCTTTCCTTTCGGATTGATAAGCTGAGGCAGCGAAGGATGAGTGCCCGGGGCTTTTTCCTTGACCGCGCGCCCGCTGGAGTCGACGTCGGATGGCGCCGGCTTGTCTTGCCTTTCTAGAGGTCGTCCTTTGATGATCGCTTCGATCTCCCAGCTATCCAGAGTCTCATACTCGAGGAGCGCCTCGGCCAGGCGGACCAGCGACTCTTTGTTTGCCTCCAACAAAGAATAAGCTCGATCATATGCCTCCTGCACGATGCGCTTCACTTCCTGGTCGATCTTTATAGCGGTGTCCTCGCTATAGTCTCGATGTTGCGCGATCTCTCTTCCCAGGAATATCTGCTCCTCTTTCTTGCCGAAGGTGAGCGGGCCCATAGCCGGACTCATCCCCCACTCCGTCACCATTTTTCGGGCTCGCTCCGTCGCGACTTCAATATCGTTGGCGGCCCCAGTCGTTTCCGTGTTGAGGAAGATCCTCTCGGCGCATCGTCCGCCCATCAAGATGGCGATCTGACCTTCGACAAACTCTTTCGTGTAGTTGTGCTTGTCGGTTTCCGGCAGCTGCTGGGTCAGGCCCAAGGCCATTCCTCGCGGGATGATTGTGACCTTGTGAAGCGGATCGCTTCCCGGAACCAGGAAGGCGACATGGGCGTGACCCGCCTCGTGGTAAGCCGTAACCTTCTTGTCGTTTTCGGTAATGACCATCGATTTGCGCTCTTTGCCCATGAGCACCTTATCTTTGGCCCCCTCGAAGTCGGCCATGACCACCAGCTTGCGGTTAAACCGCGCTGCATTCAGCGCCGCCTCATTCACCAGATTGGCAAGAGCGGCGCCGGAAAATCCGGGAGTTCCGCGGGCGATGACCGATATGTCTACGTCCTCTGCCAGCGGGATCTTGCGCGTGTGGACCTTCAGAATACCTTCGCGCCCGCGGATGTCGGGCAGAGGCACCACGACTTGCCGGTCGAATCGGCCCGGGCGGAGAAGCGCTGGATCCAGGACGTCGGGCCGGTTGCTTGCTGCAATGAGAATGACGCCATCATTCGATTCGAAACCATCCATCTCGACCAGCAACTGGTTGAGGGTCTGCTCGCGTTCATCGTGACCCCCGCCCAGCCCTGCTCCGCGATGGCGACCCACCGCATCGATCTCGTCAATAAAAATAATGCAAGGGGCATTCTTCTTCCCTTGCTCAAAAAGGTCCCGCACGCGGCTGGCTCCGACTCCAACGAACATCTCTACAAAATCCGACCCGCTGATGGAGAAGAAGGGAACGTTCGCCTCTCCTGCGATTGCCCGGGCTAGAAGAGTCTTTCCGGTACCTGGGGGACCCATCAAGAGAACACCCTTGGGAATCCTGCCGCCGAGCTTCTGGAATCTTTGGGGTTCCTTCAGAAACTCGATGATCTCGGTCAGCTCTTCTTTCGCTTCTTCCACTCCGGCCACGTCCTTGAAAGTCACCTTCTTTTGCTGGCTTGACATGAGCCGGGCCCGGCTCTTTCCGAAAGAGAGCGCCTTGTTTCCTCCGCTCTGCATCTGGCGCATGAGAAAGATCCAGAAGACGATAAGCAGAATGAACGGGAGCCACGAGGAAAGAAAGATGTACATGAACGACGAATTGGTCGATTTCTCGAGCGTTACCGTGACGCCGTGCTCCTGAAGCTCCTTGGCCAGGTCGAAACCCGAGTCGGCCGGCACAACGGTCTTGAATTTCTTATTGTTAGCGTCTTCGCCCTCAAGATCCTCGCCCATGATCTTGACTGACTTGATCTTCTTTTCCGACATCTCCCTGTAGAAGGTAGTAAAGTCCTTGGTCTCGACGTTGGCATCGCGGACGTTGTAGAACACCTGCCACAGCAAGACGAGGGAGACCACAACCGCTAACCAAACCAGAATATTTTTTAGATTAGTGCTCAATTTTACCTAGACCTCCAAAGGAGTCTCAGGGCTCTTGACCTTGCGACTCAACGGGGAGCTTATGACTTGGGAGAGATGGAAGGTTTGGGCCGCGAGCTCAACGCGCATTATATCAGACACCCCCAGGGCTCTCAATTACAGTTTCTCAACGATGCTTCGATCTCACGGCGCTTTGCCGTGGTCGCAGGGGACTCAGTTCATTACGCCTGCAAGGTGACCCTGTTTCGGCTCACGACGTATTAGACGCGTTCGTTTCCCCTAAGTTTCCAGGGAGTTCATCCTTCCGGCACGGGCGGGTTTGTCCTGGCTGTGAGCCTCGGCCTGATCGGCGCCCAGCGACCTTGCCTCCAGCACCAGGCATTGGGCAGATTGCTGTTGAAGCATAAAGGGTTTGGCGGGCTTGAATCCTGGGATCCAGATGACCGAGTCTCCGGCCGTCACCATGGGAATTGACCAGCGTGATCGCAGCGGAATTCGGGCGTCGATCAGCATCTTTTTGACTTTTCTGTGATTGGAGCCTCCATAGCGATCGCCGGGAACGCGCGAACGGATGGTCAATGTCTTCGGAAGCGGGTTTGCATAAAGGAATACTCTGGAGCCAGTCGAGCGGAGAGGGCCGGCAAGGGTATTCCGCGCTCGTACCGTGGCGAAAAAATCCAGGCCTGCTTCAGGAACGCGAACCTTTCCTGGGCACCGAAGCTTGTACGCGAACTTCCGTTGCGGGGGCGATGTGCCTGGCGCCAGGAATAGAAGGTCGCTGAATTGACGAACCACGACAAAGTTTCCAGGGAGTTGGATTTGGCTGCCGCTTTGTCCTGTTCGACAAAGTGTCAGGAGACTGTCGATATGACGGCTTGCAATTCTCTTGAGCGATTTCCGGCACTCCTTCAAAGCCTGGCGCAAAACCAGTTTTTGAAGGGCCGGGTGGACTCTCATGAGTCCGGGAACGGATATTGAGAGCCCTCCAGTAACGGACCTCCTGAGCCGTTCGAAGACCCTCAGACTCTGAGATTCGAGGTACTTCGCGGTTTCCGCGGCCATCTCTGCGTGCCGTGCCAGCGAGTCGATTGTTTTCGGATTCAAGTGCTGCTGAAGGTAAGGAATCAGCTCGATTCGAATCCGGTTTCTCAGGAATTGGAGATCTTGATTACTCGAGTCTTCCCGGTAGCTTGCCTGTCGGGCCGCGAGGTATTGGACGACGTCTTTTCTGGAGCATTCCAGGAGGGGGCGGATAAAAAGATTGTCCAGAACAGGATAAATGCCTGATAGCCCCTCGAGACCGCTTCCCCGGATGAGACGCATGAGAACGGTCTCAGCCTGATCGTTCAGGGTGTGGCCCAGGGCGATCCTGGTTGCGCCCACCCGTTCCGCTGTTCGACGCAAGAAGGAGTAGCGAACCTCTCGCGCGGCGTCCTCCAGATTCCTTCCTGCCGCAGCCGCTCTTTTCCTGATATCCAGCTTGCGGGAGATAAAGCGAATTCCGATTTCACCACTTAACTTTTGGACAAACGCCTCGTCTCCATCCGACTCTCTTGCCCGAAGGGAGTGATTCAGGTGGGCCACAGTTAACTTCAGACCAAGCCCACGGGTCAGGTCACGCAAGCACAGCAGGAGCGCGGTCGAATCAGCGCCGCCCGAGACGGCAACCAGGACATGTTCGCCGCCTTTCAACATGCGGTGTTTGAGAATGGTTCGTTCGACCTGAATCTCGAGCGGCGGACGGGCTGAAACGAGATGAGACGGACGAGGTTTGGGATTTGTGCGACTCACTGGTCGACATTGTATCATGGTGGGCCGAGACCTTGGTGTCTTCGCGTCTTCGTGGTAAGTGCGGACAAAACCAACTCACTAAGTCTCGAAGACTCCAAGAAACGCCAAGAACCGTATCTGTCCGCCGACTGAAAAGATTGGTATAATCGCGCGTTTTGTTTGGCCAGTTGTCCCCATTCCAGCGAGAGGAGGTTCATGACATTTCCAGTCACGCGGCCCCGGCGGCTTCGGATGAACGAGTTCGTCCGAAAACTGGTTCGAGAGACCCGCTTGTCCCCCGAACAGCTAATCTATCCGATGTTCGTCTGCCCGGGCGAAGGGGTGAAGAAGGAGATTCCCTCGATGCCAGGCAACTACCAATGGTCTATCGATCTGCTGATTGAGGAAGTTCGGGCGGTAAAATCGCTCGGGATTGCGGGAATCATCCTTTTCGGAATACCGGAAACGAAGGACGACCATGCCACCTCCGCTTACGACGACCATGGCATCGTGCAGCAAACCGTCCGGGCCCTCAAGCGCGAGAGCGCAGATTTTCTGGTCATTACCGACGTTTGCCTGTGCGAATACACCAGCCACGGTCATTGCGGGATCGTGCTCAACAACGAGATTCGTAATGATGCCACGATCGACCTTCTGGCCAAGACGGCGCTCTCGCACGTAAAGGCAGGAGCCGATATTGTCGCACCTTCCGACATGATGGACGGGCGCGTTGGCGCCATTCGGGCGATACTCGAGAAAAGCGGTCACAAAAACATCCCCATTCTTTCCTACGCCGTGAAGTACGCCTCGGCCTATTACGCGCCGTTTCGCGAGGCAGCAGAATCCGCGCCCGCATTCGGCGATCGTCGTAGCCACCAGATGAATCCCCCAAATTGGCGTGAAGCGCTCACGGAGGTCGAATTGGACATCGAGGAAGGGGCCGACATCCTCCTGATCAAACCTGCGGGACCCTACCTGGACATTATCCGGCTGATCCGGGATCGCTATTCCCACCCGCTGGCAGCCTTTCAGGTTTCGGGGGAGTATTCTGCGCTCGTGGCGGGCGCACGACTCGGCTGGCTTGAACTTCCTCGCGTCATGATCGAGAGCTTGATCGGAATCCGGCGAGCGGGCGCGGATATCATCCTTACTTATTTCGCTAAAGAAGCGGCAAAGCTCCTTTCCTAGTCCAGCTCCCTCACCGGAGGAGTACCGGCCCTTGAATCCAGGTGCGTTGGTCGAAAGACATCCCAGAGCCGGATCAAGGAGCCAGGGGCTCACCGAGGAGAGGCACGTCTACACGTCTCAGCATGTCGCGGGAGTGGTCGAGTGAACAAGCGTTCAAAAGCATTGTTTGTCAGGGCCCAGCGGGTTATTCCTGGAGGGGTCAATAGCCCCGTGAGAGCCTTCCGTAGCGTGGGTGGGGAGCCTCGGTTTATCCGGTCCGGAAAAGGCAGCCGCCTGGTCGATGAAGACGGCGTGACGTATATCGACTACGTGTGTTCCTGGGGTCCGCTGATCCTCGGGCATGCTCCTGCAGCTGTCCAGGCGGCGCTGAGGCGGCAGCTCCCCAAAGGCACCAGCTTTGGGGCCTCTACGGAAAACGAGGTTCTCCTGGCCGAGATAATCCGGCGGGCCTTTCCGTCAGTAGAGAAGGTTCGTTTGGTCAATTCAGGCACCGAAGCGACGATGAGCGCGATCCGGCTCGCGCGCGCCTTTACCGGGCGCTTCAAAATCCTAAAGTTCGATGGATGTTATCATGGTCATTCCGACGGCCTTCTGGTGAAGGCGGGCTCGGGCGTTGCGACTCTTGGGCTACCGGAGAGCCCCGGCGTGCCGCCGGAGAGCGCGGCTCTAACACTTTCGATCCCATTCAATAATCTCGAACTTGTAAACCGGGCTCTGAATCTGCATCGCGCGGAGATTGCCGCGGTTATCGTGGAGCCCGTTGTCGGTAACATGGGTGTTGTCCCGCCCGAAAGGGGTTTTCTGCATGGCTTGAGAAAGCTGACCCGCGAGCACGGAACACTCTTGATCTTTGACGAGGTCATTACCGGGTTTCGCGTGTCGTATGGCGGCGCTCAGCAGCTCTACCGCGTGCAGCCCGACTTAACCTGCCTGGGGAAGATCATTGGCGGCGGGCTCCCGGTGGGGGCCTATGGCGGAAGCAACGAGATCATGAAGCTTGTTGCGCCGGAAGGTCCCGTGTATCAGGCAGGAACGCTGGCTGGGAATTCTATGGCGACGGCTGCAGGCATCGCCACATTGACCGCGCTGAAGAGCCGTGCGGTCTATGTAAAGCTGGAGCGTCTGACCGAACATCTGGTACAAGGGTTACTGGAGGTGGCGAAAGTCGCGGGCGTTGCGGTCCGGATTAATCGGGTCGGGTCTATGTTTACCGTGTTCTTTACGTCGGCACCTGTGACCGACTATCAAACTGCCCGGGCAAGCGACACCGATCGTTACGGCAGATTCTTTCAAGCGATGCTCGAGCGCGGAGTTTACTTTCCGCCTTCACAGTTTGAAGCCTGCTTCGTGTCGCTGGTCCATACCTTCAAAGACATTGATGAAACTATCAAAGCAGCGCGAGAAGCACTCAAGAACTGGTGAACGACCGGCTTTCGTGCTTCGTTCGGGAGGCAGGCGGACCGGCTAGCGGATGAAAGAAGTGAAAGGCAAGTCTCTCACCCGGTTTCACCTTATGCGGAGGCCTTGACGGAACGTTCATAGGCATGGCTCAGCGCCCGGTCGATCTGTTCCTCCACAAGTTTCTCGCTCAGGCCCCGCACCGTAGCCACTTCGCTGATGATGAGCTGCTTGGCTCGATCGAGCATCCGCTTTTCACGGAAAGAGAGGCTCTTCTTGAAGCTCAGATAAACCAGGTTCCTTAGAACCTCGGCTACCTGGAAGATTGACCCGGTACGCATTTTCTCAGAGTGATCTTTGTACCGGCCTTTCCAATCGGATTCCGGTTCGAAGAAGTCTTCGTCCAGGAGCTTAAACAAACCTTCGACGTCGGCTTTCTTGATAATCCTTCGCAACCCCACGCTTTTTACGTTTGTAATCGGAACCATCACCAGAGAAGCATTGGAATGAATCCTCAACATATAGAATTCTTCAGCCACACCATTAACCGGGCGACGGGTTACCTCTTCGATGATACCGACACCATGGTTGGGGTAGACGACCTTCTCTCCAACACGAAATTCCATAAACCCTCCAGGAATGAAGGAATTATACTTGAGAAAACCGCGCGGGTCAAAGTTTATGCGGTGTCGCTTCCCGCATCCTGGTGTCCGGAGGTGCGATCGGGGCGCCAAGGCACGAAGACCTGCCATGGGATAATCAAGCCCAAAACAAGAAGCCCAGTCGACCCAAAACCACGAACACATCCAGCATGACCGAAGCCGGCTCTCTTACGTTTTTGGTGAGACGATCTCAGCCTAGCGGCACCGATTGCGGGCGTCACCAGGCAGCTCGAAACCGACCGGGGGCGATGGAGCCCGGCCGATTGACTGTTGCGCCGCGCTTCAGCTACCATTGCCGCCTGAATTCGACGGACGCCGCCCACCGCTTGTTCTAGTCGAGGACAAAGCCTTTGATGCCGAAGTGGCGGAACTGGCAGACGCACGGGACTCAAAATCCCGCGGTACTTGGTACCATGGGGGTTCGACCCCCCCCTTCGGCACACTCTGACCCATTAGACTTACGACTTTCTTCAGAATTTCCGTTCTCCGGCGTAATTACCAGTTTCATTACCGATTTCTCAAGTTTCGCTACGGCGGAACGCAGATTTTTCGGGGCCAAGTAGGCATAGTGCCGCTCGGTAATCTGGACCGTTGAGTGTCCGAGAAGCTCTTTTACTTCCTGGAGTGACGCCCCTCCCTGAACAAGCCAGCTCGCAAAAGTTTTTCGAAGCGTATGGATCGTCACGTCGTGAAGGCTGGCCCTCTTCCGAGTGGCGGCTTCGATCAGCCTCGAAAACGAGGCCTGCACGATTGGCCGATCATCTAGGGTGATGATGCTGGTGCTGAAGGAAGCCCTTACGCTGTTTGGAATCGCAGTCGTGATTGGAATCCCCACGGCGCTGGGATTTACCCGCCTGTTACGCGGTCTTGTCTACGATGTCCCGGTTACCGACACGGCAACGTTGGTCCTCGCCACGGTGGCGCTCGGGATCACCGCGTGCGTCGCGGCACTGATTCCTGCACGCCGTGCTGCCGGTATCGATCCTGCGTCTGCGGTCAGGCTCGACTAACTCCGTTAGCGGTGACCCAGATTTTCACCAGTTCGAACCAATTGACAGGCTGGCTGCGTCAGTTGGATGCCCTCAGGCGCGCCGCGTAGTTCGAATCCAGGTTTTCCAGCCACGAAATTTGGCCCGTGTTTTCAACGACTTACGGCGCGGTGATTTCACCATCGAACCGCGCCGCGCTCTCACGACAAATCTCGCGGCACGTTTTGAAACCGAGGTCAGCGTAAGAAGACCGACTCTCCGAATCCAATCGTACGGAAACAAGCTGTGCTGACACCAAGCGCCTCGCGGGCTCGGTTCAACGCGTGCAATGGTTCATCGATGCCTTCCGTTGTCATTTGAAACGTCCCGAAGTGCATCCCTATGGTTGCCGTCGCCTGAAGATCGAGGTGCGCTTGGACCGCCTTGTTCCGGATGGCGGTTCGGCGGAAGTCGCGGGATGCTGCCCGGGTCCCGGACGCCGCCCATGCGGCGGCGTCCCGGCACCGAGCGCCGTGCGGATGGCGACTCGCTTCCTTCTTCCGCCAACTGGTCCGCGCCCGACGCGCGTGTGCATTGCCGGCAATCCACAGATCGGCGGATAGGCCGAACAAGAGCCGTTTTCCTCGCGGCTTTCTTGAGTAAGCTGCTTTCATTGTTCTCTGCCACAATCGATTCCTTCTTCGTGGGGCAGTGCCCCACTGCTCACCGTCTGGTACCGTGCGACGGACTTCCCGTTCAATACTACCGTCGCCCGGACCGTCGTCCGTTTTACTGCTGTCGCTCCTGGGTCAGGACCCCTTGAGCATTCTGTCAAACTGTCATTGGTTGTCGTGCACTTCAACCGGTGCTTCCGCCATGGACTGTTGGCGTCTCGATCGTAACTTACGGACAGTGTATGATTTAAGACGGAAGTGTTGCAAAAGCAACTACAAGGTCGTAGGGTGCGTTATGAAAACAACGAGGCCGCCGCTGTTTCGTGGACGTCACTTCGAACCCGAAATCATCGTCACTGGTACCTACGATTCTCGCTCAGTCTGCGCGACGTAGAGGAACTGATGGCAGAGCGGGGACTCATCGTAGACCACACGACCATCTGGCGTTGGTGCCAGCTGTATGGACCGGCAGTCTACTTGCGGCTGAAGGGTCCGGTGAGATACAAACGGACGACCTGGCACGTCGACGAGACGTATGTTCGGATCGCCGGCCGCTGGATGTATCTCTTCCGTGCTGTAGACAGCCGCGGCGAGACTGTTGATTTCTACCTGTCGGAGACGCGGGATCGTGAAGCAGCCAAGGCCTTTCTCGTCCAATCCTGACAACCAGCCGCCGCGGGTTTTCTGTATGGACGGAAATCGGAGCTACCCGGCAGCCATTCGTGATCTGCAAGCTGAAGACAAACTACATTGGCATTGTTGGTATCGGACACGCCGCTATGCAAATAATCGGATCGAGTCGGATCACCGGCAGGTAAAGCGGCGGCTGCGCGCGATGCACGGGCCGCGCACGTTCCAGACAGCATGCCGAGTGATTCAGGGCGTCGAGGCTGTACAGATGATCCGAAAGGGACAGGTCCTGGGGATCACGCGAACAAATCTCAGCGTTCGGGCAATGGTCTTCGGATTTCTCTTAGGCATCGAGTAGTCGCTGACGACCAGTCGTTTGCGCCACCCTGATCATAACCCCGAGTTTGCAACACTTCCGGTGGGCGCTCTGTGCCGCGCATTTTCTCTCCTCAAATGGGATCGGGGAGTTGAGGAGCGCGGTTCCGCTGATTCCACTGAGCAGGCTTCCCTGCTAATATTCCATACGGAAGTGCTTGGACACCAATCTATTGTGGAGCCTAACCATGGACGCGATTCTCCCTGAACCCACCCAATACTTCGTGCGCGACATCATGACACGCGACATAGTCAAGGTGATGCCAGACACCAGCGTAAGCGAGATCGCCCTCCTCATGTCTCAACACCGGATCAGCGGCGTGCCTGTCGTCGACGAGCAGGACCGCGTGCTCGGCGTCGTTACGGAGTTGGACATGATCGTCCGAAACACGCGCTTCAAGCTGCCCGCCTTCTTCACCCTGTTGAACGCCACGATCTATCTCGAAACTCCGGCCCACCTCAAGGAGCGGTTGCATCACATGCTTGGCCTCACAGCCCGCGAAATCATGTCAGAGAAGGTAATGACCGTCACGACGGACGCCAGCATCGAGGATTTGGCCGAATTGATGGTGGGACAACGGGGTAACCCGATCCCAGTCGTGGAAAACGGCCGGCTGGCGGGAATTGTCAGCCGCTCCGACATCGTGCGCTGGATGGCCAAAGGCGTCGCTGAATAGGCCACAAAAACTGATCTGCCGAGAGACCATGGACGATTGGCCTTACCCCCATTCTTATCGGGGCGGTGTTGTTTGTATTCGCGCTGCTCAACAAGCCATCCCCGTCGTTGAAGGGCGACTCGAGCGACTCCAACTGAACGGGCGGAACGATGGATCATTTCCGTAAGTCTGACCGTGACGCGAGCATGTCTTCCAGGGCTGCCAGTCGCAGCTGAATCTCCGCGAGACTCGCCGTCCGCAACCGCAGGAAGATACCGACCGTGCTCAGCGTGGCGATGAGGACGCTGAGCATGCCGAGCACAACCACCAGGGGGATGGCAGATCCGACGACCGTTGCCCACGGCAACACACCCGCAGCGTAGGCTCTCGCCATCTCGGCCACCTGCATGCCGACAAGAACGGCGAAGAGCGCAACGATGCCGAACGTGATGGACCAGGCCGCTATGCTCAGCCTGCGAAGGAAGCGGTCGCGCCGCTTTTCATCGTCGACGCGCGCCCAGGCTTTTTCGGCGGAGGGTGAAGCTGATGTCGTCATAGGTGACCTCATGTCAGAAGTTCTTGCAATCGTCGCTTCGCATGGTGCAACCGGGTTCGAACCGTCCCGATCGGACAGCCGAGGACGAGCGCGATTTCGGCGTAACTGAGCTCGTCTTGATACCGGAGCAACAGGACCTCGCGGTGCGGCGGTGAGATCTTTGCCAACGCCGCGTTCAACACCGTCTCGTCGAGCGCCGTGAAGCTCGTCCCCTCATCGGGCTCGTTCGCTTCCACGGAGACGACCGATGCTTCTTCGATCAACTCCCGCTCGCGCTTCCGGCTCCGCAGGAAGTCGATGGCGCGATGTCGTGTGGTGCGGAAGAGCCAGGTGCGGAAAGCGCCTGGGTTGCCAAGCGTCCTGATGCCGCGATACACCGCAAGCCACACTTCCTGCTGAACGTCCTCTGCGGCGTCGCCGAGCAGGGTCCTGAGGTGCGCCAGGGTGCGGCGGCCAAACCTCTCGAAAAGCCGGGCAAATGCCTGTTCGTCCCCCGCCTGGCACCGCAGCACCAGGAGGTGCAGCCGGACGTTTTCTAGCTCCGCCGAACTCTGGTCGGTCATGGCCGCTCACGCGCGCCTCCGAAGTTGTCGCCCTAGTGACGCTCGGGATGCAGAAAAGTTCAGAGGGTGGCTCTCTCAGCCGACGAGGACCGAGCGCTCAGGGCCGCGATTTCGTTTCGGTAGGGAATGAGGCGGGACTTGTACGGCTTGCCAGCCATCGTAACTTACAGCCCTTACGGAAGATGAATCGTTCTGGAGTGGAAATGTGTTTCCGCTTTATTTCCACTTGTCAGGGAAAAACCTTCAGAAGTGGAAATAAAGTGGAAAGATCTTTCCACTCTATTTCCGCTCCACTTCCATCACGATATTTATGGCTACCCGGCATGGCCTATGCATCTGAGCACCCATCCTGGAATGGCACCAGGAGCCTGGCATCGGCTGCGCTCAAAACGATGCTTGTCGTCAATCACTTGTCACCCACAGTCCGCTACCTTGGCCCTCCTGAGGTGGCGCAACCCGGATGGCTCCTAGCTTGCCAATGTCGACATCCTCAAAAATCGGGTCGAGGCATTGGCCTGTCACCTCGATCGTGCAGAAGGTATAGCTGAGACGCACCAGCCGACCCTGTTCCAAGAGCTCGGCCTGGGCCAACCAGCGATCGTACGCTAATCAAGCATGTATGCGCTGATAGGCCTAACGGACGGTTAGCCGACTACACGTCCATTGAGTCGGATCTGTAAACGATGCGGCGTTAATCGCGGGTAGACTGTCAGCAATCCGTTCATTCATAGCGCAGGGCCGTGATCGGATCCACGCGCGTTGCGCGCAGTGCCGGAAGCAAGGCGGACAGTAAGCAAGCGAGGAGCAGACACCCCAGCGGAGCGCCAACACTCCAGACATTGGACGGCTTCACGTCATACAGAAGAGCAGTAATGAACCGTGCAACGGCGATTCCTCCGGCGAAGCCCACAGCCAAACCGAGAGCCGTTACCAAGCAAACCTCCGATACCACCAAACGCACGACTCCCAGCGGTTGTGCTCCGAGGGCCAGGCGGATCCCGATCTCTCGGGTCCGCTGGACGACACCATAGCTGAGGACGCCATAGAGTCCCACGGCGACCAGAACGATCGCAACAATCGAGAAGAATGCTGAGAGCAGCGCCAGCACCCGTTCCCGCACTAGCGTATTGTCAACAAGCGTGGACTGAAGGGTGATGCCCGTCATGCGAAAGGCCGGATGTACGCGGGGCAGCTCGTTCCGCATCAGCGCGGCTAAAGCCGCCGGTTCGAGATGTGCCCGCACTTGGACCGAGGCCCAGCCCGCCGGCCGCAGGGACTCGTAAACAGTCGGCGGCGTTGCGTCTCGAACGCTGGCGTACTTCGCGTCTCCGGCGATGCCGACGATGTCTTGTGCGATCAGCGTGTTTCCTCTTCCAACCTTAAAGAAGCGCTTGCCTAACGGAGACTCGCCGGGAAAGTAGCGCCGAGCAAAGCTTTCATTGACAATCACTGCGGAGGGCGATTCGGGCTGCCCGTTACGCAATACGAAATCCCGCCCATCGAGCAGGCGGATACGCATAGTCTCCAGAAAACGCGGGGAGACTGCTATCAGCCCGAGGGCCCACAGTGGGCGTTCGAAGTTCTGGCGGAGCCCGGAGGGACCGTTCGCTGCCGATCGAAGATACACGGGCGTATTAATAAGACGCTCGATATGGTCGCGCGGCGCGTCGGCTCGAGCCGCGGCGGCTCGCTCGCGACGGAAGTTCGTGAATACTGTCTGAAGGATGGCTCGCGCCTGGTCCGGAGTCACGGCAGGTTTCAGTCGGCCCTGGGAACCATGATGGGCGGGGTTACGGCGGCCCATCCCACCGTTACCGGAATCACGTTCGACCCCGGTACAGTCAGGGCCGGGGGAACTTCAGTGTGCGCTTCTCGGGAAGCAATCTCACGGATAAGACCTACTTCGATGTGCGCTTCCGACGGCCAGGCAGCACGTTCGACGAAGTTGCTCTGGATTGGCAACAGGGAACACTCGCGGTCCACACTGCGCCGGGAAGCTCGGATCTCGGAGGCTGGATCGTTACGGGTTTGCGCCCGCATCAGGATGCGTCCGACCACGGTGGCCCATTCATTCCAGTCTCGGCGACCCTTACGGTCACGGTCTGGCCCTTTTGACACTCGCCACGACCTTTGCGATCTCGCAGACCAGCGTGAGACGCGACGGGCCGCTCGGCTCCTTATCGTAGCGGCGGAAGCGACTCCGGGGTTCCAGTCGGTGATGAATGGCAGGCGCGTGATGTGGCGGTCGGCGACGGCAAAGACGAGCGTGACCCACCCGAACACCATCATGCCGGGCCCAACCGGAAGCGTAACAAGTGAGGCAATCACGTCGCTGGCGTGCGTGCCGGTCGCAACGAGCACGGCCGACGCGATGACGTGGATCACCAGCATGCCGAGGAGCGCCATCTTGAGCACGAACCAGTAGAACGGGAAGATCGCGGGGCCGATCACGTGCCGGCTGGGCCGGGTAACGCGCCGCGAGCATCATCGGGTGGCCGAACTGCTTCAGAATCGCGCTGCGCAGACCACCAATAACCAGCCTATGGTTTTAAGCCGAATTGAAGGTGATCTCATTAATTAGCCACGGATTTCTCGGATTTCACAGAAACTAATCCGTGGAATCTGTGAAATCCGTGGTTGGTTTTGAATCAGAAGTCCAGGCGGGCGCCCAGGGTAATTATCCGCGCGCCTATCTGCGGACCCGTCGGCCGTCCAAAGTTCGCGTTTCCAATCGTACCAACGATACCGCCAAAGTTCGTCCGGTTGAACACATTGAACGCATCGGCGCGTAAGATCAGATCCAAACTCCGATCGCTCTTAACCGGAAACCTCATGCGCTTTTGGAGCGACAAATTCTCTTGGAATGCCGGCGGGTTGCGGAAATCGTTGAAGTAGTGCGCCGCGTTGCCAAGCTCGAACTGTCCCGGTGAAGTGAACGCGGCTGCGTTAAACCACCGCGTGCTGGGATTGTTCGGGTCGAGGGTTGTCCGATCGATGCCGGTTTGAATGGCCCCCGTGCCGAGGTTTGCCTTCTTAAACTGCGTGAAGAGTACGCCCGTACCCAGCGTGTTCGCCGGGGCCTGCACAAGAATCAGACCGCCCGAACGATACTGTTGGAGCGTGCTGATCGTCCAATCGCCCACGAGCAGGTTCGCCGCGAAGTTGTCCGTGTTCATAAACCTTTTCCCCTTCCCGAACGGCAAGACATAGGAGCTGAGGAAATTGAACACGTGCGTCAGATCGAAGGGCAGGAAACTCTTGTCCTCGTCGTAGTGGTAGTTGTCCTGCGCAGCAATGTTATGGCCCGAGGTCGCGAAATTCTGGGAGAAAATCTGCCGGTAATGGGCCACTCCTAGCGATTTCGACCAGGTGTAGGCCCCCATCATTTGCCAATCCCCAAAGCGCCGCTCGACCTTCGCTTGCATAGAGTCATACCAGGTCCGGCCAATGCCCGCGTTGCGCTCAGAAACATCGAAGTACTGAGGATATGGTCGCAACGCCTGAGCCAAAGTCTGGTCGTCTGGGAAGCTCGCATACGGCTTGGTGTAACCGGCTGCCACCACGGCAGGGTCGTCAATCCGGCGCTGCAGCAGGGACCCTAATGATAGCCGGCTTACGGGGAGCTGGTTGAGAAGCACCGTCGAGTTCAACCCGCGTCCGCGGTTACCGACATAAGCAATATCGAACACGAACTTCGATACTTCGTGCTGAATATTGATGCTCCAGCTATGGATGCGCGGCGCCCTGCCGAAATTCTCGGAGAACACATCCACGTTGTTGAAGTTGCCTACCTCGGGGTCGAGCAGCGGCGGCGGGCGGAACCCCGGGGGAGCGGCGATACCAGTGTCCCAGTTCAGGGCGCCGTTCAAGCCATCCGAGACGAGGGTGATGGGATTCGCAAAACCGATCCGGCATCCGCAACCGCCATTGCCGAGCGTCTGATAAAAGATCCCATATCCGCCGCGAAGCACCGTCTTGTCCGTAATCCTGTAGCTTAAACCAGCTCGGGGCCCGAAGTTGGAGTAATCCGTCGGGTAGGGACGCTTATCGCCGGTCCGTCCGGGGCCCTCTCCGAAGAAAACCATGGCCCCGGGAAGGCCGCCCGCGCCCGGGTTCGGGATTTGCCGATCCATCCCTGAATAGTCCCCGTTTTTATCATGCCAGTTGATTGGAAGGTCGTACCGCATACCCAGGCTGAGCGTCAGGCGCGGATTGACTTTCCAGTTGTCCTGGAACCATGCCGCGTGGTAGCCGTAGCGTATATTTCCAATCAATACCGGCAGCGCGACACGATCGGCTAAGTCCGGCAGTCCCAACAACAGGCTTGCAAAGGCATGGCCCGTTCCGGAGAGATTTGTCGGCAATGCAGTCTGCGCGCGCGCAAATGTATAGCGGCCGTTGGTTCCGGCGAGGTCAATGGGATCCGAAGTCGTGTGCAACCGCCGGAAATCCCAGCCCATTTTGAACTCGTGGGCGCCGCGGATCCAGCTCAGTGACTGCGTAAGGTGGTTGGTGATGTTGATCTGGCTGCCATTCGCGACCTTCCCATCCGCGACACCCCACTGCGTCAGGGCATCGGCGCCGCTGAATATGACGCGCGGCATGGCGTCGGAGTCGCCCGTGATTCCGGGAAAGCCGAACTGTCGATGCAGCCGCCTTCTGGTACGGGTTATCCCAGAGCTGGCGCGTGCGCGAGTACCCGAATGTCGTGTGGAGGAGAATAGTTGGACTGAGCACCAGGTCGTGGTTCCAGCGCCAGTTATCGGGACGCTGGAAAGTCTCGAGCCCCTGCCCTAACGGCCCGGGAAATGCCGCCAAAACGCCGCTCAGTTCATTCTCTTTCGTCATGGTGAATGCCAGCCTGTTGCCCGGAGTGAACGCATGGTCGAGTTTCAAATTCCAAATGTATTTGTCAAAGACCGTCTCGTTCACATTGTCGAAGTTCCCAGTCAGGGTCGACCGTGTCGGATCCGGAATGGCTGCGATCAGGTTCCTCGCGATCTGGCTGAATCGGCTTTGCGGAATAATGTTGTTCGGAAAAGGCGTGCGAGTGTTCCCCGACGTGGTCGCCGGATCGTAGATGATCTGAGAAGCAGGAAGCTCGCCGAAGTCGCCTTGTTTCATGCGGGCCGTCGGCACCGTGCTGAGGACCGGGGTCGAAGTGACCGGCCGCTTATCTTTCGAATATGTAAAAAAGTAGAACGTCTTGTTGCGGCCATCATAGAGCTTCGGGATCCAGACGGGCCCTCCGGTTGCCGCACCGATTTCGTTGAAGCGATCCTTCGGCCGGGCCCGCCCTGAGGCGTTGAAAGCCCAGGCATTCGCATTCCAAATATCGCGCCGCCAGTTGAGGAACGCCGTGCCGTGAAACTCGTTGGTGCCTGACTTCGTGACGTAGAGCTCGACACCTCCCCCGAAACGCCCGTATTCAGCGTCGAACGTCGATGTCAGCAATTTGAACTCGCCGAACATTTCCGCCGCGGGAAAATTGAATGACACTCCACCGGATTCCGGAATGGTCGCGGACGCGCCGTCGATCAGGACCTCTTGCGCCCGTCCGCCTGAGCCGGAAACGGACAACTCAGTCGAGGGATTCGCCCCCGGCATGTAGTTGACGAAGGTCCTGGGATTGCGAATGCCGCCCGAAAAGAACGGCAGGGTGTTCATAAACTGTGTCGAAAGGCCTTGGCCCCGCTGGCTGGACGTTGTCTCGAGAAGCGGAACCTCTTGGGTTACTACGACAGTTTCTTGCATATTGCCGATGTCGAGTGTCAGGTCTAATTCCTGACGGGTCGCGATCCGTATCTCGACGTTGCCGCGGTTCAGCTTTTTGAATCCCGTCATCTCGACCGAAACCTCATACATCCCAACCGGGAGACTGGGAATGACGTACAGGCCTGCCTCTGAGGTGAGTGTTTCCGACTTGACCCCGCTTGCGGTGTTCGTCGCCACCACTCGAGCGCCAGGTACAGCGCTCCCGGTCTGATCCTTAACGGTTCCTGAGAGGGAACCCGTCGCGACCTGAGCTGCCGCGAACGAAGAAAGTAGCAAAACCGCAACTAGGGAGAACATAAATCGCTTCATCATCCAGACCCCCTTTTGGTTTCCGTTACCGACTCGAAGTTTGAGTTGCCGGAGTATACACCACAAGACGCAACTGCGCAGCCGCAGTCGTATGAACTCCTAGTCTCTTACCTTTATATCCCAGAAACGCAGCAGGCATCGGCCGCTGGTTCGTATCTTCGAGCACCCGCAGTAGCTCGGCGTAGCCGATGGATGCCAGGTTCTTCTCCATGACAATTGACGACATCCGTTCGAACATGCCACATCTTCGCGGTCGCGCCGCGTAGCTCCACTGCCCGATCGAGAGTAAGGCCCCAGCTTTCGAGGCTCTGGTTGGTCAGAAGTGACAGAGCGTCGTTTCGCCGCGTAAATACAATTTCATTACCTACTGGCTCGAAAGCCTTCGAAATAGACAGAACCGGACCGAAAGCTCAGCTTCGATATCGGTGGCAAGTCTCTTTAGAGACTTTAGGACCCTTGCTGCTAATAAAGTTGACCATTCAAACAAGTTTCCGAGGGCTGCTCCAGGTTGGAGTCGGGCGACAAGTCGCCGAACTCCATTAATCGAGTGGAGAACAACGGACCGCTTCCAAACATTCCATTTGACACGGATGAAATCAAAACGATATCATTCTGCTTTCAAGGAGAGTGCGTCCATGTTGCGCGAAAAGCAAATTCGTGGTTTTTCGGGGTGGCTTTTTGTGTTTGGGTTTCTGGTGGTCCTGGGTTTCTCGATCTGGATGCTCGTCGTCGCGATTTCTGACCGAGCGGGGCCGGCGATCGTTGCCTGGTTGCTGGTCCAGGCCGTGGCTATAGTCTGCGTTTTCGGCTTGACGGTCGTTAACCCGAATGAGGCGAAGGTCGTCCAGCTGTTCGGGGTCTACAAGGGCTCGCTTAAGGAGCAGGGATTCTGGTGGGTAAACCCGCTGACCCTGCGCCGCAAGGTCTCGCTGCGCGTGCGCAATTTCGAAAGCAGCCGGCTCAAGGTGAACGATCAGGATGGTAATCCTATCGAGATCGCGACCGTGATCGTGTGGCGCGTGGTCGAAACGGCCGAGGCGGTCTTTCACGTGGACGACTACGAGCACTTCGTTCACGTACAGAGCGAATCGGCGGTGCGTAACCTGGCTACGACGTATCCTTACGACACTCATCTCGAGGGCCAGTTATCGCTGCGAGGCTCGGTCCTGGAGATTGCTCACCGGCTGCGCGAGGAGATTCAGGAGCGGCTCACAAGGGCCGGTGTGGAAGTGATCGAGGCCCGCATCAGCCATCTTGCCTATGCGCCGGAAATCGCAAGCGCGATGCTGCGGCGGCAGCAGGCGAGCGCCATCATCGCCGCCCGGCAGAAGATTGTCGAAGGGGCGGTGGGAATGGTCGAGATGGCTCTCGAGCAGCTGAGCTCCAAGCAGGTGGTTCAACTGGACGAGGAGCGGAAGGCCGCCATGGTGAGCAATCTGCTCGTCGTGCTCTGCAGCGACCGGGATGCGCAGCCGGTAGTGAACACCGGCACCTTGTATCAGTAGTCCAATTGACTGGGCCCCCCTGACTGGGGAAGGAGTGATGGCGCCAAGAAAACCATTTCTGCTCCGGCTCGATCCGGCGACGCACGAGGCGCTTCAGAGATGGGCGGACGCGGAACTGCGCAGCGTGAACGCGCAAATCGAATTCCTGCTCCGCCGCGCTCTTCGCGAGGCGGGGCGCCTGTCCGGTGGTGACGAGCCTCACGCGATCCCGGACAACGCCGGCGTTTCGGACGGCGGCAAGGAACGAAGCCAGTGAAGCAACCACACAGGTTTGAACAGAGTCAGCGTGGCTGGATCGCCCCGGAGGGGCTCGACCGGGCGCGTCCGCGCCGCGTTGCCCTGACTGGCGGCGGAAAGGCTCTGCTTGTTCTGGCGCTGGCCTTGTGTATCGGCAGTCTGCCTGCAGCTGTCCTGCTGGGCTCCGTCGCCCGGCGCAATGCGGAGGAGCGCAGGCTGATGCAGGAGCAAGGGCGTCGAGACGGAAGGCCGGATCACTCGTCTTGCCAGGGGCGGCGGCGAGGATCGTTACCGGGTTTCATACGGATTCACCGCGAATGGGCGAACCTACGAGCGGAACCGCAAGGTCTCGGCTCGAACCTGGAAATCGCTCAAAGTTGGAGCGAGCCTGCCCGTACGATATCTTCCATCCAACCCGGAGATCCACAATCCCGCCGGATGGAGCAAGAACGACATGCCAATGTGGCTTCCGCCTCTCGCCGGCTTCTCGCTGGCCATGGGAGGCTGGTTGTGCATGTTTCCTATTCGAAGCCAGCGCCGGCTTCTCGGCGGCGGCAGAGTGACCCCCGGGGTCGTGACGCGCCATTCAAAGGGACAGCATGGTTACACGATTTCCTACGAATTCTCTCTGATGAACGGAGCCCGGCGCACTGGAGAAACCGGTCCCAGGAAGGATCCTCCTGCTTTGGGCAGCACCCTCCCGGTACTCTATGATCCGGAGGAACCCCGGAAGAACGCCGTGTACCCGCTGTCGTTGGTGCGATTAGCCCAACCTTAGAGTTTCTTCGTCTTGGTGTCCTGGTGGTATTGTTTTGCAGCCTAACGAAGACACGAAGAAGCCAAGCGATGAAACGAGAGTTCGCAGAACAGTACGGCAATCTGGAGCAGTGGCACTGGTGGTTTCGCGGCCGCCAGAGAATTCTCGATCAAGTGCTACGCCGCGAGCTGGACGGCGTGGTCTCTCCCAGGGTGGCCTCGGTAGGATGCGGCCCGGCGGAAGGACTTGCCTGGCTCTCGTCTCTGGTGGAGCCACACGGGCAGGTCGTAGGCCTCGATCTCGATTCGACTCACGCGCGCAATTTGGGTCCCCGGATGAAATACGTGGTCGGCCGGCTGGAGGCAGTTCCCCTCGCCTCGCGTTCCTTCGACGCCGTCCTTGCGCTCGATGTTCTGGAGCACCTCGATGATGATGCCGCAGGCCTGCAGGAAGCCGGACGTCTGGTCAAGCGTGCCGGCCTGCTGCTGGTCACCGTCCCGGCCTTTCCCAGCCTCTGGGGAGGGCAGGACGAGGTCAGCTATCATCGGCGCCGATACACAAAGCGCAGCTCTGTGCCAGGCGTTTGAGCGCGCCGGGCTGCCGTCTCCCGAAGTGACTTATTTCAATGCGCTCCTGCTAGCCCCGATTGCGATGATTCGCTGGATGCATCGCCTCCAGGGACGGGCTCATCAATCGCGCAGCGACTTCGATGGCAGCCGTCCCGGCCTGGCCAATGAAATCCTTGCCGGCGTGTTTGGCGCGGAGCGTCACCTGGTGGGCCGGGTTCCGATACCGGCCGGGGTCAGCCTGCTGGCCACCGCACGTCCCTGAGTCATGGCTCATCATTGGTCATTTGTCATCATTTGTCATTTCTCATTGACGTTCCGCTGGTGTGTTCAGCGTAAAGAATGACCAATGACGAATGAAAAATGATAAATGATAAATGCTATGTCCAAGAAAGCCAGGCGGCTTGACCGCCAAATCGTCGGCGCAGTCCTCTTCCCTCGTCAGTTCTGGTCGCGCAAGTCGCGCGCTGGGCTGGTCCGATCGCGATTGCGCTTGCCGGAATAGGAATGACCGTCTGGACCTGGCAAACGTGGGCGGATGTGTTAGTCGATTTTGGGCGCGAGGTATACGTTCCCTGGCAGTTGACTGAAGGTAAGGTGCTCTATCGGGATATTGCCTACTTCAATGGTCCTCTTTCACCTTACCTCAACTCCATCTGGTTTCGTTTGTTTGGTACCAGCATCCTCACCCTTGCCATCTGTAACCTGGTAATCCTTGCGGCGCTGGTCTGCCTCTTGTACGTCATCCTGACGCAGGTGGCGAGCCGGCTCGGCGCTACTGCCGCCTGTTTGCTGCTGCTGGTGGTTTTCTCCTTCGGGCAGCTTCTCCATATCGGGAACTTCAATTTCGTTTCCCCCTACGCCCACGAGATGACGCACGGCATCGTGCTCTCGGTTAGCGCCATCTTCTTCCTGGGCGTTTATCTCAGGCGAAGGCAGGTCCTTCCCATCGCCGGCGCCGGGCTCGCGCTGGGTCTTGCCTTCCTGACCAAGCCGGAAGTATTCGCCGCCGCGGCTCTTTCGATCGTGAGCGGTTTAGGATTGACGTTCTGGACCGAGCGTCCCTCTGCACGCCGCGTGGCCATTCTCCTTGGAAGCTTCACCTCCGCTGCGCTGCTGCCGCCGTTGGTCGCCTTCGCCCTGTTGAAGATGAACCTGGACGCCGGCGAAGCCTGGCGCGGGTTGTTGGGCGGATGGCTCTATGCCTTTAACGCGGAGCTGAGCGCTCAGACGTACTACCGCGACGTCCTCGGGACGCTCGATCTCGGTCAAAATCTGCTCGTCATCGTGAAGGCCATTGGGCTGTATTGCCTTTTCTTCCTTCCGCTCGCCGGATTGGCTTTCGCGCTGCGCAAGCTCGGAGCTTATCGCGCCTGGATTGCCTCGGCTTTGTTCTTGTTGCTCCTGCTCGTGCCTCAATTCCAGCGGCTGGTCTGGTCGAACCTGGTGCGGCCGCTGCCGCTGTTCATGGTCGTGCTGGCCGCAGTCTGCCTGGCTCTACTCTTTAAGCCGGATCTGGATCGGGAGGAAAAAGACCGGATGATCCTGCGAGCCACGCTTGCCGTATTTGCCCTGGCGCTGCTTGCGAAGATGATCTTCAAAGTCCGCGTGGCGCATTATGGCTTCGGGCTGAGTATGCCGGCGACGCTGTTGTTGGTCGTGAGCATCGTTGATTGGATTCCCCAGATGATCACCCGCAGGGGCGGATACGGCCCCCTGTTTCGCGCCGGTTCCCTGGCTCTGCTGGTTCTAGCGGGCCAGGGTTTTCTGGGTAACTTCGAGCGGTGGTTCAGGCATAAGAATTACGCCGGTCGGGAGCGGCGCCGACCGGATCCGGGCGGATGAGCGGGGGTATTTTGTGGCCCTGGCACTCGACGAAATCGGGCGCCAGCTCGCACCCAACGACACCCTCGCGGTCGTTCCAGAGGGAGTGATGCTGAACTATCTCTCTCGCCGCGTGAACCCGACGCCCCACATCAATTTCATGCCTCCGGAACTCATAATGTTTGGCGAACGTAGCATCCTGGCGGCTTTCGAGGCGCACCCGCCGGACTATGTGGCGGTGGCGCACAAACAGACTGAGGAATATGGTTTGCTCTACTTCGGCAAGGACTACGGTCAGAAGATCCACGCGTGGATCATGGAGAACTACACGCAGGTAAAGCTCTGGGGAGAGCCTCCGCTGCAGAGTCCCGCCTTTGGCATCCTTCTGCTCAAACGAAAAAGCATGGAATGAATTCCTTGGCGGTGGAGGAGCCTGGACGCGAGGGCTATTTCAGAGTCGACAGATACGCCACCAGGTCGACAAGCTGCTGCGTGGTCATGCCCGACGACAGTCCCGTCGGCATGAGCGAGGTGGCGCTCTTGGTCCGCGATACGATGTCCGAGGCCTGGATTCGGATCGTATTTCCGTTTGAATCCACCAGTTCCATCGCGTCCTGGGTTTCCGAGCGAATGTAGCCGTCGAGATATCCCTGCGATCTGGTTCGCACAAGCCAGACCTGGTATTCATGGCTTACGGCCGCGCTCGGATTCAGGATAGATTCCAGCATCGCTTCCCGCGCCAGCTTGCCGCCGATTCGTGACAAGTCAGGCCCGACGTCGCGCCCTTCACCGGCGATTTTGTGGCACCTGTAGCATTGAGGGCCGTCGGTACTGTGAAAAATCGTTTTACCGCGCGGCACATCGCCCTTCATTTGGATCAACACCGGCAGCGGAGCCAGGGGCTTTCCAGTCCGTGTCTTCGGCAAGGGCAGCAGTTGTTGAGCCATGAGGCGAATGTTCTCATGAGGGCTGGCATTGGTGACGGTGCTTGCTTCCAGGACAAGATCCTGCGCCAGCTTTCCCTGCTCGGCCATCTGCAGCAGGACCAGCGCGCCCGATTTTGAAGCTCCGAGGAGGCGCACAACTTCCCGGCGAAGGTCTCCGGGAACCGATGGCTTCAAGAGGATTCCCTGCAGCGTCTGTTGAGCGTCATCACTGTTGAGCGCGCTCATAGCCCGCGCGGCGGCGATCGCGACGCTTCGATCGGGATCCCCGAGCAACATTCGAAGCGGATCGAGCGGGAGAGGAGACTGCAGCTGCCGCATGGTTTCGATGGCCGCAATGCGCGACTCACGGGAGTTCTGACGATTTTTTGCCGTCTCCATGAGCTGCGGTATGAATTCGGTCAGGCGCAGCTCTCGAATCAGGCGTTCGGCTCCGGGTCGAAGCTCGGCACTTTGCAAAGCCGTCTTGAGAAAATCACGCAGCCGGGGATCCAGCCGCGCCGAGGCCCCTCCGGATCCAGCATCCCGGCCCAGGAACTGGAGCGCAGCCAGAATGATGGGTCGCGGGGTATCCTCGCGGAGCTGCCCGAGCATTCGGTCGACGGCCATGTCGTTTTGCCCGGCAGCCACAATCTTCAGCGCATCCAGACGCTCCTCAACCGGCCGGCCTGGGTCCGCCAGAACCTCACCGGCCATCTGGACGGCTTCGGGAGGATGCAGTTGGAAGGCGAGCTCGACGAAGCGCTTGTCCCACCCGCTCCCGAATCTCTTCACGATCTCGGAGAAGTAGCGGCTTTCATGCCCCCGCATCGCAATGCCGAGAGCTTCCCGGTAGAACCGATCCTGCCCGTCAAATCTTTCAGCCAGCTTCAGGATCCAATCCGAAACCCATTCGCCTTTGCTATGTTGAAGCCGCAGCAGCAACTCGCGGCGCACCCCTGGATCGGAGTCCTCAAGGAGCCAGTGCGCTGCGCGAAGGCTTTCAGCACCTGGCGCCGCAAGGATCCTGAGCGCCTGGATCCGGAACTCAGGCCGCGGGTCGCGCGTGGTTTCGAGCGCCAGCGCGCGTCCGGGTTCGCCCCAGGATCCGGCGAGCCAGAGGGCGCGGGCGCGCAGAACGTCATCGCCTTTGCGAGCCAGCGGTTCCAGAATCTGCCGCGCCTGATCGCTCTTTTTTTCATCCAGAGCCTGAAAGGCCAGGAACCGGGTCGCCTGGTTGGGCGAACCAAGCGCGGTGACCGCGGCGGTCGCGCTTGACAGGTCCGGCTTCTGGACCTGGTAGCGGCTCCCAGTCGGCGCTACGCGGTAGACGCGGCCGCGCGAGAAATCCCTCAGGTTGTGCCCACCGACACCCGGATCGTACCAGTCGGCGACAAAAAGCGAGCCGTCGGGCGCCGCGGCGACATCGATCGGGCGGAACCATTTATCGCCGGGACAGGAGAGGATGGTCTGGATTTCCGCCGAGAAGGAGGCCCCGCTGGGTCTCACCGGGTAGGAGCGTACGACCCCGGGTCCCGCGTCGGCGTGGATCAGCGTTCTGCGAAAGCGTTCGGGCAGGAGTGTTCCCTCGTAAAACATCATTCCGGTCGGCGAGCCGAAACCGGTCTTGAGAATCTTGGGCACCACGCCCGGAGCATCTTCATTCCAGTGCACGGCATCCAGCCGGCGGTCTCCTCTCCGCCTGGGCCAGTATCCGTAATTTCCTCCTTCCATGACAAACACGATCCGGCACTGCTCGTTTCCGTCATCGTCGTTGTCGGAGATGAACACGTTTCCGAGCGAGTCCACCGCAGGCTCGAAAGGATTGCGCAATCCCTCGGCGAGCAACTCCAGACTCTTCCCCTCCAGATCGGTGCGCAACACGGACGCAGCCATGTGCGGCGCGTTAGGGCCGACCCGGATGCGATTACCCTGGCGATCCGTAACGTCCAGCCCCTGGTCGCCGTTGCTCAAATAAAGGTGGCCGTCCGGACCGAAAATAACTCCATGGATCGCATGATCGTGGTCCACGCCTTTGAACCCCGTCAGCACTACTGTTTTCTTGTCGGCCACGCCGTCCCCATCGGTGTCCTCCAAATAGAAAAGATCGGGGGACTGGCAGACGTAAACGCGGCGTCCAAGGACGGCGATTCCGAGCGGCGCCTGGAGCGAAGCATCCTGGTAATACGTGGTTGCCTTGTCGCAGCGTCCGTCTCCGTTCGTGTCTTCAAGTATCCGGATGCGGTCGCCATCCCGGCGCGAGAGCGGGTTCTTGAAGAGCCGGTAATTGGCAGCCTCGGTCACCCAGACACGTCCCTCGGAGTCAACATCCATCGCGGTCGGATTCACCAGATCCGGTTCCGCGGCGAAGAGTGAGACCTCGAGGCCTTCAGCCGTCTTCATATTCCGGAGCGCCCTTTCAGCCGGCATCTGGCCGTGGAGTGCGCTCAGACAGACCAGAATGCCGACCAAGATAATCGTGAGTGGCAGGAATCGCTTCATAGGCGTTTTCTTCGCATCTCGTGGTTGATTGGTGCGCGATGACCTCCTCTTAAAGGTCACATCTGTGCGACGACTGATTTTACTTCCTCCTCCTCGGAGATTTCACCGCGGTATGTTTCCGAGGCTAAATAGGTCGATACCAGGGTAATCAAAGCCATCAGCGACATATACGCCGCGACGGCGGCGTAGCCCACCGAAGCCATGAGCGCGGTCGCGATCAATGGCGCAAATCCTCCGGCGAATACGGACGTGAGCTGATAGCTCAGTGAAGCGCCGGTGTAACGAACGCGGGTGCCGAATAATTCGGAGAAGTAGGCGGCCTGAGGGCCATACATGGCATCATGACCGACATTCACTGCCAGCGTTATGGCAAGCCAGACCAGGATTGCGGATTTTGAATTAATCAGCCAGAAGAAAGGGAATGCAAACAGCAGCGTGAAAAGGGCGCCGAAGAGATACACGGGCCTCCGCCCCACCCGATCCGACAGCGCCCCGAAGGCTGGAATCGAGAAAAGCCCGATCACGGCGGAAAGGATGACGCCACCGAGCATGATGCTTTTCGGCAGCTTCAGTTCGTCGGTGCCATAGCTGAGAACGAAGACTGTGAAAATATAGAACGTGCCGTTTTCGGCAAAGCGCATTCCCATTGCCAGGAAGATGTTTCTCGAATAATCCCTGAATGCGTCGAGCAGTGGTCGATGAGCTTCGCTCCGGTTCTGGACCATCCGGGTGAACACGGGGGTCTCCAGAAGGCGCAACCGGATGAAGATGCCCACCCCGATCAGGACAACACTCAGCAGAAAGGGAATCCGCCAGCCCCAGGCGAGGAACTGCTCTTCGGAGAGACTGGAGGACGCGGCGGCAAAGACCGACGTGGAGAGCAGCAGTCCCGCGGGGACTCCCATTTGGGGCCAGCTTCCGGCGAAGCCTCGCGCCCCCTTGGGAGAGTGCTCGACCGCCATCAGAACCGCGCCCCCCCATTCTCCACCCACTCCGATTCCCTGGGCGAATCGCATCAGGACGAGGCCCGCCGGCGCCATTATTCCGATCGTCTCGTACGTCGGGAGAAGACCAATCAGGAATGTGGCGATACCCATGATCAGCAGCGAATATACGAGCATCGACTTCCGGCCCACCCGGTCGCCGAAGTGCCCGAAGATTATCCCGCCGAACGGCCGGGCCAGAAACCCTACGGCAAAAGTGGAAAAAGCGGACAAGGTCCCCAGGAGCTGATCGAAATTCGGGAAGAAAAGCTTATTAAATACGAGAGCTGCGGCCGTGCCGTAGAGAAAAAAGTCGTACCATTCAATGGTCGTTCCGATAAAGCTCGCAAGAATGACCTGCCGGATCGACTTCATGTCTCCAGTGGCCTGGCGCTCCCTGCCCAATTCGATGTCCTCTCGATAGCCCCGAGGATACCCCAATCCTGCAGATTTCTGGAAAGAGATACCGCCGGGCTCCGGGGGACATACGTGGCCCGGTCGGTTGGGGGAGGGAGACCATGACCCGCCTGGTTCGCATATTCACAGATCGGTCTGGCTTTGTTACAGAAGTGTTGACAAAGCTTTACCGCGTTGTTATGCTGCGAAAGTCATTCCGGACTAATTTAGTCCGATTTGATCGGAGGTGACCCAATCATGCTAAGGGTAACCAAGTTAGCTGACTACGGGATTGTGATGCTGACTCATCTGGCGCACCACTCAGAACACGTCCAGCACAATGCTCGAGATCTTTCTTTGGAGGTGGGTCTACCCCTGCCGGTGGTGAGCAAAATCTTGAAGCTCCTTGCGCGTGAAGGGCTCCTGATTTCTCACCGCGGTACCAAAGGAGGTTATGGGCTGGCGCGCCCCCCTTCGGAGATCTCGGTGGCCGAAATAATCCGGGCCCTCGAGGGGCCGATCGCCATAACCGAATGTACTGACAAGATTCACGGGGATTGTAGTCTTGAGCTTTTGTGTCCGGTCAAAAGCAACTGGCACAGGATCAACGCCGCAATCCATGAAGCCCTGGAAAAGATCACCCTGGCTGAGATGGCTCAGCCGCTTCTTCCGCCGCTGGTGAATTTGACGGAAAGGAGTCCGATCCAGGGATTCCGCGTCTCTTGAAAGGACGCTGGTTCAATGGAGAATCATGAGCTCTAATATTCAGGATCTTGCAAATCAGGAATACAAGTACGGCTTTGTAACCGAAATCGAGGCCGACACCGTTCCTCGCGGTCTGAGTGAGGACGTCATTCGCCTTATCTCCTCGAAGAAAAACGAGCCCAAGTTCATGCTGGATTGGAGGCTGAAGGCGTACCGGCACTGGCTTACGATGGAGGAGCCCAAGTGGTCGACGGTCCGTTATCCGCCCATCGATTATCAGGGCATTAGCTACTACTCGGCGCCGAAAATGAAGGAGCGGCCCAAGAGTCTCGACGAAGTCGACCCCGAACTTCTCGCCACTTACGAAAAGCTCGGCATCCCGTTGCGGGAGCGAGAGCTGCTCGCAGGGGTTGCAGTCGACGCCGTCTTCGATAGTGTGTCGGTGGCGACGACTTTCAAGGAAAAACTGGCAGAGATGGGCATCATCTTCTGCTCGTTCTCGGAAGCCGCCGAGCAACATCCGGACCTGGTCAAGAAATACCTGGGAACCGTAGTGCCCTATACCGACAACTTTTTCGCGACCTTGAATTCAGCGGTCTTTACTGACGGGTCCTTTGCCTACATTCCCAAGGGCGTGCGCTGCCCGATGGAGCTTTCGACCTATTTCAGAATAAACGCGGCGGCCACGGGGCAGTTCGAGCGAACGCTCATCATCGCCGACGAGGGTGCGTACGTCAGCTACCTGGAAGGATGCACGGCTCCGATGCGCGATGAAAACCAGCTTCACGCCGCGGTGGTGGAGTTGATTGCGCTCGATAATGCTCAGATCAAGTACTCTACCGTGCAGAACTGGTATCCGGGGGACAAGGAAGGAAAGGGTGGGATTTACAACTTCGTTACCAAGCGCGGCAAGTGTCTCGGAGTGAACTCGAAAATATCGTGGACCCAGGTCGAAACCGGCTCCGCAATAACCTGGAAGTACCCGAGTTGTATCCTCCAGGGAGACAATTCGATCGGCGAATTCTACTCCGTGGCGCTCACCAATAATTACCAGCAGGCGGATACCGGTACCAAGATGATCCACATCGGGAAAGGCACCCGGAGCACAATCGTCTCGAAAGGAATCTCCGCCGGCCATGGTCAGAATACTTACCGGGGGATGGTGAAGATACTGAAGGGAGCGACGGGAGCCCGAAACTATTCCCGATGCGACTCCCTGCTCCTGGGCGACAAGTGCGGCGCCCATACCTTCCCGTACATCGAAGTCAAGAACTCGTCCGCTCAGATGGAGCACGAGGCTTCGACATCGAAGATTGGTGAAGACCAGATCTTCTATTGCCAGCAGCGAGGAATCTCCGCTGAGGCTGCAGTCTCGATGATCGTCAATGGCTTCTGCAAGCAGGTCTTCCGGGAGCTCCCGATGGAGTTTGCCGTCGAGGCCCAGAAACTTCTTGGTGTAAGCCTGGAAGGTAGCGTCGGCTGACGGACTGCGGATTGAAGACCAAAGATACAGATTTCGCAATCGAGACCAGGCAGACGCGAGGAGAAAGGAATGCTCGAGATCAAAGATTTGCACGCGAGAGTGGACGGAAACGAGATCTTGCACGGAATCAACCTGAAGGTGGATGCCGGCGAGGTTCACGCCATCATGGGCCCGAACGGCTCGGGTAAAAGCACTCTGGCGAAGGTTCTTGCGGGGCGCGAGGGATACGAGGTCACCCGGGGGGAGGTCAGGTATGAAGGCAAAGACCTGCTTTCGATGCTTCCGGAGGACCGCGCGCGCGAGGGGATTTTCCTTGGCTTTCAATATCCGGTCGAGATTCCCGGCGTCAGCAACATGTACTTCCTGAAGGCGGCGCTCAACGAGATCCGGAAACACCGGGGTCTCGAAGAGATGGATGCCATGGACTTTCTGGCGCATGCCAGGGAGAAAATGAAGCTCGTCGACATGGATGAGACTCTCATGAACCGCGCTGTGAACGAAGGGTTTTCCGGGGGCGAGAAGAAGCGCAACGAGGTCTTCCAGATGACGGTGCTGGAGCCCAGGCTGGCGATTCTCGACGAGACCGACTCGGGACTCGATATTGATGCGCTGAAGACCGTCGCCGCGGGTGTGAACGCATTGCGCCGGGAGGATCGAGCCATCGTGCTGGTCACTCACTACCAGAGACTATTGAACTATATAGTGCCTGACCAGGTCCATGTTCTGCTCGATGGGCGCATTGTCAAATCAGGGGACCGGGATCTCGCCCTGAAGCTCGAAGAGAAAGGGTACGGCTGGCTCGAGCAGCAAGTGGCGCATGCCCAGCCGGTGAATTCTTGAAGGGGACTGCGGGCTCAATGATTGAAGTGATGGAGGAAAAAAACAGCTACCTGTCCGACTTCCAGGCGTTCGAGACTCGCCTGGGTCACGGCGAACCGCACTGGATCCGGAGTCTTCGAAAGGCCGCGATTGTCCGCTTCGCCGAGCTCGGTTTTCCCACGACTCGCCACGAGGACTGGAAGTACACCAGTGTTGCCCCGATTACCAGGACCGCCTTCAAGCCTGCCGGGTACGAATTGAACGGGTTGGGAGCGAGGAAGCTCCATGACATCAGCCCGCTGGGAACACAGGTAAATCAGCTCGTTTTTGTGAACGGACACTTCTCCCCTGAACTTTCGTCGCTGGACCGGCTTCCTGGAAATCTGAAGGCAGGTAGCCTTGCCGCGGCGCTGGATTCAGATCCCGGCTCTCTCGAGCCCTATCTGGGACGCTACGCCAGTTTCGAGCAGAATGCCTTCACGGCGCTGAATACGGCATTCATGCGCGATGGGGCTTTCTTGCTGCTTCCCGAAGGGAGCGTCATTCCGGAGCCGATCCATTTACTTTTCGTTTCTACGGCCCGCAGGCAAGCGACGGTCATCTATCCAAGAAACCTGATCGTTGCGGGTGCGGGCTGCCGGTTGACCGTCGTCGAAAGTTACATCGGCGTCTACAATGACGTCTATTTCACGAACGCTGTGACCGAGGTTGTGGCCGGTGACGAGTCTGTCGTCGAGCATTACAAGGTGCAGCAAGAGAGCGAAAAGGCATTCCACGTGGGCTGTCTTCAAGCGCATCCCGGCCGAAGCGGCAACTTTTCTTCTTTCTTTGTCTCGCTTGGCGGCTCCCTGGTCCGGAACGATGTCAATGCGGTACTCGACCGCGAAGGGATCGAATGCACTCTGAATGGTCTGTACTTGACGAGGGGAAAGCAGCACGTCGACAACCAGACGACCATCGACCACGCCCAGCCTCACTGTAGCAGCCGCGAACTCTACAAGGGGATACTCGACGGGAAGTCGAGCGGCGTTTTCAACGGTAAGATCGTGGTCCGAAAGGACGCCCAGAAAACCAACGCCAGGCAAACCAATAAAAATCTGCTTCTCTCCGAGCAGGCGCTGGTCAATACCAAACCTCAGCTGCAGATTTCAGCCGACGACGTGAAATGTACTCATGGAGCTACTATCGGCCAGCTCGATGATGAGGCGCTGTTCTATATGCGCACCCGCGGGATGGGGGCGGAAACCGCTCGCAGCGTGCTCACATACGCCTTTGCCAGCGAGGTCGTGGACGGGATCAGAATCGAAGCGCTTCGGTCACATGTCGATGGCGTGCTGCTGCGTCGAGTTCCGAGATCCAAGGAGGGTCTATGACGGTTCGTGATGCGCTAAGTCGGAGCGAAGCGCGGGAAGCCTTCCCGGGTTTTGACGTGCGCGCCATCCGATCTGATTTTCCCATTCTGCAGCAGAAGGTTCATGGGAAACCTCTGGTCTATCTCGATAATGCCGCCACCAGCCAGAAACCTCAGACAGTGATTGATGCCGTGGTTCACTTTTATACCAGCGAGTGCTCAAATATACACCGCGGCGTGCACGCGCTCAGCGAGCGCGCCACGAAGGCCTACGAAGAGACGCGCGCCAAGGCCCGGCGGTTCATCAACGCCGCGGAAGAGCGTGAGATCATCTTTGTCCGGGGAACGACCGAAGGGATTAACCTCGTGGCCCAGAGTTATGGCGCTACCCATATCCAGGCTGGCGATGAAATCATAATCTCCGCAATGGAGCATCATTCCAACATCGTTCCCTGGCAAATTCTGGCCGAGCAAAAAGGAGCGGCGCTCCGGGTCGTGCCCATCAATGACAGCGGCGAATTCCTGATGGACGAGTACCGGAAGCTGCTCGGACCTCGAACCCGCCTGGTATCCGTCGCGCATGTTTCAAACGCGCTCGGAACCATCAACCCGGTCCGGGAAATCATCGAGCTGGCGCACCGGTGGAATGCTCCGGTTGTGATCGACGGCGCTCAGGCCGTGCCCCACATGAGAGTCGACGTGCAGCAACTCGACTGCGACTTCTATGCCTTCTCGAGCCACAAGATGTACGGTCCGACCGGTACCGGAGTGCTGTACGGGAAGGCGCGCCTGCTTGAAGAAATGCCACCCTATCAGGGGGGTGGGGACATGATCAGCTCGGTCACGTTCGAGAAGACGATCTATAACAAGCTTCCGCACAAGTTTGAGGCCGGCACGCCGAACATAGCGGACGGCATTGCGTTCGGCGCCGCCATCGACTATCTCGAAAGAATCGGTTTGGAAAACATCGCCGCGTACGAGCATGAGCTTCTGGAATACGCGACCCAGGCTCTTACCGCTATTCCCGGGGTTCGGCTCATAGGGACAGCCCGAGAAAAGGCGAGCGTGGTTTCGTTCGTCCTGGAAGGTGTTCACCCTCACGACATGGGCACCATTCTGGATCAGGATGGGATTGCTATCCGCACCGGGCATCATTGCGCCCAGCCGGTAATGGATCGTTTCGGTGTGCCGGCCACCGCGCGCGCCTCGCTTTCGTTCTATAACACCCGCGAGGAGATCGACGCTCTGGCGGACGGCGTGCGGAAGGTAAGCGAGGTTTTCAACACATAACCCTGCGGTTGTTTTTCTAGAAGGGTGACTGGGTTCCAATGTCCGATCTGCGCGACCTGTACCAGGAGGTCATCCTGGATCACCATAAGAGCCCGCGAAATTTTCGCAAGCTCGAGACAGCCAACAGGCAGGCCGAAGGTTACAATCCCCTTTGCGGCGACAAGGTAAGCCTCTACCTGGAAGTCGAGAACGGGATTCTTCGAGACATCGGTTTCCAGGGCTCCGGCTGTGCCATCTCTACAGCTTCGGCTTCAATGATGACCGAGAGCCTTAAAGGGAAATCTCAGGCTGAAGCGGAATCACTCTTTCAGCGCTTTCACGACCTCCTCACCGGAAAAGCCTCTGCATCGGGGCTTGGCAAGCTGGCAGTTTTTTCGGGAGTTCGCGAGTTTCCGGTTCGCGTGAAGTGCGCCACACTTGCCTGGCATACGCTGCGCGCTGCGCTGGAGGGTCGCCAGGACACGATAGCAACGGAATGATTCAATTGCGGATTGCGGATTGCGGATTGCGGATTGAAAACAGGGATTCGCTTACAATCCGCAATCCGAAATCTGCAATCCGAAATCGAAGGAGCGGTTATGGACTCAAATCCCGATCTGATGAAAATCATCGAAGGTAAGGACGACTTGCCCCAGAACGCCTCAGAGAGCGTTCCACCGGAACAGAATCTCAAGGATATGGTCATCGAAGTGATGCGCACCGTCTACGATCCTGAGATTCCAGTCAACGTCTACGAGCTGGGACTGGTCTACGGAATCGACGTCGATCCTGCCGGCGTTGTAATCGTGCGCATGACTCTTACCTCGCCCGCCTGCCCGGTTGCAGGCTCGCTACCACCCGAAGTGGAGAGCAAGGTGCGGACTATTCCGGGTGTGACCGAGGCGAAGGTCGATCTGGTGTGGGACCCGCCCTGGAGTCCGAACCTCATGTCTGAAGCGGCCAAACTCCAGCTCGGCATTTTCTGACACTATCGTGTTCCCGTAGTCGCCTTGCATAACAAGAGAAAAAACTTGTTTTCCGGGCAAGATTTTCCACAAGCAGAGAGCAAAAGCTTCTGCCACGGATTACACGAATTTCACAGAGCCAGTTTAGATTTCGTGGAATCCGTGGCGAGTATTTTGGTTGTGGCCAAAGGCCGCTTTGCGTCCTGGCGCTAAAAAATCGTGAAGGAGGAATCATGACTAAACGATGGGTGCTCTTGCTGCAGCTCACTTTGTTGCTCAATGCTGGTCCCGTATTGGCGCGGCGCGGATTTCGCGGCACAGGAGAAGCTTCCCATGTCTCAGGTCAAATTCATGACGCTCGACCCCGGACACTTTCACGCAGGCCTGGTTCAAAAGGAGATGTATCAGGGAGTGTCGAAACAGGTCCATGTCTACGCGCCTCTCGGATCCGACCTGACGGCCCATCTGAATCGAATCATTGCGTTCAACAACCGGAAGGAGAATCCCACCGCCTGGGAGCTTGAGGTGCATACCGGTCCTGATTTCATGGCGCGGATGCTCCACGAGCGGCCCGGAAACGTCGTGGTCATATCGGGGCGCAATCGAGGCAAGGTCGATCGGATCAAGGCTTCAGTAGACGCCGGGCTGAACGTGCTGGCCGACAAGCCCTGGATCATCGAGCCCGCCGACCTGCCGAAACTCGAATCCGCGCTCAACACGGCCGATCAAAAAGGGCTCATCGCTTACGACATCATGACGGAACGCTACGAGATCACCTCAATCTTACAAAAGGAGCTCGTGAGCGACAGCGCTACTTTCGGGACGGCGCTACCCGGGACGGAAAGCGATCCCGGGGTTTACATGGAATCGGTGCATTACCTCTTCAAGACGGTCGCGGGCTTACCTCTCCTGCGCCCTGCCTGGTTCTTCGACGTGAACCAGCAGGGAGAGGGCCTGCCCGACGTGGGAACACACCTGGTCGACCTCGTCCCATGGATGTTGTTTCCGGAGCAGCCTATCGACCGCAGGGATATCCGTGTTCTCGCGGCCAAAAGGTGGCCGACCGTGATGTCGAAATCCGATTTTCAGAAGGTAACGGGAGAAACAAGTTTCCCGGACTATCTTCAACTGAACGTGAACGGGGACAAGCTCGAATACTATTGCAACACCCGGGTCTCGTACACTCTCCGGAATCTTCATATCAAGCTGGATGTCTTGTGGAACTTTGAAACGCCCGCGGGTGGAGGCGATACCCACCTTGCCGTCTTCAGAGGATCTAAATCACGGATCGAGGTGCGACAGGGAAAAGAACAAAAATATCGTCCCGAACTCTACGTCGTCCCCAACAGCGCCGGAGAAAAGGACTCCCTCCTGGCCGCGCTCAAGAAGAAAGTAGAATCTCTTGTCAAGACGTATCCCGGAATCGAGGTCAGTGATCTTGGCAAAGAGTTTCAGATTAGTATTCCGGACAAATACCGCGTAGGACATGAAGCCCATTTTGCTCAGGTGACCAACCGGTTCCTGGAGTATCTGAAGAACCCGAAGGCACTGCCCGGCTGGGAGAAGCCCAACATGATCGCCAAGTACTACGTGACGACCAAGGGCCTGGAACTCAGCCGTCAAGGAACGACGGCCCAGAAGTAGTCTTCACACTCACCACGAAGACGCGAAGAAACATTCTTTGAGATGATTAAGTTCATTCACTGGTTCTTCGGATTTGCGCTTCTCGTCGCGCCGGCTGGTAACGGCGCGGCTCAGAAAAAAACGGCCAATCTCGTCCTGGTCACGCTTGATGGCGCGCGGAACCAGGAGATCTTTGGTGGTCTCGACCTGGAAATTCTGAGGTCGGTCACGGAAAAAGGACGGGCGGAAGACACGGAGCTTTACAAGAAATACTGGGCGGCTACGCCACAGGCACGAAGAGAAAAAACCATGCCGTTCTTTTGGGGCACGCTCATGAAGCATCACGGCTCGATTGCGGGCAACCGCGATCTGGGGAGTACCGTCCAGCTGACCAACAAACATCGGTTCTCCTACCCCGGATATTCCGAGATTCTCACCGGCCAGGCCCACGACGATGTTATCGATAGCAACGACAAGAAGCGCAACCCTTATCCCACGGTTCTGGAATTTCTCAAGCGCAAGCTCGGATTGGAGGCCCACAAGGTGGCCGCGTTCACGTCATGGGATACCCTCGATTGGATCGTCGAGCACGAAGAAGGCTCCATCAGCTCCAACGCCGGATTTGAACCATACGTTCATCCGCACCCGGTCATACAGGAGCTAAGCAAGCTTCAATTCGAAACCGTGACGCCCTGGGACAGCGTCCGTCACGATGTCTATACCTTCCGTTTTGCCAAGGCTCATCTGGAAACCTTCAAGCCGCGCATTCTGTACCTTGGACTCGGGGAAACGGATGACTGGGCGCACGACCGGCGCTACGACCGGGTCTTGGGGGCTCTGGTCCGCACCGACAATTTCTTGAAGGAACTCTGGGAGTTTCTGCAATCCCAGGACCAGTACCGCGACAGGACGACCCTTCTGATTACCGTCGATCATGGAAGGGGGAGTACGCCGGCGGATTGGACGAAACACGGGAAGGAGGTCGAAGAGGCCCAGTACATCTGGCTGGCAGTGGTGAGTCCTGATAGCGACCTCCGCGGGGAATGGACCAACACCCCGACCATCTACCAGAACCAGGTTGCCGCCACACTCTGTCGTTTTCTTGGTCTGGACTATAGCGAGAACAATCCCCTGGCCGGCAAGCCCATCGCGCGCTTGTTCACCGAGTGACCTGGCCGCGACGAGACCCCAGAGGAGCTACTTCGCCTGGCGCTCGATCTCTTGTTGCAGTCTCAGCAGAAGATTGTGATTTCTTGAAAAATCGGAGATAAGGGTGGTGCGCGGCTTGGGTTTGAACTCCAGTCCGAGCGTGCTTCCATATCCGATCTTGTGGAGGGCTGCCAGCGTCCTGGTAAGATCGTCAGCCGTCAATCGACCATCCAGCAGCGCCCAGTGGCGGTCCTTCTTGCCGTCGTTGTCGTTCATTTGAACGTAGCCCAATCTTTTCCCCGCCGCTTCCGCCAGTTCCCACGGTCTCTCTTTTGAAATCAGACAGTGTCCGGTGTCCAGGAGCAGATAGAGATTCGGATGGCCGACCTCCTCCACGAAAGCGAGAGTCTCTTTTCCGGACGCGAGGGCCCGGTCAGGCATGTGCTCGAGGCACAGCTTGATTTCCCGCTCGGCCGCCGCCACTGCCAGTTCGCTGACGGCCTCTCGAAAAGCTTTCAATTGCTTTCGATCCTTGCAGGGACCGACGTAGCCAATCTTCGCTCCCAGAGTCTGGCTCTTCGCCAGCGTCGCCTTCAAATGGTCCACGGTTTTTCGCAGAGCGCCGTCACCCTTTGCGTCCCAGGAGCATCCCGCCGGCAGGTTGTGATCGAGTGCGACGCATGACACATTGAGCCCAAGCTCCTTTTGTTTCTGGAGCGCTCCGGGTGCATCGAGCGTCGTCGGTTCTACATCAATGTAGTGAAATGCGGTCTGTTTTACCCGCGTTAACGTCCAATCGATCGGGGCGTTCTCGGCCCACACGCACGCTGAAGGGAACAGAGTCATATCAATTGGTCTCTCATCTTTACGTTTTCTGACGCCTCCGTGTTACTCGTAGAGTCTAACATTGAATTGGACCCGGCGAAGCAAGGTTCGCAAGGACCCTGTTGAACACCCGGATACTCTCATACCGCCGCTCAACGGCCTTCAAAGGTCCTGACTCGCTGTGGCACGGGAGGTGAAATGTATCACGACGCGCGTTTGGCCGTCTGGTTTGAAGCGCCACTCGTCTCGTGCCGGCAAAGTGGTCTTCTCATCGGACTGCCAGCGTGCTTTGCAGAAATACCAGGTGTGCAGGGACGTCTCGCAGAGCGGCGCAGCATGGTAGTATCGGTCAGCTGCACATACTCACCCATGCCGCGGCTTGTCAGCTTGTTCCTCCAGCCTTCCACAAGCGTCTGCAGAATCTAATGCTGTTGCGGAGCGAGCGACCTCAGCGGTCTGAGGTCGCAACTTCGTTGGCAGGCGAGCTCTCATCCGCCCTGGGCCACCGCCCTCCCCTCCAATGGGAGAGAGCGGATGCTTGGGCCAGTTCATGAGACATCCCGGCGGCCAGGGAACACTTCTAAGACTTCTTCTCGGGTGGGTATTTCTTGAGTAACTTCTCCACGGCCTTGTTGATATTCTTTTCCCTCTTGTCCGGCTTGGCTCTCATATCGAGTGTCTTGGTAGCCGTACCGCGCCAGGCCAAGGACTTGCTGGCCACGTCGTACAAATCGAGGACCAGTTGGCCGATGTTGATCGTGGAGGTGGTCGCTGTACTCATGCCTCCACCATAACCGCCGTAGCCGTATCTGCCTCCCCATCCAGGGCCGTACCCCCATCCGGAGTCATAGCTGGTCACCTGCCGTTCCTGGCCTATTGCAAACTGGTAAGTGACCAACACGTCGGCCTGGCCGGTCGTCTTTGTAAGCCCCTTCGTTGCCAACTGGGCGTCAATGGCCGTTTCAAGCGTCTTCGCGGAGATCGGATCAAGTTCCTCAAGACCTTTCGTCTGCCCCCACGTGTATGTCTTGAACTTGCTGAAGTCCGTGGTTTTGTCAAAATTGTAGGCAACGTCCTGCGCCACGGCGGACCCGCCTGCTAGCAGGACCATGCTGAGTGCCAAACCGAAACTCTTCATACTTGTTCCTCCCTTCCTGTTTGAAGGACATCACGATGTCCATACCGCGCGAGCGACTTCACTCCCAGACGGTGGTTTTAGCTGAACATCGACCTTTGAATGACGCCTCAACTACGGACTCAAAGGCGACGGACATTGCCTATTTTACACCAGCTCGTTGTTATCTGCTAAAACCAAGCGCGGCCTTTTCAAGGTCCCTCCACAAAACCCAACTGACTCGAGCCGACACGTTTTCCTGGAGAGCCCGCAGGCATGACCGGTTGTACCGTCACACCTGAGAATCACAATTCGCCCAACGGATTGATAGCTTAACATCAGAGTTTCGTCAGAAAAACTGCCAACTGTGGCAGGTTTCTCAGTCAGCAATCCTCTCACGAAACGGCCTGCCGGGTTCGCCAAAACGCCGGCACTCGAAAAACGGTCTCGCGTGCCCAGATCCAGAGACCCGAACAGGGCCGCACAATTGAGTACTCGAGCAGATCCAGAACCTGATTGCCGACAGCTGATAAATCAGCAGGGTCCTGGCGTCCCGGATGATAGTATGGATCCGCGCCGGCGGTCTGCCCGCGTGCCGTAGAAGTCAGTCGCCGTATACTCTTTTTCGCACTGACAGTTACCGGGGCGTCTACGGAATGCCCAGTCATTCGGCGAGGAGATAACCGCATGTTACAGCATTTGCCACGCAGGTGCGGACCCACAAAATCAGATCGCGACGGCAGCAGCGATTGCCGCAATAGCTGTGATGTTCCGCGCCGAAGGCGGCGCGCAGCAACCCGGGTCTTCGGCATATGTCGAACATGCCCGGGTCGGCATTCTAGATGGGAATCCTCTCGAGCGACTGGGGATCAGCGCCGGCGAACTCAAAGCATCCACGGTTAATCCCACGATTCGCTACGCCGGAATAACGCGGTTTCTCAACAAGACTCGCGCCGTGGTTACCGGTACCCTGGACGACTCCACCGAGCACGTCCCGAAGGCAATCGATGCTTTGGACAAATATGGAATCAAGGCGACCATCGCGGTCAGCACCTTGCGGGAGCCTATCTCCCGCCTGTGGCCGCGCCTGCGGCAGGCGGTCGACGCCGGCCACGAGATTGGATCGCATTCACGCCGGCACCAGTGCCAGTGGCCCGACACCGAGTCGTTTTGCCGCGAGGCATACAGTCAGGACGAGATAGCAGGCTCGCGCGACGATATCCTCGCCCACACCGAGCAGCCGTATGTCTGGACCTGGGTCTATCCCTGCGGTCACTGCGCGGACTACGAGTTCATTCACCTGAGGCTGAACCGGGCAGGCTACCTGGTGGCGCGCAACTATCCGGACGAGAGGCGAGGCGGCATTCTTGTTCCCGACCTCCAGACGTGGGCGCTCGACCCCTACAACGCGGCTTTCACCCAGGTGGCGCAGAAAAAAGGAGGAGTTGCGCCGGCGGGCCGGACCGACGTGGCCGATTTGAACGCAAAGTTCGACGAAGTGTTCAAAGGGGAATCCAGAAGCCCCAGCCGCTCCTTGAATCGAACGGCCGAAGGTGGGATCTATCATTTCATGTCGCACCCGCAGTGGCTCGACTACGGAGCGGACAAGTTCTTCGAGCAGCATCTGAGCTACCTGGGCGGTCGATCCGATGTCTGGTATGTCCCTATCGGACCCCTTTATGGGTACCAGATCGTGAGAGAGAGCACCGTGGTCAGCCCAATTGGCTCGAAGGAAGGGTGGGAACGCTTCGCCGTTTACAACCGTCTGGATCCGGCGATCTACAATAACAGCATCACGCTCGAGTTTCTCGTACCTGCCGCGCGGAAAGTGGAGATTCGATCCGGTGGCAAACCGGTCGTCGAGCGGGCGGGGCAGCTGACCGATCGTTGGAACCAGGAGTACTTTCGTCGCGAAGGCGACTCTATTCTGCTCACGATCCGGTCCAACACGATCCTCGAGCTTCGTTCGCCGGAGTGATCAAAAACCAGGGACGTCCCTGGTTTTTCAGACGAGATAATCCACGACCGCTTCGGCAAACTCGCCCAGAGGTTGGCCATTGATCGAGGCCCATAGGCCGAGGACATCGCGGCGGCGTACAGGAGTTGCCGGCGCCGTAGCCTGAAGGCGAATCGCCCCTTCACTTCGAGGAGGAATTTTCACTTCATCTCTAGCGGCTCCGGCCTTCCATCCTTTCGGAAGATTCAGTGTAACGCGGGCGCGCATGGCGCTCTTATGATGGTTCATGATGCGGGCCTCGATTTCCACTGCCGCTCCTGGAAGCGCCTTCTGCCGGTACGGATAGGCGCGGATCCAGCTCGGATCGGTTCCGAAGTTCACGTCGTCATGCGGGAAGAGCTTTTGATACAGACGTTCGCGTTCCTGGAACAGGGCTAGACTTTTTTCGAGATATTCGGCCGAGACCGGCAAGGGTCCCCAATGGGCGGCCATCAGGATGTCGGGTTTGACTTCCAGGAGTATCTTGAAGCACTTCTCATATCCGACATCACGTCCGGAAAAACAGCGGTTCTGGCTGCAGTAGTCGTCCACACCCCAATTAGCGAACGAGTCGCCGGTAAAAAACACTTTGAAGCCATTCTTTTCCGCCAGCAAACCCGTGTGATACAGAGTCTGCCCGGGAAAATGGTACGCAGTCAGGCGGAAATCTTTCCATTGGATCGTTTCACCATGTTCCATAGATCGGTCGACCCGGATCGACTCGGGAAAAAGACAGGGCATCTGGTAGGCTGTGGGATTCTCGATGATGTCAACCATCTCGCGTTGCACGTAAACCTTCGTTCCAAAACGGCGCCGGGCGGCATTCACGAATTCGGTATGATCATCGTGATAGTGAGTAATCCAGACTCCGTCGACCGACTTGATCTCACCGGCAGCCTTCAGCCGCTCCAACTCTTCGATCGCCGTGTGGTGCCCGCAGTCGGAGATGAAGATTGATTTATCCTCGGCGACGATCGCCTTGGTCGTAGAAGCGATGTGCCGGACCCAATCAGGATAAGGAACTCGCGGTAGTGGCGCCATCATCGGATGCCGGTCCTTGGGATAAATTCCCGCGAAATAGATGCGCCAGGCAGCCGTTTTCATGTAGTTGTCCATGACGGCGTCCAGGTTTTTCTTGAGTTGGGCCACTGCAGCCGCAGGATCGGTCATGACGACGCCGTGCGACGGAATCAGCAAATCAGGCTTTTTCTCGAGCACGCGGTCCAGGCTGGACTTGACCTCCTCCACGGCGCCGCCGAAGCCCCAGTAATCTCCTCGCATTCCCGGAAACCGTTTCTGGAGGCTGTAAATCTCCCAGATCTGGCCGGGCCCGAATAGGAGGTCGCCGGTGAAAGCCACGCGCTTGCCTTCGAACTCCACGAGGTACGTTATTGAGCCTTCGGTGTGTCCGGGCGTATCGATGACTTCGAATTTCAGGCCTTCCCAGTCGTGAGTATCACCTCCCTTTACAGCGTGCGAGACCTGGACAGATTCTCTCAAGGTAAAAAGATGCGGCCTGAAGTTGTAACGATGATCCAGGATGCCGTCCGCCGAAGCCCAGAACCCGTCCGCGTCTGAAAAGAAATGCATCTCCTGGGCGGGGACGACCAGCTTGGAACCCGATGCAGCCAGGCGTGAAGCTCCGGATGCCTGGTCCCGGTGGTGATGAGTAAAGAGGACGCGTTCGGCCACGCCACCGCCTGGGGTGGAAACAAGTTCCCCTGAATCGACCAGCAGTTTCTTTCCGTTACGTTCCAGAACGGCCGTATTTACCGATGCCTTGATCAGGCGCAGTCCGGGCAGGATCTGTTCGGTCCCCGGGGGAGCGCCGGCCGCCCTCTGAAAGATGGGTTCGCCAAGGCGGAGCAGGGGCGTGAGCGCAGCCAGCTGCAAAAATCCTCGGCGGGACCAGGTTAGATTGTTTTCCATTGTCAAAGCTGTCCGCGTTGTTGCGTGTTTCAGCGCCAGGTCACGAAGATCGCCGTCACTCGAGATCTTTTTCCCCTTCGGTGTGCCGGTAGAGACGATCGGCGGGCAGATTCTCGAAGTGTTCTTTTAATCCTGACGGCCAACGAATGTCGATCTGGTCGACTTGCGATGCAGAACCCAGGCCGAAGTGCAGTGTCAGCTCATTCTGCGAGCAGTAACTGCTTCCTGCTTTCACCTCGCCGGTCTGCTTCCGGCCCTGAACGGTGATGGTGGCTCGAGCGCCGACCGCATCTCGGTTGCTTTTCTTCCCTTTCAAACTGAACCTGAACCAATGCCTTCGGTTGCCCCCATCATTTAGCAACACCGTAGGCGTATCGTCAATGTTGCTGATCACGAGATCGAGATCGCCGTCGTTGTCCAGATCTGCATAGGCGCCGCCGCGGCCGCACTTGGGCGTCTGGAGACTGGCGCCGGAGCTCAGCCCGATCTCCCTGAAGGTACCGTTTCCCACGTTATCGAAAAGGAGGGTGCGCTGCCGGTAAGTCGTGTTCAGTGGAAAGCGATCGACCTGCGGGTAGACGTGGCCGTTCACTACATAGATATCGCGATCGCTGTCGTTGTCGAAATCGAAAAAGCCCGTCGCCCAGGCGAGGGTGTTCCAGGTAGGTTCGAAAAGGCCGGCCTTCCGAGTGACGTCGCGAAAAGAGTCGCGTCCCTCGTTCCGGTAGAGCGTGTCGGAATCATCCGAGAAGTTGGTTCGGTAGAGATCGAGCTTTCCGTCCCCATCGTAATCCGCCAGGTCGACCCCCATGCTCGCCTGCTCCTTGCCGTCTTCGTTTACGGCGGTGCCGGACAGGAGTCCGATCTCGGTAAATCGATTGTTTCCCTCGTTCCTGTAGAGATAGCTCGGAACAGCGTCATTGGCGACATAAAGGTCGGGATCCCCGTCATCGTCGTAATCCCCCCAGACGACCCCCAGCCCGTAATATGCGCTTTCATCAGCCACCCCGGCCGTCTTGCGCGACTTCGGTAAACGTCCCATCGCCGTTGTTATGATAGAGCGAATCGGGCGCCCCTTTGAGCCCACGGGGTCCACACATGACGGGGATTCCGCGATACTGGCAGTATTTGCTTCCTTCCGGCAGCTGCGGCAGATTTTTCAGATCAATGGCCACGTAGTTGGCGACGAAGAGATCGACATAACCGTCTCGATCGTAATCACCCCACGCGGCGCCGGTTGACCAGCGCCTGTCGCCGACACCGGCCTTTTCGGTCACGTCGCTGAAGGTTCCGTTACCGTTGTTTCTATAGAGGGTGTTTCGGCCGAAGTTGGTGACGTACAGATCAGTCCAGCCGTCATTATCGTAGTCAGCGGCGCATCCGCCCATTCCCCAGCCGGTATCGCCCACCCCGGCCTTGGTCGTAACGTCCTCGAAGCGGCCGCCGCCCAGATTGTGAAACAGCGCATCGCCCACCGGAGCCGCTTTACCCTCCAGGATCTCGAGCGTGGAGCCATTGACCAGGTAGACATCAATGAGTCCGTCGTTGTCGTAGTCGAAAAGGACCACGCCGCCGCTCATCGTATCGAAAATATATTTCTTTTCCTTCGATCCGCCCACGTGCTGGAAATGGATTCCGGAAGTGTTCGAAACATCGCGAAAGGAAATCACCTCAGCAGGAACATTATTCAGGAATAAGGGAAGAAAGACGAAAACGAGATATGTAAGTGTTCGGATCAAAGTGAGGTTTAGTGTCTTCGAGTCCTGGTGGTTAAAGCGGCGGAACAAAACCAACCTCCAAGACTCGAAGACTCGAAGAGACGCATTTTCAGATCTTCCGCCACCCCGGACCGCGCAGCACTTTGCCGGGCAGCGCGCCGGTCTGCTTGCCGTTGTCCAGAACCACCTCGCCGTTCACAATCACGTACGGGATGCCGATTGGATACTGCTGGGGATTCTCGAAGGTCGCCTTGTCGGCTACGGTATTCGGATCGAAGAGCGCTACGTCCGCCCAGTAACCCACTTTAAGCAAACCGCGATCGGAGATGTTGATCTTCCCGGCGTTCATACTGGTCATTTTCTTGACGGCATCGGCCAGCGTGATCACCTTCAGCTCTCGCACATAGCGGCCAAGCACGCGCGGGAAGGTCCCATACCAGCGCGGATGCGGATGCATGTTGCCGCGGGGGCCATGGGGACTGACGGCCGAGCCGTCGGAGCCGATCGAGACGAACGACTGCTTGAGCGCGAACTGCATGTCCGGCTCCGAGTGGTGGAAGTACACGGTCCGGACGCCGCCGTTTTCCTCCAGCAGCACGTCGAAGAGCACATCGACGCCATCGCCTCCTCGCGCCTTGATCAGGTCGCTCATCCGCTTTCCGACGAATGGCTTGTTCTTCGGATTCGACAGGTTCACCAGCAACATGGCGCTCCAGTCTCCTCCCACGGCCAGGTAGTGGTTGTACCAGTCAGGCAGGCCGTTCAGGATATCCTGTTTCATCCGGGCGCGCATCTTGGGATCCTTCAACCGGTCGAGCATCTTCTCGTTGCCGCCATCGTGCGCCCAGGGAGGAATGATCGCGCGCAGGTCATTCTGTCCGGCAGTGTAGGGGTACACATGAGCGCGGATATCATGTTTCTCGGAGCGGGCCTTCTCGATCATCGCGACGACTTCCTTCATCCGGCCCCAGAGCTTCTTGTCCGCGATTTTCAGGTGAATCACGTCCACGCGAATGCCGGCGCCCTTGCCGACGTTGATCGCTTCCTCGACCGAGCGAAATACACCGGCGCCTTCATCACGGATGTGGGTGGAATAGATTCCGCCGTAATGCCGGGCCACCTTGGCCAGCTCAATCAACTGCGCGGTGGTGATCAGGTTGGATGGCGGCATCAGCAGTGAGGTAGCAAGGCCCATCGCCCCCTCCTGCATGGCCTTTTCAACCTCCTTCTCCATGGCCTTCATGTCGGCGGGAGTGGCCGGCGTCAGGTCGAAGCCTTTGACGTAGGTCCAGATCTGAGTCTGCCCGACGTAGGAGCATATGTTAGGGGCGACGCCCTTTTTCTCGACGTAATCGAAGTAACCGCCCAGCGTAGTCCAGGGCCGGTCTTTCCCGCGGTCACCGCTGCGCCCGCCTCGGCTTCCTCCTGGCCGTACCGGGCCCGCCGAGCCCCCTTCGCCCAGCACCATGGTGGTGACCCCCTGACGGATCATGCTCTCGCACTTGGGCTCATCGAGCAGCGTGTCGTCGGAGTGGTTGTGCATGTCGATGAACCCGGGCGCAACCACCAGGCCGGCCGCATCAATCTTGCGCTTGGCGGGCGCCTTGCTGAGGTCCCCGATGGCGGCGATCTTGCCGTCCCGGATGCCGATATCCGCGCGCCGGCCCTCACGTGCCCGAGCCGTCGATCACCGTCCCATTGGCAACGACCAGATCAAACGATTCCTGCGCTGAAAGAGAAACAGTGAAAGCAAGTAAGATCAAGAAAAGCATGGCTGTCACCTCGCGAGAGCGGACTGGCGTAAAGACGCGAACACCTTCTTTGCGTTACCGTTGTAAATCTTCTGCAGGACTTCGTCGGGCAGTTTCAATCCGAAGGTTGGCCCCCAGGTGCGCCGAGTGTCGATCAGGTCATCATCGGTCTCAAGGGTTCGGAAGTAGCCCTCGTACATGCTCTGGCCGATGGGTGCGTCGGTGCCGAACAGGATCCTATCCTGATATCTGGCGGCGAACTTTCGGCCGCTGTTCGGCTTGGAGGGCAGCGTCCAGCTTCGGGCGCCCATTTCGACCATCATATTCGGATACTTGTCGAGTAGTGCGCCCAGCGCACCCAGGTCGTGCTCCATGCTGGCGTAGTGCAAAGCCACGAAGGTCGTCTTCTTGTGCCGCTCCACGATATCGTTCCGCTGCTGCATCAGTTCCTCGTGCGTGAATCGCCTGGTGCCGGTGTGATCGTCGCCGTAAAACCACCAGTGTGGTGAGCGCAGGAGGTTGGGGTAGGTCTCGTTCCGCTCGTCCCACGGCTTGAAGAAGCCGATGGGGTCTGCCGTGTGGATGAACACAGGCATGCCGAGGTCGCCCGCCTTGGCCCAGATTGAATCCAGACGCCGATCGTTGACGGCGACGTATTTTCCCCCTTTCTCCTTTACGTAGCAGCCCAGGTCCTTCGTGATCTTGAGGCCGCGTGCGCCCATGCGGTGTGCTTCTTCGAGCGCGCGCGTCTGGTTGGCCGAGAAATCCGGCTCGTCGATCCTGCTGAAGTCGAGCTGGGTACAGACGACAAAGCGCCCCTGGTATCGATCCTGCAGGTGCTTGAGATTCTGCTGCAGCTGATCTCCCCATCCGCCGGTCAGCGCGACGACAGTGCGGACGTTAGCGGCATCCATCTCCCCGACTGCTTTGGCGATTGCCTGCTCGTTGCCGTCATAGGCGATGTGGTTGTGCACGTCCACGACGGGAAATTTGGCGCGCGGGACGCGCGTCGCCTGAACTATGTCGGAGCGTTCGGGCCTCCAGTCCTGGATTCTGAGTTCGCTGTGCTGCGATTTCATCCGCTCCGCCCAGGCCTTGAATTCCGGAGTAGCGCCATAGCGCTGAGCTTGAGCCAGCAAAAGAGCCGCTGCTGCCAGCAACAGAACAAGTAAGACTGAGCCCAACACTCTCATTCGAACCCTCCTCATTGTTGTCTTCGCGGTTAGTGCGGTCTAGCGGATACCACCAAGACTCGAAGACTCTAAGTCTAAGGCGCCGGATCGTCAACCAGGAGACGGCTGAATTGTTTCTCGTTGATCAGCCGGGCGATCATCTCGACGTCGGGAGTCACTTCTCGATCATTATGCAGCGGCGGAACGTGTTCGCGCACCAGCGCCAAGGCTCTTCGCGTCCCCTCGCCTGGTTCCAGTGGTTTGCGGAACTCCATCGCCTGGCAAGCGGCGAGAATCTCGCCCGCGATTACGGTCGCCACGTTGTCGACCAGGGATTTGAGTTTCAAGGCCGAGGTCATCCCCATCGAGACATGGTCTTCCTTGTTGGCCGAGGTCGGAATGCTGTCCACCGACGCCGGATGTGCCAGGATCTTGTTCTCGGATACAAGGGCTGCCGACATGACTTGAAGCATCATGTATCCGGAAGAAAGCCCGGGGTTGCGGGAGAGGAAGGGAGGGAGGCCGCTCAGGTCGGGATTGACCAGGCGCTCTAAACGTCTTTCGGAAATGCTGGCAAGATCGGCGAGAGCAAGGGCGGCATAATCAAGCGCGTAGGCGAGGGGCGCGCCATGGAAGTTTCCGCCGGATAGAATTTCTCCGTCCTCAGGAATGACCAGTGGATTATCGGTGGCGCTGTTAATCTCGCGCTCGAGTATTTCGCGCACGTGCGCCAGAGCGTCCCGCACGGCGCCGTGGACTTGCGGTATGCAACGGAGCGAGTAAGCGTCCTGCAAGCGTCCGCAATCTCTGTGCGATTCCACGATCGCGCTCCCACGCAGCAGCCGGAGAATGTTAGCCGCGGTCTGTTGCTGCCCCGGGTGCGGCCTCAGGCGGTGGATCCGAGAGTCGCTCGCGGCCGGCGTTCCTAAAAGCACCTCCAGAGAAAGGGATCCGGCCACATCCGCGGTTTCGATCAGGGTCAGCGCGCGATTGACAGCCAGTCCGCCGACGGCAGTCATGAATTGCGTCCCGTTCAGCAGCGCCAGTCCTTCCTTGGCCTGCAGCTCGAGGAGAGCGATTCCCGCCCGGCGCATGGCTTCGGCGCCTGGAAGGCGCTCGTCTTGATAAACGGCCTCGCCGGCGCCGATTAAAACCAGCGCCATATGGGCCGACGGGGCGAGGTCGCCGCTGGCGCCGACTGATCCCCGCGAAGGAACTACCGGATGAACGCGGCGATTCAACATTTCTATCAAGGTTTCAATCACCACAGGCCGCACACCGGAAAAACCTTTCGCCAGGGTATTGGCGCGCAGCAACAGCGCCGCCCGAACTTCCCGTTGTTCGAGCAGCTCACCAACACCGGAGGCGTGGCTGCGCAGGAGGTTGATCTGGAGTTGCTGGAGTTCATCGGGACGTATCCGGATTTCGCTGAGCTTGCCGAAACCGGTAGTCACGCCATAGATGACCGCACCGTTTTCCAGGGCACGGTCTATGACTCGGCGGGAGGCGGCCACTCTCGCTCGCGCCTCTGGAGAAAGGGCAATGGCCGCGTCATCGCGGGCGACCCGAACGACTGATTCCAGCGACAAAGAGTTGCCGTCGATTACGATCATGCGCACCGCTGCTCCGGTGTCGGGGCTTCGCAACCCTTAGCGTCTTCGTGCGCTTCGTGGTGGAACAAGCAACACTATGACGCGAGGACACGAAGAAACACCAGGAATCATTCGCCCATCCAGAGCGAGAAACTCCACCTTGATGGCTCGGCGAATCGTAGCACGGTGTGACGGTCGATGCCGTGGAAGATCGCGATGCAAAAGAGTCCGATTGTGAGCCAGAGCGCAACCCGCTGAGGCGTCGAATTCCAGCGACGCGGAATTGCAGTCAGAAGATGGTACAGAATCCAACACTCCAGCGCGAAAGGTGGAAAACCAAGGAAGCCGAGGAGAGGCATTTCAAAGATTCTCCAGTCACCGAAGAACGGGACCGAGTAAATCCATTTTCCACCCGCCCAAAAATTCCAGAACTCCCACATCAAACCGCAAGTAAGACCGCCCAGCAGCAGGCTCCAGACTCTGCGGCGGTCTCCGGACCATATCGACAGAGAAAGGCTGCGGATGCCGAATTTTTCCAGCAGCGGATCCAGGAGAAAAATGGGCCCAAGCCAGACAGTCGGGAAAAAGAAGCGGGGCGATACCAGCGGAGCCACGCTCAGGATCACTCCAAGAATCAGGAAAATCGACGATTGAGTAGACGAGGGCTTCGCTTCGAGCGATTCATATTCGGAAGCGGCAGGCCCCGTCCGGCGGAAAAACAGCGTATCGAATAGATCAGCAGTAATGAAGATCCCCGGCAAGACGGTGGCGAATGCGACGGAATAGCCGGGCCAGCGCACCCACAGTTGCCCGGGAACGCCGCTGTAAGCCCAGTTTCGAATGCTCAGGTTGTAGCCTTCAAAAAGGAGCCATATCGCGACCGAAAGGGGCAGCATGCTCCAGAGTTCGCGCCTGCGTCCGACTATCAAAGACCGGCCCCGAAGCTTGAGCAGAAGATTGTCGGCCAGGAGAATGTACGACCACCAGGCGAAACAGTAAAACCAGGAGTAAAAGGGCTCGATTCTCCGGAAAAGGAAGTACTCGGAGGTCAGAAGCAGCAGCAGTCCGAACCAACCGTAAGCTCTCATTCTCGTCTATGTGGCGGGATTTCTCTTCAATGCTCGCCGCTGTCTATTTCTTATCCAGCGTGACGTTGTACTTCCGGCAAATCTCCAGGACACGCTGCAGCGGCAGGGCCTCTACCGTATGGCCCTCATGCCCTGACGCCGTTTTTGCCATGAAGAGCGAATTATAGACTGCTTCCTGGGTTGCTTCCTTGACCGCCTGAAAAAGGGGAGAGATGGCGTCATTATGCAAACTGGGAGAAGTGACTATCGGCGGCTCGGGGGTCGCGGGAACGCGGGTTCCTGAGGCGGTCGAGAATGCAATGACGTAGTCGCCGCTGCTGTTGCCCAGCGAGGAGCCGGTTGCGCCCAAACCGAGCAGAGCCCGGGCGCCGAGCCGCTTCAGATTGCGGGCATCGAGCGGCGCGTCGGTGGCCACCACAATCATGCAGGAACCATCCGCCGAGTAGTTCAGACTATCTTTCAAATAGAACTTTCCCAGCTCTCGTCCCACCGGCGCTCCGTTGATTTCCAGAATGCCTCCATAGTTGGTTTGGACTAAGACCCCGACCGTGTACCCCGACAGTGCAGGTGGCAGTCGGCGGGAGGATGTCCCGATTCCTCCTTTGAAACCAAAGCAGACCGTGCCCGTCCCGGCTCCGACCGATCCTTCCGCCACCGCGCCCCCTTTGGCTCCCCGGATAGCCTCGAGGACATGGTCCCGAGTCACATGCCGGCCGCGAATGTCATTAAGGTAGCCATCGTTGGTCTCGCCAACTACGACGTTGACCGAGCGAACTTTTTCGTTTCCCGGTCGCGAGAGCATGTATTCGATGGCGCCGGCGATTCCCTCGGCTACGTTGAGGGTATTGGTCAGGACTATCGGGGCTTCTATGTTTCCCAACTCGTCCACCTGGGTGCTCCCTGCCAGCTTGCCAAAGCCGTTTCCCACGAATATTCCCGCCGGAACCTTCTCGCGAAAGAGGTTTCCCGAATGAGGAATGATGGCAGTCACGCCGGTCCTGACAGAATCTCCCTGGTTGAGCGTGGTGTGGCCCACGGTCACGCCCGCAACATCGGTGATTGCGTTCAGAGGGCCCGGGCGGAGCACGCCCGGGGCAATTCCAAGCTCGCGCGCCCGTTTTTGCGCTGCAAGCTCTGGTGCGAATGCCAGGAGCGTAAGAAGGATCATACCAAGACCGGAGTTTCTGGAAGCAAGTACCACCATTACAAAACACCTGGCGTCTTTCTCTCCTGGCGCCGGATTTTGTATTTGTGCGCACCGCGCGAGAATTTTAGCCCGGAGCCTGTGAGAATCACCACAACTTTGCGGCCATCCAGAGATTCTTCGGCCGCCAGATCTTCCAGCGCCGTCAATCCCAAAGCGGACGTGGGTTCGACATAGATCCCCGAATTCCAGAGAGAAATCATCGCGGGCACAATCCTTCCTTCCCGCGCGGCATAGACTCGTCCGCGACACTCTTTGAGAGCGCGCGCCATTTCTTCGATACGGGGAGGTTTAGCGGTTGCGACGCCTTCGGCGAGCGTTGGTCTCGCAGGGCGCGCCCTCTTGCCGGCGACATGTCGTTCGAGAGGGTTGCAGTTTCGGGACTGGGAAGCCGCCAACCGTGGAATCCTGTCAATCAGGCCCTGCTCGCGCAGCGCCAGAAACCCCGCATGAACCCCCAGCAGCAGGGTGCCGCTTCCGGCCGGAACGATGACCCAATCGGGAGCTTTCCAGCCGAGCTGCTCGACGATTTCGAAGGCGCAGGTCTTGGTCCCGTGCAGAAAATAAGGATTCCATACATGGCTGGCGTAGCAGGTCCGGCGCGTTGCGGCCCAGGCGGCGGTAGTCACGTCGCCACGCGTACCCCGGATTTTCACTACCCGGGCGCCAAAGCGAGAGATCGCGCGAATCTTTTCCGGTGAGGCGTGAGCCGGCACGTAGATGTCGGCGCGCACCCTTGCGCGGGCGGCATAGCAGGCGAGCGCCGCCCCGGCGTTTCCGGATGAATCCTCAACTACGGTTCTGATCCCGCGAGCGCCCAGGAAAGTCATCAGCACGGAAGCGCCCCGATCCTTGAAGGACGCGGTCGGCATGATGTAGTCGAGTTTTGCCAGAAAGGGGATCTTGGCGTGTAGAGTCGGGACGAGAGGAGTCATCCCTTCGCCGAGCGAAATCCGCTCGTGCCAGTTGAGAAAAGGCAGAGCTTCCCGATAGCGCCACTGGTCGGCGGGTCGCGTCGCTATGCGCCGAGGCTCAAGTCGAGCTGGTTCGAGTTCCATGTGGAAGGGGCCTCCGCATGGGCAGCGCCAGAGCGCAGGATCCTCGGGATAGGATTTCAGGCACGATCCGCAGGTCCAGAGATGCATGCTGAGTATTTTACACAGGCCATGTCTGATTGACGATTGACGATTGACGATTGACGAGGGATGCTTCAACCCTCTCCTGACGCCGTGACGTTCCCTCTCATCTTCGCTTTTTGGCGCAGGTTTGTCCGATCCGACTCCTCCTCTCGATCGGCACCCAATCGTCAATCGTCAATCGTCAATCGAGATGATCCGGCGTCTTCGCGCCGTCGTGGTCAAAAGGCCACTTAGACGCGAAGACGCCAGGAGTGTTGACTACGGGAAGATGGGCGTCGTACCGTCGATCGACCTGAGGAATTCGATCAGATCTGCACGTTGCGCGGGACTCAATACAAAGTGGTGCCGCACGCCGCCGAATGAGTCTTGCGACCCGTCAAGCACCTCTTCGAGCGTCTGGGCGAGACCGCTGTAGAAATATGGGGCGGTCTCATGGGCGCTCAGGAGAGACGGGATGTTGAAGCCGTTGGCGCCCAGCGGGGCGATCGCCTGGGAAATGTCAGCCCCGCTGAACCGGATCTCGTTGGTTCGTCCGCCGCCTAGAGTAAAGGTGCCTACGTTGATGAGAACGTTGGGCCCCTGGGTGAGAGTCTGGCGCAACTCGGCGCCGATGACCCGCTCGTTTCCGAGCCCGAGGCCGATCTCCGGGGAGGGTGGCTCGGTATAGTCGACCGTCGATCGCGTCCACTTGGGACCGCCGTGGCAGGAGGCGCAGCTGAAGCCGGGAACAACCAGGCCAACCTGTCCAAAAAGGGTCCGTCCATTCACGGCCGACGCGTTGCTGGCGGAAACCGGCGCGCGGGCCGAGCGCACTTTTTGCGCGATCCAAGCCGCGATCGCGTCCTGTCGCGCGTCGCGCCCCGTGCTCTGCACCGGCAGGAAGTTCGTCACTCCAGGAGGAGTCGTAACCTGAAGCCCGCGGCGGGCGACCGAGAGGTTGCCGCGCGTTGCCCAGACGCCGCTGGGCGTACCCTTCGGGCCGGGCACAGGGCCGTTGGCCCCTGTGGTCAGCTCGAGAATCGTCGACTGATCGGCTCCGCCGCCGTCGACGCCGCCCATGACGTAGATCTGGTTCGAAGTGAGAGTGCTCCCGATTCCGAATCGGGCGCGGGCCGCCGGAAGAGCCGTATGGGGCGTGTTAACGAAGGTAACGGCCTGCGCCTGGTACTCTTCTACGTTGGTGAGCGTTGCCCCGGTAGCGTCCTGGCCGCCGATGACAAACACCCTCGACGATACCACTCTCAGGATTGCGGCGGCGCCATGGTTTCGGCGCAGGGTCAATTCCGGAAGCGCGAACGGCGTCCAGGTGCCCGGCGCCGACCGGGTCGGCTTGAAAGCGCTGGACCGGGTTGGGATTGGCCACCGAAGGGCTGCCTTCGGAACCGGTGTTGCCCGAAACCACATGGATGAGCTGCCGAGGCTCCGCCGTATTGACTCCGCCGGCCACGGCAATTCCGTACTGAGCCACGGCAGTGGGCAGCGAGGCGACCGTCCGCCAGGTGCCGGTGTTCGGATTGTACTCCTCGACCGTGTTCACCGGCGCCGCGGAGCTGGATGTGCTGTCATACCCGCCGATGGCGTAGATCCGCGTACCGCCGGCGGTCTTCACCGCCGCCGCCCCGAGCGAGTGGCGCCGGGTGAAGCCGATCGAACTGCGCGGCACGAGCTCATTGGTGCGGGGATTGAATTCCAGAACTGCAAACTCGTCCCCGACGACCGAACCCTGGCCCGGCCCGATCCGGCCGCCGATGATCAAGACCCGTGCGTCGTCGAGCGTCGCGACCGCGAAATCGCGGCGGGTCCTCAGGTTAGCGAAATCGAGCTGCGGCAGCTGGACGCCGCCGAAGAGATCGTTGGTAGTGCTGACTGCGCCGGTGAGCTGTTGGAATTGCTCGATGAGCGTCTGCTCAATCGGCGCCGCGTTGCTCGCGCCGCCGATCGCCAGGAACAGGCGGTCGTCATCGATCAGGCCCCGCCCCCCGAAGACGCCGCGGGTGTTCAGCTCGAAGTCCTGGTTCGAGTCGCGAACCGCGGTCCAGTTGAGAACGCGCTGATCGTGAAAGTTGGCCTTGTTGAACATTCCGTCGAGCGGAATCGTCTGGCGCGGTCCCGCGTCGAACATCCAGGTCACGTTGTCGGAACGTCCGTTCGGGTGACAGACGACGCACCCGCCCCATGATTCAGCCGACATCCGGCCCTGTGGTCCGCGCCCCGTGTGAAACAGCGCGGCGCCGAGTTGGACCGTGGCGTCGACCGGGATCTCCGACACGGCACGCGTCGCAACCACTGTGGGTGCGGTGGGATTTGTGATGTCGATGGCCGAAACGGTCCGGCTGGTGAAGTTGTAGACGAAGGCCCTGCTGCCGCTGCCGTCGATCACAATGCCCTTGGGTGCCATCCCCACGACCTCGCCCGGGTCCAGGTTCTCCTGCAGGTCGAGCCTCACAATTTGACCGGGTCCAGCCGCCAGGGGCGCGCCAATGGTCGGAATTCCATTGGGGTTGACGGTAAGGCGGACGACAACGTCCGAATTCTGGATGACCACCCAGGCATCCGATCCGTCCGGCCGCCATGCCATGGCGACTGGATTCGAGAAGAAAAGCCTCGGTTCCAGTGCGGTGTCGAGGTTGACGCCCCGGTTAAGGTTAAGCGGAGCCTGCCGGCGGACATCTGCGCCGGTCTGGGGGGCCGTGACCTCGAGTCGCGTCTCGGTGTCAAAGACCGAGACCAGCCCCTGGCTGTTGGAGTTGAACCGAAACGGTCCGTTCGGCGAAGCTCCCGTGCTCACGACGTATGCCCTTGCGAGCGTCGGGTGAATGGCGACGGCGGCCAGCTGATTGGGGAATGCGTCGGTCCGGCTCAGAAAGGTCTGGGGATTGAACGATTCCTCATTGGGGACCTGATTGGGCCCGGGCGACAGGCGGCCGTTCGAATTGAAGCCCGTGTCGATCAAGGGCTGCAGGAGGATCGGGTTCGGCGCCAGAACACTATTGCTCGCCGCCGAGATTGCTACCACGCGACCCTCGCGCTGATCGTCCTGGCTTTCTTCAACTTCGGTCTTTCCGGCCCGCAGCCCGGCATAAAAGAGCGGGACAAAGATGGTCTCGTCGGAGTCTTCGTTGTCGCCATCGTTGGTAACTCCGATGGCTCGGGGAGCGGTTCCAAACGGGCTCAAATCCACTGTGGCGATAGTCGCGTCGTTGTTCGGGTTTATCACCATCAGATTATTGGATGACGAATTTGCCACGTAGAGCCGCGACCCATTGGGCGAAAAGGCAACCGCCGAGGGCTCGGCTCCCACGTTGAGCGTCCTGAGAACCTGCCTTGCCGGTAGATCGATGACCGAGAGGGTGCCGTCCTGCGAATTGGCCACGTACGCTACGGGTCTGCTGGGATGAATCGCGACGCTGACCGGGTCGTTTCCGACCGAGACTTCACCGATTCGATTCGGTCCGCCTGAAAGGAAGATCGTGACCGTGTTTACATCAGGGTTGACATTGACGAGGAAAACATCATCTCCGCTCAGAGCTATGGGGCTCGACTGAGAGGGCCTTGGAGGACCGGTGTAGAAGCCCTGAAAGTTGGGATGGAATGCGCCGCCAGTTATCCAGCTGGCAAAGATCAGAACCGGCGCCAGTAAGAGCACTCGGACCGACGCGCGGGCGCCTCGGAGCCCGCCAGCCAGGTTATTCCAGATTGATGTTGTGTTGGAAATCAAGCTGCTCAACCGCTGCGGCCCCTCGGGGGTGCCGCCCTCGACTATTGTCTTTCTTCGTAGAAAGTTTGAGAAGATCATCAGTTTGCCTCTCGAACCAGACGACGCCTGGAGCAGGAACTGCTGAAGCCCGATCAGACCAAAAGGCCGTCTCTAGACTGAACGATGCATGGACGACAGCTGAGCCTCCGGCCAGACGATGCTGGTTCCGATTTTTTTGTTTTTCCCTTGGTTTTTGATGGGGGTGGTGTGTTGGTTTGTTTTTTTCCAGGTAGGCGCGGTGACCCTTCGGTCCCACCTTATTTCGGAAGCCGGCCGCCAGCGCGGCCAGGCCAGAATAGGAGACGTGCGTGAGTTGATTTTGATACCACCAGGGGATTTCGGCAATCGAAGACACAAACGTCCGGCGGCAACGGCTGGTTTCGACTGGTCGGAGACGTTGGGCACCGTAAGGTGGCCGCCGCTCAGCCTCTTCAATGGTTTGGCGGCGGACAGATTCAGCCCAAGCGTCATGGTTTGCTCCAGTCAACCGTACATTTGCCGGATCAACGAGGAGGCTGCAACGATACCGCCCCGCGTCCGCTCTCGCCGTGTCGTTTGCTCACTCCTGGCTCGGCTGGCAAACGCCCAGCTTTCGAGGGAAACAGTACAGGACGCCGAATCAACAAGTCATAACGAAAAGGTGAGATTTCGGTAAGAATTCGGTCAGATGCGGTGGTTGATGGTGCGGAGTAGAATCCCTGTCACAAGGACGCGAAGTCCTGACGCTGCCGTCGGGCGCTTTGTATGATTGACAGTTTCGGCCCGGGGGCTATACCCAGGTGATCTTGAAACCTCCGATCCCTGTGGCCACGCGGATGGAAACGCGAAATTTGGCTTTGTCGTAATTCTCGCTGTAGTAATGAGAATCCCGCTTGACGAAGCGTTCGAGGTGGAGCCCGCTCAGGAAGTGTTTCTCGGCGTCAACCTTGACACCCAGGTCGCGAGGCACGCGCAAGTTGACGCCCCCGACTCCGACCTGGATCTTGATCTGAGCGTCCTGCTTCCAATCACCGGTGAAATCGAGACTCGCCCCCCCTACGCCCCCCTCGAAATCCAGCTCGCGAAAATTGAGATTCCCTAGACCCACTGCATCTATGCTGCCAACTCCGTTCCGGATGCGAATGGTCTGACACTCGATCGGGTTTGGATCGTAAGAGGAGAGCTTCGATCCGCCTACCCCGGATTCCATCTCCAGGCGAGCCACTTTCAAACGTGAGAGAGACAGGCGGGCATCACCCACGCCGGTGTTCACACTCAGGTTCAACGGCAAGGCATCCGTGAAGCCAAGACGCATTCTGTTGGTTTTTCTTTCCGACCTGAGCCCGACTTTATTCGAGCTCTCCAGCTTGATGGACAGGCGTCCCTCATCCCCTGCTCCTTCAATCTCATATTCCACGGCTGGCTCGTAATGGGCCTTGTCGTATTCCAGATCCATCGAGTAAAGAGCGGGGGTTCTTTCACCCGACACTTCGAGCGATCCGATGCCGAAATGGATATTTGCATCCAACGATTTTTCTTTTCCCATCGGTTGGGTTTTGTTGAGGGAAACCATTTCGGCGGGTCCCCTCTCTTCGAAGTTGCAGGCCAGTGGAGAGAGGGCCATCAGGAGACCCGACGCCCAGAAGACCCTTTTCATGAGATTGCTCCTTGCGTATCGTCGCAATTACTTTCAGTCACCAGGAAGGCGCAGGACGCTGGATGACCATCAATTCGATGTCCTCCTGACATCACGGCGGCGGCGGTCTGAATCACGCCGGCGCTCGGATGATTCCGCACCCTGCACTCGCACCCGGATGTTGCTGTATTCGGTTTCCAGTTGGATTTTCGTCCCGCCGTCCTTCACTTTGCCTTTGAGCATTCCTATATCGCCGGCGCGCTCGGCCGGGGCCAGATCGGGAAAATCTGATTCTGCGCGCCCGTTTTTCGCAGCGGCTTCGATCTGAAACGCCGCCTCGTCCGGGAGAAAGAGCTCGATGTCTCCGTTCTTATTCTTGACAATTATGTCTCCCTTTCCCAGGTCATGGGTCGACAGCGTGACGTCGGCATACTCGTTCGCGATCCTGCATCCGTTGCCAAAATCATTGACGATGACCTCCTTGAGGGTCGTTCCAACATCGAGCATGCCGCGCACGTTATTGGCCCGAACCGAGCTGCCCTGACCCTGCACCTTGAAAGATCCGCCAATCTCGTCGGCTGTAATGCGGTCCGAGTTGGATGCGAGATCAACGTTCCCCTTCACGTTTTTCAGGGTGAGCGTGGAGTACCGGCTTTCCGCGAAGACGTGCGAGGCGACATCGGAGATCCGCACGCGCTGGTGGCTGGCCGTAACTTTCAGGGTGTCGGCCAGATCGTGAACGGTAATCTGGCTACCCCTCCCTTCCACTACGACCGGTTTTGAAATCTTTTCGAGGCTGATGCTACTCTCCGAGTTGGATACCGTGACCTTGCCGTCGACGTCGCGAACCTCCACCGGCGCGTATTCGTTGCGAACGTTGACGTCCCCTTTGACTGTCTCGATGTACACTCGCCCCCGAGCATCCACGGTCGCGTTTCCGGTGAGATTGACCAGACGCGATTCATCGTAGCGATTGGATATTACGAAATCGCCGGTGCAGTCCCTTACCTCCAGGGGTTTGTGACTGGTGTTGATGTCAAGCTTCCCGGCCAGATTCGAGACACGTACCTCGCCCAGCGAGTTCCTGATCTGCAAGTGTGCCTTCTTGGGAACGAACACTTCCATTTCGGTGTTGAAGCGATAAGCTCTGGATGCCAGGCTATCTCGGTTGGACTTGACCACAAAAGTTGCCGCCTCAGCTTTGCCCTCCGCTCCTCCCTCCAACTTGATTTCGTCGGCGATTTGTCTGGCCTGCGACTCATCGTCGTTGTATACGACCTTCTTGAGGCGAACGCGGATCTCCCTGTCACTTCCAGGAGTAACGGTTACCAGTCCATAGGAGTTCTCGATGCGAATCGGTACGGTAGCGTCGACTGGATAGGCCGCTTCCTGGCTGAAGCTGTGGGAAGTCCCCATCCAATCGCCCGGGCGGACCCTGCCGCCCCCGAAATCAATAGCAGGCCCTTCACGGAAGAGGGCGCGAATCGGCCCGCCGGAGAGCTTGGCAAAGAAGGCTCCCGCGATAAGAAGGAAGATCAATCCAAAAACCTCACCGGCGCGAAGCGCGACGCCCTCCTTCTGTCGGAAGTAATCGATGACCTTGCCGAGTCCGAGAAGAATGAGGAGAATCGGCCAGTACCGGCCTGCCATGGACCAGAAATCCGGCCCGATCCCAAAGTTGCGCAGCAGGAGAATCAGTCCCAGGCCAGTCCAGACCAAGCCCCCCATGAGGGATGGACGTCGTTTTCCCAATGGCATGTTTTTCACTCCTTGCTCTCGGAAACCGGCACCGGTGGGACCTGCACAAGAGGCGGCTCCTGCCAGGTGAAATAGCCGTACAGCTTATTGAGACCAATCAATATAAGAATGACAGGCCAGTACTTCGCCAGCAGGCTCCAGAATGAAAAGGGACGCCAGTTTTCCAACAGAAAGCCCATTCCAATCAAGATCAGAATCAAGCCAGCGGCCAAAGGGCCTTTTCGAGTTCTCAACGCCATCGCAACTCACCCTCCCATCGTGTCTTCCGGGTTTTTAGCTGTGCCGCCAAGACACGAGGAATCATCAGAATTCCTTCCTCTCACTGAACATATTGCTCGTCTTGATTTCCACGTCGTCCCGGTCCTTTACCGCGCGCCATACGAGATAGCCCCCGAGCAGAATAAAAACAAGAGGCCAGAGATGGTGCAAGAAGCGATAGGGAATCATGTTCTGGAGGAGAAAGAGAATACCCAGGGCGATGAGGAACATGCCCCAACCGATGACTGACTTGTCTCTCGCCGGTTGAATCGCTTGTCTGCCCGGTTCGATCTGGATCCGTGTTCTTATTTCAGCAGTACGATACGAATCGAACATAGTGAAGATAAGGAAGGTGAAAGCACCAAATCCGAACACACCGTGAACGTCGTCGCCCAGGATGACCAGGGAAGCAAAAACCGCAAAAAAGGTTATCGCTTTCAGGTACTCGCCGTTGTAGACGGCTCCCATGCCGGGAACGATAGAACAGAGGGCAGCGCGCTTGGGCGAGTCCGCCGGGACACGAAGGTCTTTGACGGCAGCGGCCCACTCAGCTCCCCGGATCAAGCAATCCTGGCAGTAAGTCTTTGACTTGATTTGATGGGAGCACTCAGGGCAGAGAGGCTTGTTACAGGTGGTGCAGAAACTCTGCGATTCCACGGTGGGATGGTACGAGCATTTCATGCATGTTCTCCTTAGGCGTTACAAGAATTCTGCTCCGTTCCCGGAGTCCAATTCTCTCGGACGGCTTCTCTAGGTCCTATCGATTTATGGCCCGGGCTTACGTCCGGCCAAACCTGACGCTCGCCACAACCCAGCTGCAAGCTTTCAAATCGTGTTGTCGCCCGAGCTTTACGGACAGCTTGCCCTTTACCTGACAGAGTGACCGAGTTTTTCAATCCGCGTCCTTCTATGCAGGCAGCAGCAGCATGCTACTTTTGTCGCTCGGGGCTTTTTCCTGCTGCTGCCCCGGTTCCCCCGAGTCTTGTTTTCCCTCCACGGGAACATCTAACTGCTCGATTATGAAACCTAGTTTATTGAAGACATTGTTTTTGAAGAATGTAAACTGTTCTTGTAGCTCGTTCTTTTTGTCGTAAGCCTTCAGTCCCTCGCTGTAGATGCGCTGAACCCCCCGATCCATCTGGCGGAATATCTCCTTGGGAGAGAGCGCCGAGCTTACGGATGAGGCATGAGGCAACATCCAGTTGACCGTAAAAACCAGAGTGAGGCTGGCCAAAGCGGCCCCGACCGCGAACCGCGGAGTGAACATTGGGCGAAAAACGTAAAGGGTAAGCAGCTCGCGCAGGGTTCTGGTGCGGGGCCGGCCGGAAGTCCGCAGAAGAATTCGCTCGAGCAGACCAAGGTCAAGCTCTACGGGGGGCAGAGTCTTGCAGGTCACCAGCATTGATCGGACATCGTCAAGCAAGCTAGAGCAGTTGCTGCATTGGTAAAGGTGTTCGGCGATTTGGGACATCTCCTGCGTTGGGAGGCTTCGATCCATGTAATTCGTAAGGTTTTCTTGAAAACGCTGACAGTTCATTCGTCCTCCCTAGACCTGAATTCCGGCCTGGGCGCGCCGTTTCACCAAAAGCTTGGCCAGCTCAATCCGCCCTCGATTAATGCGACTCTTCACGGTCCCCTCTGGAATATTCAGCAACCCAGCAATCTCCTGGTACGGCATGCCTTCAAGGTCTCGCAGGATGATGGCTTCCTTGAGTTCCGGCGACAGCGCCTGCAAACCGTCACGCAAAAAACGGGATGCCTCAGCTTGCTCCGCGGCTCGTTGAGGACTCGGTACTCGGTCGTCCATAAGGTTCATCGTCTCCATTTCCTCGCTGCCCGCCGCGTGCTGATAACGTCTTGTCTGCCGGTAATGATCAATGATCAAATTCCGCGCAATTTTGAGAATCCAGTTCTGAAAGCTTCCGGCATCCATCCTGAAATTCTTGAGATTCTGATAAATCCGGATGAATATCTCCTGCGTCAGGTCCTCCGATTCATCTCTGCGGCCGGTGTATCGATAGCTCAGGTTATAGATCCGTCGACCGTATGAAGTCACGATAGCTTCCCAGGCGGCGTCGTCTCCCTGAAGACAGCGCTCTACCAGTTTCCCGTCGCCTGAGAGCACCCGTAACTCCTTGTCTTCAATCCCGTTTCCAAAAGAACGAAACGAACCATCTTAGGGCAAAGTTCAAAAAAAACGAGGCTGGGTCTCAGGGGTCCAGTTATGAGCCTTCGCGATCAAGCGAAATCAGCGGCAGTTGGGCGCGGTTGGCAAGGGTATAAGCCTTTATGCCCCGAGGCATCTTTCTTGTTTTTCGCCTTGAACAGACATTCTGCACGCGTCGGCTTGTCGAAGCAACCGTTGAGTCATTTATCATGTTCGCATCCTGAGGGCGACGTTCTTGTTCCGACGCCTGGAACGGGAAGACGGCGGCCACAGGAGGCCCATTTTCTTTATGCTTGACCTTTCCGGAGATTTCCTATTTATTTCGGCAACACCTTTGCACAGATAGAGTTGGGTGCCCACGAGGTAAAGAAAACGGAATCTGATGAAGAGGTGTTCTTCGTAACTTAGGTGTAGGGTTTGTCGATGAAGTGTCCCTATTGCGGGCATGTAAAAGATCGGGTGGTGGATTCTCGTGAGAGTCGTGATGGGGATTCCATTCGCCGCCGCCGCCAGTGCTTGAATTGTTCGCGGCGTTTTACCAGTTACGAACGTCTTGATGAAATCCCGTACATGGTCGTGAAGAAAGACGGGGGACGGGAGAAGTTTGAGCGCAGTAAAATTCTGAATGGCCTCCTCAAGGCTTGTGAGAAAAGGCCTGTCAGTCTCACGCAGCTCGAAAAGATCGTCGATCAGGTCGAGCTTCAAGTGCAGGAAAGCCCGGAAAGGGAGCTTGAATCAGTGGCCATTGGAAAGATTTTACTCTCCGAGTTACGAAAACTGGACAAAGTGGCTTATCTTCGGTTCGCTTCAGTGTACCTCGAATTTGAGGACGTCTCGGAATTCATGACCGAGATCAACGAGCTTTTCGAGAAGAAGGTCTAACGCCGTCGCGTCCTCTCGGGTCCTTGGTGGCTTGAGGCACGGGTAAAACAGATGCCCAAGTTCAGAAAATCGCCGGATGAAGGAGTGCCCGCGGTACGCGGATGACCTGTTGTTTCACACGGAAGGGTTCCTCGATCGCCTGTCCGTGGGAACCTGGGCTCCAAACGTCGATCTTTGCGAAACCGCCGGTACCGTTGTGGTGAGGGTGGAGTTGCCGGGCGTCGATCCAGGTGATGTGATCCTGACGATGCGAGATGGTGTGTTGCGGCTTCAGGGAATCAAGCGCGAACCTGCAGTCTCTCACAAGTTGCTTTGTTATTATTGCGTCGAGAGACGATACGGGCGATTCAGCCGAGAAATTCGAATCCACTCGGTGGTTAATCCTCAGCGCGCCCGGGCGCATCTAAAGAATGGCATTCTCACGCTCGAAATGCCCAAACTTGCGGAGCGGCGCGGGAAGCCACTCGAGATTCCGATCACAAAGAAGTGAAACTTCACTCCTGGATCAGGAATCGAATCTAGCCGAAAGGACGCCAGATCACTTATGCCGGATGCGGAGATTAAACAAAGTGAGAGTAGACAGGAGGAGCAGATCCAGATACCGGAGATCCTCCCCGTAGTACCTCTACCGGACGTCGTTACATTTCCTTACATGATCGTTCCTCTCGTGGTTTCCGTCGATCGCGCCATCCGCGCGGTTGACCAGGCCCTTACGCAGAATCGACTGGTCTTCCTGGTCACCCAACGCGACCAGGAAGTCGGCAACCCTGGGCCGACGGACATGTATGAGATCGGCACTGTTGGGATGGTGATCCGGATGCTAAAGATGCCGGATCAGAACGTGAGGGTCCTGGTTCAGTGTATTACGCGCGCCCGAGTTCGAACCTGGGAGGACAAGCTCCCCTACGTGCAGGCCAATATCGAAGTGATCGAGGAGACCAGACCTGAAATTCCCGGGCTCGAGCTCGAAGCGCTGACTCGCAATGTCAATGCCGCCTTGGAGAAGGCCGTGTCTCTCGGCAAGAACGTTTCGCAGGAGATCATGGCTGTCGTCGCGAACATGGACGACCCTGGCCGGCTAGCCGACCTGGCGGCTTCGAATCTATCGCTACGAGTCGAGGACGCTCAGGAAATCCTCTCCACTCTGGATCCGTTGAAACGACTCCATCGTGTGCACGAGCTTTTGACGCGGGAGGTGGAGCTGCTTACGGTCCAGAATGAGATCAACAGCCAGGCAAAGGGGGAGATCGACAAAGGTCAACGCGAATTCTTTCTCCGGCAGCAGCTCAAGGCCATTCAGACCGAACTGGGTGAAGGAAACGATCTCATCGAGGAGGTCCGGAGATACATTAAGAGAGCGGATGAGGCCAAAATGCCGCAGGAGGCTCGAGAAGAGTTCGATCGCCAGGTGCGGCGCCTCGAGCGCATGCATCCTGATTCAGCCGAAACTGCCACGGTCCGCACCTACCTGGACTGGATGGTCGGCCTTCCTTGGAGTCGCAAGACTGCGGATAACCTTAACCTTCAGAAAGCGCGAAAGATTCTCAATGAGGATCATTACGGCCTGGAAAGAATCAAGGAGAGAATCCTGGAACATCTGGCTGTGCGCAAGCTGAAGCAGGATACGCGAAGTCCGATCCTCTGCTTCGTCGGTCCGCCGGGAACCGGCAAGACGTCTCTGGGCAAGTCCATCGCGCGATCACTGGGGCGGAAGTTCGTCCGGATCAGTCTTGGAGGCGTTCACGATGAGGCCGAGATTCGGGGACATCGGCGGACTTACGTCGGAGCCATGCCCGGCAGAATGATTCAGGGGTTACACCAGGCCGGCTCTCAAAATCCCGTCTTCATGATGGACGAAGTCGACAAGATCGGAGCCGATTTTCGCGGAGATCCCTCTTCCGCCCTGCTCGAGGTACTCGATCCCGAGCAGAACAGTACTTTTCGGGATAACTACCTCGGGGTTCCATTCGATCTTTCAAACGTGCTTTTCATCACGACCGCGAATGTACTGGACACTATCCAGCCCGCCTTTCGCGACCGGATGGAGGTGATTTACCTTTCCGGTTACACCGAAGAAGAAAAATTGCAAATCGCAAAGCGCCATCTGATCCCCAGGCAGATCGAGGCCCATGGGCTGAAAGGCGAGGATTTGATTTTTTCTGATGACGTGGTTCGCGAAGTGATTCGGGGATACACACGCGAGGCCGGGCTGCGTAACCTCGAGAGAGAAATTGCCACCATCTGCCGGAAAGTGGCGATGAAATTCGCGCTGGGTAAACGCAAACCGATTGAACTGAGCGTCGTTAAGCTAGGCCAATACCTCGGGCCAAGACGTATCATTCCTGAAGAACGTCTTGCCAAAGATCAGGTTGGTATTGCCACTGGACTGGCCTGGACGCCGGTCGGAGGAGATCTGCTGTACGTCGAGGCTCAGGCAATGACCGGAAGAGGAAATCTGATTCTCACGGGACAGATGGGAGAAGTAATGAAGGAGTCCGCCCAGGCGGCCCTGAGTTACGCGCGAGCTCATGCCGTCGAGTACAACATCGAGCGGGACTTCTTTTCATCCCACGATTTTCATATCCATATTCCGGAGGGCTCGATTCCCAAAGATGGACCGTCAGCGGGAATCACGCTCGCGTCTGCGTTGGTTTCGGCTTGTACGGGGCGTCCCGTGGACAAGAGCATAGCCATGACTGGAGAGATAACATTACGGGGAGACGTGCTTCCGGTAGGAGGGATCAAGGAGAAGGTCCTGGCGGCTCACCGGGGTCAGGTCAACACCGTGATGCTTCCTCGCCAGAACAAGAAGGACCTTGGAGAGATCCCCAAAGAACTGAGACAGCACATTAAGGTCATTTTGGTGGACAAAATGACCGATGTCCTGAAGCGCGCCCTGATCTAGTGGAGGGCAACCGCTCAATTCCTGCGCTGTGCTCTCTCCCAATCGGAAGTCCTTAGCGGATCTTTGTACCTTCGCGCCTTCGTGGTAAACGGGTGATCACTAAAATCGCTTCGTACGGGAAGCCTGGGCCAGCACCCAGGAGCGAGGACCAGATCGTTCGCTTGCTTCGGGACCGGTTTGGAGGCCGAAGCGCCTCGCTCAGGATGGGGATTGGAGACGATGCGGCCGTCTTTCATCCGGCAGGCGCCAGAGAATACTGGGCTTTCAGCACCGACATGCTGCTGGAGGATGTCGACTTCCGCAAAGAGTGGAGCGGGCCGCGCCAATTGGGTCACAAGGCCCTGGCCGTCAACCTTAGCGATCTGGCTGCCATGGGTGTGCGGCCCCGGTTTCACACCGTTTCCTTGGGTATTCCGGAAGGCATCTCGCAGCGTTGGATCAAGGATTTTTATCAGGGGATGGCAAAACTGGCCGAACGCCACCGCGTCATCCTGGTGGGTGGAGACCTTTCCCATTCCGCGCATTCTATTCACATCTCGGTAGCTATCCTGGGCGAGTCCAATCGGAGAAAAGTCGTGTACCGCTCGGGCGGAAACCCCGGAGACTTTCTCTACGTAACCGGAATTCTGGGAAGATCCGCATCCGGATTAAGCTTGTTGCGGCGAGGGGTAGTCAAAGGCGATTCGCCGGCTGAACGTGAAGCCCTGGCATGGCACAGGACGCCCGAACCGAGATGCGAGGTGGGTTCCTGGTTAGCCGCTCACGGTTTCGCGCGCGCAATGATAGACCTGAGCGACGGTCTATCGATGGACTTGAGACGTCTGGTCAGGGAATCCGGCACCGGCGCCGAAATCTACTCCTCCGCGCTACCAGTCTTCGAACACTCGCGTGCGTGGGGATGTGATCCCCTCGAACTTGGTTTCTACGGGGGCGAGGACTACGAACTTCTGTTTTCGGTGCCGCCGGCGCGAGTGTCGGCGCTCGAGAGACACTATCCACAGAAATACCCGCGGATCAGTAGAATCGGGCGGCTTATACGCAAGCCAGGCCTTATTGTACTGATGGAGCAGCCAGGGGCGCGGCGAGCGTCGACTGCCGGACCTTGGCTTCGATCACTTTAGGATTCAGAGTACCAGCCCGAAAGCCGCTACCAGGACGCAACCACGCAAGAAACACCGGGAATCCCGCTAAAAACGAAAGAGCGGTCCGGGGCCAAGCAAGGCCAAGCAACTTTCTTTCGATCGACGCATCGAATAAGCAACTCTTGTTTCTTGAAGTCTGATTTGGGTCTGCCAGAATTGTTGTTGTGAATCTGAGATTCGTGATTTGAGCACGGCTCTCGCAGACGACTTAACGCGGCGCGTTTGCCTGTCAGACCTCTTCGTTGAAAGAATTGCCACTCCCTCGGCGTCTGATACATTCAAGAGCGTCACGAGCTTGATTTGAGAGAATTCTCTCGCCTGGAAATACTGAAGTATGGTTCGAAGAAAGTTCCGGCACTATCTTCGCCGATTGCTTGCGCTGGACGATACACCCGAACGGATTGCTCTGGCTTTTGCGCTGGGAGTGTTCCTCGCCTTCAGCCCGCTGGTTGGGTTACACACGGTCTTGGGCCTGGCGATAGCTTTTCTGTTCAGGCTGAATCGCGTGGCACTGCTGATTGGCTTGTTCGTGAATAATCCCTGGACGCTTGTCCCGATTTACGTCGCCGGCGGCTACATCGGAGGACTGATACTGGGCTATCCTGCGCAGACTGCAGTTCCGGATTTCGGCTGGAGCGAGCTTTGGAAAACGCAGTTCTGGGTGGAACTCGGCAGGCAGTGGCGTCTGTTGATACCGGTGGCGCTGGGATCCTTCATATTGTCTGTTTTCTTCGCCATACTTTCTTATCCGCTCGCGTTGTACCTGCTGAAGCAGGGCAGAGTTTATCGATCCCGCTGGGACTCGACAGTTCCTTGACCCGGCCGGCGCGTGTTCTCTATCATTCATCGTCGAAGGCTTTGCGTCTTTTGGTTTCTGTCCGAGCCATCTCCGAAAGACGCCCCAAGTCCTCAAGGGGCCTCATGCGCGCGTCTGCCGTCGCTGTCTTGACTCTCTGGATCCTGTCCTTCCAACCTCCATCGGTCGCCGGCGCTCAACTCATAGAGGGTTTGGTGAACATTAGATTTCAGCCCGACGTCCGCGTGTTTGCGGTAATGGCGGCTATAAACGCCGGAGGTTTCGAGATTGATGCGCGAAACCTGGAACAAAACCCGGCGCGCAGGATTACTCGGGAGCGGCTGAGTCGAGTGAACCCGGACTTGCTGGCGCGGATTCAGAGATTCTATCAGAGCCGCAACGTGGAGTTGGACGACGTAAAGCAACAGAGCAAGTACGTCTCCTTTGCTCTCATCTTACGAGGGCCACCGGAGTTCAAACTGGAGGTTAAGGCAAAACAGTTGCCTCCCGATACTCACGCGCTCATAGGATTCGAAACGCTGGTCAAAGAACTGTGGGAGCAGGGAGGTTTACAGCAACTTTGGGAGGAGGTCCGGCCCTACTATGCCCAGGAAGTCGAGAACTATCGCCCGCTGATCCATCGCATGATACTGGATACTCTGCGCTATTTTCGTACGGACGCTCGGGTTGCGCTGGATCGGGAAGTGGTTTTCATACCGGATCCTCTCAATGGCTACGGCATCGTGAACGCTCGCAACGTCGATCCGGATTACATTCTTGTTGTCGGTCCTTCTCGTGCAAGTCGAAGGCCTACAGCCTCAGTTCGACACGAATACCTTCACTTCATGATCGATCCGCTGATCGTGAAGTACTCGGAATCACTTCCGCCCCGGGAACCATTCCTGGAAATGGTGCGCCGGCTTCCTGATCGTCTTGCGCGCTACGAGAACGATCTCGCTCTTGTGGTGTCAGAATCACTCATTCAGGTCGTGGAACTGAGATTGGACAAAAAGGCAGACATTCCGGCGACCGAAGCTATCATCGAAGACTACGAGGAGGGATTAATTCTGGCACCCTATTTTGACGAGGGACTGGATAGGTTTGAAGCTCGGCAGGACTCGTTTCAGGAGTTCGTGCCTGAACTCATTCGTGGAATTCAGCTGGAGAACGAAAAGGAACACGCCGACAGGATACACCGGTTGAAGGCCGATTTGACCAAGCTGCGGTCCTCAGCTGCCAAGGCAGAGCAATCGCGATCGGGCTCAGCGGATGAAGTGCGAAATCTGCTCGCGCGCGGCAATCAGCTTTTACTCGACCGGCAATTCAGCGAGGCAAAGGAGATTCTGGAACAAGTCTTAAAACTTGATTCTGATAACGCGAGCGCAATGTTCGGACTCGCTCAGGTTTTAACCCAGGCACAGGACTTTGATCGCGCCCTCGACCTGTATGCGCGGGCTGCAGACCGGCCCGGTACCGAAACATGGATCCGTGCCTGGTGTTTCGTGCGGCGCGGAAATATTCGTCGTTTTCAGGGAGATATCACTCAGGCGAGGCAGGAATGGAGCAGGGTTCAGGAACTTCAGGGCGACCTGAAAGGCGCGGCGGAAGCTGCCGGCAAAGCGCTGGCCGAAACCACCCCCTGATGGAAGCCAACCCACCCGGACACGAGACGTAGGCAAGCGAAGGCCCGCCCGAACCCAGGAACTCACCAGACACTTAGCATTACCCACCACGCAAGATTCAAGCTTTCTTAACGTTTGGCCCGCGAGTACAATTTGAAATCGTCGAGGGGGTCAAGCCGATCGTTTGTCATTTCTATTTCAATTCATTCCGGCGTGGAGAGATGATGCGAAAAATATACCTTACAGGAATTGGATTCTTTATTTTGTTTTTCTCCCCTGCTCGCTTGATGGCTCAGAAAGACCCGTTCGAAAATCGTTGGGAAGGCGAAAAAAGGGAAGGAGCTGCTTACGGGGCACGAATCTTGAGCCCCCAGGACAACAATGAAGTTCTGTTCAAGGTAGATCGAGAGAGGTTAGATACCGGCGTCCAGGCCAAGGAGCCGGCCGATCCCGTAGTTCTAAACCACCGATTCGATATCAGAGGTGATCTAACCGGTCGCTGGGAACTCCTGGGAGACCAGACGGTCGATTTGAGCTACAACCTGAAAGGGGTTGATGATCTTGCGGCCCAGGCTACTCCGCCTGCAAAACCCCAGGTGGGACAGGCCCCCTCCAAGGCAGAAGAAGACGATTTTAGCAAGTTGCTTGCCGAGAACGATGCTGCGGCCAAGAAACGAATGATCGATGAGTTCCTTCAGAAATATCCCGAGTCGGGATTGACTGGCCAGGTGCACAGGGTGGCTGCGGATCTTGGGCAACGTACAAACAATGCCGACATGATAATCAAACATGGTGAGAGGGCTCTCGTAGCTTTTCCCGAGGATTTTCCCGTAATGAGCATCCTGGCCAACGCTTACGTGGAACGGAATGAGCTCGACAAGTCAGAGGAGCTGGCGACGAGGGCTCTGGAGTTAATCGGTGGATTTCAAAAACCGGCCCAGATGCCGGAGGAAGAATGGACGACGACCAAGAAGGCGCTGATGGGGGGAAACTTCTCCACACTTGGCATGATTCACCTGCGCCGTGCCCAGGCCGCTCAGAATCCTGCCGAGAAAAAGAGCGGCGCGGAAAAAGCAGTCGCTCCGCTGAAGAAGGCGATCGAGAACCAGCCGAAGGACGATTACTCTTACTATTACCTTGGGTTTGCCTACGTCCTGCTCAATGACTATTCCAATGCCGAATCTTCCCTGGCCAAGGCGGTTGCCCTCAACGGTGTGGCCTCGCCCAATGCGCGGAAGTTACTGGAAGACTTATACAAAACACAGCACAAGAACAGTCTCGAGGGACTGGATAAGGTGATTGCCAAAGCGAAGAGCGAATTGGAACCCTAGGGTTCGTGCATAAAAATTCGGTGACAGGCACCAAATTGCTTCGCAAAACACCAGTGTTTAGCCTCTCTAACCGCGCAATTTGGTGCCTGTCACCGAATTTCACAACAGACGCAAAGACACCGCACTGAGAATCCGTGCTCGTCACTTGCGAACTAATTAAGTAAGTCAAGGGCGAAAGCCTCAGGTTCGTTCGCGAGGAATTCATGGGTGAACCGTCTCAAGAATCCGCTCCCGCAGAGTCAACCACGGTTCTGGAGGCTCTGCTGGAATATCAGTTCAAAGACGAGAAACTGCTTGTGAGAGCGTTAACCCATCGTTCCTTTGTAAACGAGCACGAAGGCGAGGACCTCCGGCACAACGAATCGATGGAGTTTCTTGGGGATGCCGTGCTCGGCTTCCTCATCAGCTCGAGAGTCTTTTATCGCTACCCAAATTTAAGCGAAGGGGCGCTCAGTAAAATCAAGGCATATCTTGTAAGTGCCGCCAACCTTGTCCATCTTGCCGACAGAATAAGGTTAGGGGAATTTCTTCGGATCAGCCGTGGGGAAGAGAAGACGGGAGGCCGCAAAAAGAAGGCGATTCTTGTGGATGCTTACGAAGCGATCATCGGAGCCATCTATCTTGACGGCGGAATCGAAGCGGCCTCGGACTTTGTTGACCGGCAGGTCGGAAAGTTTTTTGACGAGTTGGATCTCGCGGAGCTTACCTATGGCGACTTTAAATCCGCTCTGCAGGAGCATCTCCACAATGTTGGCCTTGCTGAGCCTTTTTACCGCACCGTCGATGAGATCGGCCCGGATCACAAGAAAATCTTCGTAGTCCAGGTTTTACTCGACGACGGTGTTATCGCGGAAGCTGCGGGAAGAACCAAGAAGGAAGCCCAGCAGGCGGCCGCTCGGTTGGCGCTCGAGAGGCTGAGGGAATGATACCGTATTACCTGGGAAGGCTTCTTCAACTAGCCGGGCTGTTTATCATGGCTGAAACCCTCATCATCTACTTCGGCCAGATGATGCCGCTCCTACAGGGCTCCCTTCTCGGCGTCACCGTCTTCTACGTGGGCTACCTCATGGTACGGAAGTATGGCGCTTAGGGCTCGCGCAGAAATAACTTCACATTCTGGCGCGAGGGTCGGTGGTCAATCATGAATCGGTTTCTGTTTGCTAAGCATGCTGAGGATCGCGCCCCTTCGGGCTGCGGCCCGCAGGCCCGCTGGCTTTGTTGCTCGCTCCTCACGTACCGCACCGGGTACGCATCGTCGCTCGCGCCTCGCCAGCGGGCCTGGGGGCCTGCAGCAGAATGCGAACTTATTTCTGCGCGAACCCTCAGTATTCCGCCGAAGCCTTCAAGAACCAGTATGCGAGCAGGGCGGCGGCATCGTACACACTGTGAGCTACCACAGGCGCAACCAGGCTCCCTCGAACAAGGTAGATCACACCAAACAAGAAACCGAACAATCCGGCTACAACGGAACCTTGAACTCCCTGCAGGTAGTGCCCGTAGGCAAAAAAGGTACTCCACAAAATGAGTCCGACCGTCGCGCCGCCAAGGTAGTCGCGAAATCGCACCAGAACAAACGCTCGCTGAAGTTCTTCTTTGATTCCCCCGGCGAACAGCGCCGAAACGATGAAGAGCGCAAGATCGCCCGGAGAGCGAATGGTCTCGAGCAGGAGATTCTGTTCAGAATAGTATCTGGGAAGAAAAGATCGGAAGAAATGGCTCACCAAGACACTCATGAGAAATAGAACGGGCACCACGAGGAGTCCAATGAACACGTCGGCGCCCAACCGATTGCTTCGCCATCCGAGGTAGCGCAGACTCTCCCCGTGTGCCCGTAGGATCAACATCAGAAGTGCAACGGTAATGCAAGCTTCCACCAGGATAAAAAGGGCAATCACGCGAGCCTTCCCGACAAGAGCTTCGTGACTGATGCCGCTGAGCGCGAAAGGGAGGTATGCGATGGCGCTGGATAGGAGCCCAGCCACTACCAACACTTCGAGCAAGGCTTGAAGCCGATCCATCCACAGGCTTTTCCGGGGCGCGAGAAGGTACTGGGGAGGATCCATTTCTCGACCGTAGCAGCAGGTCCAGGGTCGAGTCAAGGCCCCGGGAGCACACCCCGCGCCGTGAAGTCACAACCCAAGTCTTCTTCGCGTTTCTTGGCGTCTCCGCGTCTTTCGTGGTCAGGGCTCGCACAATACCACCAGGACACCAAGTCACGAAGGAACACAAAAGGCGGTAAGCCAGTGGGCTGTCCCGGAGTTCACATCGAGGGTTGTAACCGTTCAGACTAGGGCATATAATCCGGTCCTGAGTCCCGCAGTGTTGAACCAGGCCAGGAGTCATCGACATCACTGATCCCATGGTGTGGATGGTTCTGGGCGCGTCAGGAGAACTGAATGGGTAAGTTTTGGACGAGAGGTGTGGTTTCCGCGCTTCTTTGTCTTATCCCCGGGATGTTTGCCTCCGCGGCAAGCGGCGAGATTGTTCTGGCGGAGGGCACTCGAATCTTTCTTGCGTTGAACGACCCCCTGAGCACGAAGCATAGCAGCGAAGGGGACATCTTTACCGCCGATGTAGTAGTTCCGGTTTACCATAAGGAGCGGCTGGTTTTACCGAAAGGGAGCATTGTAGCCGGAAGTATCTCGCGTATCGTGAGGCCGGGTCGATTCCGTGGCAAAGCCCTCCTGAACGTGCTCTTTCAGTCTGTTCGAATAGCCGGCAGGTTACAGCTGCCGCTGGTCGCCTCTCTGGCTACAGTTGAGCCGGGGGGTAATGCCGGTGTGAAGGCAGAATCCACGATCGAAGGCGAAGGTTCAAAGGGTAAAGACGCCGCCCAGGTTGCGAAACCGGCGCTTGCCGGGGCAGGGATCGGCGCTCTGGCGGGAGGTGGCACGGGAGCTGCCATCGGGAGCGCTGCCGGAGCTGTGATCGGCCTTGGGTCGGTTTTTGCCAGCCGCGGCAAGGACGTCGAAATACGGAAAGGCTCTACTCTTGAGATCGTGCTGGATCGACCACTGACAATACCCGACCGGTAATCCAGGACGCGGCGCGACCCTTCATAAACTACCCACCGTTATTCTCTCCGAACCACCCAGGTAAGGGCGCAGGACCTCGGGGACGACGACTGAGCCATCTTGTTGCTGGTAGTTCTCGAGAATGGCCAGCCACGTTCTTCCAACCGCAAGCCCGGAACCGTTCAGGGTATGGACAAACTGTCGCTTGCCCTCGGCATTTCGGAAACGGATGTTTGCGCGCCGTGCCTGAAAGGCTTCGAAGTTGCTGCAGGAGGAAATCTCTCGGAACCGTTCCTGGCTCGGCAGCCATACTTCTATGTCATAGGTCTTGGCAGAGGAGAAGCCCATGTCACCGGTGCTGAGGATCACAACTCGGTGGTGAAGTCCCAGGCGACGTAGAATCTCTTCAGCGTCGCTTGTCAGTGACTCCAGCTCGTCGTACGAAGTCGCCGGGTCGGCGAATTTCACCAATTCGACCTTGTTGAATTGGTGTTGTCGGATCAACCCGCGAGTATCTTTGCCGTAAGAACCCGCCTCGCTGCGGAAACAGGGGCTATAGGCGACGAACTTTTGCGGGAGCGTGGAGCCGTCCATTACCTCACCTTGATAGATGTTCGTCACCGGCACTTCGGCTGTCGGGATCAAATAGTAATCGGTTCCTTCGATCCTGAAGAGATCTTGACCAAATTTCGGCAGGTTCCCGGTGCCGAACAGGCTTGCGGAGTTAGCCATGAAAGGCGGCAGCACCTCACGGTATCCATGTTCGCGGGTGTGCACATCGATCATGAAATTGATGAGCGCTCTCTCAAGACGCGCGCCCATTCCGGAGAGCAGCGCAAACCGCGCTCCCGCGATCCGCGTGGCACGATCCATGTCCAGAATGCCGAGGGCAGAGCCGAGATCGACATGATCCAGAGGATCAAAGCTGAACTGCGGCGGTTTTCCCCATCGCCGCACCTCCACATTAGCCGTCTCATCCCCTCCTCTTGGAACCGATTCGTGAGGAAGATTTGGAATGACGTGCAGCATCGTATTCAGCTCTTCCTCGAGAATCCGGACCTGGTCTTCCAGAGCTTTTATTTCGCTTGAAATCTGCTTGACCCTGGCTTGCTGCTGGGCCGTTTCAAGTCCCTGACGTCTTAGCTTGCCGATTTCCTCGGAAGCATCGTTGCGTTGCCGGCGCAACTCCTCACTCCGGATCAATACACCCTTCCGCTCATCATCTACCCTGACCAAGTCCTCAAGGGGATAGCTCCCGCCGCGAGCAAGGAGTCGCTCCCGAACGTATTCCAGGTTTTCGCGAACGAAATTCTTGTCCAGCATAAGCTCGATTACTGAAAACCGGCGAACTCGCGGGTATCGGCCAGAGAGAATAGACGTTAACAGACGGTCGGATTTACTGACAAGACGAAATTCGGTGACAGGCACCAAATTGCGCGGTCACGAGAGGCCAAAAGACTGTGTTTTGCCACGCAATCTGGTGCTACGGAATTTCACTCGGCTAGCCAGTGGGTCAACTCGCGTAGTGTAGAACGCTCTCCGATGAAGTGTCGGGAAACACAGATTCTCAACCCACCGGATGCTCCACCGCCGGGTGTTTTTCAGGACCCTAGCCTTTCTGGATCCCGCGAAACCTCGATGGGGCTAACCATTGAAAAAAAAGGAGAAACACTGAATCCGGGCCAGAGCGGCAGGTATTCGCGTGAAACCTTTGAGATTTCGCCTTATCAAACCGGGATATGAAGGGAGGAAGCACTATGGGTTTCGATATCAAGACAACAAAGCTGCTTGCTGCTCTTTTGTTAGCTGGTTTTCTCAGCGCGGGGATCTTAGCCTGCAATCGGCAATCGAGTTACGATCCGCAGTGGGTACGGGAGAAATACGGCTTGGCCGACGCCTATGCCGAGCAGGTCTCCACCCCGGATGGATCCATGCCGGCGACCATCGTGCCAGTCACTCTGGAAGACGGCCGGAGAGCCCACCTCATCGTTCCTCAGAGACGGTCGGAATATCCGGTCTACTTCCGTGATCAGGAGGGCCTGCGACCGGTTGTGCTCGAGGATCGCAGCGTCGAGCGTGATCGCTTTGTTCAATCACGCCCCGTAGCCGTGGAGCGGCGAGTCGCACCAGCGCCGGTGTCTCAGAAAAAGAAACGGTCCTGGCAAAAAGAAGTCTTGATCGTGGCCGGTAGCGCCGGGGCGGGCGCGGGAATCGGCGCGGTCGCCGGAGGGAAGAAGGGAGCCGCAATAGGCGCAATCTCCGGCGGAGTGGCCGGCCTGATTTACGACATGGCCACCCGCAAGTAACCTGGATTGTCCAGCCAGGGTGGGTGCGGTTCCGATCGTGGCTGCGCCCGCCCTCCCCCTCCCCTCGTAATTCCAAGCCCCCTGCCATCCAACCCGAAACTCTGTGCGTATCTTCGCGGTCAGCGCTTGTTTTGGCATTGACTTTGAAAGAGTCGATTGTTTCAATGATTTTTCTTTGCTGACTGGCCGCTTCCGGAGAGTCAGCGTGTATCTCCCCAAAAGAGGCGCATGACAAGCGTTCACTATGACTAAGATTCGCAGAGCTGTTTTCCCCGCGGCAGGTCTGGGTACTCGGTTTCTTCCCGCAACCAAGGCGCAACCCAAAGAGATGCTGCCCCTGGTAGACAAACCTATCATTCAATATGCCGTTGAGGAAGCCGTGGCGTCAGGACTGGAGAGCCTTATCATCATAACGGGTCGCGGGAAGAATGCCATTGAGGATCACTTTGATGTTTCTTTCGAGCTCGAAAAGATCCTGGAGCAGCGCGGCAAATCTGATCTGCTGAATCAGGTCCGAGCGGTTTCGGATATGGTGCAGATATCGTATGTCCGGCAGAAGGAGGCTCTGGGGCTGGGTCACGCCATTCTGATGGCGCGCGACCTGGTTAACGATGAACCGTTCGCGGTTCTGCTTGGCGACGATATCATCGAGTCTGACACGCCATGCATTCGACAGATGATCGAGGTTTATCAGCGGTATGGAGGGAGTGTAGTCGCAATCATGGAAGTTCCCCGGGCCGAAGTAACCCGCTATGGAATCATCAAGGGAACGCCGTTACCGGAGGCCGGCGATCGAGTTTTCGAGATCGAAGATATGGTCGAGAAACCCTCGGCGGACCAGGCGCCGTCTAATCTAGCCATCATTGGTCGTTACATATTGACGCCCGCAATTTTCGAATCGCTTAGCGGGACTGAACGCGGCAGCGGAGGCGAGATACAGCTAACCGATGGCCTGCGCCGCCTGCTCCTCAAGGAGAAGGTGTTCGGCTATCGCTTCCGGGGAAAGCGACACGACGCCGGCGACAAACTTGGGTTTCTGAAAGCTACCGTTGAATTTGCCCTGAAGAACGAGGAACTCGGGCCTGAGTTTCGCTCTTACCTCAAAGCCCTGAACCTTAATTCGAGCGGAACCACGGATTGAAACATGCGCGTCCTGGTTATCGGGTCCGGAGGAAGAGAGCATGCGCTGGTCTGGAGGCTGCGCAAGAGCCCGCGAGTGCAAGCCATTTTTTGCGTTCCCGGAAACGGCGGCATTGAGCGGGATGCCCGGTGCGTGCCGCTTTCGCCCCTCGATAATCATGGACTGGAGATTCTCGCCCGGAAGGAGAAAATCGACTTTACTATCGTGGGTCCCGAGGTCCCCCTGGCAGCCGGACTGGTCGACCATTTCGTTGACAAGGCTATTCCGATCATCGGCCCTACCCAATCTGGAGCGCGCCTGGAATCGAGCAAGGTCTTTGCCAAGGAATTCATGGTGCGGCATCACATTCCTACGGCGGGGTTCTCGACTCATCGTGATCCCCAAAAAGCAATGGCCCAGCTGGGTTCCGAGGATACGAGCTATCCTATCGTGGTGAAAGCCGACGGATTGGCAGGAGGCAAAGGTGTGGTCGTGGCGCGTACGCCGGAGGAGGCGGGGGATGCGATCCAGCGCATGATGGTTGATCGTGAGTTCGGTGCAGCAGGCGAGCGGATCATCCTGGAAGAACACCTTGTCGGGACTGAGGCGTCATTTATCGTTTTCACCGACGGTAATACAATTCTTCCTGCTGTTGCAGCCAGGGATCACAAGGCCGTCTACGATGGCGACGAGGGACCGAACACCGGCGGTATGGGCGCGTATTCCGCAGAAATGATTCTCGCACGCGACTTGCAGCAGAAGATTCTCGAGCAGATCGTCCGTCCGGTGATCCAGGGTATGAAGGCTGAAGGAATACCGTTTCAGGGAATACTCTATACCGGCCTTATGCTCACGCCTGAGGGGCCGAAGGTGCTCGAATTCAACGTTCGGATGGGTGACCCGGAGGCGCAGGTGATTCTGCCCCGGTTGCAAAGCGACTTTTCGTCGCTGTGCGAGGCTCTATGCGCCCGCCGGCTCGAGGACTATAAGGCCTCATGGAAGAGCGCGCCGGCCGTCTGCGTTGTTCTTGCGTCCGGCGGTTATCCGGGTCCCTACGCCAAAGGCGAGGTTATTACCGGCTTGGAGATGGCTGAGGAAGACCCGCGCATCGCCATATTTCACGCGGGAACGCGTCATGAAAACGGCCGCTTTCTGACCGATGGCGGACGCGTTCTAGGGGTAACTTCACTTGCCGGCGACCTGGCCTCGGCGGTTATGTCGGCGTATGAAGCGGTAAACAAGATTCGATTCAAGGGGATGCACTACAGGCGAGACATCGGCGCCAAAGCGCTGCCGACCACCACCTATTAAAAAGAGGGATTCCATGACCAAGCCGAAGGTCGCGATTGTTCTGGGCAGCGACTCGGACTATCCGGTAATCCAGGATGCATTGAAACTTCTCGATGATTTCGAGATTTCATACGAGGTTACGATCTCCAGCGCGCATCGCTCGCCGGATCGAACTCAGCGTTATGCCGCTACCCTGGAAGAGCGAGGCGTTCAGGTCATAATCGCCTGCGCCGGTGGAGCGGCCCACCTGGCCGGCGTCCTCGCCGCTCATACGATTTTGCCGGTCGTGGGTGTGCCGATTGACTCATCGCCCCTGAAGGGCCTCGATGCTCTCCTGTCGACGTCAATGATGCCTGCCGGCGTCCCGGTCGCAACCGTGGCTATAGGCAAGGCCGGCGCGAGCAATGCTGCGATACTTGCAGCGCAAATCCTGGCTCGCAGCGACGCCGAGCTCGCTCAGCGGCTCCGTCGCTATAAAGAGAGGCTGGCCGAAGGTGTGGAGGCCAAGGACCGCGAGTTGAAGAGGGCGAGAAGTGTCTAAGGTTCGTTCGGGGACTTCGCCCCGAACGAAAGGCCCCCTTGTGAACAACATGTTGGTTTGAACGTTTCACCAAGTGTCTAAGTTCTTCGTCTACACATTCGGGTGCCGGTGCAATCAGGCCGATAGTGCCGCGATACGTGAGGGCCTGTGCCGCAATTCTCTCCAGGAAGTGGAAAGCCCGCTGGACGCGCAGCTAGTGGTCGTGAATACATGTACGGTAACCCACCGCACCGACCAGCAGGTTCGTCGGACTGTGCGGAAGCTCCATCGGGAAAATCCTGGAGCCCGGCTGGTGGTGACTGGCTGTTATGCTGAGCGCGATCCGCAATCAATCGCCGCCATCCCGGGCGTGAACCTGGTGATTGGGAATTCCGACAAGGAGCGGCTGGCGGAGATTGTCTTCGATGAGGGTCCGCAATCCTGCGGAAAGATAATTCGCACGCGTCTGGATGCGGCGCGAGACTACCTGCTTCCGTCGATGCGCCGGACCGGCGGCAAGACTCGTCCTTTTGTCAAGATTCAGGACGGGTGTGATGCGCGCTGCTCCTATTGCATCATACCGGCCGTCCGAGGCCCGGGCAGGAGCGCACGAACCAATGACGTCTTGACGGAAGTCGAGACGCTCATCGCCGGCGGGTATCAGGAGATTGTACTCACGGGAGTGCATCTCGGTACCTATGGTCGCAAGCAGGCAAGACCTGGTTCTCTGACGGAACTCCTGCGACGGATACTCGAACTTCCGGGATTGGGCCGCCTTCGATTGAGCAGTATTGAGCCGATGCGCTTCTCTCGGGAAATTGTGGATCTCGCGGCGCGGCATCGTTCGTTTGCGCCCCATTTTCATATTCCATTGCAGAGCGGATGCGACCGTATTCTAAGGCGTATGAGGAGGCCCTACACGGCGGCTCGTTTTTTCGACCTTCTGCGTCACATCGAGATGAGACTCCCTTCGGCTGCGATCGGCACCGACATTATCGTGGGGTTTCCGGGGGAGACTGATGAAGATTTTGAGGAGACCCTCCAACTGGTTAGAGCGGCTCCGCTCAGCTATCTTCACATTTTTCCCTTTTCAGCGCGCGAGGGGACCCCGGCCTACTCCATGACCGATTCCGTGCCGGCGCCGGTCATCCGCGAACGCGCGAGCGCGCTGCGCGAGTTGTCGCGCGAGAAGAATCTTGCCTTCCGGCGCCGTTTTGTAGATGGAGTTCTACCTGCTCTGACGCTCGCCAAAGAGGAAGAAATGGGAGAATCGGCGGTCCTTACCGAGAATTACATTCACGCCCGAATCCCCGGTTTGAAGATACCGCCGAATCGCCTCGTCGATGTTCGAATCGTCGATGTTCGGCCGGAGGGGACCGCCGCCTCCGTAGTGAGTTAGTCCGTCGTCCAGATTTTGCTCTGAAGCAGGACCCTAGTTTTCGAGTATGACCACGGCCAGCGCGGAGTCGTCCGAGTGGGACAGACTCAAGTGGATCGATCGGGTTCCGAGCTCCTGGCTCTGTTTTTCTGCCGCGTGGCTTAGCACGAGGATCGGTGCATCCTGTTCTCTGCGCACGACCTCCACGTCTTGCCAACTCAGCCCCTTGGCCCAACCGGTGCCAAGAGCCTTGAACAGGGCTTCCTTGGCGGCAAATCGGACGGCATAGTGAGGGGCAGGATCCCGGCGAGCCTCGCAGAATTCCTGTTCGGCTGCGGTAAAGATTCTCCGAATGAAGCGCTCCCCCTGATGCTTGAGCGCCTGGCGGATGCGGCGTATTTCAACCACGTCCACTCCGAGACCGACAATCATCCATTCACTCCAAAACCGATTGACACATCAAACCAGGATCCTCACTATCCTGAAGCATGGCCCGAGAAGAATTCGTGCGCCACGAAGCGGACGGCGTGCCCTACTATTCATGTTCCGCGCTGGAGGAACTGAGCTTCTTGCGTCATGGCTTTTCCACGCGCCATGGCGGCGTCAGCTCCTTGCCTGCAGGCAATCTCAATCTCAGTCACGTCTCCTGGGATAGCGCCCAGCAGGTAGACGAAAACCGGGGCCGTTTTATGACCGCGCTGGGTCTGGAGAGCGCCACTCTCGCTACGCTATCTCAGATTCACTCCGATCGCCTCCATATCATAGAAGAGAAGGCTGGACAATGGAACCAACGCCCCCAGGCCGATGCCCTTGCGACCCGGCTCCAGTCGGTGGCTCTGGCGGTGCAAGTTGCGGACTGCTTTCCGATTTTACTGGTCGATCCGACGGCGGGGGCCATTGCAGGCGTGCATGCCGGGTGGAGAGGAACGCTGGCCCGCATAATCTCAAAGAGCGTGCAGACGATGGAACTTGAGTTGGATTGCGATCCCGCGCGGCTCATGGTCGCGATTGGCCCCGGTATCAGGCACTGTTGCTTCGAAGTAGGCCCTGAAGTAGTGGAGGCGTTCGAAAGGGAGTTCCCTGGCGCGCGACTTGCAGAGCCCCATCCCGCCAACCCGGGAAGGTCCCTCTTGGACTTGCGCCGTGCCGTGGATGTCCAGTTCGCCGAGGTGGGCATTCCGCAATCGCAGGTCTTCGACCTGGGATTGTGCACCCGATGCCGGGTGGATGAATTCTTCTCATATCGCGGGGAAGGCCCGAAGTCGGGGCGTTTGATGGCGGTCATCTCGCGGGTCTCGGACTGACTTTAGTACCGATCTTTGGCTGTGCAAGCTACCGCACCGCAGAGCGCGCGAAATCGCCGAACTGCAGGCGCGCAGTCCAAATATCTCGCGAGGGGGATTTCGTTAGATTCCTAACCGAACCAGAGTTGAGGGCCTGGCTGGCCTCGGAGGCGGATTATGCGGATCGGCGTGGGGTTGTTCGCGACCCGCCAGCATGCCGCACGCAGCGGAGATGTCATCGCCGCGGGGCCGACGAACCGGGGCTGTGATCCGGTTGTCGATCAGGATCTTTTGGAATGCCAGAATGCGGTCCTCGTCCGGAGCCTTTAGTGGGACCCACGGATCGGAATTCAGCGGGATGAGATTGATCTTCTTTCGGAATCCCGCGAGCAGGTCTACAAGCCGGCGAGCATCTGCAGGCGTGTCGTTGACCCGGTCGATCAATACGTACTCAAAGGTAATGCGGCGGCGGCGTTCGAGAGGGAAATCCCGGCAGGCTTGCAACAACGCTGCTATGTTCCACTTTTTGTTGATCGGTATCAGCACATCCCGAACCTCGTCCGTGGTGGCATTTAACGAGATGGCCAGGTTGGGTACTACCGGTTCCCTGGCCAATCGCTCAATCGCGGGCACAACACCGGAAGTGGACAGGGTGATTCTGCGCGGAGAAATCGACATCCCGCTGGGATGCGTCATCAGGCGCAACGCCTTCATTACGTTGTCGTAGTTGTGCAGCGGCTCTCCCATCCCCATGATGACGATGTTCAAGCGCTTTTCTTCCCGGCTTCGCTCCTTCTGTAAGGTCAGGATTTGGCCGATGATTTCACCGGGAGACAGATTGCGGCGCATGGGAAGCTTTCCCGTAACACAAAAGAGACACTCCACGGCGCATCCGACCTGAGTCGAGATGCAGACGGTATCCCGTTGCCGTTCCGGGATTAAAACCGCCTCGATTCGCTGCCCGGGTGAAACCTCAAAGAGATAACGCCGGGTCCCGTCGCCGGAAGAAAAAGTCTTGATTACTGGAGGATACTCGATCGTGTATCGATGTCCCAGTCGTTGACGCAGAGGCTTTCCTAGATCGCTGAACTGATCCCAGTCCGACAGACGCCGGCGGTAAATTCCTGCAAAGATTTGCCGGACACGAAACGGAGCTTCCTTCAGTTCCTCGACCACGGCCGAGATATCTTCCTGGCTGGCTCCAAGCAGGTTGGTCCGGCTAGCTTCCATCAAGAATCTCTTCTTATCCGGGATTCATGCAGGCTCAAACGATACCACGTTGGCAAAGGCGCGTCATGTCATCATGTTGATCGTCATCTGCACCTGTGGTAAGAATAGCTGTTTGCAAGCATCGTAACGATCCGAGAGTTGAATGGACGTTCAGAAGAAGGAGTTGAAGAATGGCCTCGTCGTGGCCACCGAGGTCATGCCTCACCTTCGATCCGCCTCCATCGGCGTCTGGGTAAAATGCGGTTCCCGTTTTGAGAACGATGGCACCACGGGGATCTCCCACTTCATCGAGCATCTGCTTTTCAAGGGCACGAGGTCCAGGTCGGCCGCAGATATTGCGCAAGCGATAGATTCGGTCGGCGGGCAACTCAATGCTTTCACCGATAAAGAGTATGTGGGATTCTACGCCAGGGTCTTGGATCAACATCTTCCTTTCGCGTTTGAACTCCTTTCCGACATCGTTCTGAACCCGACTTTTCCCTTGTCGGAAATGAAGCGCGAGCGAAACGTCATCTTCGAAGAAATCAACATGGTGGAGGATTCTCCGCAGGACTTGATTCAGGACATTTTTCTCGAGAACTTCTGGCAGGGGCATCCACTGGGTCGTCCGATTTCCGGCACAAAGGAGTCGGTGTCGCGCATCACACGGCATGACGTGATCCGGTACTTCAGGAGCAACTACACCGCGTGTAACACGGTGATTTCCGTGGCTGGGAACATCCGGCACCGCAAGGTCCAGGCGCTGTCACAGCGTCATTTTTCGGATCTGGAGCCGGGGATTTCCACCGAACATGGATCTCCGCCGGTAGTCCGACCTCGGAGGGTAATCCGCCGAAAGCCCAATCTGGAGCAGACGCATATCTGTATTGGCACTCCGTGTCCGCCCCTCATTTCGCGCGACCGCTTTGCCATCCATATTCTGAGCAATGTGCTGGGGGGCGGGATAAGTTCCCGTCTCTTTCAAAATATTCGTGAGAAGCAGGGTCTTGTCTATTCCATTTACTCTACTCTGAATCTCTATCGCGATGCTGGAACTCTCATGATCTATGCGGGGACAGCAGCCGAAAAGGCCCCGGCGGTAATTGCCATGGCTCTGAAGGAACTCAGAAAACTGCGGCGACAGCTGATCTCAGCCGACGAGCTGAAGCGCTCGAAGGAAAACATCAAAGGTTCAGTAATGCTCAGTCTTGAAAGCTCCAGCAGCAGGATGACGAATCTGGCCCAGCAACAGATCTACTATGGTCGTTTCTATCGTCCCCAGGAGATTCTCGACAGCGTAGATCGCGTGCGAGCTGTGGATCTGCGACGATTGGCCAATGAGATACTCGATTCCTCGTATCTCACGCTGACCACTCTGGGCAACGAGAATGGCCGGGACCTGGAAACCGTTCCTCTAACCATATAAAACAATGGCGCTGAGTTTCACTCTACTCGGAAGCGGAAGTTCCGGTAATGCCACTCTGGTGAGCGACCGGGACACGCACGTCCTGGTCGACATCGGACTCAGTGGCCGCGAGACGGCACGCCGGCTGCGGGAGCGCAGGCTGTGTCCCGAACAAATCTCTGCGGTCGTGGTTTCCCATGAGCACAGCGACCACTGCCGGGGAGCGGCCGCTTTTGCCAAAGACATGGACATTCCTGTATTCATTACCGACGGGGCCTTGCAGGCGTCGTGCATGCGGCTGAATCCCGCAAAACGACAGCGGATTGAATCCGGCGTCCCTTTCGACGTGTACGGCTTGCTTTTCGTTCCGTTCGCGGTACCGCACGACTCGGTAGACCCGGTGGCATTTACTATCGAGAAAGACGGAATCAAGGTGGCGATCGTTCTCGACCTGGGCTATATCACAAACCTTGTGGTGCAGCGTCTGAAAGGGTGTGACGGCGTCGTGCTGGAATCCAATCACGATATCAATATGCTGAAGGTTGGCCCTTATCCGTGGTCTCTCAAGCAGCGAGTTCTCAGCAGACGCGGTCACCTTTCGAACGACTCCGTGGCCAGCTTTCTCGCCAGTGGGTTTGACGGGAGGGCACGACACGTGGTTCTGGCCCATTTGAGCCAGAGTAACAATCTTCCGGAACTGGCCTCTTTGTCGGCTCAAAAGGCACTGGAGGAACGATCCACTCTCCTGCGTTGCCAGACAAGTCTGGAACTCGCGAGCGCGAACCAGATCAGTGCTACCTACTGTTACTAGCCTGTCTTACGAGAAAATCTTCAGCGCTTCTTGGCGGTTAGTCATCAGTTTAGCCCTGGGAAAATCTGTAACCGGATTGAGAACTGTGAGAAACCGTGCCACGGCCATGCTCCCGTCGGTTTGCGTCAACCGATCCGCTGCCTGAGGATTACTCTTGGAATGGCAAGTCGGACGGGCCCGTGCCCCAGGGACCAGAGATTGGCGCGAGAGTCGGTGGTCAATCATGAACCGGTTTCTGTTAGCTAAGCACGCTGAGGATCGCGCCCCTTCGGGCTGCGGCCCGCAGGCCCGCTGGCTTTGTTGCTCGCTCCGCACCGGGTACGCATCGTCGCTCGCGCCTCGCCAGCCGGCCTGCAGCAGAATGCGAACTTATTTCTGCGCGAACCCTGGGAGACAGTGACTGGAGGATCTCAAATCAGATGATCGAGCGCTACCTTCCTGCCGATTTGGCAGGGATATGGTCCGAAGAAAACAAGTTTCGCGCGTGGCTGCGCGTAGAACTTGAGGTGTGTCAGGTCCTGGCGGAAAGAGGCTGGATTCCGTCGCAATCCATGGAGATGATCCGCAGGAAGGCGAACTTCTCGCTAGCCAGAATCCGTGAAATCGAAAATGTCACTCATCACGACCTGATCGCGTTTACCACCAGCGTAGCGGAGCACGTCGGTCCCGATTCCCGCTACATCCATTGGGGACTTACCTCCACAGACGTGGTCGATACTGCCCAGGCGTTGCAGTTGCGAGATGTGAATGATCGGATCCTTGCCGCGATCGACGGGTTTCTCGAAGCCGTGAAAAGGCAGGCGCAGGAGCATCGCAAGACCCTGATGATGGGTCGAACCCACGGAGTTCACGCCGAGGTAACGACTTTTGGCTTGAAGCTGGCGGTCTGGTATGACGAGATGCGCCGCAACCGGGAGCGAATGACGCGTGCCGCCGAGATCATGCGCGTAGGCAAGATCTCCGGCGCTGTGGGAACGTTTGCCCATCTCGATCCTGAATTGGAAGTCGAGGTGTGCCGGAGACTGGGTCTGGAGGCAGCCCGTATTTCAACCCAGACACTTCAGCGCGACCGTCATTCAGAGTATGTGGCGACGCTTGCGATCATTGGGGCTTCGCTGGAAAAGTTCGCTACTGAAATCAGGCACCTTCAGCGGACCGAAGTGCGAGAAGTAGAGGAACCCTTTGCCTCGGGACAGAAGGGCTCTTCGGCCATGCCTCACAAACGCAACCCGGTGAAATCGGAACAGGTCTGCGGACTGGCTCGCCTCCTGCGCGGGTATGCCGTTACCGCGCTGGAAAATGGCGCGCTCTGGCACGAGCGCGATATTTCACACTCTTCGGCCGAGCGGGTAATACTTCCCGACGCTACGGCGGTTCTCTGCTACATGCTCCGTTTGATGACCCGGATCGTCACCGGCCTGGCTGTCTATCCCGAGCGCATGCTGAAGAATATGGAATTAACCCGTGGACTGGCCTATTCGGGGCAACTCCTGCTCGACTTGACTCGGAAGGGAGTCGCCAGGGAAGATGCCTACCAGTGGGTCCAACGCTGTTCGATGAAGGTTTGGGATCAGGACAAGGATTTTCTGCAGGTCCTGCAGGAGGATCCCGACATCACCAAAGTGCTCTCCATCGAGGATCTCCGCTCGGTGGTCAATCCCGAATTGCAGCTGCGCAATGTCGACAAGATCTTCCACCGGGTCTTCGGTTGATTTGCGATCGCTCGATTAACGATAAGCATGCGAAGACGCAACCCACTACTGCTCGAAGCGCCTGGGCGGGAACTTTGGCTTGCATTTTCACCCAACGATTTCTATCATTAATGGCTTTTGTCAACCGCCGGGGGACTTGCGATGAAGAGAACCTTTCAACCCAACAACAGCAAGCGGAAGAAGACCCACGGGTTTCGCTCGAGGATGGCGACGAAAGGGGGAAGGCTGGTTTTGAAGCGCCGGCGAGCCAAGGGTCGAACAAGGCTGACCGTGAGTGGTTAGGAAACCCCAGGAGGGATTCCCCTGGCGCTACAGGATTGTTCGTGCCTCGGACTACCAATCCATTTACGGCACAGGTCAGAAGGTGCATGCCGAGAGATTCGTTCTCTACGGACGCGAGAATAGTCTGGATCATTCGCGCTTGGGAATGACGGTTTCCCGAAGGGTTGGCAAAGCAGTGGTTCGAAATCGCGTAAAGCGCCTGCTTCGGGAGATCTTCCGAAAATCCGCTGACGACTTTCCAAATCATTTCGACTTCGTCGTGAATGCGAAGCGTGGCTGTGCGACGGCTAATTATCGCGCTCTGCGCGCGGAGTTGCTGGACGCGATTCGCAAGCTATTGCGATGAAAGAATCTGCATGCCGAAACGATTCGAACCTGTCTCTGCACGAAACGCTTGGTGCCAGGTCATGTTCGGCGATGAAAAGCATCATTCTTCTTATGCTGCATGGATACAAGCGTTACATATCTCCCTGGCTTCCCCGTTCTTGCCGATTCGAGCCTACCTGTTCAGAGTACATGTACCAGGCCGTCGAAAGGAGAGGAGTCCCGAAGGGAATTCTTCTGGGTGTGAAGCGCCTGTTGAGGTGCCATCCCTTCTGTCAGGGCGGTTTTGATCCTGTGCCATAAACGTGTCTTAAGTTGATCTATGGAAAAAAAGGCCCTGATAGCCATAGCGTTATCGATTCTTGTCCTTCTGGTTTTCGGATACTTTAACGAACGCCGGTCGGCCGAACGAAGCACGTCGGCGCCCCCCTGTGGCGAAGCCTGCCTCGACCACCCCGCCTGCCGAAATTCAGCCTCTTCCTGCGAGTCCTCCAGCCGCAGAGAAACCCGATCAAGCGGTAGTCGTGAGTCCGGAGGACACTGTCGCTACGGAACAGTCGATAGTTATAGACGGACCCTTGTATCGTGCGGTCGTGGCTAACCGCGGAGGGTTTCTGACAAGCTGGAAGCTAAAGAAGCATAAGGACGATCAAGGGAAAGATTTTGAGATGGTGGCCGCGAGCCACAACCCTGAGTCGCGACCCTATCCCGGAGCTTTGGTTCTGGCCGATGCAACACTGAATTGGTTGGCCAACGGCGAATTGTACGAGCCTGCTATTGAGAACAGCGAAGGAAGCGGCACGGACCTCATCCCTCCCGCAACCGTGCGCCTGCGACTGCGGCGCGGGGACCTGGTGATCGAGAAAAGCTACCAGTTTCATCGGGATAACTATCTGGTCGATTTTCAAGTGTCAATCCGGAAAGACTCGAAGCCAGTGGCGGCACGTGCACTGCTGGGCCAGGACATCGGACCTGAGCGCGAGCACCTGATAGATCCGTCATTGCAACTACGGGCGATTTATAACCAGGGCGGAAAAATTAATCGGGATGGTCCGCCGGAAGAGCCGAATCAAGTCAGAAGGATCGAAGGAGATGTGCGTTGGGTTGGCTTGGATATGCATTACTTCTGCATCATAGCCATTCCTCATCGGCCGCTCGCGGCTTTTGAGTTGCAGAAGAAGCCCGTCAAGACCACGGGCCTGGACGGAAAGGAGATCGCGCGAGATTTATTGCCGCTGACAATTCCCATCGAGGACCGCCTCGCCTTGAAGATGTTTGTCGGACCCAAGGAACAGGATCGCCTGAATGCGGTTAAAGATGCCGATCTCTCGGAAGTAATCGATTTCGGCATGTTCTCGATTCCTGGTCCGCCCGCTGTTGTTTTCGTTGAAATGGATCGTGCGGTACGTACACAACTACGGGTGGGCGATCATTCTCCTGACACTTCTGCTGACGCTCCTCTTGTTTCCCTTCCGCCTCAAACAAATGGTTTCGATGAAGAAAATGGCCGTCGTCCAGCCCAAGGTGAAGGAAATCCAGGAGAAATATAGAAAATATAAGAAGACAGACCCCCGCAGGGCGCAAATGAACCAGGAGGTCATGGCGCTCTACAAGGAACACAATGTGAATCCCCTGGGTGGCTGCCTGCCGCTATTGCTTCAGATGCCTCTGCTGTTTGCGTTTTACCAGCTTCTAGCCTCTTCAATAGAGCTTCGGCACGCGCCCTATATGGCGTGGATCCGAGACCTTTCGGCAAAGGACCCCTACTATGTATTGCCGATTGTCATGGGGATCACGATGTTAATCTCCCAGAAAATGACACCGATGGCGCCTGGCGCCGATCCAATGCAGACACGAATGATGATGATGATGCCGGTGGTTTTCACTTTCATGTTTCTGAATGTGTCCAGCGGCTTGAACCTCTATTTTCTGTGCAGTAATATCTTTCAAGTCGGCTTCCAAAAAGTTGCAGAAAGGTGGATTAATGACGGAAAGCCAGCCTCAAAAGGATGATTCCGCGCCATCTCCGGGCGAATTTCAGCAGACGGTGGCGCAGTTTTGCGAAGGCCTGGTGCGATGCGTCAAGCTGGAGCTAACCGTGACCGCTTCGGAATCGGACGGAATTGTATCGATAAACTTCTCCGGTCCGGATCGTTCGGTGCTGCTTTCAAACGCCGCATCGTTGCTGAATAGCCTGGAGTATTTACTCAACCGGGTCTTCCGAACGGGGCGCGAGTCGAGAATCTCCTCGATCGTTCTGGATTCCGAAAGCTACAGGCAGCATCGCGAGGCTGAGTTGGTTCTCCTGGCGCAAATGGCTTCGCAGAAGGTCGTTTCCCAGCAAAAGCCTCTGAGCCTGCAGCCCATGACCCCGAGAGAGCGCCGGATTGTTCATCTCGCCCTCGCCATGATCCAAGGCGTCCGTTCTCAGAGCGAAGGCGACGGAGAGAGCCGCAGCATCACGATATATCCCTCTTGATTCGCGTCTCAACGCTGGCTCGCGATCCACCGCCAGGACGCCAAGACCATAAAATGGGAGCATAAGGTCTCAGGCCCGGCGTCAATCGGCCATCTACGCTCCTCGATCCACATTCGGATATGGGTGACCTGGATGACACAATCTGCGCCCTTTCCAGCGCTCCTGGCCGTGCGGGTATCGCTGTGGTCCGCATCAGCGGTCACGCAGCCTTTGGAATAGTTCAAAAGGTTTTTTCCCCCAGAGAGTCTGGTGGCGGTTTCCTGCGGCCGCGACAAGCGGTATTGGGGAAGATTCATCACCCCGAATCAGGAGCCGAACTCGATCAGGCGCTGGTAACCTGCTTTCCTGCTCCTCATTCCTACACGGGCGAAGATGTAGCGGAAGTTTCCGTGCACGGCAGCCCGGTCATCGTCTCAACTCTTCTCGATTTCCTTTGCCAGTCAGGCGCGCGGCTGGCAGATCCAGGGGAGTTTACCCTGAGGGCTTTCCTGCACGGGCGGATAGACCTTGCCCAGGCCGAGGCCGTGCGCGATGTGATCGAGGCGAAAACCCTGTACCAGGTCCAGGTCGCATCCCGGCAACGCGAGGGTGAACTCTCTCGTCGGCTGGATCCGCTCAAGAAGCTGATAATTGATATTGTGGTTCAACTCGAGTCAGCGGTCGAGTTTGTGGAAGAAGATCTTCCGTTGGAATCGCGCGAAAACGTTGCCGCAAAGCTTGACCAGGCGGGTCTCGACCTGAACAAGTGGATTCGCTCCTTCCGTCGAGGGCGGCTGATCAGAGATGGATTCAGCATGGCGATTGTCGGTCGACCCAATGTGGGTAAAAGCAGCCTCTTCAACGCGCTTCTGGCCCAGGAGCGCTCAATCGTCACGGAAATTCCGGGTACAACCCGCGATCTTGTTTCCGAATTCACCAGTCTGGAGGGTATACCGGTTCGTCTGCTTGACACCGCCGGTGTTCGAGCCTCAGCGGATAAGGTCGAGCAGCTCGGGGTCGATCGGAGCTTCCAGGTGATGGCGGACGCTGATTCGCTTCTGCTGGTCGTCGATACCAGCGAACCGCCTGCTGAGGAAGACTGGGAATTGAGAGAGCGACTGAAGGGCGTATCGGGCATTGCGGTGATGAACAAGTCAGACGTGCCGTGTCGCTGGTTGCCGGAGGAGAAAGAACGATACGCCGGCAACTGGGCCTGCGCGGAAGTCTCGGCAAAGACTGGAGCGGCGATTGAGAAATTGCAGAGGGCCATATTGCAGCATCTGTTTGGGGACGAGGGTCCGGATCGTGACGGCATCCTGGTGACGAATCTCAGGCACTGCCACTGCCTGGAGGGAGCGCAAGAGGCACTCTCGAAAGCCGCGCGCGGGCTCCGTGACGGACTTTCCGAAGAGTTTGCACTCGTGGACCTGCACGCGGCGCTCCGGGTACTGGGCGAGATCACCGGTGAGACGACAGTGGAGGAGCTCCTGGGCGAGATCTTTTCGCGTTTCTGCATCGGCAAGTGAGAACCGTTCGCATTGCTTTGGAAGGTTTTTGGGGTTCCCGGCCCGTTCCCTGGAAGCGCAATTGAATCGCGGTCTCCAGGAAGGAATCTGTTAGAATGGCCCTTCTTCTTTTCCCCGGAAAGGCAGCGACGTGAGCGAGTTTCAAGAGTCCTTTGATGTGGTAGTGGTCGGGGGGGGCCATGCCGGCTGTGAAGCCGCCATGGCAGCGGCCCGGATAGGGGCGAAGACCGCCCTATTCACGCTCAACCTCGACCTCATCGCCCAGATGTCGTGCAACCCCGCGATTGGAGGGATTGCCAAGGGGCACCTCGTGCGCGAGATCGATGCGCTGGGCGGCATCATGGCGGAGGTGGCGGACCGGACTGGAATCCAGTTTCGACTCCTCAACAGCAGTCGCGGACCCGCCGTCCAATCCCCGCGGTGCCAGTCTGATAAGTCTAAATATCGCAATGAGATGCGGAAGTTTCTGGAATGCCAGCCCAACCTCTCCCTGATACAGTCTGAAGTCGTCAGTCTGAACCTGGAGCGAGGCCGGGTAAACGGTCTCGAAGTCCTCGATGGACGCCGGATAAGGTCGGGGGCGGTTGTGATCACAACCGGTACGTTCCTGAACGGGTTGATTCACGTAGGCGGGCGTCGCTACGCCGCCGGTCGAACCGGCGAGTCGCCGTCGATCATGCTGGCTCAGTACTTAAAGGAGATCGGCTTCTCTGTAGGACGATTGAAGACGGGAACGCCGCCTCGGCTGGATGGCCGGACCATTGACTATTCTCAGTTTGAGGAACAGGCGGGTGATCCCAACCCCACATTCTTTTCCTTTCGGTCCAAGCGCTTGACCTTGCCTCAAGTGTCATGCCACATCGGTTACACGAACCATAGGCTCCATAAGTTATTGCAAGATAACATGAAACAGTCTCCGCTCTACTCCGGAGAGATTGTCGGCATCGGACCGCGCTACTGCCCCAGTATCGAAGATAAAGTAGTAAAGTTTGCCGACAAGGAGCGCCACCAGGTCTTTCTGGAGCCCGAGGGCCTGGACACGCACGAAGTTTATCTCAACGGTCTCTCAACCAGCATGCCGGCTGAGGTGCAGCAAGAAATGGTTCACTCGATCCCTGGATTGGACGGCGCCCGCATGATCCGTCCTGGCTATGCGATCGAGTACGATTTTGTCGCGCCTACAGAGCTGTATGCCAGTCTGGAGACCAAGCGGGTTGAAGGGCTTTTTCACGCTGGTCAGATCAACGGCACAACGGGGTATGAGGAAGCCGCGGCGCAGGGAATTGTAGCTGGGATCAATGCGGCGCTGAAGGCCCAGGGACGAGAACCGCTGATCTTCCCGCGCCAGGAGAGCTATATCGGGATACTCGTCGATGATCTGGTTACGCGAGGAGTCGACGAGCCGTACCGCATGTTTACCTCACGTTCGGAGTTTCGACTTCTCCTGAGGATCGACAACGCCGATCGCAGACTGACTCCGTGCGGGCATCGGCTGGGACTGATTGCCGATGCCGACTACGCTCGATTTCGGATCAAGTATGAGGAGGCCGATCGTCTGCGGCAATTTCTGAGAGAACACCGCTGGAACTCTGCGGAAGCGTCGGATTCGCGGCTGAGCCAGCGGGGCGACGTGGCTGATTTCCGGGGGCTTACGCTGGAACAGCTGCTCCGGCGCCCGGAGATCGAGTTGCAGGATTTCGAGCCGGTTCTGAGGATTCATGATCTTTGGTTTGCGCCGGAGATCCGGCGGGCTGTCGAGATCGACGTGCGCTATGAGGGATATGTTCAACAGCAAAGCCGGGATGCAGAAAGGCTGACGAAGCTCAGTTCCCGCCAGATTCCGCTGGATCTCGACTATTCCGGCATCGCCGGGCTGAGTCGCGAGATACGCGAAAAACTGACGAAAGTACGTCCCAAAGATCTTGCGATGGCCGGACGGATTCCCGGCGTGACACCCGCAGCCGTTTCCATCCTTAGTATTCAACTGGAACTCAGGAATGCGCGTTCGCGCCAACGCGTGTCTTGACCTGGCCTGATCACGCCTCATAGCGAGCGATGTCAAACGCCGGAAGCGATAGATTGGCGGGCACTTGCGGCTCTAGTCGCGAACTGGGTGCCCGCTTCACGGCTCGCTCCGCGGAAAGAGGTTGATCAAACGACGGCTTTTGCCGGCGGCAGATGATCCGAACCCGGCTGATGGAACCCTCCCTTGAAGAATTGCTGACCCGGTATCATTTATTCCCGCAGGAAGCGCTCGTCGCGCGGTTTTACAAGTATCTCGCACTTCTGCAGAAGTGGAACCGACGAATGAATCTGACGGCCTCGACGGACTGGGCGGTGCTTCGTCCCTTCTTTGAAGAGGCAATCTGGGCCTCGAGCTTTTATCCCGACGGACCCGTCAGGCACTTGGACGTAGGAAGCGGTGCCGGTTTCCCTGCCGTCATCATCCGGATTGTCAAGGAGCGCATGCTTCTCGATCTACTGGAGCGCCGATCCAAACGAGCGGTCTTCCTGCAAACGGCAATCCATGAACTCGAACTGACGGGCTCGACGGTTCACAATCAGGATCTCGCGGCGTTCTTGCGACTGTGCGCCGGGGGCGAAATGTGGGACATCGTGTCCTCCAAGGGCGTGCGATGGCGCGAAACTGAGCTTGTTCTTCTGGGCGGGATGGCCCGTCAGCTATGGCTCTTTCATGGAAGAGAGTTTCCGGAGGTCAGCCGGCTTGACGGGTTCTCGCTGTACCAGCGGCAGGAGTGCCCATGCCGGTCCTCGTGGTATTTGTCTATTCTAGGAAGAGCCGACGGGCAATGAGGGGGTTGTTTCACGTGAAACAGAGCCCGAGTATGAAATGGTTTCACGTGAAACAATCGCGAGCTCATCGAATCGCAGAAGCAAAGATTGCTCCGTTACAGAGAGAGAATTGCTCTTACGCCATGAATCGCCAGCAAACCTCCTCACGATCCGACCCTTCCAAAGCCAACAAGATGTAGTTCGGCCTATCAAAAGCGTTCAAAGCGAGACTCGGGAGCTACTTCCAGAGGCAATTAAGGATTTTTGTGGTGCGTTTTACGACTTTCCTGTGCTAATCTCTGGGTTAACGACTCCAATGGCCAAAATAATATCCATCACAAACCAGAAAGGGGGTGTGGGTAAGACCACTACTGCCATTAACCTGGCAGCTGCTTTGGCGATAGCGGAAAAGAGAGTTCTTGTGGTGGACACCGACGCTCAAGCTAACTGCACAAGCGGCCTGGGTTTGCCCAAGGATAATGCGCGTAAGAGTATTTACCACGCGATGATCTTGAACGAGCCTATAACCGACGTTATCGTTGGCACAGAACTCGAGAATCTCAAGCTTGTTCCTTCGGACCGCAATCTGACCGGTGCCGCGATCGAGATGATTGAGATGCCAGAGCGCGAGTTTATTTTGAAGAAGCTTCTCTGCTCTATGGATTCGGAATTCGACTATATTCTCATCGATACTCCTCCTTCGTTGAATCTCTTGACTCTCAATGGGTTGGTGGCGGCCCATTCGGTGCTCATTCCGATCCAATGTGAGTATTTCGCTCTGGAAGGGATTTCAGACTTGATGGACACGCTGGCTCGGATTCGTCGCGGCTTCAATCCCGATCTTGCCATTCAAGGGATCTTATTGACCATGTTCGACGAACGCACCAATCTCAGCAACCAGGTGAGGGAAGATCTCAGAAGTTTCTTCGCGGGACAGTTGCTTGCGACCATCATACCGCGAAATGTTCGGTTGGCCGAAGCCCCTAGCTTTGGTAAACCTATTGTAATCTATGATATCCGGTCTAAAGGGGCCGAGAGTTATATTGGCTTGGCTGAGGAAATAATGAACCATGAAAAAAAGGGTCTTGGGTAAGGGCTTGGGGGCACTCCTCCCTGATCTCCAGGGAACCGAACAGGCCCCTCAGGAGATCGACATTGACCGCATCACTCTCAATCCGGACCAGCCTCGCTTCAAGCTCGACGAGAAGAGCCTCGAAGAGCTCGCGGAGTCCGTGCGGAAAGTGGGCGTATTGCAGCCCGTACTGGTTCGTCCCGTCGGGGACGGATATCAGTTGATTGCGGGGGAGAGGCGTTTAACAGCGGCCCAACGGGCCGGTTTGCTGAAGATTCCGGCTGCGGTGCGCGAAGTTCCAGATGATCGTCTGCTCGAGCTCGCCCTGATAGAAAACATTCAGCGCGAACAACTTAACCCGATTGAAGAGGCCCAGGCCTTCCAGAATCTGTTGGAAAACTTGAAACTGACGCAGGAGGAGCTGGCCGAAAGATTGGCTCGAGAGCGGAGTACCATCGCCAACTGCTTGAGGCTCCTGAAGCTCCCTCCGGCAGTCAAACTTCTCATAGCCGAAGGAAAGCTGTCTCCCGGACATGCCCGCGCTCTGCTCAGTTCGAGCATAAGCCCGTCGGAGATCGCCCGAGTGGCACAGACCATGGTTGATCAATCCTGGTCCGTGCGTGACGCGGAGCGCTGGGCGCAGCGGCAGAACAACAAGAGAACGAGAAAAGCCAGGATGCAGGATCCCAACGTCTCGGCTGCCACCGATCGACTGAGGGTTTTCCTCGGAACCAAGGTCGAGATTCTTAGCAGGGCAACTCCGTCCGGCTCGGGGCAGATCCGGATTCATTTCTTCAGCCCGGAGGATCTCGAACGGATCTACAGCATCCTTACAACCAACAGGGGTTACAAGATGGAGGAGAGGACATGAATTTCAAGAAGGGAGCCTCGGAGGCGACCGTAAGCCTACTGGGCGAGGGGGTGGAGATTGTAGGAGAGGTCTCCTTTACCCAGGGAGTCAAAATCGATGGCGTTATCAAAGGCAACGTCAAGTCGAATGCTTCTCTGGTGGTCGGTTCCAAAGGCAGGGTCGAAGCCGACGTTTCCGCTCGACGAATCTCCATCGGCGGAGAGTTCCGAGGTACCGTTCACGCGTCCGAGCGTGTGGAAATTCTCAGGGACGGGAAGGTTTTTGGAGACCTGTACACACCCTGTCTTATCATCGAGGCGGGTGCAGTCTTTGAAGGGAAATGCAACATGAGCAAGGCGCCCAAAGCGGAGGAAGGGTCTGTGCTGAAGGTCGTAGAACCAAACGCTGAAGGCGTGAAGGCTGCCGGCAACGAGAAGCAATGGGCGACAAGAAGCGACTGACCGGACGGGTATCCGGCGCCTTAGCCAGCCTGTTTGAATTCAGCCTTTGAGTCGGGACTTGTTGCCATACTCGCCGATGATGCGGATAGCTACTAAATGCATGAGATAGCACGTCTCTGAGTCGATGGCAGCCGTGCCTCGGTCCTGGGAGTGAAAAAACCCTTTGGTCGTTCCGCCAGCGTGTACCCTAACGGCCGGTGCCGAAAGTAGAGGCCGTCGAGAGAGCCGTTTACCGCAATCCAACCTCTGCTTGGACTCGCTGACTTGGGTGGAATCTTAACCTCGTCCGAATTGCACCTGAGGGATGTGAGAAGGGAGACTTTCAGGAGCGACTCAGCATCGAAGAATGACCAGGATCATTCCAAGTCTACGGCTATCTTCAGTGATTTAAGGAATTTAGCGTCTTCCGACGTAATTCGCAGTCGAACTGGATCATCCGCCTTGAGCGGCGCCGAGATCCTTTCGTTGTCACCTTTGCCTTTTCGATTGAATCCAATTGTGGCTTCGATGATGAGGAAGACTTCGTAACCGGCATCACGGATGCTCTGAATACAGTCGTTGATTTTAGGAGAGTCACTGAGCGTCTCGTTTATCGATTCACCCAGGGTTTTCATCAATCGCTTGATTTCGGCATCCGCCATCCGGGTACTCCTAATAACGGCTTCCTGGCACCCACACCCTGAAGGAAGGGAGATTGTGGCTTTTACAGCAAACTAAGATATAGTGCATCTTAGGAGACTTCAGAAAAGCTGTCAAGTTGAACTTCGCCCTCAAGCCCGCGTCCTCAGCCTGTGTTGGGCCAACCTTCGACTTTCTCCGGCCTTTGGGGCTGAGAAAAGGCTGAACCTGATATGGAACAGAAACTCATTTACGACCCTCCGGCACACCCCGCTGTCCAGGCTTCTGAAAGGCCGGGTGAATATCCCTTCACCCGGGGAATCTATCGCAACATGTATCGCGGGCGGCTCTGGACCATGCGGCAGTATTCGGGCTTCGGGTCTGCCGAAGAATCGAACCGGCGCTACCACTACCTGTTGAAGCACGGGCAGACGGGTTTGAGCGTCGCCTTCGACCTCCCGACCCAGATGGGTCTGGATGCCGATCACGAATTGGCGGCCGGCGAGGTCGGGAAAGTCGGTGTTTCCATCAGCTCGCTGCGCGACATGGAAACCCTCCTCAATGATATCCCTTTAGACCAGGTCTCCATCTCGATGACCATCAACAGCACTGCGGCCATTCTGCTGACGATGGTACTCTCGGTCGCCCGCAGCCGCGGGGTTCCCTGGACCGCCCTCCGAGGGACGATCCAGAACGACCTCTTGAAGGAATACATCGCTCGCGGGACCTATATCTATCCTCCGGTTCCATCGCTGCGGATCGCTACCAACGTCTTTGCCTTCTGCCAGGAGCAGGTTCCCCGCTGGAATCCGATTTCGATCAGCGGCTACCACATTCGCGAGGCCGGCTCCACGGCGGTCCAGGAAGTGGCTTTTACACTGTCGAATGCCATTGCCTACGTCGAGAGCGCTCTCGAAGCCGGACTAGAGCTGGATGATTTTGCTGCCCAACTCTCCTTTTTCTTCAATGCCCACAGCAACTTCTTGGAAGAGATCGCCAAGTTCCGCGCCGCACGCCGTCTGTGGGCGCGGATCATGAAAGAACGGTTCAAGGCGACCGACCTCCGCTCGTGCGTGCTTCGTTTTCATGCCCAGACAGCAGGGAGCTCTCTGACAGCCCAGCAGCCGGAGAACAATATTGTTCGGGTCGCTTTACAGGCACTGTCCGCCGTCCTTGGGGGAACCCAGTCGCTTCATACCAACTCGCTCGACGAAGCTCTTGCCCTGCCTGGCGAAAACGCCGCCCGGACTGCCCTGCGGACACAGCAGATTCTCGCTTACGAAAGCGGAGTTGCGAATACAGTCGACCCGTTGGGGGGCTGCTACGCGATAGAGACCATGACGGATCAAATCGAAGCCGAGGCCCACGAGTACATCCAGAGGATCGATGCTCTGGGAGGAGCCGTCCGCGCTATTGAGATTGGCTACATACAACGCGAGATTCAGGAGTCAGCTTATCGATTCCAAAAGAGTGTTGAGACTGGAGAATCGGTTATCGTCGGCGTGAACAGGTTTGCCGCCAGCGAATCGGCCCCTGTGGATTTATTGACCGTGGATGAAGCCGTGGCAGAAAACCAGCGCCGGTATTTGCAAGAGCTACGCCAGACTCGCGACAATCATGCCGCCGGCAAGGCTCTGGATCGACTCAAACAGGCCGCAACCGGCAGGGAGAACCTGATGCCATTCATCCTCGATGCGGTAGAGTCGCGCGCTACCATCGGCGAAATCTCTGACGCCCTCAGGACCGTGTTCGGAGAATACCGCGAAACTGCCGTTCTTTGACACATCTGGAGTTCACGTCTTCACGTGAAACGGCTCCCACCTGGCCACCTATCTTTACTATTTAGATAGTGAATCATGCTCAAAGCCTTCATTTTCCTCTCGGATGACACTGGTAACACTATCATGATAGTACTATAATAGTGGTTTTAAGATTTCTCCGTCAGCATGGGATGCATCATTGATGAACCCGCGTGAGACTATGGACCATCCTCTTCCAAACGCTTACCGGGTGTTCCCTGTTATGGTACGCAAGGAGACAAGCGAAGCGCCTTCCGCAGTCCAGGCGAGCGAATCCATCCTGTAGTGCCGCACCTGTCTCAGATGGCCTTGAACCTGACCAGGCGCTCGGTGCTTGCCCGGCTAAGTTTTGAGCACCCTGCCTTCCGTTGACGTGGGCGACCGTCAGGAATTCGGTTAACCCAGTGATGAAATCGCGTACGAAAGGGGCCGCATCTCTAAAGACTCAACGGGCCGGGGCGAACAAAACATCGCCAGACAGAGTCGGTAGCAAACTGTACTTTCCACCGCTTGCGCGTTCTTATTCGGCAGCCAGGCTGCCGCATCCGCACGATTATTGAATTGCCGTCGGCCAACCGATCATCATTCTCGAAACGGATGGTCGCGGGAGAGTAGGAACGGCTGTCAGCGCAAACCAGCCCTGTGCATCAGACGCAAGCCGATAAGAGAAACTCCTCTATCGCGCTCGCCGCAAATGGGGGCTTTGCGGGTGACATTCACGAACGTCGCAGACTCATCTTGCGGACCTGCTTGCTGCAGACTTATTTGGTAAGGCAGGCCTCCGACACCAGTTTTTGAAAGCTGTTGACCGGGTTGTTGCCGCCCGGGCTCTGCGTGAAAACAAGCCCGAACAGATCGAGTGAGGGATCGACCCAGGCCATGGTGCCGTCCGACCCGCCGTGCGAAAAAACGGCATCTTTTCCGACCAGCCATCCCAGTCCGTAGTGAGCGGACTCGGAGCTTTTGGCGAGAGGCGAGGTAGCTTTTCGGACGGATTCGCGGGTGAGTATCTCGGCCTTGCCATACCGGCCGCCATTCAGATACATCTGGAGAAACTTCGCATAATCCATGGCGGTCGAGATCATTCCTCCGGATGCGCGAACGATGGGAAAATCAGGAGGATCATCCGGAGTGAAACCCTGCCGGAACTCGACCTTGCCGTCAGGGCCGCGGCTCCCGCGATAGACCGTCGCCATCCGGTGGAGTTTGGCCGGGTCCTCATGATTGCTCGTGTCGACCATGCCGAGCGGCTCATAGATTCGCCTGGTAAGAAACTCTTCCAAGGACATCGCCGAAACATGCTCGATAACCGCGCCTACCGTATTGAATCCCGCATTGCTATAGCTGTAGGAATTCCCGGGCTCAACTTCAGGCCCCTCTCTGCCGAATTTGTCAACAGCGGAACGGAGTGTCGGATGCGGATCCGTCTTTTCATCGAACGGCAGAAAAATTGGCCGAATGCGAAAGCCGGAAGTGTGACTCAATAATTGCTGCACGGTAATCCTGCGCGACTTTGCGTTGTTGAAAGATTCGAAATACCGCGAAACCCTGTCGTCAAGGGCCAATTTTCCTTCCTGAACCAGGATCAGGGTCGCGCTTGCTATGACCGGCTTCGTGTTCGAGGCCATCCGAAAGAGCGTATCCTTCTCCATAGGTAATTGATAACCCCGATGTCTCCAGCCGATCGCCTCGTGCAGAACGATCTTTCCGTGGCGGGCCACCATCAAGACCACGCCGCGCAAGTCATCCCGCTCGACCGCATCGCGGTAGAGCCGGATCGCCTGATCCAGCCGGTTGCCATCCATGTCTGCCGAGCTAGGAGATCCATATTCCAGTACTCTCGCGCCCTGCCCCCAAAGCGGGAAAGCGTTAACGAGAAGCAGAACGAAAATCGCTTCAACCCTGACGAACCTTTTCACTTTCGATCCTCATCTCCCCGAGTAAACGTTGAAAACGTTGGTCAGCTCTCACCGGCAACGCGGAACCGGTGATTTCCATGGTCAAGCCGCGACCTTTGTGGTTTGGCATCTTTGCGCGGCGGGTTCTTCATGCGCTCGCCGCCAGGGAGCGCATGAGGCGCAAACCTCACTTTACGGCGGTAAACATGATCTCGACCAGGCCGTCCGGATTTACCAGACCGGATTCTACAGTGGCCCGCGCCGGAAAATCTTTCGTGAACACCGTGCGATACCCCTCGTTCATCGCCTGGAACTTGGTAACGTCGGTAATGTATACGATTCCTTCGACAATGTGACTCCAGTCGAACCCGGCGGCCTTCAATGTCCGTCCAATATTCGCCAGCGTCTCACTTGTTTGTCCTTTCATGTCGGATTTGTTCTTCTCGTTATTGCCGAGCATGCCTGAGACGTAAAGACGGTCGCCCACTCGGATCGCGGAGCTGAGATTCGGATTTGGACGGCCCGGCGAGCCGTCCGCGCTCGGAGGCAAAATCGCCTCTCGCGTGGGCCCCTTGACCGCTACCAGCGTGATCTCGACCACGAATTGCGGGCCCATTAATCCTGTTTTCACTGTTGCGCGCGCCGGGGGATCTTTGGGGAAAAAGGCCCGGTAGGCCGCGTTCATGTCCTGGAACATCGCCGTGTCGGTGATATAGACCCGCGAGCTGACGACATCTGCGTGAGTCATCCCCGCGGTTTTAAGAATCTCTCCCGCATTTTCGAGTATTGTTCGCGTCTGCAACTTCATGTCACCGGCGATGACAGAGTCATCCTTGCCGTTTCGCGAAACCAGACCGGCGAGAAAAAGCGTGTCACCGGACTTGATGCCGAAACTGTAGGGACGAGGCGATTTCATCCAGCCCGACGGGTGAATGACATCGCCGCTCCGCGCCCTTTGGCGTCGCGACCATGGAGATTTCGATCAGCGCTTCCGGCAAAACCAGGTTGGTTTGGACAGTCGTGCGCCCCGGCGGATCCTTGGGGAAATAGCTCCGGTAGACTTCGTTCATCGCCTGGAAATCCGAGGCCGATTTCAGGTAGACATACACCGAAACCACGTTCTCGAAGCCCGTGCCCGCCGCTTTCAATACCGGTGCGATGTTGTCGAACACGCGCTTCGTCTGAGCCTTTATGTCCCCCGAAATCACACGTCCTGCGTCATCCGTAGCGATGGCTCCGGCGACATAAATAAAGTTGCCGGCCTTCACGGCGGGACTGAACGGCAGGTTAAGATCGAGACCGACCCGAATGATCTGTTTCTTCGACTGGGCAGAAAGAACACCCACGACGGCAACGCAGATAAGAACTACTCTCATCACCAAGCGCACGGCGCACCTCCTCAGGTTAGGCCTATTCGGCAGACTTCTTCACGAAACCTTGATTCTTATACAGAACTTGTCCGCAACCCAAGGTTTTTTCGTGTTTCTCAGCGTCTTCGCGTCTTCGTGGTGAGCGCTGCGACCACTAAGACACTAAGGTTCGTTCACTGCCCCGAACGAAAGCCCCCGACGACAAATGTGGTTATTTCGCAAGCCCTAAGACACAAAGAAACACCAGGAATCTTTGCAGAGAAGTAGGAGGCGCGTGACGCCAGCCGAAGACTTACTGGGCGACCTTTCTTAATTGATCGATCCGCTCCCGGACTGACTTGGAAAAACAATCAACTTCTTGCGGAGTTGCTCCGCTGGCCTGCAGCCCGCTTCGAATCTGAGAGTCCGTCAGCTTGCCGATATATTGCAGAATCCATTTTACGTCCTGCGGAGTTATTCCCTCATTAATGTCCTTTTCGTTAAACGCTCCGCTGAAACCCCACACCACTTCACCATCCCTGACCCCTTTTACGAATTCTGAGGTTTGAGACGCATATCCATCACAGTCCCATTTATTCCGGACGAATCCAGGCAAGCCCCAGCGGCCCATGGACCCGCCCCAGTCGAGAACGAGGTAGCGTAGCTCCCTTCCCACCGGCGCCCGATGAGTCGATAATGGCCGTATTTGTGCCCATATCGACGTCACGCGCGTCCTTGGAATCCCAATTGGAGGTCAGCATCATGATGATTTTCAGCCCCTGAAGCGGCTTGCTCCCAAGAAAGGGATTATAGTTCCAGGCCCAGTTACGGCCTTTGAGGAGATTCGGTTCCCAGGCCTGAAAACGCGCGGTCGTGAAGCTCCCGTCGGAGGCCAATCGGTCCCCGGCACGTCCGGGATCGGTTACTCTCTCGATCCTGCCACTCTCCACAAAATAAGTCGGCAACGTGAAGTATCCAGCGGCCCAAGCAAGACGAGACGCGAAGATTTCGGCTTTGACTTCGTCCCCCCATTTCACGCTCCACATCGACCCCCTTGCATCCCGCACCTTGAGCTTGGGTTTCTTTCCGCTTTCGATCTCCTTGATAAACGTGTAGGGGCCTTGCGGAGCGTTTGCTTTCCCGCCCGGACCGCCGGCCAGGTCTAATCTCTCGACCGAGCCCGGGCTCACGCCAGAGAACAGAATTTGCCCTGGTATCCACCCGGCTGCTTTCAGACGACGCCTTCTCTTTCATCAGAAAGAGTCTGAGCCGACAGGAGCAGATGCAACCAGGATCATTGTTAAAACTCAGATTTCGCAGGCAAGACAAGGTCTCCTCCTTTCGCAATCGCCCGTTCCTTCGCGCATCCGGGCACCGCCTCGCTAAGAAAGCTCAAAAGAGCCTCGGGCCTGATCTGCAAGACCCGGACCATTACCGCGCCTTATCTCGATACCGACAGTCTGATCGCCCGGCTCTTAAGCCCGAGGTATCGCGGCTTTAGGGGAAGGCTTGGGGTCGTTGGGTGATTGTCCTTGATTTGCGAACTCGTCGTTAACTTGGCCATATCAGAGAAAATTTCCCGGTTGAATCGGGACAGATACTGCGCAGTGAGTCCCATCGCCGAGGAAATTCTCCTTCCGGTGGCGTGCTCTATTCAATACTCGAACGCTGATGCGGGCCACTCAATGACGCAATTGTTGGAAATTCTCGCTCTTTGCTGACGCTCGGCCTCTTCGAGAATGAGAAGTCAATCTGGTTTGAAAATTGCACCAGCGGATTTGGAAGCCAGAAAGGAGGAATCATGAAAAAGGTCAGAGAAATCATGACCAGAGATCCGGTTTGCTGTACACCGCAAGATAGTGTTACGGAGGCCGCCCAGTTGATGAAGCGTGAAGATGTTGGGTCGGTTCCAGTCGTAAAGGATCTCAAAACGAAAAAACTGGTCGGCATCGTCACCGATCGGGACCTGGCATTGAAAGTGTTGGCAGAGGGTCGCGACCCGAACAACACTCGAGTCGAAGAGATAATGACTCGCAGTCCGGTAACCTGCCGTGAGGACGATGATCTCGAGAGTTGCCTCGATGGCATGGAAAAACGCCAGATCCGCCGGATGCCGATTGTCGACCGAGAAGACAGAATCGTCGGAATTATCGCTCAGGCCGATGTGGCAACGCGCGGCGGAGAGCCTGAAAAGACTGCCGAACTGGTCGAGGAAATCTCTGAATAACAAAAAGGGAGGTATTTATGAACGGAAGATTAGCTCTGATAACCGGGATCGGATTCGGTGCCGGCTTGATGTATATCCTCGATCCCGCCATGGGAAGACGACGGCGAGCGTTGGCTCGTGACAAGACCGTACACGCCTGGAAGAAAACGAGCGACGCCGTGGGCGCGACAGCGCGCGACGTTTCGAATCGAGCCGCCGGTCTTTCCCAAAAGCTGCGGTCGAGCTTCACGCGCCAGGAGTCTCCTTCGGATGCCGTCCTGGTTGAACGCGTTCGATCAAGGATGGGACACGTTGTTTCTCATCCACACGCCGTCGACGTCACGGCGAGCGGGGGGCAGATCATACTCCACGGCCCCGTTTTTGCGGCCGAGGTGGGCAGGTTGCTCTCGTCAGTCGCCGGGATCCCGGGAGTTGAGGGTGTAGAGAATCGGCTCGAAGTGCACGAAACTGCGGAAAATGTTCCCGTTCTCCAGGGCGGGATCGAGCCGGGAGGAAAGCGGTTTGAAGCGTCTGCAGCGGATCTGGTCTCCCTCCACAACCGCTGTGATGGCAGCGAGCGGGGGAGCGCTGGCGTTTTATGGTTGGAACCGGCGGGACCGGCTCGGTGTGACATGCAGGAAACTTGGTCTTGGGATGCTGTCACGCGGGTGGATGGCGTCCCGACGGCGCCGGAGCTGGATCAAAAATCTTCCGCTTATGAAATGAAAGGAGGGCGGAATGAACGCAGTCAAGTTGCTGAAGCAAGATCACCAGAGAGTACGAAAGCTCTTCGACGAATACGATGCGGCAAGCGATCGTTCCTCGAAAAAGAAACGGGAGATCGCCGAGACTATCTTCCAGGAGCTTGAGCTGCACAGAAGACTGGAAGAGGAGATCTTCTACCCGGCAGTGAATGCCAGGGCGAACCAGGAGGTCAAAGAGCTTGTTATTGAAAATCTCGAGGAACATCAAGAGGTAGGGTCCCTGATCGAGGAACTCAGGGAACTGGATCCGGAGGACGCCGGTTACGAGGAGAGCTTCGCGCAGCTCGTGGAAAGCGTCCAGGAGCATATAGAAGCGGAAGAGAGCGAAATGTTCCCGGAGGCTGAGAAACGTCTGCGTGACCAACTGGACGAGATCGGCAGCCAGATGGAAGAAGAGAAGGAAATGGCTTCCACACTCTGAAACATCCTGGCGTCTTCGCGTCTTAGTGGTTGCAGCCCTTCAATCCTAAGGCGCGAAGATGCAGGATCGGCTATGGTCTCAATTGCCGCCCGCGATCTCGACCGTGAGGGTCACAACCGCGCGGATGTCGATTGTTCCAGGCTCGACCGGCGTGGGCGCAGCCGGTGCGTCCGCTCTCGCCATGGCCATGAACCGCTCCTGTACGACCGGTACCGCCGAACCGGCTTCTTCGACCAGCAGGATGCGTAGAACCTTAAGTCCAAGCGCCGAAGCGATCGAATCAGCCTTGGCGCGCGCGATAAGCGCAGCCTGACTCAAGGCCTCGGCCTGGGATTTCCGTTCATCCTTCAAGGTGAACTGAAGGCGTTGAATCGTGTTCGCCCCTGACTGAGTCGCAGTATCGATCACTTTACCCACCAGCGAGAGATCAGAAATCTTCACCCGTACGACATTGTTAGCGGTATGACCGACGATGGTAGGTTTCCCGCCCTCTTTGGGGTAGCGATAATTCGGCGACACCGAGTAACTGATGGTCTTGATATCGGCCGAAGTTCCCAGTACGCGGCGCAGATCGTTGAGAACAGAATCGAGCCGCTGGGCATTCTGTGTGGCGGCCGCCTGGGCCGATTCCGCTTGCGATAGCACGCCAATTTCGATTCGCGCCTCATCGGGGTTGGCGGTGACCACCGCCTCGCCTGTAACCCGGATCGAAGGGCGCGGCGGCTTTGCCGGAGGCTCCTGGGATGCGGCTCCCGGCGCCGCAGCCCCGATCAACATAAGAATGGACAGCACTCTTGCGACCTGAGACATCTCATCTTCTCCCTTCTTATTGCGCCACCCTTTTCCTCAGGGCATCGGTGATTGGACGCCTCGCGTCATCGAATTGTTCCCACGGATCCCGGCCCCGTTCCGCAAGCCTGCGCCCGAGATTTCTCAGCGTATACTGATCGGAGCGCAAGGCGGCCAGCTCGTCCCAGTCTATCGGCGTCGAAACCGGAGCTCCGGGCCTGGCGCGCGTTGAGTAGGCTGCCACCGCCGTGGCGCCCCGAGCATTGCGCAGGTAATCAATGAATATTTTACCTCGCCGCTTTGCTTTTGACATATTGGCGGTATAAAGCTCCGGCGCCTCTCGAACAAAAGTTTCCGCGAACTCCCGGCAGAACTCTTTGATCTCATCCCAGCCCTGTCTCCGCACCAACGGGACAACAATGTGCAGACCCTTCCCCCCAGTCGTCTTCGCGAAGGCTGCGAGGCCGAGGTCCTCCAGCTTCATCCGAAGCGCCTGCGCCGCATGAGCCACCTGCTTCCACGAGACTGAAGGATCCGGATCGAGATCGAAAATAAGGCGGTCCGGTTGTTCCAGCCTGTCAGTCCGAGACCCCCAGGGATGAAACTCGAGCGTTCCCATCTGCACCAGAGATATCAGCCCTCGAACCGAATTGATGGCGATGTACGTAGCCATTCCCTTTCCTTCCCGAAGCCGTACCCGTTGGACCGATTTATCCAGCGCCTCATGCGCGTGCTTCTGATAAAAGCACTCTTTATCGCGTCCCTCAGGACAACGAACCAGGGTCAGCGGGCGTCCAGCCAGGTAGGAGAGAATTCTGTCGGCGACTTCCTCGTAATAAAGAGCCAGCTGCCGCTTCGTGATTCCCTGGCCCGGGTAGAGGATACGGTCTGGATGAGTCAGACTCACGCCCGCGACCTCGTCAGAACCAGCCGGCGCCCGATTTGCCGGGACTTTCGCGCTCGGTCGCGCAACTTCGCGCTTTACGTCTCTGGCAGGTTTATCTTCGCGCAGGCCTTTGAAAGAGGGATGACGGAGAACTCCATCGCTGGTCCATTCATTAAAGTCAACTTCGGCCACCAGCGCAGGTTTGACCCAGTGCGAGCCCTGCGCGTCGGCTCCGGTGGGAGGGTTCGAGAACGGCGGCTGCTTCTGCTCGATCGCGCTTAGCCGGGTACGGAGGTTCTTGAGCGACTGCGCGGTAAAACCGGTTCCCACACGCCCCGCATATCGCAGGGTTCCCTCCTCGTCGTAAACCCCGAGCAAAAGCGCGCCCAGTCCTTTTCGTGATCCGGAGGGCTCAGTAAAACCCCCAATGACGAATTCCTGGCTTTGGAGACATTTGATCTTTAACCAATCACGACCTCGTCCGGAGGAGTAAGGTCGATCGATTCGTTTCGAGATAATACCCTCCAGACCGTACTGGGAGGCGTGCTCGAGAAGCGTCTCACCTTCCCCTACGACGTGATCGCTATACCGAATCGGACTGTTTTCAGGCGCCGGCGGCAAAAGTTTGAACAGCGCCTCCTTGCGCGCAAGAAGGGACACACGAGTCAAGTCGTAGCCGTCGAGGTGGGGGAGGTCGAATGCGTAATAGGCAAGCCTTTGGTGTTCACCTCGGCTCAGAACGTTTTGAAGCGACTGGAAGCTGGTGGTGCCGTCGGGTTCCAGTACGACCACTTCGCCATCGATCAGGGCCTGGTCCACCGGAAGAGAGACCGCAGCCACGGCCAGTTCGCGAAAGCGGGCGGTCCAGTCCTTCCACTCGCGCGTAAAGAACTGCGCCTTCCCTTTCTCGATGCGGCAGAGCGCTCGATAACCGTCGTATTTTATCTCGTGAATCCACGCCTCACCTTTCGGAACCTGGTCGACGAGAGTAGCGAGCTGAGGCTGGAGCCTTTCCGGAAGCTTTGACTTACGCGCGCCAGGAAGGCTTCCCGGGTTGAGGCGGAGTTCGACTTTGCGGCCGGGCGCCGGTTTCTTACCGGTTCCTTGATTGTCGGACGCGCGATTGGACCTCCACTCACGGTCCCGAGCGGCACGGATCTCCTCCATGCTCCGCCCGCTGGCCACACTCTCAGGACGTTCCTTCAGAATATCCCTCTTGCCTGACGGATCCGCCTTCTCATCGTTCTCTTTGATGAGCAGCCAATTCTCCTTCCCCTCTTCAGAGGAGCTCCTGCCCATCCGGACCAAGGTCCAACCTCCTTGCAACTTTTCTCCGTCGAGACGGAACTTCAACTTGCCCGCCCGAAGGCCGGCCACCGGGTCGCCCTCTTCTGTCCAGCGGCCGCGATCCCACAGCAGCACCGTTCCGCCGCCGTATTCTCCTCGAGGAATGGTTCCTTCGAAATCGCCGTACTCGACGGGATGATCTTCCACGTGGACCGCGAGACGCTTATCTCTGGGATCCAGGCTTGGGCCCTTGGGAACGGCCCAGCTCAACAGGACGCCATTCAACTCCAGTCGAAAATCGTAATGCAGACGCCGGGCTGCATGCTTCTGGATGATATACAGCCTGCCCGTTCGTTCTGGAGTTAAGGATCCGGGTGGTTCGAGAGTGCGGCTGAAGTCTCTTTTGCGGCGATAGGTCTTGAGTCCCATCAGACTGCTAGATTACCACTATTGGGATTTGGGTCGGCCGGTCGTTGGCTTCAGAGCGCCAGAGAAGTTCGCGGCCTTAACGGGGTCTGAGCGCTCAGCCCGCCTTCCGCCTTCGTTCAGTTCTTCTACGGCTCGGCGCTTCGTCCTTCGCCTTCTCCACGCTGCGCTTCAGGAGATCCATGATATCGATCACCTGGGCAGTGCGCTTTTGCGGGATCTCCTTCGGGAGTTCTTCGATAGCCTCGGTAGCGCCGCTCTTCGCCTTCTTTTTAATCAGCGCCAGCAACTTCTCCCGGTACGTATCCTGGTATTTTGCCGGCTCCCACGGCTCCATCATGGTCTCGACCAGACGCTCCGCCAGCTTGATTTCTTTCTCGGCGATGTCAAGAGTTTTGAGACTCCGTGGCGGAAGATCCAACTCCGCCGGGTCGCGTAGTTCATTGGCATAACGCAGCAGGTTGACGACGAGCACCGAACCCCACACCATCACGGCGGCAAGGTATTGCCTCGAGCGGATGACGATTTTCCCGATGCCAACTTTCCCGGTTCGCTCGAGCACTTCTCGCAGCAGCGCATAACTCTTACGAGCTTTCTTTAGAGGTTCGAGATAGTACGGCTTGTCGTAATAAACCGCATCGATCTCGGAAGCATCGACGAAACCCGTGATCTCAACCGTCTGAGTGGCCTCAACATCTGCGCGTCGAAAGTCCTCTTCCGTGAGGACGACGAATTCTTCCTTCTTGTATTCGTAGCCTTTGACAATCTCATCCCAGGGAACCTCGCGCCCGGTCCTTTCGTTGACGCGCTTGTAGCGAACCGGCGCGAGGTTCCGACGGTCCAGCAGCTTGAAACTGAGCTCCTCACGCTCCTCACCGGAGTGGAGGGCTACTGGAATATTTACCAGACCGAAGTTAATGCTTCCTTTCCAGATTGCCCGGGCCATACACGTTATCCGACCCCTCAGGTGTCCTGGTGATTATCTTTATTCACTATCAGGACCCGGAACTTATATTCGAGTTCTTCGATTTGTCGCCTCCTGGATACTGGATTCCCGCAACTATTCCCAGTAAGGTCGGTAGCCGTAATGCGAGTAGATTTGGCTACCCCACTCGGGGTTGGTCATATCAGGCCAGTCGTTCTTGTCGAACCCAGGAGCCTTCTCCAGTTTTTCTTTGTCCACGTTCAGGATGAACTTATGCTCCTCGGTGCTTAGCTCGAGGGCATCCCAAGGGATGGCAAACAGTTTGTTGCCCAAGCCCATGAAGCCCCCGAAGGACAGGACCGCGTAGCCGATCCGGCCGTTCTTGTAGTCGAGCATCAAGTCCTCGATCTTCCCAAGGTCCTCCCCCTCCGGGTTTCTGACTCGATCGCCAATCAACGTGCTGGCCGACAGCACTCTGGGTTCGTGTTGAACCTCGGTGTACTTCTCCGTGTATTTCATGACGAAAACCCTTTCTGCATCTGAACCGTTCATTAAACCGGGCCGGGCCCCCCTATGAGACCGGCATTTGAATGTCTCGCTCGGGGCGAGCAGGGTCACACGGTGCAATCCGCATGCCAGGCCGAAAAACCGAGTATCCTGCTTCAGTCAAAGAGTTTGGGCTTGTGAAGGGGCGCGCTTCGGGCGCAATCGATGCCGGATTTTTTTCCTTGAATGAGCCGTTCGCGCTTCTCCCGGCCTTTCGTGCGCCAATGCTTGCTCCGAGGGCCCGAGCAAGATATCTTTTTCCTGATGGGTTATGGATTCGCCGGCTCTTCTTGTGGTCGCTATGGTGGCAAACGTCATCCAGTCCTTTCTGCCCTGACGGGCCGTGGGCGGCGTTGCTCAAGCTCGCAGTCGTTTTTCGAATCCGTCCACAGAGAAGGTTTCTTGCGACACGCGCAACCTGCGGAAAACGCTCCGGCGCTCGGCCGAAACGGATTCGAAATCTTAACCAAGGGCGAGATCCTTTACCAAGCCAAGCTGGAGGCGATCGATTATTGTTGGTTCGGGTCAAACCATGACGTCAGTCTTGCGATGCGGAGTTCGGAGCGGGAAGCGCGCCTCGAAGGGTGTCTCGCTCTCTTCCCGACGCAGAGCCGCCTGAGTTCCTGTCGGACCTGGCGGCGCCGCCCGCGTATTGAGCGGGTTTACGAGTGGCGCGCTTGGAATTTGGAACGACAGCCATGAGTTTCCGAGCCGAGCGGTTGCGCGTAGCCACGTACAATGTCCATCGATGCCGGGGGCTCGACCGGCGCGTCCGTCCCGCTCGTATCGTCAAAGTCCTGCGCGAGCTTGACGCCGATATCATCGCGCTTCAGGAAGTCTGGAGCCGGGAAGGACCTTCACCCGATGCCGATCAGGTGCGGTTTATTGCCGAAGAACTGGGGCTCAACAGTTCGCTCGGAGAGAACCGGAGACTGCGCGGAGCCGCTTACGGCAACGTTGTCCTGAGCCGATTTCCGGTCAATCTGGCTCGCAACTACGACATAACGGTCAAGGGTTGTGAAAGGCGTGGGTGCCTGAGGGTCGACATTTGCTTGAATGATTCCGAGGTGCTTCATATTTTCAACGTTCACCTGGGGACCGCGTTGCTGGAGCGTCGCGCACAAGGTCGGAAGCTGATCGCGGCCGATATTCTGGCGAACGATGAGTTACAGGGACCCCGCGTCGTGCTCGGAGACTTCAACGAGTGGACTCGCGGGCTTGTTTCGCGCCTGATGGCCGCGCATTTTGAGAGCCCCGACATTCGGCGCCACCTCCGGCGATCCCGCACCTATCCGGGAGTTCTTCCATTCATGCACCTGGATCATATTTATTTTGATCGACACCTGATTCTTGAAAAGTTGATCCTTCATAGAAGCCGTACTGCGTTGATGGCGTCAGACCATCTCCCGCTCGTGGCCGACTTCGGCTTTCCCTCGACCAGGCCGGCCTCGGGAAACAATTCAGGACAAGATTGAAGTTTCGGAGGTTCTTAGATTTCCAGTTTGTCTTCGAGGTTGGTTCTTGACGTGTAAACGAAGATTCGGAGACACTGCGCGAAGCATCTAGTGGGTGGCTTTTATCCGCCGCCGCCATCGGCATTGAAGTACGAAGTGATCGTGTTTACGCTGTCCTCGAGCTCCTCGACGAGGCTGTGCAAGAGATTCCGGATCGAGAGGATTCCTAATATCTTCCCCTGTTCGTCCACGATCGGGAGGTGCCGGATATGCCGGTCCATCATCAGCCGCAGCGCCTCGGTGGAGGACATGTCCGATCGGATCGACTCCACGTCCTTGGTCATTACGTCGGATACGAGTGTTCTATCAGGCGCGAGACTCTGGTAGATTACTTTCTTCATCACATCGCGTTCCGAAAAAATCCCTTTGATCTCACCTTCTTCGACGATTGCGACCGCGCCCACGCCGTTTTCCACCATCGCTTTGACCGCATCGGCCACCATAGCCTTGTGACCCACCGCGACGGGAGGGACGTGAGCTATCTTGACGAGATTCATACAACTCCTCCTGGCACGAGCCCTAAGAGCGGGCTCGTCCGCATTTGAGCGGGGGTGTTTGTTTTCATCTACTCACCATGCAAAGGCGATGACGAGGGGTTTCCACGCGGAAACGCCGCGCGCTAATACCACTTTCTGATCCGAACCTCAATCTCCTTCTCTCCCTTCAAGGCATCGGCGAAGGCCTTGGGGTCCTGTCCCCGGTAGTGATACGGATAAACGATCATCGGCCGAAACGCCTTCACGCAATCGGCCGCTTCCTGAACGGTCATAGTGTACGGGAGGTTCATGCACAGGAATGCAATGTCGATTCTCTCCAGAGACTTGATTTCAGGAACGCATTCGGTGTCTCCCGAAAAATAAAGGCGCTTTCCTCCGATATCGAGCACGTAGCCGTTACCGCGCCCCCTGGTGTGGTAGAGCTCTCCCGGAGACGGGCCGCGGGTGAGATTGTACATTGGGACAGCCTCTATGGTCAGGGTCCCGCCCATGATCAAGCTCTTCTTCTCGCCGTTCCGGAGGATCTGCGCTTCCGGGATGGTCTTGGCCACCGCTTCCGGGGCGATGATGATCGTGTCGGTGTCTTTCACCGCTGCGATGCCTTTGAGGTCCATGTGATCGGGGTGAATGTCGGTTATCAAGATGAGATCTGACTTGGCCAGCCCCGAATAGTCCCCCTGACTCCAGGGATCGATATGGATCTCCTTGCCGCGCCACTCGAGCATGACGCTGGCGTGCGTGATTGGAATGATCTTCAAGTTGCCGGAGGCAGTCTTCTCTATATCTATTTCTCGCGGCTTGCTACTCGATTGGGTTTGCTGAACGGATGCGGGCAGTAAAAAGCATGCGGCGAATACGAACAGGGCGAACAAGGCAGATAGTGATTTTGGAGCATGCATGATCTTCATCCGATTGTGTTCCGTCAAGCCATCGAGAAGGGCGGGGCGAGCATATCGATCGCGGCTTCGAGCCGCGAAGACTTCTTCAGTCTACCATTGAACTTGATCTCAGTACTCCCTTTCCTTCACGAATCGTCAAGATTGTATTGACGGGAAGATTCTCGAAGCTTTCTCTCCGCCCGCCGGTCCACAAGATTTCTACTTTGTCGACCCGGGTCGCGGTTTCGAGTCCGAAGTGAAGCCGCAGATCGGAATGAGAAGCGAAGCTGCCGCCGCTCATCACATCGACGCGCTGGCGGCGCCCGTCCGCCGTGAGGTAAACCGTTGTCCCGGTTGCATCACGAGGGCTCCCGTTTTCGCCGATCAGCCTGAGGAGAAGCCAGTTGTTCTTTCCAGCGGCTTCGTTGTGCAGCACAACCGGCGCCCGATCGATGCAGTTCATGACGACGTCGATGCGACCGTCATTGTCCAGGTCGCCGAACGCCGCGCCGCGCGCCGGTACGACCACGGCCAGCCCGCTGCCGGTCGCGGGAGGAACCGTCTCGAAGCGGGACCCTTGCAGATTGCGAAACAGCTGGGGTCGCTGGGCCCAGGTTGTGCCCCAATCGTACTGGTCCACACCGGGATAGACATGACCGTTGGCAACGAAGAGATCTTTGAACCCATCATTGTCGAAATCCAGAAAACCTGTGCCCCAACCGAGAAACGGAATCGTGGGCTCGCGCAAGCCCAGTGCAGCCGTGGCATCAGTGAAGAAGCCGTTCCCCTCGTTACGATAGAAGGTATTGTAGTCGTCGGAGAAATTGGTCAGGTACAGGTCGAGGCGCCCGTCATTGTTATAATCTCCCACGGCTATTCCCATGCCGGCCTGCTCGCGGCCGTGTTCGTTGAATGCGAATCCCGACGCGTAACTGATGTCCTCGAAGGTGGCCTCTCCTTTATTGCGATAAAGATAATTAGGAGTGGAATCGTTGACGACCAGCAGATCGAGCAGCCTGTCGTTGTCGATGTCCGCCCACGCCGCGGCGAAGCCGTAAAGGCCCGCCTTATCGCTCACGCCGGCTCTCTCCGAGATTTCAACGAAGGTACCGTCTTTCCGGTTGAGGAAGAGAGCATCGCCGGTCCCCTTCAGTCCGCGGGGACCGCACATGACCGTCTTGCCACGGAACTCGCAGAAACGGTTTTCTATCGCGCCGAGACTTCCAGGCTCCGGAGGGTGCTCAGGATCGAACTCCAGGTAGCGACAGACGAAAAGGTCGACGTAGCCGTCGCGATTAAAATCGCCGAAAGTTGCCGCGGTCGACCAGCCGCCCAGCAACACTCCGGCTGAGGCGGCTACGTCTGAGAAGGTTCCATTGCCGTTATTACGGTACAGTCGATTGGGACCGAAATTAGTAACATAGAGGTCAAGGTCCCCGTCGTTGTCATAGTCTGAGACCGCAGCGCCGAAGCCCCAGCGCTCGTTAGCCACGCCGGCCTTCGCGGTCACATCGGTGAAGGTTCCGTTGCGGTTGTTCCTGTACAGGGCCGCTTTAGGCGCCGGCTCCTTCCCCTTCAGCGCCTCGAAGGTCGAACCGTTAACCAGGAAGATATCCAACCAGCCGTCGTTGTCATAGTCGAAGAGGGCCACTCCTCCGGAGGGGACTTCCAGAATGTATTTCTTCTCCGGTCTCCCCGATCGATGTCTGAACGCCGCCAATCCAGAAGAGACTGTCTTATCGACAAAAACCACGGGCGCGCCGTCGACGAATCCTCCTGCTGTGATAGGGCGGTTCAGGCTATCGCGCACAGGCGCGGATGCGCCTCCCGTGACAACACCGCCGCGCTCCTGGGGGAGGACCGGCATGACCATCAATACCAACGCGATCGTAAGGAACTTCTTCATTGCGCGAGTCGCCAGCAAGCAGGGGCCAACATTCGGAGTCATTTTACGCCACTTCTGCGGGATCGCAAATCAGGCTTCGCGTTTCTTTGTGTCACTTGCTGGCGTTTCCTTGCTTTTTGGGCACGATTCTTGGTGTTTCTTCGTGTCTTGGTGTCCTAGTAGGTATTTCGCAGCCCTAACCACAAAGACACGGAGACAATTCGGTTGCGGCCTCACGGCTGCGTTGTGTCTTCGCGTCTTTGCGGTTGCTCGAAAAAACTGCTTGTCCGCGGAGTCGGTCCGGCTTAATCTGCGAGAAGTCGAAGCCGCCACCTTCAATCTTGCCCCGCGGCGCGAGACCACAATGGGCTGGCAGCCGCAGGGCGCCCGGAAAGGCTCTATATGGGTCTCGCCAAGTTATCTCCCATCTGCTTCTGCCTGGCTGCCACGTTGAGCTGGGCCCAGAGTCAGTTCGCGACCGTGAACGGAACCGTTACCGACGCGAGCGGTTCGATCGTGCCCGGCGCCGTTATCCGCGTGGTCAATTTACAGACCGGCGAGAACTGGAGCGCGATCAGCAATGACAGCGGAAACTACGTCTTCCCCCTGGTCAAGCCGGGCGTGTACCGTTTGACGGCGGAGCAGACCGGCTTCAAGCAGTCGGAGCAGACAGGCATTGAGCTGGAAACGGGAATGCAGGTTCGCATCGACGTGAAGCTGGAGATCGGGACCGTAAGCGACCGGGTCGTCGTAGAGGCGGCCGCACCACTACTGCAGTCCGAGAGTTCGGCGGTGGGCGCCGTGGTAGAGAATCGCACCATCATCAACATGCCGCTGATCGACCGGCGCGCGGCACAGCTGGCGCGGCTGAACGGCTTCGTCGTTCAGGTAGGCACCGGCTCCAACTTCACCATGGCCGGCGGCCGAGGGCGACAACTCGATGTGGCTCATCGACGGCGGCAATGCCCAGAACGTGCTGCTCGGCGTTCAAACCCTGACCTTCGACCCGCCGATCGAGTCGCTCCACGAGTTCAACGTCTCGATCAGCAACTATTCCGCGGAGCTGGGCCGCACCGGAGGGGGTGTCGTGCAGTTGACGACGAAATCCGGCACCAACCAGCTCCATGGCTCGGCTTACGAATATCTGCGGAACGATGCGTTGGATGCGCGCAACTTCTTTGCCGCCAGCAAACCGAAGCTGCGCTACAACCTTTTCGGGGCGAGCGTGGGGGGGCCGATCCGGCAAGACAAGACGCACTACTTCTTCAACTACGAGGGCCTGCGGGTGAAGAGCGAGGCCACACGGATTCTGAACATCCCCACTTCGGCCGAGGTGCGGGGAGACTTTTCGGCGAGCGCGGTGGTGATCCGTGACCCAGCAGCGCCAGGGCGTCCGCAGTTTCCGGGAAACATCATCCCTGCGAGCCGCCTCGACCCGATCGGGATGCAGCTGGCGGCGTTCTATCCGGAGCCAAACGTCCCGGGCCGCCCCTCGGGCAGCAGTAACTTTCGCGCCAACCAGCCCACCAGCAATCCTGCCGACAGCTGGGTAGGGCGCATCGATCACATCTTTTCCCAGAACGACCGTCTCTATGGTCGGCTCCTTGCCCGCACCAGCCGGAACGATGAATTCCCCATCTTCCCGACACCGGGAACCGACGAGTTTCACCGCATCCGCGAGAATTCTTACTACAATGCCTCCGCCACCTGGTTCCACAGCTTCACGGCCAGGACCATCAATGAATTCCGGTTTACCTGGGACCGCCGCAAGTTCATCAATCGCACCGGGGGCGCGCTCTCGGGCCTCAACGGGCAGCTTGGCCTCAAGGGTGTTGATCCAGACTTCTTCCCGCGGATCACGATTACCGGCTTCAGCGGTCTGGGGAACACTTCCAATCAGGAGCGGCTGCAGGTCCCTATTCGAACCAACCACTACGCGGACAGCGTTAGCCACATCCGCGGGAACCACCGACTCAAAGCCGGGTTCGAATGGCGTTCTGGCCTGAATGATGATCAGAACCGTAACCGTGCTGGAGGGGATTTTACCTTCAACGACGTCGCGACCGGCAGTTCGCTGGCTTCGCTGCTGCTAGGGTGGGTACAGCGAGGTGTGCGCGACGAGGCGCTCTTGATCCGAAGCCGGGCGGGCACGGCGGGCGCGTTCATCCAGGACGACTGGAAAGTGACCCCCACATTCACCCTGAACCTCGGGTTACGCTGGGATCTTGACCAACCGCGCTGGGAATCAATCGATAACCGTCAAAATTCTTTCGACCGGTTCGCCCTTAACCCTGTTTCCGGTACTCCGGGCGTGGTCACCTTCTCCGGCCGCAACGGCTTGAGCCAGTATGCCCACAATTTTGACAAAAACAATTTTGGCCCGCGCGTGGGTTTCGCCTGGCGAGTGCGCGATAACTGGATAATCCGCGGAGGAGGAGCGGTAGTTTTCCTGGGTGCTTACGATCAGGCCACGCCGCTGGTCGCAAACCTCGGCTTTAGCATTCAAGGGGACTTTCTTTCGCCGGACAACGGGCTGACTCCGGCGTTTCTGCTGCGGGATGGACTTCCCCCGATCAGCACGCCTTCGGAAGCCGATCTAACGCCAGGCTTCGGAGCGGTGCCAGCCGGTCAGAGTCCCAACGTAGCCGTGGAGTTTTTCGAGCCCGACCGCGCCAACGGCTACATGGAGACTTTCAATCTGAACATCCAACGCCAGATCACGCAAAACTTCCTGGTTGAGATTGGCTATCTGGGAACGCTCGGCCACAAGCTGCCGGCGCCGGGCTCGCTCACGCTCAACCAGGTGCCTCTCGAGCTCATGGGTCCTGGCAACACGCAGGTCCGCCGACCCTTCCCTCAATTTTCGGATGTCACGGTGCTGGCGCCGGGAGTCGGTAACTCCAACTATCACGGAATGAACTTCCGAGTGGAGAAGCGCAATTCGCGCGGATTGTATTTTCAGGCCAATTACACCTGGTCACGGCTCATCGACGACGTCGAATCGCGGAATGAGCTGGGCGGGAGCGCAGGAAACGGTTACTCGAACTCTTACGACCGGCGCGCCGACCGCGGGCTGGCCGGTAATCACATTTCCCACCGTTTCATATGGAGCTCGATCTATGAGCTCCCGGTCGGCGCGGGCAAGAGGTTCGCTCCCGGGAACCGTATCCTGAATGGCATGGTTGGAGGATGGTCCTTCGGGCTGATCGCCGAGTTTCGCACTGGCCCTCCGTACGGGGTCATCGAGCAGGTCAACCGAACCAATGCGTTTTCCCCGTCCCAGCGCCCCAACTTGCTCGGCGATCCTGAACTGCCGGGCGACCGCTCACGCGCCGAGGCAGTCGAGCGATGGTTCAACACCGGCGCCTTCGCCCAGCCCGCGCAGTTCGCATTTGGCAATGCCGGGAGGACCGTGGGCTACGGCCCCGGCGCCGTGATCATGGATCTGTCGATCTTGAAAGACTACCCGATCCATGAGGCGCATCGCCTGCAGTTACGCTGCGAAATGCTGAATTTTATCAACCACGCCAACTTCGGCCTTCCCAACCTGAATCGAGGCAGCCCAGCCTTCGGTCGAATCACGACTCTGATTGCAGGCAATGAGGCTCGAATCATTCAACTGGGATTGCATTACAAGTTCTGACCCGCCGGGAAGAGGACTTCGAAGTTTCAGGCAAAACGCCCGCCCCGGTGAAATACCTGGAGTCCGCGGCCATTGTCTGGTGGCGGCTTCGGGCCGCACTTGTTTTCAACTATCGAAGGAGGAGAAGATGGCCGGACAAAACACCAATCGCCGATCGTTTCTGCGCACGGCGCTCATCGGTTCAGCAGCGCTGACACTCCATGAAAAGGCCAACGCCGAGCTCGCCAGGATGAAAATCACCCGGATCCGTTACTACGAATCCCCGATCAGCCGGCCCATATTCAACCAGAGCTTTCATGTGGTTACCGTCGAAACCGACAAGGGCATTACGGGCGTCGGTGAAGGCGGCTCGCTCGACACGATCCGCCAGTGCGGCGCCCTCCTGATTGGCGAGGATCCCACCCGTATCGAACATCTGTGGCAGTACATGTATCGCGCATACTTCTATCCCCCCGGCCGCGAGAAGATCCACGCTCAGGGCGCGCTCGATATGGCGCTGTGGGACATCAAGGGCAAGGCGCTCGGCGTGCCCGTTCACCAGTTGATCGGCGGGCTCACGCGCGACTACGTGGAGTGCTACTCCACCGGCTTTCCTTCCAAGGGCAGCCTGAAGGAAACGGCGCGCGCCTGCGTGGAAGCCGGCTTTCGCGCCTTTCGCACCTCTGTGGCCGACCCTGGTCAAGGCGCGGGGTTCGTCTCGCAGCAGATGGTGCGCAAGACGCACCAGAACTGCGCCGAGATTCGCGAAGGCGTGGGCAAGGACGGCGATTGGTGCATCGACTACCACACCCGGCTCGACTTGCCTGACGCTATTCGCTTGAGTACCTTGATCGAGCCGCTCGAGCCCTACTTTGTTGAAGACCTTGTGCGCTCGGAGAACCCGGGCGTCTACAAGCAGGTTCGCGCGCAGGTTAAAGTTCCCATCGCCGTCGGGGAACACTTCGCCGATCGCTGGGAACAGAACGAGTTGATCGAGGGCCGCCTGATCGACTATGCCCGGGTGACGCTGCCCAACTGCGGCGGCATCACCGAGTACCTCAAGATCTCCGCCCTGTGCGAGACCCACTACGTCGGCCTCACGCCGCATTTTACCGGCCCCATCGCCGAGGCGGCCCTGGTCCATGTCTGCGGATGCTTCTCCGGTCCCGCATTGATGGAGATGACCGGTGACGGGATGCGTGAGATTCCCTATCTGCCGCAAAAGTACGATTTCAAGAACGGGAAGATGTGGCCCAATAGCCGTCCCGGACTCGGCGTCCAGGTCGACCTCTCGCGCCTGAAACTGCTCGCGGAGGTTACCGAGAAGTCCCAACCGATCCAGCTCTTCCGCAGGCCCGATGGATCGATCACTAACTGGTGAGTACAGCCGGCCTCGCCAGCCCTACTCATCGGGAAGACGCTACCAGCTAAGCCTTGCTCCTACCTGAAACGCCCGGGGTCCCCCGGTGCCGAAGATTTGATTAACGCGATTCGTGGGCTGGCCGAAATCCGCTTGCTGCACTTGCCCTGGCGCGACCAGCGAATTCAGCGAGTTGGAGTAGCCCGTGAGATTGGCGGTATTGAGGAGGTTGAATCCTTCCACCAGCAGTGAGATCTTGGCGCGCTCCCGGATCCGGAAAGTACGGGTCAGCCGGAGATCGGTGGAAAAGAAGGTATCCCCTTCGGAGAACGTCTCTGGGAGATAGATGACCGGAATCACCTGGTTCTGGGGAGTCCGCTTACGAAAGGTTGCGGTCACATCGGGAGTCGGATAGGCGGCATTGTATTCGGCCACGGCTCGGCGCACCTCGTCGGGACCCGCACCTCGTCCGAAGCCGTTCCACTTCAGCCCCGGAAGGATGAAGGTGGACGTGCCGTCCCCGTCCATGTCGATCCCGATGTTGGGATTGCCGGGCGTGGAGCTACGCATGTCGGAGATGGCTGAGATCTGCCAGCCATTCACGATATTGCGAAGCCAGCTCGCTCCAGCCGTTACCCCGGGCAGGTTCCAGATGCCGCTGAAGACCAGGCGGTGCGGAACATCCCCGCTATTGATGCCGTAGCTCTCGTCAAGGTTTTCGTAGTTGATGATCCCGTTCCAGGTGACATAGCGCGACCAGGCGTACGAGGTCGTGAACTGGAAGTCGTTCGAGAAACGCTTGTCGAGCTTGACCAGCAAGCCGCGGTAGCGGCTGTTCAACGCGGACCGATACTGCAGGATCTGGCCCGTCGAGCAGGGGAACTTCGGAATCGCTGCCTGAGCCGCAGTGCAGATGGGTATCACCGGATTTCGCACGTAGGTCACGGCGCCGGTGGTCGGATTCACCGCCTGGTCCTTGCTCGCGCGGTTGAAGCGGTTCACGTCTACCTGGTAGAACGTGTCCGCTCCGCCGAAGTGAACTCCGCGGCGCATCACGAAATCGGCCGACAGAATCAGGTTGCGAGCCACCTCGCGCTGGACGCCCGCGGTTACATGGAAGGTGTAAGAGGTTGTGAGGTCGCTGTCGAAGATTCCTTCGGCGTTGGTTCCGACTGCCTGCTTGGTGAGGTCGACACCGCGGATTGAAAGGTCCTTTCCATTGTAACCGGTGGCCGCAAACTGAGAGCGGATGGAGGGAAGCAGGTTCAGGATGTCTTTGCCGGTGGTCGTGGTGGGGACAGTGAAGTTCAGCGTCGCGGGCTGGCCCGGCTGGCCAAAGTAGGGGTTGGGGAGCCCGGAGCTGGTATTCACGTTCAGGCCGTTGCCCGCCGGTCCGATAAAGGCCCGTTCCGGAAGCCGAGTGTAATTGGTGTTGGTGGCGCTGTGATAGAGGCCTGAGCCCGCCCGGATTACGGTCTTGTTCTGCTTGTCGACGGACCAGGCGAATCCCAGCGCGGGATCGAAGTTATTGTAGTCCTGACGCGTAGGCTTCAGATTGCTGCCGAATACCGGCCGAAGGTACTCGGGCTTGTCGAGATCGTGATTGACCAGGTTGTCTTCAAACGACCACGCCAGGCCGTAGTTCAGGGTGAACCGTGAGTGCAGGCGCCAGGCGTCCTGGATGTAGAGGCGATAAAAGTTGGTCCGTGAGGCCTTGTCGAAATTATAAGCCGCCGGCGTGCGCGCATCGCCCACTCCCATGCTGATCGCCCCGCTCACCGGCAGCTTGAGGATGTCCTCGAACGTGGGGATTCCCGCCGAGGTGCTGCGCAGGGTCTCGGGCAGCGTCGCGTACAGCTCGGGGCTCTGATTGAGGACTGCAGCCGGGCTAAAGAGGTTGAAACTTCCCTGGAACGTCCGCGCCCAGCTCCCGTGGCCGTAACCGTGTTCCCAGTTTCCTCCGAAGCGGATCCGGTGCATTCCCTTCTGCCAGGTAAAATTGTCGCTCATCTGGTAAGTGCGCAGGATTCGGTGCTGCGTGACGTTAGGATCGTTCCCGAGTGTCATGCCGAAGCCGCCGATGCGCGGGCCGTTGAGGTCAAAGCAATACAGCGGCTCCGTGCACAGGGTTTCATCCGGCGGCGCCAGCTGATTGCTGTAATACAAATAGGAGTAGCGGAACTCGTTCACGGTGCGCGGCGTCAGGACGCTTGTAAGGCCCATCAGTGCCTGTGCGGCATAATTACGGCTCGCGATCCATGTGGACTCCAGATTGGCCCCGCCCGAGAGATTGTCATTGGTGTCCATCGAGAAGCGCAGGAAGCTGTTGTGCTTGTCGGTCAACTTGTAATCGGTCCGGACGTTCCACAGCTTCCCGATGAACGGCTGCTGGCCGATGTGGTTGTAGCCCGCGAACAATGGGTTGCTGAACGAGATGGCGCGCGCGCCGACCTGGTTGGTGTACTCGAAGTTCGTAAACCAGAAAAGCCTGTCTTTTCGCAACGGACCCCCGACGTCGAAACCGCTTTGCCGGCGTGCGAAGAAAGGATCCTCGAGACTGAGCGCGAACCTGCGGATCTTCGCAGCCCGGACTCACAGCACGTGGATCGCAGGGGCGCGCGAATCCGGGAAACGCGGCCATGTTGTGGTCGCGGAAAAAATAGAATCCGCTGCCGTGAAGGTCGTTGGAACCGGTGCGCGACACAATGTTCACTGCCCCGGTCGCAGTCCCGCCGGTCGAGAGGTCGAAGTTGAAGCTGGAGAGCTGGAATTCTTCCACGGTTTCCTGCGAAAAGTTCTGGGCTGTTCCTCCCGTGACGCGATCGAGCACTGAAGCTCCGTCGACCGAGATACGGGTCATAGCCTGTGGCGCTCCCGCGATCGAAACTCGGAAATAGTTGTTGGGCCCGCCGGGACCGGAGTTGGGGGTGTATTCGACCGCGACGCCGGGTTCGAGCGCGGCGAGCGAGAGGAAGCTGCGGCCGTTCAGCGGCAGGTTCTCGATCTGCTCCCGCGTGACCACGCCATCGATCTTGTACTCGGTGAGGTTGACCTGTGCGGTGCTGCTCGCAACCTGAATGATCTCAGTCGCGACTCCCACCTTCAGGTTGAAGTCGGCGTTCGAGTGAGATCCGGTCAGGACTGTAACCTCCTGGACCTGGGTCTGAAAACTCGAGACCTCGGCTTTGACTGCGTAAGTACCGGCCGCGAGATTGGAAACCAGGTAGCTTCCGGTGTCGTCCGCAGTGACCTGCCGCGAGACCCCCGTGGATTTATTGGTCACCGTGAGGGTAACCCCGGGGATGAGGGCCCCCGACTCGTCTTGGATCGTTCCGCGGATGCCTCCAGTGGTGGTTTGAGCCCGGCCCAGGTAGGGGAAGGCGATGATTACAGCGAGGATCGCAAAGAGACACCACTCCCTGTCACAGGATTTCATAGTCCTCCTTCGATCGGGCTGCGAGTCTTGGGGACTCCGCCCTTGCCCACTCAAGTAAACAGTTCAGGCGCCCGCGACTGGATGGCGCGTGCGCCGCCAACGGTGCCGAAGACCGGCGCCGTCAGGCGCTCCTTGTTGACGATTGGCCAGGGATCGATGTCGGACGACAGGGTGAGACCCCTTCGAACTCACCCTTCAAGGCTCAAAGCCTTCGGCAAGAGTTAACCGGGCGCCGTTCACGTTCCTGGGACCGGATGCGTATAAACTTAACTATTGAGACAAGCCGCGCCTTCTTCGAATTAAGAAGGGCTCGTAATATGAAGCTATCTATAAGATCACGTGAGACTGTGCTGTCAAGCGGCTAGCCTCAGTGTTTCTTTGTGTCTTCGAGTCTTGGCGGGTAGGCTCAGGTCGAGGTCGTTGCGGAGCGCTCGAAGCGGTAGCCCTTGGGGATGACGGTGATGCCCCGGTCCGAAACCGTGAAGCGCTCGCTATCGCGGGCCTTATCAAAGCCGATTCTTTCGCCCGGGGGCACGCACACATTCTTGTCGATAATACATCGCCGCAGCTGCGATCCCTCCTGAACGGTGACACCCTGAAACAGGACTGAACTTTCGATTATGGCTCCTTCTTCCACCCTCGCCTTGGGGAAGAGAATCGAGTGGCGCACGCTTCCGCCGCTGATAATCGTGCCCGACGCCAGCATGCAGTTGACGATTTCCGCTTCTCGCCCCGATTTGCCGGGCACGGTGCGAGCCGGCGGATGCTGCCCCTCGTAGGTGCGAATCGGCCAGTCGCCCTGGTAAAGATTAATGGCGGGATGGGCATGCAGCAGGTCCATGTTGGCCTCGTAATAGGCATCAATGGTGCCTACATCACGCCAGTAGCGGTCCGGTGTAACCCGGCCGAGCGTGCCGCCGAATCGATAGGCGACAACCCGGTGGTTGCCCACGATCGACGGAAGGATGTCCTTGCCGAAATCGTGGGAGGAGCTGCTGCTGTGATCCCTGTGCAAAAGCTCCGACAACAGCTCGAGCGAAAAGACGTAGACTCCCATCGAGGCCAGGGCATGCGACGGGTCGTCCGGCAGCGGCTTCGGGTTTGCCGGCTTTTCATCGAAGCAGACCACCCGGTCGCGTCCATCTATGGTCATGACCCCGAACGCATTCGCCTCCTCAAGCCCGACGGTCAGGCAAGCCACGGTGAGATGGGCTCCGGCGTCATGGTGATACTGCAACATGGCGGCGTAATCCATCCGGTAGATATGATCGCCCGAAAGAATCAGCGCGTAGTCGGCGCCGCTGCGCTCCAGAAGATAAAGATTCTGGTAGATGGCATCGGCGGTTCCGCTGTACCACGACTCGCCCGTCCGCATCTGCGGCGGCACGGGAGTGATGTATTCGCCCAGCTCGGAGTTGTAGATCGACCAGCCATCCCGCAGATGTTTCTGCAGCGAATGCGACTTGTACTGGGTGAGGACCAGAATCCGGCGCAGGCCGGAGTGGATGCAGTTGCTGAGCGTGAAGTCGATGATGCGGTACCTTCCCCCGAAAGGCACCGCCGGCTTGGCCCGGTCAGCAGTCAGCGGATGGAGGCGTGAACCAGCTCCGCCCGCCAAGATGATGCTGATGGTTCTCTCCTGCATGGCGGTCGTGGATCCGATCTACCAACGGATCCTTCGAAGATAAGGAGAATCGGCGGCGATTGCAACCAATTCCGGAGGTACCGGCGACGCTGGGATGCTGCAGCCCTCCAGTTTACTTAGATCCAGATCGGGCGCGGAGGGAAGCTCTTGAGGTTGTGGCTCAATTTCCCTTGGTATTCATCTGCCCACGCGAAAATCAAAAGAGCCTTGATGGTGGCGCCGGCGCAGGGCGACTCGGTCATCAGTATGTTTGCAGATACGTACCGGTTCTCGTTCCTGCTTTTTCGACGAAATGACCTCTCCATCCTTAAAACGGTTCCCCGCCTTCTCGAGGCGGAATCCAGATCATCGCGAAACAATTCCCGGATGGCGCCGCTTCTTTCGCCTCGACTTGATTACGCAGATCGCAGTCGAAACGCGTGCTGAAAGAGACCCTCCCCTGGGGAAACCATTTCTTTTCTCCCTCCGGCGCCTCGCGCCAGAACCGGCAATTGTAGTTTGCATTATTGATCAGCTTGGCGAATTCGAGCCGTTGCGCGCCCGCTTTCACGCCATAGGCGTGGCCCGCCACTTCAAGAAGATTGTCACCCGACTTGATCTGGTAGAAACGCCCCGGCGTTGGTCTGAGCTCCGGTCTGGGCGCGAGGACTGGGCCGGTCCCGGTCCTCAGTATCCGATTCCCGAATGATCGGCCGACCTCGCCCTTTGTTGGCCCTTCTCGGTCTTTGGAATGCATCGCTGCCTCGACTTACAATGCGCTGTTGCCTGACAATGAATGCCTATGGCCTCGGCGTATAACGGATCTCTTCGGGCTTCTTTGGGAAGAAAGCCCGAGCGTGATCTTGCAGGACTTTCTCTTTTGCCTCCTCGAACGCGGAGTCACTGGGGAATTTGAGCTGCAAAATTTCATTCCATCGGGCGGAGATCACCCGAAGCACCAGGCGGAGCTCGAAGTACGGCCCCACAGCCCCCGGGACGATCTTCGACTCCGGGTCGACGGTGTGGTCCACTGGGAACTCCGTGTTCAAAAACACATCGAGTGGTTCGCCCAGCTTGAGGCCGTCTACCTGTCGATTCCACGCTTCAATGGCTTTTTCGTCGAGCCTTCTGAAATTCCACCTGCTCTCTGATGAGGTCGCTGAAGACAAAGTGTTCCAGATAGGTGCGACGACGCTTGCCTGGGAAGAAGTCGCGCTCCACTGCCCATCGTTCGGTCGAGGCTCGAACGAAGTCGATTTTGCCTTTGGAGGCGGTTTTGATCTCCGAAAGGATTTTATTGGTCTGCTTCCGGGTCTCTAGTTCTTCATCAATGGCGGCGCTGATTCGTTCGGCCCTTGTCGCGTTGGAGGGCAACTTGATAAGGCGGGTGACGCGATTGAAGGCGTGAGTCGTTTCGTGAGCGACTCTTTCAGTAATCTTCGGCAATCTTAATGGTATCGCCGCCGAAACCTGCGTCAATGAAGATGAAGTCGCAAAGGCGGCAGGCGGAAGTAAAGTTTTCGGGCGAACCAGCCTGTTCAAAACGGTTCCCTGTTTCTGAGGCAAGACCGCTGATCGCCAGCACACGGCGACCAACAAATGGGCCGCTGGTCAGCACACCATCTCCACTCGGGTTCCACTTGCTTTGCCAGGACTCGGGGGCAGTATGAAAGGCGACGTAATGGCGGTCGAGTTCGCGAGCCATCCGCATGAACGTGGCCGACGTTCTGAGCAGCGTCACCAACTGGAGAGGCAGCTTGCGTTCGTCGGTAAAACTCTTGAATTCAGTTCCGAACTCCCCGGATGTTAATCTGGGCTCTTCGCTGGCCGGCGCTCCATTCACTGGCGTCATCTTCGCCCTTTCCAATGTCCCGAATGGTACTGCGTGCCTCCTATGAACGGCGGTACGGTCCTGAGAGCGATCACGCAATGGCATCCAGTTAAGAAGAGAGATTGACGGAACAAACCGAAGTAATGGAACTCATCATATTGACTCCATTGACTGCTCGCAGGTTCTTGTCTGCGGATTATACCCGACAAGGATTCCGGGGGTATGGAATTTGCCTACTCATGCTTGAAGCGCTCGCACAACCTGGCTGGAATCGGCGGGCCATTCCCCTTATAGGTGCGAATTCGCGAGTTGCCGCAGAGAGTCTCGAGTTTGGATGACCTCTCGGGGCTTCCTCTGGGTGCAGTCGGCTGGGGTTAAAGCCGGAGCAGGCTTCGGCGGGCCCCACGGTCCTGTCCTTAGATTTGGATCAGGTTTTCTGGCGGGCTCGAGAACGCCCGCGCCAAACTTTCGCGTTTAGCTCGATTTCACAACTGGTCGATATGAACTTCTCATCCAGGTCTCGATTGCTTGTTTCCGGCACCTGCCACCGCGATCGTAGACGCGTGTTAGGCCATCAAAGCTGCACGGTAACGGTTTCGGTCCGGGCCGGATCCAGGGCGGCGACCCCGACCAGGGTTTTCATCTTCGGCGTTCCTGGTTCTCCGATGTGGACCGTATAGGTCCCCCGGGCGAAAACCTTGGCTCGAAATTCCGTACCTTTGATGCGCAGCGTGTAAACCACCTCGCCCGTGGCTTCCTCGATCACCTGAATCACCGGATCGCTCATGCCCGACACCTTGAGCGTCGGCAGATAGGCCGCAGCCTTGCGACCATAATTGTCCGCCTGACGGATGGTAATCGGCCAGCCTTGAAACTGCGAGCCCGTCTTCGGATCCGTCGGATCGGCGTAACGCGGCCAGGTTTCCAACGTGATGGACCGGTCAACCTTGTTGAAGCGCACGATAGTGTAACCGGTCGCTTTGCGATGCAAATCCACCGGCTCGGGGAACTGGCCGGGCTTCGGATCATTCACGGGATTGGCGACGGCGTGAATCGTCAGCTTGTTATGGAAGCCATCTTCGTAATCGCCCATGAAAGGCGGCCGATTGGGCTGCGGGTTGACAGGGGGATAGTTCGGGTTCCAGAACCGCGTGTAGAGATTGGCGATTGCCGGCGAACACTGCGACCAGCAGGAGTCGCCGAATTCGTCGATGCCATGGTGAATGGCGCTCGCCAGATGCTGATCGCCCGCCAGATGAATCATGAAGCCGCGGCGCAGTTCGCGCAGAGCGGCCGTTGCGCCCGCTTTGCGGCCAGCCGTTGGAATCCAGGTCCTTGTCGAGTTCGCCGGTTGTCGGCGGACCGCGAACTGATTTGCAGGTTGCAAAAAATCGTCTGGGTCAGCGCCGCTTTCATCGACTGCCCGCGCCAGTCCTTGGAGAATTCGTGGAGGAATCTCAGCTGTCTCTCGCCGAGCAGCGTGGCCTCAGACAGGTCGGCTTTGCGGGTATCGAAATCTTTTTCGATGATATGGCTGTCTGTGGTCATCTGGGCTTTGACGATGGCTGGAGATGACTTGAATTTTCGATCCTCCAGAATGGCAAAGCCGACACCGCCCCAGGTGAGGGCCGTGAAATACACGCCGATGCCCTGTTCTACCGGCGTACGATCGTAAGGGTCAGGCAGGTGGCTGGTCTGGGTGCTTTGCATCATGTTCAGCCATGACGGCGGCATTCCATACCCGCCGCGCAAACCGGCCGGATCATCGGCAGGCGAAGCCTTGCCCCCCATGCCCCAGATGTTCCCGTGATATACGTCGTGATCGTCAGGAATGCAGACGCACGGCGTATGCCGTACCAGATCGCCGAACGACCAGCACCAGAGAAACCATTTGTACAGGTAATCGAGCGCCGCCTCGTCAGTGGGCGCGCGCACGACGCGCGTCGGATTGCCTTCGTATATCTGATCTCCTGCGAAAAAGAAGAGATCGGGTTGATGCTTCGCTAGGTGCCGCGTCATCTCGGCATGCGGAAACCAGACGCGATCCTTCCAGCGGTAGATCGGGTTCTGGGCGAGCGCGCCATCGATCTGCTGCACGCAGCTGAGCGAGGCCAGAACCAGGTCGGTCTTCTCGACCGGATCTCGTTTGACCGTGCCGGTCCAGTCGTGCGGGCGTGCTTTGCCGTCCGAGGTTTTGAGCAGGTAGCGCACGCGGAATGCGGTGTCTCTGCTCGCATCCCAGTTCTCGATGCGAAAGTGCGCGGTCCAGCCCGACGGAACGATCGTGGTCTTCGCCGCCGTCTTCCAATCCGAGCCCTGTTTGAATTGGAGTTCAGCGCTCTGGCTCTCGTTCGCGCCCACGGGCATCAGTTGCGCCGTCACCTTGAGGACACCGCGATGAATCGTGTAAAGTGCGCTGAGAATCGGCCCACAGACGCGTTCGGGATGCGCTTCGATCTTGTTCCCTTCCAGCCTCCATTCACGGAACCAGAAACGCGCCGTGTTCTCGCCCGTGCCCGGATGGGAAACAAGCGCCACGTTGCCGATCAGTTTATCGGCGGAAACAAGCAGGCTTTGCCGGCTCAAGATCCGGCCCTCACGAGTACGCGCGGTCAAGGTTAAACGATACTGATTGCCATCGGGTACGCCATCCAAACGGAGCCTGATTTCGTCAAGGACGCCGCCGCTCGCATCACCGAGTTGCGGCGCTGCCGCCGTCTCGAAATCACGGAAAAAGACCGTGCCACGGGCCGTACACCCGGCAAATAATCCGCCACCTGGGCCAGGCTGATGATGAATTAATGCGGCGGCGCGGTAATCCATGGTCCGGCCTCCGGCGCCGATCAGAAATCCGCCGGCGCCATCGGCCGCCATGATGCCCGGATCGATCAGGCCGGTGCGCACCTCGACCTGGAAGCTACCAGAGCTGTTGCCCAGCCGATGGGTCAGCAGATGGAGAGTGCGCATCGGGCTGGCGGGCCGTCGATCCACACATTCCAGGCGACCGGCGCTAATACGCCAATCCTGCAATCGATTCGCCCAGTACTCGGGGCCGACGAATACACGCTCGGAATTGTCCGGCCATGCGCTGCTGAACGACTGTGCTGCGGCCGCACCGAGCCCGTCCGGGCCAAGTCCGGCGCGTGCCGCAGTGGCGCCGACGACGGCGCTTTTGATGAAGTTGCGGCGGTTAGTTTTCATGTGCCACCGAATCTAGCACAGTTACCACGAAGACACGAAGACACTAGGGTTCGTTCGGGGACTTCGCCCCGAACGAAGGGCCCCTTGTGAACGACAACATGTTGGTTTGAACGTTTCACTAAGCGCCTAGGAAACGCCATGAGATTGCGCGAGCCGCCCGTAGATCCGGGTCAGGTTTTGCAGCCTCGACGCCAGCGCCGGTTTCAGTTCACTCTCGCGGAAGCGCCAGCGCCAGTTGTTCTCTGAGCTGGCCGGCAGGTTCATCCGCGCCTCCGATCCGAGTCCCAAGCACGTCCTGCATCGGTATGATTGCCATGCCGGCTACCGATGCGAGAGCCGCGCGAATAAAGTCCCAGTGTATTTCACTGCCATCGCTGTGGAGATAGCGAAGGGCGAAGTCGCGTTCGGCCTGGACCTGGGCGGGCGTCAAGGTGCTCTTGCCCGAGTCCAGGCCGTTGAACCAGCCGACTGTGGTGTCGTTGTCGTGCGTGCCCGTGTAGACGACGCAGTTTCGGACGTAGTTGTGCGGTTTGAAAGAATCGGCCGCCAGTTCGTCGCCAAAAGCGAATTGCAAAACGCGCATGCCTGGGAACCCCCAGTGTTCGCGAAGCGCCTCGACTTCCGGTGTGATGAAGCCGAGGTCTTCCGCAATGACCGGAAGTTTTCCCAACGCTCTTTCGAGCGCGGCAAAGAGGCCGGATCCCGGGCCCTCCACCCAGCGGCCGGTTTCGGCGGTAGCTGCCGTTGCAGGGATCTCGTAATATTTTTCGAAACCTCGGAAGTGATCCAGCCTTACGATATCTACCATTTCGAGTGTGGCCCGCATCCGTTCGATCCACCAGCGATAGCCTGAGGCAGCCATCACGTCCCAGCGGTAGAGCGGGTTTCCCCAGCGCTGCCCGGTGGCGCTGAAATAGTCCGGAGGAACCCCGGCGATGGTTCGGGGACTGCCGTCTTCGTGGAGATCAAACAGGTTCTTGTTGGCCCAGACATCGGCGCTGTCATGAGCCACGAAGATTGGGAGGTCTCCGATGATTCGGACGCCCCGTTCGTTGGCATATCGCTTCAACGCGCCCCATTGGCGGAAGAACTCGAACTGAATGAATTTGTGAGCCAGCACTTCATCGGGATCAGGATTCGAATGTTGTTTCCACTCGGGCCAGGCAGCGCCGCCGTTGGCGTCTTTGAGCGCCATGAATTGAGCAAAGCTGTCCAACCATTCTTCATGCCGAGAATGAAAATCTTCGAACTCCGCGCGGCGCGGATTTGCGTTGTCATGGAAAAATGCTTGGGCGGCGGCTTTGAGGATCTGCCATTTGAAAGGGATAAGCGCTCCAAAATCTACGAAATCTCCAGGAAATTCCGGAGCATCGTCCAGAACCGTTTTTGCAATCCATCCTTCTGCCGCGATCGACTCGAGGCTAAGGAGAAGGGGGTTTCCGCCCATGCTCGACAAACCCTGATAAGGGGAGTTTCCGTAGCCTGGAGGTCCGAGGGGGAGGACTTGCCACAGGCTCTGGCCGGCAGCCGCCAGGAAATCGACAAACCGGTAGGACGGGTTCCCAAGGTCACCAATTCCGTGGCGGCCAGGTAAGGATGTTGGATGAAGCAGAATTCCGCTCGCCCGTCTCATCGCGTCACTGCCAGTCTTCACATTGACCACCAAGACACCCAAAGCGCCAAGAACACCCGCCTCAATGCTATATAAATATGATCACACTTTGTATAGACTTTGCATTTCGTCCACGTCTTCGCGATCGATTATGAGACTAGCGCTCTTCGTACTCATCCTGGCACCTGCCGCCCTGGCTCAGTCCGCTGCCGAGAAAATGCTCCAGGATTACTTTGGCCGGCAGACCACACGCATTGCTGAGAGGGCCCTCGCCGGCATCCAGTCTCTAGAGGATTGGAAAGTCAGGCGAGAGACGTACCGGGAACAGATCCGGGAGATGCTGGAACTGGAAAATCTTCCCTCTACGCTCGCACGAGCCGGTTCGTTTCCGAATGCTCTGCGTTACTTCGACTTGCCGCAAATCATGGCCCTGGCGTTCCCACGTTCACTCCTGATCCGCAGCGCAATGCCTTCTGACTGGGACTGGACAGTAAAGATTTCCAAGCTGGTTGGAGGAAAAATTACGTTCGGCTGATGACTCGGAAGAGCTTTCCTTTTGATGCCGACTATTGAGGAGGAAAACTAGAATGGCGCATATCGATCGAAGGACATTTCTGGAATCCGCGGCGATGGTCTCAGGCCTCGCGGCCCTTCATGTGAAAACGGCGGCAGCCGCTTCGACCCCCAAGAAAGCAGTATTGATCTCCATGTTGCCGAAGGAACTATCCTTTCTGGATCGGTTCAAGATGGCGGTTGACGTGGGTTTCGAGGGACTGGAGGCGCGAACGGTCACCGATCCCAAGATGGCTGACGAAATCAAGTCGGCGTCGGAAAAATCCGGACTTAAAATCCATTCAGTGATGAACATGGATCACTGGGATCACCCGCTGTCGAGCGACAAGGCCGAACAGGTGAGTAAGAGTGTCGCGGGCATGGAGACCTCTTTGCGCAATGCAAAGCTGTGGGGGGCCGACGCCGTATTGCTGGTTCCTGCCGTCGTCAACCCGCAGACAACATACCAGCAGGCCTACACCCGGTCGCAGAAGGTGATTCGCGAGCGAATCCTCCCCCTGGCTCAGGAACTGAAGATCATCATTGCGGTCGAAGAAGTGTGGAACAAGTTTCTGCTCAGTCCGCTGGAATTTACGCGCTACGTGGATGAGTTCAAGTCGCCCTGGGTCCAGGCGTACTTCGATGTCGGGAACGTCGTCTTCTATGGCTATCCGCAGGATTGGATTCGGGCCCTTGGCAAGCGCATCGTCAAAATGCATGTGAAAGACTTCCAGCTGGACCGTCCCAACGGGAGATTCCACTGGAAGAATCTGGGCGAAGGGGATATCGATTGGCCCGAGGTCCGCAAAGCCATGGGCGAAATCGGCTATGCCGGCTATGTCACGACCGAGATCTCGGGCGGCGACGCCGCTTACCTGAAAGACGTGGTTGCGAGGCTGGATCGCTTCCTGGCGGGTCAAGCCCCCGTAGTGAAAACCGGCGCTTGAGAGTGTCTTCCGAGCCGAGTCCGTCGTGGACACCTCACCAGCGGAGCCAGGGCGAACCGCGCTCTTCCTGGCATCGTGGAACGGTGGACCACGCGCGGGCTGCAGATGTGGGCTCGACCGGGGACTAGAGGTCATCGATCCTCACTGATCCGAGATCCCGTAGGTGCGGTTCTTTTAGCGGGCTGAGTCATGGTGAGACCGCGGCAGCGCCCCGGCTTATCCCCCAGCATCGAGCGCGAACGGTTCAGTGCCAGCGGGTGGTAGCGACGAAGCATCGTGGGCCGTCAAAGCTATGAACCCTGAACGCTGGAAGCGAATCGACCAAATATTCCAGCAAGCCTTGAGCCAGCCACCGGCGAATCGAGAATCCTTCCTTGACCGGGCCTGCGGTGGCGATGCGGATTTGCGCAGGGAAGTAGAATCGCGGCTTGAGCATGGCCGCCAGGCCGAAGGCTTCATCGTGTTGGCCGAGGATCATGCGACAGGGGTTGGTCGCGAATAATCGGACAGAACTGCCTCAGTCGTTCGCGTCAGGAGACCGGCTGGGGCCGTATGAAATCGTGGCCCTGCTTGGCGCCGGGGGCATGGGTGAAGTCTATCGAGCGAAAGACTTGCGCCTCCAGCGCACTGTAGCGATCAAGGTCCTGCGGCATCGAACGAAAACCGGGCCCGAATACCGCCAGCGATTCGAGCGTGAAGCACGCGCCATCTCCAGCCTCAATCATCCTCACATTTGCCAGCTCTATGATGTCGGCGACTATGACGGCGCCGGATACATCGTCATGGAGTATCTCGACGGACAGACTCTTGCACAACGGCTGAAGCGGGGACCGTTGCCGTTGGAAGAAGCCCTTCGATATGCGATCCAGATTGCCGGTGCTCTCGATCGCGCGCACCGGAACGGCATCGTTCATCGGGACCTCAAGCCGGCGAACATCATGCTCACTGAGCACGGAGCCAAGCTGCTTGATTTCGGTCTGGCACGCCGGGTCGAATTTCGACCGGCTGTGGACGAAGAATCCGGCGTCGGGACGCTGACGACGGATCTGACGGGGCAAGGGTCTATCGTCGGCACGGTGCCTTACATGGCGCCTGAGCAACTCGAAGGCAAAGAGGCCGATGCCCGGACCGACATCTTCGCACTCGGTGCAGTGTTGTACGAGATGCTCACGGGCAAACGGGCCTTCGAGGGGCAAAATCAGGCGAGCCTGATTTCCGCGATTATGACGTCGGATCCGCCGGCGGTTTCCGCAAGTCTGCCAACGGCGTCGCCCTTCCTCGATCACATTGTACGAACGTGCCTGATGAAGGATCGCGAGCAGCGCTGGAGTTCCGCATTCGACGTGATGATCGAATTGCAATGGGCAGGTTCGATCCCGAAATCCGCGCCCGTCCCTTATGGTCGGGAACGACGTTGGCCCTGGGCAGTGGTGCTTGCGATAGCCGCCCTGGTTATCGCCTGGCTAGTCTGGCCTGGGCGCGATTTCGAAGACGCCACCGTTTATCAGATCCCCGTACTTCCTCCACAGGACGTGGCCTTTTCATTTGGGCCCGCGGGGGGCGGCATGGCTCTTTCACCGAATGGCAAGACCCTGGCATTTGTGGGAGTGAAGAGCAATGTGCCGCATCTTTGGATAATGCCCCTGGATACTCATCAGGCTCGGGCTCTCGCGGGGACCGAAAACGCCTCCCTCCCCTTCTGGTCACCGGACAGCCTCACGGTCGCCTTCTTCGCCGACCGGAAACTGAAGAAGATCAGCATGTCGGGGGGACCCTCACAGGTCATCTGTGATGCGCCGACAGGCCGCGGGGGGTCCTGGGGCGAGGACGGCATGATTGTGTTCACGCCGCAACTCATGAGTCCTGTGCATAAGGTAACCCAGATCGGCGGCACGCCCGTCCCCGTTACAACTCTGGATTCATCTCGCCAGGAGGATGCGCATTACTGGCCGGAGTTCCTCCCCGGCTCGAGTCGTTTCCTCTACTTCGCGCGAAGCATTGACCCGCAGAAGAGCAGCATATTTCTGGGATCGGTGGACGAATCAGCAACCCCTGATCGTCGACCGCTGCTGGCAGCCAACTCGAAAGCGATCTATGTTCCCGCGCCGCAAAGTGGCGTCTTCCCCCGGCGACAAGGTCATCTGCTGTTTCTACGTGGCGACAGTTTGATGGCCCAGTTGCTCGACGAGCGCAAGTTCGCCGCTGTCGGTGAACCAGTGGCCGTCGCTGAACAAGTAGCATTGAGTGGCAATTTCGGTCAGGCGAACTTTTCGGCGTCGCCGAACCGCATACTCGCGTACGGCGGCTTCGACTACGAGGACGAGCAGCTGACATGGGTTGATCAGGAAGGGCGGACGCTCTCAACTATCGGGCCTCGAGGCCATTACTCGGACCTCCGTCTGTCTCCGGATGAGACAAGAGTAGTCGTCGCACGGACCGACCCGCGAACCGGTGCTCAGGATCTCTGGATCGTCGATCTTCTTCGCAATGTTGCTACACGTTTCACATCCCATCCGCGAGGCGACACGAGTGCTGTTTGGTCCCCCAATGGTCAGATAATTACCTTCAGTTCAGATCGCCACGGTCCGGCCAGTCTTTACCGGAGGCGGAGCGCCAGTGTAGGTGAAGATGAGCGGTTGACGCACGCGCCGCACGTACAAATGCCAACAGCATATACTGCCGATGGAAAACTCCTGCTGTACGATGAGCGGCATCCTGAGAAGGGTTTTGACCTGTGGGCACTGCCGCTGGACGGAGATCGGCGCCCGCAACCCCTTCTGAGGACTGAGTTCAACGAATCTCAGGCACAGCTCTCGCCGGATGGCAAATTCATCGCCTACATTTCCGACGAGTCGTCCCGGTATGAGGTCTATGTCGCAACCTTTCCCGATATGGCCAATCGATGGCAGGTATCCAGGAACGGGGGTCAGCAGCCGCGATGGCGCGGCGACGGGAAAGAGTTGTTTTACGTTGCTCCCGAAGGCGATTTAATGGCGGTCGGCGTGGATGCTCGCGGACTCGAAGGTCACAAAACACCTCCGCGCCGGCTGTTTCGCAACGCTGCGCTCCAAGGACCCTACAAGTATTACTATGACGTCAGTCGAGATGGTAGACGCTTTCTCGTGGCGCTACCCGACAGAGCATTACGAAGTAATTCCTTGACGGTGGTCACGAACTGGCCCGCAAAGTTGAAATAAGACACGCGGTGCTTAGCGCCGCAAGCCGAAGGGGGATGGAACCGGATTCTTCCGAAGTTCCTCAAACCTCGAAAACGCCTTGCTTGCCCGCTCCTTGTCTCCGATCTTGGTGTAGTAGCGGCCCAGCAGGTAATAGGCTTCCGTGTAGCCTGGATCCAGCTTGACCGCCCGCTGCAATTCCTGCTCGACCTCGAAGCTGGCTTCCTTTTTCAGCAGCGCGCTCGCGTAGGAAAAGTGCGTGTACGGTAAGGTCGGATCGTTGCGAGTGGCTCGATAGTGCCACGAGAGTCCGCGATCCGAGTCTCCCTGCATGGTGAACATCTCACCCAGGGCGCTGAAGGGCCATCCGTAGTTGACACGCTTGCGCTCGATGACCTCAATTGCCTTGCGAAAGTCTTCTTGCGCCCCCTGCTCGTTGTTTCCTTGCCGGCACAGTCCTGAGAAGTAGTAAGCCTTGAAGTTTTCAGGATCGAGCGCGATGGCATTGCGAAGACGCTCGAGCGCGTTCCGATACTCTTTTCGTTCGAAATGAAAGCGCCCCAGGTGATAGTGGGCATCGCCGTCGTTGGGATTGAGCGCGAGGGCTTTCGTCAGATTTTCTCTGTAATCGTCGACCCGCCCCAGCATGTACGAGGAAAGGGCCAGAAGTTTGTAAGTCTCGCTTTCTTCCTTTCCCTCCTGAATGCAGGAACGCGCCATTTCCACTGCGCGCTCGAATTGCGCAGCGCGAAAAGCCTCGACTGCGGCCGGGCAAGCGCCAGAACCGGCTTGCAGAGGAGTATGCGTCTGGAATTCCGCATCGCTCGAGCTCCCGAGCCGGCCAGCAGCAAGAAAACCGAGAGTCTTGTAAGCGCCATCGGCCACATCATACCAGAAAGGAACGAAGTCGATTCTTCGCATACACACCCCACCACTAAGACTCGAAGAAACGATTGTCATGATCGTAGACTGGTCATTCTTGACTTGCCGGAAGTGCCCTGTTAGTGTCCGGCTATGAGGTCGCACACGTTGCCGGCAATCGTGGTCGCCGGCTTCCTCCCTTTCATATCAGGCGAGTTGCTGTGCGCCGCCGATCAATGCAAGCTTGGCAGCGAGGCGCTCGAGCGGAGAGATCTTCAGCAGGCCGAAGGGCTGCTGAAGCAATGCATGGCCGCTTACCCGGCGCAGCTCTTGCCCTACATTCAACTGTGCGCTCTCTACCAGCTCCAGGGAAAGCCGGACGAGCTCCATCGAGTAGCCTCAGCGGGTCTGAAGAAATTTCCCGAGGAAAAACGGTTCTACTTGACGGTAGGAACTCAGGCCGGTCGCGAGAAGCGCTACGAGCGGGCGCTTGAAGTTTTCTCCGAAGGCTTCCGGCGCTGGCCTGACGACCAGAGATTTCGAGACAACCTCGCCAGTTCCCATTTAGGGATCGGGATGAAGTTTCTGGACCAAGGGAAGAACCGGGAGGCTGAAAAGCATCTGCGCCAGGCAACCGAGCTGGCGAAAGATGATCTTGAAGCCCACCTCAATCTGGGCCGCGCGCTGCACAATCTCAATCACAGCATTGAGGCGCTGGCCGAGTTTGACCGGGTACTCGAGCTCGATCCTCGTCTTTCCTTGGCTCACTTTCATCGCGGCCTGGTTCGATACGGCCTGGCCGAGTACGATCGCGCGATCGAGGACTTCGGCCGTGAAATCGAAATAACTCCGGATTATCCTCCCAGCTATCTGTTCCGTGGGCTTGCCAGAATTGCCAGGGGCGAGTGGGCCGGCGCCTTGCCCGACCTTGAGCTGGCAGCGGCGCGCATGCCCGAGAACGCCAAAGCACAGTACGGACGCGCTCGTTGTCTTAACCAGCTGGGCCGGAAGTCAGAGGCAGAAGCCGGATTCCGCAAGACGATCGAACTCGATCCGTCCGATCCCGGCCCCTTGAATGCTCTAGGACGTCTGCTCGTTGAAACAGGCCGCAGCGAAGAAGCCGAGCCGCTCTTCCAGCAGGGCGCGCGGCTCGAGAAAGAGCGCCGATCCGCGGCCCCGGGGGAAATTCAATTCGAGTCGTCCCGACCTCGCAGGCCCCAGTGACCTTCAAGACTTTATCTTCCCCTTTGTTTGCGTCTTTGCGGCTGCGCGGTGTCAAGGCGCCGCTCGGCCTGCTCGCCGCCGCCCTGGCATCTGCGGGAGCATCTTCTGAAGTTCCTCAATTTCTCGAGGTCGGCCGCCAGGCCAAAATCGATACCGTTGTGGTAAGCGGCGAAGCGCGTGAAAAGCGATTCTTGCTCGAATCGGTCGGTGGCGGGTTGGCGGTGATCGATTACGACAACGACGGCTGGATCGACCTGTTCATCCTCAATGGAGGAACAATCGAGAGCTCGCGCTCCGGGGTGAGCAAGCATCCCAGCGCGCTGTATCGGAACAACCATGACGGCACCTTCACCAACGTCACGGCGGCCGCCGGGATTCGTAACCATCATTGGGGCAAAGGCGCTCTGGCGGCCGATTTCAACAACGACGGCTTCCAGGACCTCTACATCGCGAACTACGGACCGGATCTTCTCTACATGAACAACGGCAACGGCACTTTCAAGGATTGCACGGCGCGCGCCGGAGTCGGCGATCCACGCTGGTCTTCGGCCGCGTCTGCCGCCGACTACGATCGCGATGGAGATCTCGATCTTTTCGTCGTTAATTACCTGGACTATGACATCAATCGCCTGCCTGTCACCGGAAAGTTCTGCTCGTATCGCGGAATTCCTGTAGCTTGTGGTCCGCGCGGCCTGAAGGGAGCGGGGGATACTCTTTACCGGAATAATGGCGACGGGTCATTCACTGACGTATCGGAGCAGGCCGGTGTGGCTGATCCCGAGGGTTTCTACGGACTCGGGACAGCCTGGGCGATTACGACAATGACGGCGATCCCGATCTGTTCGTGGCCAACGATACCACTCCCAATTATCTTTACCGGAACGACGGCAACGGGCGCTTCACGGAAGTGGGAGTTCGAACCGGAGTTGCCTTCAGCGAAGACGGGCGAGCGCAGGCGGGTATGGGGGTCGAGTTTGAGGATCTCGACAACGACGGCTGGCTCGACGTCATGGTTACCAACTTCTCCGACGACTACAACACGCTGCGCCGCAATACCGGTAAGGCTCTCTTCCAGGACGATTCCTACACTGCGGGAATAGCGGCCGATTCGTGGCTGGACCTGAGCTGGGGCGTCGGCTTTTTTGACTTCAACAACGACGGCCTGAAGGACGTTTTCATTGCCAACGGCCACATCTATCCGCAGGTCGACCGCTACGGTCTCAACATTTCCTACCGGCAGCAGAACAAGCTTTACTTGAACACCGGGACCGGAAAGCTGTTAAACGTCAGCGGCAAAGCGGGTCCCGGTCTGCAGATTGCGAAATCGCACCGCGGCGCGGCGTTTGCGGATTTCAATAATGATGGCCAGATGGATATCGCGATTGTGGCGCTGGACGATCAGCCCTCGCTGCTGATGAATCAAGGCGTGCCCGGCCACCATTGGGTTCTGGTGCGGCTGGCAGGATCGACCAGTAACCGCTTCGGCGTTGGGGCGCGGGTGACGGTCACGGCCGATGGCATGCGCCAGATCCGTGAGGTCAAGGCGGGAGGGAGCTATGCGTCCTGCAACGACTTTCGCGCCCACTTCGGGCTGGGCAAAGCCGGCGTCATCGAGGAAATAACCGTTGCCTGGCCGTCGGGCAAAGTATCGAAGATGACCAACGTCCCCGCCGATCGTGTGATGACAATCGAGGAGCCCAGGTGAGGCGGACAACCTTGCGTCTGCGGCGTCTTCGAGGCATTAACCACGAAGACGCCGAGACGCAGAAGAAACTACCATTCAGCCCGAAAGCCCAAACGTAACGAGCGGTTGGCCGCCTGGTCACCCGTCGAGGCAGTGTTCGGACCACCAACCCCACGGATAGTCGCGACTGAACCGGCGTTGGACAGATTAGTCGGGATTGGCCCAGTTCGGGTGATTGAAGAAATTGGTCGAGGTCAACTCGATCCGGAAGCGCGGCACGTTCGGATTCTCAGAGAAGGTGAAGTACTTGTGAAATCCGACGTGAAACACGTTGGTTCCGGACCGATGACCTGACCGCGCGCCGAGTTGCCGAAACCTCCGATCGGCGGCGCCCCAAAGGCGGTAGGATCGAACCAGCGATCGATGTTCGGGTTGTCGACGTTGGGATCGCGTAGCTGGTCGGGCCGAATACTGATCAAGGGGCGGTTCGCTCCCGTGGTAAATGCCGTTCCCGTTGGGTCGGGGACCGAGATCAGCGGCGTGAGAAACATGCCGGTTTGATGGTAGGCGATCATCGAAATCTCCCAGCCGCCGAGCGCAAGATCGACCGGTCGAGGCGCGCTGGCGAGCCAGTGACGGCCCTGACCCCAAGGCAGCTGATAGATCATCGCGTTGGTCAGCCGGTGCGTCGGAATGGTCTGATCCACCGCCCGCTCTCGCCGCCGGTCGTATGGATTCTCGATGCTCCCCTCCCTCTGGTCGCCGATGTCGCGAGCCCAGGTGTATCCCGACTGAAAATAGAGCCCGCCCGAAAGCTTGCGCTCCGCTTCAATCGAGAATCCGTGGTAGTTGTGGTTCGCCCCGTGGTCGAAGTAGGAGATTCCGGGATAAAGGGGGAAGCGCCGCGGCTTATCGATGAACAGCCGCTCATCGACCACAGGGGCATTGATGTTGTAGTCGTATTGCATCTGGCGCGTGTTCGTCCCTATGTAGGAAACCCGGAAGCCGGTAGCCCACTGCTGGTGCTCGATCGTCAGATTCCACTGCTGGCTGTAAGGCATCTTCAGATCGGGATTGATGGCGGCGGGAAGCCCGATGGTGGAGGGTCCGCCCGTGCCGGTGGCCGGGAAGGCCTGCGGCAGCACGAGTGATCGGAGCCGGCGTCGTGTTCGTGAAGCCGGGCTCACTGATCACGAAGGGGCTTCCGCCCTGAGTCGGATTGATAGGCGTCGTGTCGTAGTAGATACCGTAGCCGGCGCGCAGCACGGTATCGTTGCCGCTGAACGGCTTGTAAGCCAGGCCGAAGCGCGGGGCGATATTGTTCTTGTCGCTGCGCACCAGCGTGCGGCTGGGCAGCCCCAGGTCGCTCGCCTTGACGATATCGACGTACCCCGGAGGGATGAGCGGCGAGAGGAGCGAGATGCCGCGGTCGTCGACTGCGATCTTTCCGCTGACGACGTCGAACATCGCTTGCATCCCGTTATCTTCCTCCCAGACCGGGTGATACTCATACCGCACCCCCAGGTTCAACGTCAGACGCTGCGACAGCTTCCAGTCATCCTGGAAGAAGTACTCGTACATCCAGCGGCTGCGCTCGACCAGTACCGGCGGGAAGGCCCGGGAAGCCGAGGTCGGGACACCGAAGAGAAAGTCGGCATAGGGGTGGCCGCTCGCGGTCACATTGGGTACGCGGGTATAGGTATTGGCAAAGGTCACGTTGCCGAAGAGATTGGCGTTCGCGCTGGAGCTGTCCCAGCGCACCTTGCGAATCTCGACACCCATCCTGAGGCCGTGCTTGCCACGGAAGAAGCTGACCTGGTCCTGAAACTGTCGAATCTTGTTCAGGAATCCGGGCCGGGTCCAGTCGATCTGAGAAATTCCGGTCAGGCCGACGCCAGTGAAGGCCACCTTGAACACGCCCCCGATGTCCGGCAGGTCGGGAGCGAGCCCTTGGATGCCGAGATCACTGATGACCTCCGGCCCGTTGAGCGGCCCTTCGAGCGGATTGTTATTGAAGGTATGGCCAAAGCGGACCTCGTTCAACAGAGTGGGGCTGAAGGTATGCGACCAGACTGCCGTCAGGGCCTTGTTGCGGCGGAACTGGCGGCGCGGACCGAACGACGGCAGGTTCCCCTCCCAGACCCCCACCTTCTGCTGGTTCACCGTATACCGGGCAAAGACCGAATCATTGTTCCCCATTTTTTGGTCGATGCGCCCCACCATGTAATAAGGAGTGTCGAAAGGTCGCGGCAAGATCTCCCGGTAGTTATTGGAGGTCAGGATGCTGGTGTCGCCGAAGTTGGGCAGCGGATAGAAGCGTTCCTGGATTCTCCTGGTGACCGGGTTGACCACACTCGAAGGGATGCGACCGTCGGCGTAGATTTCATTGGTGAACGGATTGCGAATCTGAATGCCGAGGGCGGAGAAATCGCCGCGGCGCCAGCTGTCGAGCGGAACCGTCGGATTGAGCTGGGCTGTCGCCTGGCTGCCGGTGAATGTTTCGGCCGACATGAAGAAGAACGTCCGGTTCTTGCCGTTGTAGATCTTCGGGAGAAAGATGGGGCCTCCCGCGGCGAAGCCGAGATTGTGCGAGACGCCCGTGGCCCGCTCCGATGCGAAAGGGTTTCGGGTTCGAAGAAAGGGGCTGACGTAGTAGTCGAAAACGGTCCCGTGAAAATCATTGGTCCCCGATTTGGAGACGAGCGTGACGTTTCCGAGGGTGCCAAACTCCGCGCTGTTGTTGGCCATATCGATCTTCACTTCATTGAAAGATTCGATGAAGTTGGCCAGCGGCCCGATCTGAGTTTCGCCGACGCCGTCACTCATGGTCGTCCCGTCAATCGCCCATTGAGACTGGTTGCCGCGGCTCCCGGCGAAGGAGATCGTGCTTCCTCCCGCGCGCTGCAGGACGGACGGGGTGACCGAAAGATAGGCCCAGATGCCCCGGGTGTTCAGCGGCAGCGTCTTCAACTCGTAAGCCGTGCGGGTATCGTTGATGCGAGCCGTTTCAGTTTCGATCAGGGTGGCGCCCGCAGAGACTTCTATTGAGGTCATCCACCCCGCCAACTTCCAGCTGGATGTCCATCCGGCGCAGATCGCGCGGGGTCAGCACGATATCTTTGGCGACGAATTCCTTGAACCCAGGGAGTTGGGCTCGGAGAATATACTCCCCTTCTTTGAGCTGCGTCAGAGTATAGAGTCCGGCCTCGTTGGATTGAGTCGCCACCTGGACGTTCGTGGCCACGTGAGTTGCAGTCAGGGTGACGCCCGGGACAAGGGCTCCCGTGGAATCCGTTACAGTTCCCGTGATGGTTGCAAAAGTAGTTTGCGCGACCGCAGGGAGAGCCGCGAAGAACAGGGTTATCGAACCCAAAGCTACAGCGAGCATCTTAAGCACACGCATCTAACACCTCCGAAAAGTTGCAAGGTATTAAGTAAAGCGTATGGGGCGTGCGGAATCAAGACCGGATATGGTAAAAGAAGATTCCATTAGCCGTCAGCTGTCAGTTTCTGTCGAGGAAATCTCATGACCAAACACTGTGTGATTTTCGTCTTCTGTGTTCTGATGCGGCAGGGGTACGGCCAGGAATGGCCCCACTACGGCGCAGACCCGGGAGGAATGCGCTATTCGCCGCTCGACCAGATCAATCGGGGTAACGTGACCCGCCTGAAAGTTGCCTGGACTTATCGCACCGGGGACATGAGCGACGGAACCGTGTATCCAACACGCTCGGCCTTTGAATGTACTCCGATCGTAATCGATGGCGTCATGTACATCAGCACCCCTTTTTCGCGAGTGGTTGCGCTGGACCCGGAATCAGGAAAAGAGCTCTGGAGCTTCGATCCGAAAATCGACAAGAAGGCTCAATACAATCTCTTCATCAACCGCGGAGTTGCGTTCTGGGGCCGGGGCGGCGACAAACGGGTCTTCGTGGGGACACTCGACGGCAGGCTTTTTGCCCTGAATGCCGCCGACGGGAAGCCGGTCCATAGTTTCGGGGAAAACGGAGTGATCAACCTGCGCGCCGGGTTTACCGAGCCCTATCCGAACCGGACGTATGGCATGACCTCGCCGCCCCTGATTTACCGGGACCTGGTTATCACCGGGTCGGTTGTGTCCGACGGCGAACCCCAGGGTCCGAGCGGCGATGTGCGCGCCTTCGATGCGCGGACGGGAAAGCTGGTCTGGCGCTTTCACACCGTCCCGCGGGCTGGGGAATTCGGCAACGATACCTGGCAGGGAGATTCCTGGAGGAATCGGGGCGGCACCAATGTCTGGTCGATCATGAGCTGCGACGAGTCCCGAGGCATCGTCTACCTTCCATTGACATCTCCCTCTCCGGATCGCTATGGCGGAGAGCGCAAGGGAAAGAACCTGTTCGGTGATTCGCTTGTGGCCCTGGAGGCGGCCACGGGAAAACGGCTCTGGCATTACCAGATCGTTCATCACGATTTGTGGGACTACGATCTTCCGGCACAGCCGACGCTGGTGACGATTCGGGGGATCCCGGCGGTGGCGCAGATTACCAAGATGGGCTTCCTGTTTGTGTTCAATCGCTTGACCGGGGAACCGCTTTTCCCGATTGAAGAACGTCCGGTTCCAGCCAGCGAGGTGCCTGGGGAGGAAGCGTGGCCCACGCAACCCTTTCCGCTCAAACCTCCGCCGGTTGCCCGGCAGAGCATGACTCCGGACGAAGTCACCGACGTGACTCCGGAGTCGCGCGCCGAGTGTCTGAAGCTTCTGGAAGGAGCGAAAATCGGAAAGATTTACCAGCCGGCCGGTCTGGACTATACCGTTATCTTTCCTGGAACCAACGGCGGTCCCGATTGGGGAGGAGCTTCCTACGATCCGGTCTCCAACCTGCTGTTCGTCAACTCGGCGGACGCCGGGCAGTTCCTCAAGATGGTCAAGGCCCCGGAAGGCAGTAAGGTGGCGTACCGTTCTCAGGGCACGCCCAATGGGCGTTTTTGGGACTCCAATCAATACCCTTGCCAGAAGCCACCCTGGGGTACGCTGACGGCAATCGATCTGAACCGGGGGGAGTTTCGATGGCAGGTGGTTCTGGGGGTGGTCGACGCTCTGCTCGCGAAGGGGATTCCACCGACGGGAGCGCCCAGCATGGGAGGATCCATGGTGACCGCCGGCGGCCTGGTTTTTATTGCTGCCACCAACGACAGGCGCTTCCGGGCGTTTGACAAAGATACCGGCAAGGAACTCTGGGTCACGAGGCTCGAAGCCAGCGGGCATGCGACGCCGATGACGTTCAGGGGAGGAAAAACGGGCAAGCAGTTTGTTGTGATTGCGGCAGGAGGCGGCAACAAGTACAACAAGACCTACAGCGACGCTCTGGTCGCGTTTGCCCTGCCTTGAGATTCAGCATTCACCGCGAAGACGCGAAGACACCAAGAAACGCAAAAGCCTGTTGCGTCCATTCAGGCCAGGAGGCCGGCAACAGGTACAAGAGTCTTCCTGACGGGATCGGGGGCGAGTCCGAACTCTTCGAGAGTGACAGCGCCCAAGAGTGCCAGGCAGCCCGAAGGCCCCGCCAGGTATAACGTGATCACCTCTTCCCCGTTCAGCTGGATGGCAACTTGACCCGCCGCATACACTACCCGTTGTCCGTTCGCCAGCGTAACCGCTCTCTGACGCGTAGGTGTCAATCCGAGCTGCTTTACGAGTTCATCGGGCAGCATGGTCCAGGTAGCGCCTGTGTCCACCAGGAGATCAACGGTAAGGCGTTGCTCGGGACGCTGAATGTTGGCAAGGCCGGCCGGGATTGAGAATGTGCCCATATTGTGGGCAGTATAGCATGATGCAATGAAACGGATCAGACCTGGTCGCGTTTGCCCTGCCTTGCATTGGACTGGATCTTGAATTCCTGGATCATCTCTCCTTTTGGCTGAAGCGTGATCTGTCGGCGAATTCCTTAGGTCCGAGATCCAGGTGATGACCGAGCCCGGCCTGACGCCGTCTTAGGCTGAAGTCGATGTAGCTCGACAGGAACAGGTCCAGGAGCTTCAGAAGTGCAGCTTCAGCCCGAACTGGATGATCCGTGATCGTTTGCCGGAATTAATTAACGACGCCGAAGCCGCCGGCACCGACCGGCGGGGAGGATTGGCGGCCGGTGTTGAGACCCGCTCCAGGCAAAAGGAGGCCTAATAGATCTGCTGGGTCTTGGCAGCGACGGTTTTCGGCGGAGTTATTCCTGCGGCAATCATCACTTCACGAAGCGCGGCCTCTGTGTCGGGCGAAGGTTTGAAATTTCCGAATCTATAACCCACGGCGATCGCTAACGGGGTCCATTCGAACTTGTTGTTCCGATTCCAGACTTCGATCTTGGCCCCCTTGCCGGCAAGGAACTGCACGACTTTGGGGAGGTTCTTGTAGGCCGCGCCGTGCATGGCGGTTTCACCGTTGTTGTCGACCGCATTGATGTCGTTGCCCAGCTCCAATGCCACTTGCACCGCCTCCAGGACTTCGCTCTCGGTTCCGGCGTCCTCGCCGGGGGGACCGTATTGCCAGTCCGGACGCCACTATCAGAGGCGTGGTGTTGTCGGCATTCGGCAGCAGCGGGTCGGCGCCCAACACGGCCAGCGTCCTCATCAACTCGGCGTCCGCGGTTTGGGCGGCCAGCAGGAAAGGTGTCCATTGCATCATCCTTAGACTTAGAGCGCCCCGCTCGGTCACTCAGCGCCGCCCCGGTCGACCGTTCAGAAAATCAGCGACCCAATCACGCGGAACATGTGGCCGTCTCAGCTTTCTCGCTCAATCTCCGCGCCTGTCTGTTATGTAGGGCGTGGAGATCGCACCTGCAGCCGTTTACGAGCCGCGCAACCCGCGCGACAGTTCTCTCTTTGCGCTGGTGGAAGACTATTACGAGGAGTTCGAGCGCGTCTACGACGAGCGCTACCATCAGCAGTACGGCCCCTGGCGCCGGGTCGTCGGCGAGGTGATGCGCAAGTATCTTGAATGTGGAGACCTGCATCGAGGTTTCGCGCGGCTTGCCTGCGGGCGCTGCCGTTACCAGACGATCCTCGCCTATTCCTGTAAATGTAGACTTTTATGTCCCTCATGCCAACAGAAGCGCGTCCTGCTTTTCGCGGAGTGGCTCGACACGCACATCCTGGAGCAGGTCAGCCACGCCCAGTACGTCTTCACCATCCCCAAGCTCCTGCGCCCCATTTTCAAATACCACCGCCGGGAACTCGACCTGCTCTGCAAATCGGCCTGGCAGGCGCTCAGGGAGATGTTCCAGGAGGTTGCCTCCGATCCCTCTGCCCTCCCCGGCGTCGTCATCACAGTCCAGAGTTACGGCGACCGCCTCAATTTCCATCCGCACATCCATGCCATCGCCAGCAGGGGAGTCTGGTCCGCCGACGCCAGCTTTGAACCGATCCCCGCGCTGGATGCTCTCCAGCTCATGCTCCTGTTCCGCCACCATCTGCTCCAAAACCTCCTCGCCTGCGGCAGGATCGGCCAGGCCACCCTGGACATTCTGGACCGCTTTCACCATCCCGGCTTTTCCGCCTACGAGGGACAGAGTGTGGTCGCAGGCGACAGCGCCGCCCGCGAACGGCTCGCATCGTACCTTGTCCACGCACCCTTTTCTCTCGCCCGGCTCCACTATGACCGCGCCGCCGGCATCGTCTCTTACGAGGCTCGCGCCTCCTCCCGCTCGAACCTGCCGGCCCCCGCCCCGCAACGGTTCTCCCCCTTGGATGCACTCGCCGCTCTGACTGCTCATATCCCCGAAAAAGGGTTTCAGCTCGTCAGGTATTGCGGCTATTACAGTAACAAAGCGCGCGGACAACGGCGCAAGCGACAACAATGCACTGCCAGCGTCACTTCTGTGGCGACCCCTTTGCCCGAGCCTGATCAGGACGACTTCCGCCGCCACCGCAGACGGGCTTGGGCACGCTTGATCCGCAAAGTCTGGTGTGCAGATCCGCTCGTGTGCCCAAAATGTTCCGGCCCATTACGCATCATCAGTTTCATCGAAAACTCCGCCGTCATCGAAAAAATCCTGCGCCACCTCAAGCTTTGGGATCCGCCCGAGCGTCCCCCTCCGCCCCGCTCTTCAACCACACTAGAATATGACGCGGATTTTCTTGCCTGGCGGGCCGCCGGCCGGCTGTTTGATGGCATCGACTGAAGCTTGCGGCGCGTTCGGCCGATTGCCGTCGCAAAACGGAAACGGGCTGCAAGGGGAGTAGTGTGCCCCGGCGCCGACTGCAGACGGTGACCAGAAGCGCCCCCCGAGCTTGAGGGGACGCTTCCCCTTACCTTTCTTACCCTATTTGCCGATTGGGTCCCCGGGCTTCGCGAAAACTCTCGACCTTATTTTCCGGGTGGGATAATTCCGGATGATTTCCACCTCAGCC